>DAOVPY010000015.1 GCA_030628945.1 Candidatus Nealsoniibacteriota bacterium
CATGTCGCCTGAATATTGTAAAATGGCCGAAAAAAGAATTAAGGATTACGAAGCTCAAGCAAAACTCTTATAATTTATGAAAAAAAAGAAAAAACCAATTATCTATACCAAACAATCTCTCATCAAAAAATTAAAAGAAATTGTCTCAATGGGTTGGGTCCCGAATGCTCGACGCGGAAATCAAGGCGGCATTGGAAATACACTTGAAGATTTGTTAGGCATTGAAGAAAATAACCTCCCGATGCCCAATGCCGCTGAGTGGGAGCTGAAAGCGCAACGCCTTAATTCAACTTCGCTTACAACACTTTTTCATATGGAGCCGTCCCCTCGCGCAGTTCGTTTTGTGCCTCAAATTTTATTATTAAAATACGGATGGCCGCATGAAGAAGCCGGCAAAATATATCCAAAAAACGAAATGAGCTTTCGGCAAACAATCCACGCGCAATCGCGAAGCGATCGTGGTTTTAAGGTTGTCATTGACCGCAAACAGAAAAAGATTCTTATTTCTTTTGATGCTAAAAGTGTTGACCAACGGCATAAAAATTGGCTCAGGTCAGTTAAAAAGAGGGCTGGCCTCGTAGAACTTAATCCGCAACCATATTGGGGCTTTGATGATTTGAGGCATAAGGCCGGAACAAAATTACTTAATACTTTCTATGTTCAGGCCGAAGTAAAAACTGAACGCAAAAAAGAATACTATCACTACACAAAAGTAATGATGTTGCAGAAATTCAGTTTTGAAGGATTTTTGAAAGCGTTAGAAAAAAATAAAATCCTTGTGGACTTTGATGCTCGCACCGGACACAATCACGGCACAAAATTTAGAATGCGTCAGGATTGTCTACCAATGCTTTATGCAAAGAAAACAATAATACTTTGAAGCGAAAGCAGGCACAATCCCCTGCTTTTTGTTTTTGGCAAAAATCGTTAAAATTGACCAAACCCCAAAATCAAGTTAAATCAAAAAAATGTTAATCAAGGTTAAAGTTTTTCCAAATTCAAAAAAAACAAGAAATTATAGGGTTGCTTTGCTTTTGACATTTAAAAATAAATTATGTATTGTAATGGGAAAGCACATTGAAAAATAAAGAGAAAAAAACTATGGAAAAAATGAAAGCAATAAAATTATTTTTGGAATGGAATCCGAGAAAAGATTTTAATTTAGGGCTGAGAGATATTGGAGGAAGACGCGCTCAGTCAGGAAATCAAATCTGGAAGAATCCTCAAATAGAAGTGGTTACCGCGCCAATACCTGAAATTAAGCCAACAGAAGCGCTGATAAAAGTTAAGGCCTGCGGGATTTGCGGAAGCGATATTTTAATGGCCTGGCCCGATGAACAAGGATATACCCGTTATCCCTACATTATGGGAAATTCACAGACACCAGGCGAAATAATTATTGGACATGAATTTTCAGGGAAAATTGTGAAAATAGGACAAGGTATTAAGGCCTTTCAGAAAAAAACAGGAAAAGAAGTTTTTAAAATAGATACACCTGTTGTGGCTCAATGTGTAATTTCTTGCGGACTGTGCGAGATGTGCAAAGAAGGCAAGTTTGACTGCTGTTTAGTTAATGAAGAAAGAGGATTTAGCGTGGACGGAGCAATGGCTGAATACGCAAAGGCCGATATTCGGGAGCTTTATAGCTTGGAAGATTTGAAGCCGCAGTTTGCGTCAGAGAAAAAAATGTTCGTAGCAACAACTTTAATAGAACCGTTGGCCGGGGTTTACAAAGCTTTGATTAATGTGGCAGGCGGTTTGCTGCCGGGAGAAAACGCCGTAGTTATCGGCGGCGGGCCAATGGGGCTTTCAGCTGTCGCTTTACTGAAAGCAATGGGCGCGTCCAAGGTTATTTTAATAGAAATTTCCAAGGAAAGATTGCTCTTGGGAAAAAAAGTAGGCGCTACCAATCTCATTAATCCCAATGAATCTGATGTTTATGGGGAAGTTCTTAAAATTACTCATAATTCAGGAGCGAAGATTTATTTTGAGGCAGCGGGAATTGCTTCCAGAATTTGGCCAGCGATTGATAAACTTTTTCAAAAAGGAGAGCCGGAATCCAAATTTATTCTTTTTGGCCACGGTTCCGGCGAGATGAGGGTATCCCACGAAACATTGATAGGGACTTATTCGTCTTTAGTTGGTTCTCACGGCCATTCCGGTGTTTGGCGGAATATCATCCGTCTGATTGAAGGAGGAGTAGTTGATGCCCATAAAATGATTACTCGGGAAATTACTTTGGAAGAAACGCCGAAATGGTTAGAGATTCTGCAAACCAATAAAGAACAAGGAAAAGTAGTGATAACTTTTTAAAGAGAAGAGAGGAAAAAGAAAATGCGGGAACAAAAGAAAATGCGACTGGGATTTAGTATTAATGCTTTTGCCGGAAACAAATTTTTGCCGTTTCCTGAAAAGCCCTTGGGAATAATCGCTAAAGCAGGTTTTAGAAATGTAGAATTAGTTTTTGACAAGCCCTATTTTTGGCTCAAGGATTTAGAATTGAAAAGAATCTCTGAAATAAAGACCTTTTTGAAAAAACACAATTTAACAGTAGTTGACGTTTCGGCTTGCACTGCCGGCGGATACGAACGTTTAGATGATGATTTGGCGCCGCCCGGGCAGAGATTTGGTCCTTCTTTTGCGGATAAAGACGAGACAAGGAGAAAATTGAGAATAGAACACGTTAAAAAGGTGATTGATTGGGCAGTACTGTTAGATTGTCCGAATGTCAACACTTCTACCGGCTATCAGCCTCAAGACCGTTCTTTTGAAGAAGCATGGCAGGATGTAAGGGATTGTTATAGAGAGATAGTGAGGTATGCTGCATTGCGAAACGTTTGGGTGAATATTGAATATGAGCCGGGAACCTATGGACCCGGAGGGCTCTTTATCGCTAACGCTGAAGATACCTTAAAGATGATTAAAGATGTAGGAATGAATAATTTAGGCGTGAATTTTGACATTGGCCATTCCTATGTTTGTAAAGAGGATATTCCGCGGGTAATTCAAATGTTTGCTCAAAGAGGGCTCTTACAGCACATTCATTTAGAGGATATGGAAGAGAAAAAAGACGGGACTCGGGTTCATTTTCATTTGGTTCCCGGGGACGGAAATATAGATTTTCTGCCGATTCTTCAGACCCTGAAAAAAGTTGGCTATAAGGGTTGTATCACTCTTGAACTTTACAGTTTATGGGATAAGAAGCCGGATAAGGCCTGTGGAAAATCTTATCAATATCTGATGTCTAAATTTGGAAAATTTTTCAGAAATTAAAATGCTTAAGGAGCGAAATAAAATTTCGCTCTTTTGATTTTTGTTTTTATTTGTTATACTTTTAATAAAGACCCCATGAAAAAGAATAACAGAGTAAAATTTAAAACAATTTTTTTAGCGAAAAATTTTTCCAAAAACAGAAAGATAGATTTGTTAATTAAATGGGGAAAGGAGTTTGCTCGCATGGGAATAGCCCCGGAAACCAAAGGTAATTTAAGTTTTAGAACTCAATTTGGATTTATAATTACCGGAACCGGAACAATGTTGGGAAATTTGAGGCCGAAAGATTTTGTGGAAGTTTTGCGAATTGAAAAAAAGAAACAAAAATTTACAGCGCGCTGCAAAGGAAAAATTATTCCCTCTATGGAAGGCTTGTTTCATAACGAAATTTATAATCTGAGACCAAAAATAAACGCTATTTTTCATCTTCATGATAATCTGGTTTTAACAAAGGGAGAAAAATTAAAAATTCCTTGCACTGAAAAAGAGCAGCCTGCAGGTTCCCTTGCTTTAGTTGAAGAAATTAGAAAATTATTAAAAAAAAGAAAAAACATTGATTATTTAATTATTAAAAATCACGGAGTTATTTCTTTGGGAAAGACCCTGCTCAAAGCCAAAGAACAAATAAAATTTTTTAACAAACAAGCAAAAAATAAAAAATGACTAAGATATTAAGTTGCGGAACAATAATGGTTGATATTTTAGCGGTTGAAATGGAAAAGATTGCAGAGCCGGGAGAAGTAGTTTATCTGGATAGAGAAATTGAAACTAAAATTGGAGGCCATCCCATTGATGTGGGAATTGATTTAGTTAAATTAGGAATAAATCCTCGTAAGATTGAAGTGCTCGCCGCCATAGGACAAGGAGTATTTGGGGCCTATGTAAAAAAGCTTATTGAGAATTATGAAATTTCCACCTCTTTTCTTCAGCAAGTTGAAAAAAGAGATACCGGTAAAAATGTGATTTTAGAGCTCAAAGGAGAGGATAGAAGATTTCATATTGACCCCGGGGCTAATTGGTATTTGGACCCGGAATGGGTAAAGAAAATTATCAGAGAAAGTTCTTTTAATATATTTTCTGTTAGACCCGGTTATTCGGGAATAGACAGGGATTTAAGAGAAATTTTTGAAGAAGTAAAAAAGAAAAACGCCTTTCTATTTTTAGATATAATGGAGCCCCATCCTAAAAGACCGCATTTATTTCTTTTACCCGAGCTTCATTTTGTTGACGCTGTCCATTGTAATGAAAAGGAAGCTATGATTAATACCGGCAAAAACGACCCGGAAAAAGCTGTAAAAGAGTTGTTAAATCAAGGAGCAAAAGTTATATTTTTGACCAAGGGAAAAAATGGAGCGGAAATTATTACAGAAGATTTCAGAATTTCTCAGCCAGGTTTCCAAAAAGTAAAAGCGATTGACGCTACTGGCTGCGGAGACGCTTTTTGCGCAGGAGTGATTTATAAATTGGCAGAATATAATCAATTTGAAGATGTCAGAAAATTGTCAGAAGAAAATCTCAAAGAATTGCTGGTTTTTGCTCAAGCCACAGGGGCTTCTGCCGTGACTCAACCGGGATGCGTGGAAGGAGTGTCCATGCAAACCGTGGATGAAATTTTAAATCAAGAAAAAAGAGAAATTATAAAAAAAACTATAATTAAAAAAATGTAAAATTATTATATGGAAAAATATACTTTTAATTTTGAAGAAAATGAGGTAGGACAATTAAAAAAAGAAATTTGGGAGGCCTCGGACCAAAAAATAGACCAAATTTTAAAAGAGTATGGAATTCCTTGTCTTGGAGAGATGGATAAACCCGGGTGTTATATTCAGAATACTTTACAGGGGGCTCAACAAGAAAAAATTAAAAAAAATGATATTGTTTTAATTCCTCTTGGTTCAACTGAAGTACACGGCTTTCATAGTGTTCCAAGCCAGGACCTTTTGCAGGTAACAAGGATTTCCGAAGCAGTAAGAAGATATACAGCAAAACAAAACAAAGAAATTTCCATTGCCTTGCCGCCCTGGATTTACGGCAATCACCCGAAACATCATGTCGGGATGATTGGCACTATTCCCATCAGCCAAAATACTTTAAAAGAACAGTTAGTGGATGTAATGTTTGGCTTATGGGCGCAGGGTTTAAGAAAGTTTATCTTTATTAATAATCACG
>DAOVPY010000016.1 GCA_030628945.1 Candidatus Nealsoniibacteriota bacterium
AATAGCAGCATACATAAAAAAGATTAAAAATAGAGAAAAGGAGGAAGGATAGAAAATGACAACAACAATAGGGTTAATATGAAAAGGCGGTGTAGTATTTGCGAGCGATAGACAAAGTACGATGGGTAATCTTATTTCTTCTAAAACCGCAAAAAAGATTCATCAAATAGACGACAAAATTGGTATAACAACAGCAGGTTGTGTGGGAGATATTCGAGCATTAGTGCGAATTGCTTCAGTCCACGCGCAAGATTATAAAATAAGAAGAGGTAGGCAGATAACAATCAAAGCAATGTCAACATTTTTGTCTAATCTGTTGCATACGCAAAAAATGCTTCCGTATGAAGTGCAGATTTTAATAGGCGGAATAGACATGGACGAAATACCGCGTGTATTTTCTGTAGACGCTTATGGTGGCACTTCAGAAGAGGGAGATGTTACTGCTACTGGAACTGGTTCTCCATTTGCTTACGGGGTGCTTGATAATAGATATAAAGAAAATATGTCCACAGAAGAAGCAATAGAACTTGCAATAGATTCTGTAAAAGCTGCAATTGGAAGAGACAGTTACTCAGGTCAGGCAATTAGAGTGGTAGTAATTACGAAAGAGGGGTATCTTGAAAAAGATATAAAGATATAAAAATATTTTATAAAAAAGAGAGCAAATCTAATTGACTCTCTTTTAATTTGACCCCCATACCTGATTAGGTGTGGGGGTTTGACAAAATTTTGGAATGGGTCTATAATACAATAAAGTAAATTAACAACATAGGAGGATGAGGTAATATGGCAGGATTAGGAAAAGAAGTGTTAAATAAGATGGAAGCGGAGCAGGAAATCGCAAGAAAAGAGATAGAAAAAACCTTTATCAAGATGCAGTTAGGCGAAGAAATATCCTGGGAAGAATATGATAAGGGTATAACAAAGTTTATTGAATCCCGGATAGAAGAAAAGATAATAGTGCTTATAAGAGAGGAACTCGGCGAAATCAGAAAAGGAAAGTTGAAAGCGAGCGATATCGGTTTTCTTGGCCGTATTGAGAAAATCAATGAGATGGAATCCCTTTTATGGCGCGGAGTCCATCGCGACCTGAAGGAAGTGAGGAAAGCAATAACAATAAGGGGGGATATCAGCAAAGATAGTGAGAATGTCCTTCGGTTTTTCCGGAAAGAAGTTGAAGGCGAAAAAGGGGAAAAATATTATTTCTATGCCGCGCTAGACCAGAAAAGTTTAGATAAAATGGTAGAAACAATAATGCGAGGACAAATACCTAATATGCCGGTATCAGGAGCGGGAGGATACAATCAGATGTCGCAAGGACAGCCACCTCCATCGGGGATGGAAATAGTATAAAGAGGAACAAAAGAAAGTGAGCGAACATTTCTATTCGTTCACTTTTTATTTTTGTAAGATAGGGGTTTTCAGATTGTTGATTTTATGGTATTTTTAAATAATCTAATGATTTTAAGCAAGAAAATCCTTTTAACTTTTATTCTTGGGCTATTTTTAATTCCTTGTTTTGTTTTTGCCCAAGAAATAATAGAAATCCATTTTTTCTATGGGTCTATCTGTGACAACTGCGCCGCGGAACAAAAATTTTTAGATGTTATTGAGGAAAAATATCCAGAGATTAAAATTAACCGTTATTCGGCTATTGAGCCGAAAAATCAAAAATTTTTAAGACAACTCTGCGAAGAATGCGACACAGAGAGATATTTGGGTCTGGTGCCAATGACCTTTGTTGGTCAGGAAAAAGAATTTTTTCTGGGCTTTGACGATGAAAAAGAAAAGGAAATTGAAAATTCAATTCAAAGGCAATTGGGCCAGATTGATGTTCCTATTTTGGGAAAAATTGGTATCACAAAATATTCTTTGCCGGTTTTAACAGTAGTTATGGGTTCCATAGACGGCCTTAATGTCTGCTCCATAGGCGCCCTGATTTTCATTCTCAGTTTGGTCTTGGTTCTTGGTTCCAGAAGAAAAATTTTAATTTTGGGAAGCGTTTTTATTCTTGCCACAGTGATTGTTTATTGGCTCCTGGTATTTTTATGGTATCAAATTTTCTCTTTGTTTTCTCCTTATTTAAGGTCAATGCAAATTTTGACCGGATTAATGGCTCTGTGCGGCGGCGTGTATTTTTTCAGGCAATATCTGAAATTCCGTAAATCAGGGCCAACCTGCGAAATCGGGACAGGTCATGGAATGTTCTCAAAATTCGGCAAATGGTTTCAAGAGATTCTAAAAGAGCGCAAATCAAAAAATATTTTACTGATGCTCGGGGCAGTTCTTATTTTTGCGGTTTTGATTACCATTATTGAATTTCCCTGTTCCGCGGCTTTTCCGGTTGTTTATACCAGCATTTTAGCACAGGCGAATTTGTCTTCTTTTCAGTATTGTCTTTATATTTGTCTCTATGTATTTTTCTATATGATAGAGGAACTAATTATTTTTGGGACAGCGGTTTTGACTATGAATCTTTGGCTAACCTCTAAAAAATTTATTACCTGGGCAACCCTGATTGGCGCGATTGTTTTAATGCTTTTGGGCATTTATTATCTTTTCGGAATATGGATTTAAAAAAAATCTATCCAGAACGCAATAAATGGTGTCATAAAGGAGATTTTGGCTATGTTTTAATTGTTGCCGGAGGCAGGATTTATTCCGGCTCGCCGGTTTTTAACGCGCTCGCGGCTTTGCGCGCAGGCGCTGATTTAACAATGATTGTTTGCAGGGAGCGCGGCGCTGACATTGCCGCGAGTTTTGCGCCGGACATTATTGCCCGGCCTCTGGATGGAGATTTGGCTCCAAAACACGTTAATAAAATCGTTTTTTTATCAAAAAGATTTAATTCATTGATTATCGGCGGGGGTTTGGCTCGCGAGCCAAAAACTTATAAAGCAATCAAAGAAATCATTAAACAAATTGATTTGCCTATGGTTATTGACGCCGAGGCAATCAGAGCCATAGCCGAAGATACGGATATTCTCAAAAACAAGAAAGTGATTTTAACTCCGCATATTGAAGAATTCAGGATTCTAACTAAAGAAACCGTAAAACCCGACATTGACGACCGAAAAGCAAAAGTTGAAAAATGGGCGAAAGAGATTGGCGCGACCATTTTATTGAAAGGCAATGTTGACGTTATTTCTGATGGAAAAGCTCTTGCTCTGAATGAAACAGGGTCGCCATATATGACTAAGGGTGGTTTTGGCGATACTTTGGCCGGAATTTGCGGCGCTCTTTTGGCTCGCGGCATTGATGCGTTTGAAGCGGCAGAAGCAGCAGCTTTTATCAACGGCAAAGCCGGAGAAATAGCAGCCGAGAAATACGGAGAAGGACTCTTGGCCAGCGACATTTTTGAATTTATTCCAAAAGTAATAAAAGAAAACATATGAAGAAAAAATCTTTTAATCCAAATTTTAAGAAAGCAAGACCCGTTTCAAAACCTCTTCCAAGGCGCTGGGGTCTGGCAGCCAGATTGGAACACCGCAAAATCAAAAATAAGAAACCAAAGAGATGATAAAAAAAATTCCTTTAGTCGGAGTTGGAGTAATGATTTTCAAAGGAAATAAGATTTTATTGGGAAAACGAAGAGCTCTTCTCGGAAGAGATGAATACGCTTTTCCCGGCGGCCACTTGGAATATATGGAGACATTTGAACAATGCGGCCGAAGAGAAACCAAAGAAGAAACCGGAATTGAAATCAAAAATATCAGGTTTCAAATTTTGTCCAACATCCGAAAATACAAACCCAGACATTATGTGCACATTGGCCTGCTCGCCGAACATAAAAGCAACGATGTAAAAGTGCTTGAGCCAGACAAGTGCGAAAGCTGGAGTTGGTACGGTCTGGATAAATTGCCAAAGCCCTTATTTAAAATGACAAAAATATCCATTGATTGTTATAAAAATAAAAAGATACGTCCCCTTTGCCAAAATTTTAGCAAGGGAGCGTATTTAGCCAACCAATGACAGAATACATAATTTTACTAATTTTAATTCTGCTTTCCGCATTTTTCTCCTCTTCGGAAACAGCGCTTTTTTCGCTCAGCGAGGTCCAAGCAAGAACCTTATTGGAGCAAAGGAAAAAAGGAGCCGGTGTTTTGTATAAATTAAAGCGAAATCCGGAGAAATTAATTGTTACCATATTATTGGGAAACAATATAGTTAATATCGCCGCTTCGGTTTTAGCCACCGTCATCTTTACCGAGTTGTTTGGTTCTTCCGGCGTAGGCATTGCCATTGGAATAATGACCTTTTTTATTTTGGTTTTTGGCGAAATCATTCCGAAATCAATAGCCATAGCCAAGGCGGAAAAACTCTCTTTGCTAATAGCCAAGCCGATTTTATTTATTATGTATCTTTTTTGGCCCCTGGTTTGGTTTTTTGGATGGGTCGCTAAAATTGCCGGTTCGTCTAAAATTTTGGTTTCTGCCAGCGAGATAAAAACCACCGCCATTATGGGATTAGAATCAGGTTCAATTAGAAAAGACGAAGAAAAAATTATTGAGAGAGCCGTTGAATTCGCTGATATTGACGCAGAAGATGTTATGACGCCCAGGGTTGATATGTTTTATCTGGACGGCAGTATGATATTATCTAATGCCCTGTCAGATATTGTGGATAGTCCCTTTAGCAGGATTCCGATATATTCAGAAAATAAAGACAATATAACCGGAATTTTGTATGTTAGAGATGTTTTAAGGCATATAGCGCACAAGGCAAAAAATAATATTAAATTGGCTCAATTAGCCAAAAAGCCGTTTATTGTTCCGGAAAAAATGGCTATTAATAATCTGTTTAAGGAATTTCAACGCCGGCATATCCATATGGCCATTGCCGTAGATGAATATGGAGGAGTGACGGGTTTGGTAACGATGGAG
>DAOVPY010000001.1 GCA_030628945.1 Candidatus Nealsoniibacteriota bacterium
AGGAAGCTTTAAAGAAGTAGAAAACGCGCTTATTTTATATGCTAATTTTTTGGATACTCATTTTTGTTGCCAGTTTGGCTTTAATGGTAAAGTCGGCTGACTGGCTTGTTGAAAGCGCCGAAAAAATCGGTTTGGCTTTGAAAATCTCGCCGTTTATTGTTGGAGTGACTATTGTTGGCATTGGCACCTCTTTTCCGGAACTCGCCTCTTCCTTGGCCGCTGTTTTCAAGGGATCCAGTGAAATTGTTGTTGCTAACGCTATTGGCTCAAATATCGCTAATGTCTTGTTGATTGTCGGATTATCCGCCTTAGTGGCCCGTCGTTTAATAGTTAAAAGGAGTTTGATTGATCTAGACGCGCCTCTCTTGACCGCGGTCACGGTTTTTTTTCTTTTTATCATTTGGGATAGAGAAGTTGTCTTTGGAGAAGGAATTTTATTATTATTGGCTTTTTTAGTTTATCTTTTATATACGGTTTTTCATAAAAGAGAGGATAAAGAAGATATGTCAGAGATAGTTGAGGTTTTGCCGTCAAGAATAGAAAGAAGAGAAAAAAAAGCGGGAATAAAAAAAGCGCCCTTTCTTTTTTTATTTTTAGGAATGATTGGTTTGGCTGTTGCCGCTAATTATACCATTGAATCGGTTTTGAAAATTTCTGAACTGTTAAAAATAAGCGCTTCCTTGATTGCCATAATAGCAATAGCAATAGGAACCTCTTTGCCTGAGTTGGTGGTTTCATTGCGAGCGGCTCTCAAGAAAAAATATGAAATCGCTCTGGGAAATGTTTTTGGCTCTAATGTTTTTAATATTCTGCTTATCGTTGGTCTGCCCGCTCTGATTAGGCCGTTAATAGTTGATGATTTAACTTTTAATATAGGTCTGCCGTTTTTAATCCTGGTTACCTTGCTTTTTGTGATTTCCAGTGTTTCCCGAAAAATCCATTGTTGGGAAGGCGCGATGTATCTTTTGCTTTATATTTTATTTATTGTAAAACTTTGCGGCTTGTTTTAAATACCAGCTGATTAGATTATTTTTAATCTGAAATTTTCCGGGGAGGAATTTTTCGATGACCAAGATGTTGGTTTTACAATGGTTGGTGATTTCCGAGACCTCAGCAGAATTTTTCTTTCCAAGCAAAGCCAGATAAGGCAGGATTTGGTCAGCCATATGTTTGTCCAGGCAAGCCCTGGATTTTTGTTCTTTCAGCAAGTCCAAAGCCGCTTCCTTGCCGACATCTTCGGCTCGTTTTCCTAATTTTCCTAAGTTGTCGGTTCCTATGATTGTGTCGGCAAATTCAGCGATTAAGCAAATTTGGCTGCCCGGGCATTGAGTTGGGTAATATTCAATTTTTTCTTCAAACGGCAATTTTAATTTTCCCAAAATTTCTTTCACTCCCATAATTTGTCTTTCAGCCACTTTTTTATTTTTCAAAAATTCCGAAGCCCCGGAAATAACTAAAATTTTTCGCAATTCGCCCCGCTCTAAAAAATTAATTTGCTCTGCGCGTTGTTCCGCAGAGCAGAGGGGAGAAATAGTAATTTCAAGTTTTGCTTTGCCTTCAGGATAATATCCCCGTTGCAAAATATTTATTTCAATTTTCGCTCCTATTTTTTCTAAGATTTTCAAAAAGACATATTGGAAATAATCAAATGTTGGCGAAAAAAAGGTGTCAAAAGCTCCGCCGTCCAAAGTAATTTTTACAGATTTATTTCCTTCAGCGCAAAGAGCCGCTGGAATTAAAGTTTGTAAAATCAGGGTGACGCTGGCGGCGGTTCCAATTTTTACGTTTAAATTCTGGGGCCTGATTTTTTGAGGGTAAAATTTTATTTCTTTTGAGCCAAAAAAATCTCCATCCAATTTTCCATCGCAAAGATGAGCCAGGGCCTGGATTCCCAAAAGATGCTGAGGCATTAAACCCGGCTTTGGCCTGGATTGCCGGATATTAAAAATATGGCAGGGTTTTTGAGTGATTGCCGAAAGAGCGCAAGCGGTCCGGAGAATCTGGCCCCCGCCCTCTAAATAACCGCCGTCAATTTTGATTATCTCTTCAGAATTTGACATAAATAGAATTTTCCTTTAATCTAATTTTAGCACATTACAATTAAACAAATAAGAAGGGGTAGAAAAAAATGCTGTACAATATGATTAAGTTTTTTGAGAGATTGGCTGTAAAAATAAAATTGTTTGATTATTTGTATTCTCAATTCGGCAGAAGTTTAGTAGAAAGAGAAATAAAAGCCGCTTGTATTAATTCTTTTGATAACGTTCTTCATATAGGATGTGGTTCTTTGCCCTATACAGCAAAGATAATTGTTGAAAAAACAGGAGCCAGAGTAACAGCCATAGATTGCGATAAGGTCTCAGTAAAAGATGCCGAACGATATATTATTGAGAATAATCTTGTTTTGGGGATTAAAGCTGAACAAGCCAACGGGATAGATTATTCGGTTTCAGAATTTGATGTTATAATAGTATCTCATGGGGTTAAGCCAAAAGAATTAATTTTAAAGGCCATTTTTTTATCAATGAAAGATGGCTCAAAGATGATATACAGAAATCCTAAGGGATTTTTAGCTCGTTTTTATAACAATGAATATATTTTGTTAAATACAAAACACATAAGAAGAATAAGACAAAAAAGAATTACTGTCAGAGAGTCAATTTTAATAGAAAAGAGATGAGAATAAAGAAAAAAGGGTTGTAAAACACCCTTTTTTAATTGGCTCAAAAAATTTTTGGACCAACTGTTATTTTATTGAAGTTGAACTTCAATATATTATTTTTTTCCGCAAAAGGGGCAGCAGGCCAGGCCTTTGATTTTTAGATTGTTGCAATAGGGGCATTTTTCTTTCAGTTGCTTGCCGCATTTTGGACAGAATTTGTAAGACACATCAAGAGTAAAAGAGCAGTTGGGGCATTTGTTGTCTTTTAGCCGTCTGATAGCGATTTTTTCCAGAGTAAATACTTTTTTTTGAATATAATACACTATGCCGCCGAAAATTAATATAACCGCAAGGACAGAGCCGTAATAAATAATATATTTTAGGGCGGGGATTTCCATTAATGCCCGGAAAACCCTTATTAACCATTCCATCGGCAGTATTTGATAAAGAAAAATCAGAACTATTTGCAGAAACAGAAGAGAAGAAGCCGTAAGAATCGCGGTGGCGATTATAGTGTGCGGGCTATTTTTCTTCTTTAGCCGGAAATAAAAGTAAAGGGACGAAATAAAAAGAGGAAGGACAAAAACCAGTTTTAACAGAAATACCAGAAAATTATAGAACGCCTGTTTGTTTTTGTAATATTCCAATGCTTCATCAAAAGAATTTTTTAAGACAAGCAATTTCGGTTCTATAGTATTAAGCGCGCTGTCTTTTTCCGCGGTTTTGCCAGCCAATTGTTGGTTTAATAATGAAATTTCATTGTTGAGAGAAGTAATTGACGTTTTAATGCCTGGCTTGTCCATCAGGGGCTCTTCTTCCGCGATAACTTCCTGCAAGCTCACGTCGTATTTCATCAATAGTTTCTCTAATTGAGCTTTTTGAGAATTTATTTCCGATTTTATGTCATTAATGTCTCCATTTAAAGAAATTATACTATTTATTTCCGTTTCAATAGCTTTAAATTTTTTATCTATTCCAAATTTTTTATCTGTATCGTTAAATTCCAGGATAAGCCCTTTCTGCGTTTCAAGAGGTTCAATATAAATATATTTGGCTGGTTGATGATATTCAGTTGGAGGATAAGCAAGATTTCGCAGATGCTCTATATCTGAATATATCTCAATGCTATGAGTAGGAGATAGGGGTTTTTGAGGAATATCTTTTATATCTGAAAAAACCTTTTGTCCTATTATGAGCAAAAACAGCGCCAGAATTATTAAAAGAACATACCCCAGTTTGGAAGTTTTTTTCTCGCTTATTTCTTCGTATTCCTCCAATCCCTGGCTTTCCTTATTTTTTTGGCTGAAGTTTGGAATTTTCATAAGCGTATTTTAATCTTTCTTATTTAATAATAACTTTTTGAAAATCATAGTCAATTTTCCCATTATGAGAGCAGTAAAATTTCCAATACCATTATTAAAACGCCCACTATTAGGGAGATTAGAATTACGACCCACCACTTTATTTCTTTTAGCAAAAAAGATTTTTTTTCCTCCATTTCCTAAATTTAACTTAAGATTATGATTTAACTTCGGCTTAAAAATCCCGCAATAATCCCGCAATTTATCCCGCAATAAGTATCAAACATTTAACACGTAGTGAGTAGACGGACCCTTCCCAGTCCTTTTCAAAAGTTTCATTGATTCGAGTTCTTTTAAATAATTCTGAGCCATTCTTTCTTTAATATTTAAAATATCTGTCACATCGTCGCTTGTTATTCTGTCCATTGTCATCATAAAATCAACGATTTTAATCTGATTTTTATCCAAATATACCTGTCCTCCGATTTTGTTTTTCATTTTTGCGTCAAGACTTAACGGAATAAGTGTCTCTTTAACACTTTGCATTTCAGAAGCAAAACCTTGGATAAAATATCCCAGCCAATTAGTTAAATCCGCTTTTAGCCGTTCTTGATAGTTTTTGCCCAAATGAATGGCTTTATAATAAGATGGTCTATCTTGATTGTAATAATCTTCCAAAGCAAATAGTTTTCGGAAATCATATCCTCTTTGATAGAGAATAAGGGTGGCTAAAATTCTGGCTGTCCTGCCGTTTCCGTCGGTAAAAGGATGAATAGCCGCAATTTCTGCGTGAGCAATGGCCGCCGCAATAACCGGACAAATGTCTTGTTTTTTGGCTTTATCAAGCCAATCAACCAAATTTTTGACTAATTTCGGCGCTTCTTTGGCTTCCGGCCCGGTATATGATACTTTGATAATTTCATTGCCTCTGCGACTAACCACATAGACCTTGGTTTTTCTGAAATGACCGCATCTGTCTTCGGCAAGAGTGTTCTTCGCTACCAGTCGTTGGATTTCCAAAATTGTTTTAACAGTAATTTTTCGCTTTTTTTCTACAAATCTGGATACATAATACATTGCTTCCTGATAATTTTTTACTTCAAAAATATCCCGCTTGGGCGCGTCAATTTTCTGACCGGCCAAGAGCTTTTCAACTTCATAACGGTTGAGAATATTGCCTTCAATGCTGGTAGAGGAATGAATCATTCGCGCCAAAGCCTGCCGCTTTAATTTCGCTTCTTGCTTGGGGAGAATTGAGGCGCGCGAAACCAATGATCTTACCTCGGCAATTTTCATCAGATTGTTCAGAATTTTATGACTAATTGTATATTTCGGCTCAAACATATGTTTAGATATTTAGCTGCCTCTTTTTTTATTATATCACAAACCAAAGATAAAAAAACACACTCCCATGCGGCATATCTTAACTTTTGCGGGATTTTTGATAGAATTTTTTAATTTTTTCAATTTGACCGAGCCCCAAAATTGAGGTAAATCTTGACATGGTTATTAATATCCCATATACTTAGGGTATGAATGATAAGTTATTGGTCCCTAAAGAACCACAAGAGATAAAAAAACAGATGAAATCTTTGAAAGAGAAAGTTTTTACTAATCCTGATATTGATTGGGATTCTTTTGTTGTTTGGTCGGGGAATCAACTTCCTAAATATCTTTGGGGAGAATGGAAAGACCAATTAAAACCGCAAGGTTTTACTTGGCAAAAATTTTTGAAACTACTTCGTTATCGTACCGACAAAATTCTCCTTTGGTTTAGGGGTTCATTATCATGGGAAGAGTTAATAAAAGAAATAATAGATTTAATTCAAGGTCCATTGGGACAAGAAATAGCAAAAAAGTAAAATTATGACAAAATATAAAAATTATGAAAATAAAACATTTGCCAAAAGCAAAAATTAAGGTAAATTAAAACAAAGCGATCTAGTATTGATGATTTAATGAAATAATATTTATGTCTGAAGAAATAAAAATTTCTCAAATAAAATTTGAAGAGCATTTTATTAGGTCTCTTTTGAAATTGCTCAAAGTGGGAAATAGAGGAGGTATTCACTTAAATGCAGTACCTGGTTACGCGCGCTCTAGACTTGATTTAAAGGAATTAGACAGAATAGCAGAAGAAAAATCTACTGATTTTTTACATACATTACTTTCTAAAGAAGAATTTTCTTATGCTATTGATTTTGATGGGATCAATTTAACTAAATTAGAAGAAGATGAGAAAAATAAATTATATCTTATATCAAGGAGATTAAATAATGCTACTATTGATGACGAGGATCAGTTTTTAGAATCAGGTATTAAAAATTTTGGTTTTGGATATCCGTTGCTCATTAGGCGTGATTCAATTGACCCCACAAAAATTATAAAAGCGCCCCTTATAATTTGGAATTTAGACATCGTTAAATCAAACAGAAAAAATAATTTATGGACAATATCTCGAACATTAGATCATCCTGTGCGAATAAACGAGTTGCTACGTTCGCATGTGCTGAGAGATACACAAGTCTCTATTGAAGCTTTAAACGAGGAAGTATTAGAGGATAATGTGGTTGATTCAACTGAATTATTAGAGATTTGTAAAAATATACTTGCTCAATTAGGCATTCAAATAAATGATAGCAAGGGTTTTGATATAAAGGTACAAAAGTGTCCAGATTCAAAAAAGATTGACTCCCTTGCGACAGATAATGCATGGATACAGTGGTCAGGTATATTTGGCATCTATACATCTCGCAAAGAGTCGATTATTCGAAGAATTGAGGAAATGCTGGAACAACTTAAGGATTTTCAAAATCAAAAATTGGTGTTAGATAAGTTTCAAACATCTACTGTAAGCGCTGTTCTCACAGATCCAAGCAAAGAAGAAATAATAAATACACTTACTGATAACGAAATTAAACTAATCCAAGGTCCTCCCGGTACTGGCAAAAGTCAGGCGCTGACTGCAATAATCACAAACACTCTTCAAAATGGCGGAAAATGTTTGGTTGTGTGTGAGAAAAAGACTGCTTTAAATGTTATTTACAATTTTTTAGAAAAAATTGGTCTATCAGACTTAAGCGTAATAGTCGATGATATTAGCAGGGATAGGTCAACAGTAGTTAAGAAAGCCCGTAGTATAGTTGATAACCTAAGTTTTATTCATGGTAATTATGTGCTTCGCTCAAATCTAAAATCTTTTAGCGATAAATATTCTGAATTTTCAACACTAAAGGATGATTTTAATCTCAAACATTTGAATGAAAGAGAGAGTAAGATTGGGGAAGATCATTGGAAAGATGCAGTGGGAAGATTTATTCAATTTTCGAATGAAATTGATTGGGACCAAGTAAAGACTTTGATGCCAGAATACAATCTTTCGATGAATGAGAAAGATTATCAAAAATTAGAAAAGTCAATTCGGGACGCATCAATTGCATACTCCACGCTGGATAAAGATGCCTTTAACTTATATGCAAATATTAAAAAGGATTTCTTCTCAGAAATTTATTCACGCAGAATTTCCGATAAGCTAAAAGGAAAAATATCTAAATGTAATAAGTTTATAACAGAATTGGATAATATCACATCGAATCTATCAGAGTCTGATGTCACACACATGGGCTTTGATATTTTTCATATTAAAAAATTACAAAATGAGTTGAGTTATGAAATAAATAAATCCAAGTTGTTCCTATTGTACGAATCTAAAGTCAACGAATTATATTCTCTTGTGAAAAAAATTACCCCTGTGAAATTTCGCAGTAAACTGATAACAGAAGAAATGGCTACTGAACAAATTGAGGCATTGCAAATAAATGATATTAAAGGCGAAATAGAAGAATCTATAGTAATTTCAAGAAAGAACATAGAATTTTGTAATTCTGTAACTAATATTTACTCTGATTTAGAATCAGCAATCTCTGACCTTGGTAAAATTTCACAAAGTCATAAAAAAAGAGAAACGACGGACTCCATAAAAAACATTTTTTGTATAAATTTAGTCAGAGGATTTATAGAAGAGGAAAAAGAGAAAGTAACTGTTTTAGAAGAACTACTTTCTACAATTAATTTGGTCAAGTCTCTTAATGTTGATGAAAAAATTTTGCAAGCTAATTTTGTAGAAAAAATAAAAAGTTTGTTTTTAGGAAATAAATCTACCTATAAACAGAAAATTAAAATAAAAAATAATATTTTTCAAAACAGGGGAATATTACAAAGTACGGAAACATATGATAGAATTAAGCTTAAAAAGATAACTTCTGTATTAGAAAATATAAAAAATATAGCCAAAATTATAGGCAGAAATATTGATGTGCTAAAAAACATTGAAGCTATCTATGCCAAAGTCAATGTTGGCGAAAATAATCTAAATAAGATATTCAGAGTAGTATTTTCAGGTCCCGATTTAAATATATCAGATTTTAAAGACCTCAAAAATTATACAGAAACAGTGTCGAAAAGAAAAATTTTTCTTGATGAATGTTTAAAAAAATTCACAGAATATGAACTAGTGCACAATTGGATTAATTTCTATAATTCTATCGGTGGCAAAAAGAAAAGTATCATTTCTCAATTAAAAAATAGTGACATTAATACAAATAGTTGGTTGACTGCTCTGCGCGCTTGGAGATATTACAATCTACTGTTACAGCTCGAGGAATCCTCGTCAGGTTTTCATAAGGATGATAATGATCTCAACAGGCTTTCGGATTTTTATTATGAACTTAAAGATGAACAGAAAGAAATAATAAAAGACCAATGGAGAAATATATTATTACAAAAAATCCCTACTAACTTTAAGCTCCTTTATAATCTACGGAAAAATAGGGTTCACAGCAGGACAAACTCTCTAAGGAAAATCATCAATCAAGACTTCGATTTATTCACATCAATATTCCCAGTTATATTAACCAATCCTCTGGCTGTAGACTCAATGTTGCCACTTGAACTGGGAATCTTTGATGTAGTAATATTCGATGAAGCTAGTCAACTTCGGATTGAGGACACTTTCACTTCTTTAATAAGGGGAAAATATAAAATTATTGCTGGAGATGTTCATCAAATGCCACCGTCTAGTTATTTTCAAGTATCTGGAGATATCGCGCAAGGCGATGAATTAAGTGATGAGGAGTTGGATAATACTCAATTAGCGCTTAGCGAATCTTTACTTGACTATGCTGAAAATCTTGGTTTTCAAAGTCAATCATACTTGGATTACCATTACAGGTCTCGGCATCCCGCACTTATAGATTTTTCAAATGTTGCTTTTTATGGTGGAAACTTAGTTCCGTTTCCCGAAAAATTTGCATACAAGCCAATTGAATTTTATGAAGTAAATGGTATTTATAACGAAAGAGTTAACGAGGATGAGGTTTGCAAAGTTATTGATATTCTCAAAAATAAAGTTGAGGAAAAATCTGACGGCGCATATCCTTCTGTGGGGATAGCAACATTTAATATTCCTCAAAGAAATAGAATCATTGACGAATTGAACAAAGCTGTGATCAATGATGAAAATTTTGCTAAAAAAATTGATAAGATTAGAGAATCTGAAAACGGTTTTTTTATTAAAAATTTGGAAAATATCCAAGGTGACGAAATGGATATAATCATAATTTCAACAACATACGGCAAGGATCTTGGTGGAAAATTTTATGAAAGATTTGGACCCCTTAATCTCGAGAAGGGATATAAATTATTAAATGTTATCATCACTAGGGCAAAGGATAAAATTTTTATTTGCACTTCAGTTCCAAAAAATAAATATTCAAATTATCGTTTATTGCTTGAAGAATACGGTAATAATAAAAAGGCAATCTTTTATGCTTATTTAGCATACGCAAAGTCTATATCAAATAAACAAACAGATTTGGCAGACCAAGTGAAAGAGGACTTGATTGAATTTTCACACGATAAACCAAGAGGCGAGCGTAATAGAGAGGGATTGATTGAGTCACCCTTTGAACAAGAAGTTTATGATTGCCTGCTAGAAAAATTTGATAGTAGTCAAATTATTCCGCAGAAACAAATTGGAGGATTTAGGGTTGATTTTCTTGTTGATATTGAAGAAGAAAAAGTTGTTATTGAGTGTGACGGTAAAACATATCATTCGACAAACGAGGCGTATGCTCATGATATGTTCAGACAAAAAGAAATAGAGAATTTAGGGTATAAAGTTTATAGAATCTGGTCTACTAGATGGTGGCATGACCATAGTCAGGAAATCAATAAGTTGATAGGATATTTAAATGGGTTGAAGCAGAAAGTTAATGTTACCGAATGATTTAATCTAAATAGATTATTTCGGATGACATGCTGACTATAATCAAATAAAATGTTACTAACTAAAACAAACTATTTATTATACAAAGAATGTCCCCAAAATGCATGGGTAAAAGTTTTTGAACCAAAAGAATATTATTCAAAACAATTATCCGATTTTGACAAAATGATTATGGAAACGGGAAATGAGATTGATAAATTGGCAAGAAACTTATTTCCAGGTGGAATTTTGATTAAAAACAGAAAAGAAACAAAAACAACAATGAAGCTGGTTGGTGATCGAGAAAAAATTATATATCAGCCAGTTTTTTGTACTGACAAATTTGAAGCGATCGCTGACATATTTGTATGGAATGATGATCAAAAAGCATACGATATTTATGAAGTAAAATCAACTAATAGTGGCAAGAATAAAAAAAAGCATAATGATGGATATAAACATGATTTGGCATTTCAAGTTAATATTTTAAAAAAATTATCGGTGCCTATTAATAAAACATATATAATCAGATTAAATTGTGATTATGTTCGGCAAGAAAAATTAGATATTAATAAATTACTGGTTATAGAAGACTTTACTGATGAGGTTATGGGCATTACAGATATTGTTTTAGACGAGATGCAATCTGCATACGATTTATTAAAACTAGAGAATAAACCCCGCGGGCATTGTAGTTGTATAACAAAGGGCAGAAGTGCGCATTGTACTTCATTTAATTATTTAAATCCAGATATTCCTGAATACAGTGTTCACGACATATCTAGAATAGGAATTTCAAAAAAGAAACTATCCGAATTAATAGATAGGAAAATTTATTCAATTTTTGATGTTCCTACGAGCTTTGATTTAACTGTAATTCAAAGAAGTCAAGTCAATGTTGCTCAATCAAACAAGATTATTCTTAATAAAAGTGAATTGGTAAATTTTTTTAGTGATATAAAATATCCTATATCTTTTTTAGACTACGAAACCTTTCCATCAGCAATTCCTAGATTTGTTGGATATAAACCCTATAATCAAATACCTTTTCAATTTTCTTTACATATTTTAAAAAATCAAGAATCAGAAATCGAGCATTTTGAATTTTTATATATCAATAATGATAATCCAGACTTAGAATTTATCAAAGAATTAAAAAATTATTTACCAGAAAAAGGATCCATTATTGTTTGGAGTAAACAATTTGAGTCAGGCATTAATACAAAGCTAGCAGAAAGGCAAAAGAATTATTTATCTTACATGGAAAGTATTAATGACCGAATAATAGATTTAGAGTTGCCGTTCAAGAATCAACTTTATGTCCACCCTGAATTTAAAGGTAAAACTTCAATTAAAAATGTACTTCCCGCACTGATTTCTCAATTTTCTTATAAAACATTGGATATTCAAGAAGGTGGAACAGCCTCGGAGACGTGGAATAAAATAGTTTCTGGTGTATTTGACGACAATGAAATTAAAGAAAAATCAGAAGACCTTCTTAGTTATTGTAAATTAGATACTTTAGCAATGTTTGAAATTTGGAAACATTGTTTAGAACAATTAAAATAATATGATTCGAAATATTGTTTGTTTGATTTTAATAAAAAATCAGAATGGTGTTCATGGAAAAATTTTTGCCCGCCTGCTATTTCGCTGAAAGTAGGATTGAGCTAAGCGATTCCGAAAAGAAAAAATTGCGAAGCAATTTTTTTGCCAAATCCAGAAAAAATTTATTCCTATTAAAAAATAAAAGGAAAAATTGTCCCTCCCAACAAAATGTAAAATTTTTTCTGATGAAAAATGGAGGGCAACTCTGTTTTTGCTAAAATTTAGGCCCATCACTACCAATTTTATTGGTGTGATGGCGCGCCCGGAGTGAAGAGAAAATAATCATTCTTAAATTCTTAAGCCCCGCACCAGAACAAGTTCGGTGCGGGGTAAAAATTTGAGAATAGCAAATCAAAATCTGTTTTTGAAATCAACAAAAAGTTAATTTTTTAGAAACAAATATTATGCGCAACAATAACACCCTTACAAACTTGAGAATGTAAGGATGTTATATTGGTGGATGTAGATGTGAGGGGAAAAATAGGGTCAACTCTGTTTTTGGGTGAAATTTAGACCGAAGTTGAGGGGAAAATAATCATTCTTAAATTCTCAAGAATATGAGAATGAAGATTCAAATCAAAAATGGAACAAAATTTTTTACAGCCAATTAAAATCAAAGTTTGTTACGATGAAGAAGTAAAAAAAATCACAGGAAAGGATTTTGATGAACCGATTATTTCCGAGGGGTTGAGTTTTCCCAATTTCTTGTATTTTCTTTTCTCTTCTTATCCTGAAATTCAACAAAAATTTCCGCCCGGGAAATTGGGATTTTTATTGAACGGAAAAAAGCCAACGGATTCAGATATTTTGAAAGACGGAGATGAGCTAAAGTTGATAGGAATAGAGTAAAATGAGATAAAAAAACAGGGGCAACTCTGTTTTTGAAATCAAGAAAAATCTATTTTTCAGAAACAAATATTATGCGCAACAAATAACATCCTTACAAACTTGAGAATGTAAGGATGTTGTGTATAATAGTAGATATGAAGAAAATAAAAACCGCAAAACAAATGGAACGGCATCTTAAGGGGATATCAAATCACCACCGCATTGAAATATTGCTTCTTATCGCCGAATGCAATTCCATAACACTGGGGGATATTGTTGAAACGCTTGGAGCAAACGAGAAAACCATTGGCGAACACACGCGGCGGCTTTATCAAGCCGGATTAATCAATAAAAAATATCGCTATAAGTTTGTAGAACACACACTGTCGCCTTACGGCAAAACATTTGTCCGCTTTCTAAAATCATTCCAACAAATATAACATCCTTACAAACTTGAGAATGTAAGGATGTTATATTAGTGGATGTAGATGTGAGGGGAAAAATAGGGTCAACTCTCTTTTAGAAATCAAGAAAATTTAATTTTTTTAGAAATAAACATCATGCGCAACAAATATAACACCCTTACAAACTTGAGAATGTAAGGATGTTATATTGGTGAATTTGGTGGATGTAGATGTGAGGGGAAAATGTGGTGCGGCAAGAGAAAAATTGGGGTCAGGTCTGTTTTTCGCTAAAATTTAGGCCCATCACTACCAATTTTATTGGTGTGAGGGCGCGGCCGGAGTTGAGGAAAAATATAATTTGAATTTATGTTAAATAAAAAAATAATTAAGATAAAAAATTACGCGTTTATTGACAGCCAAAATCTGAATTTAGGCGTTCAAAGTTTGGGCTGGAAATTGGATTACAGAAAATTCAGAATTTACTTAAAAGAAAAATATAATATATCAAGGGTTTATTTGTTTGTTGGTTATATTCCCGCTAATCAAGATTTATATTCCTTTTTACAGGGAGCTGGTTATGTTTTGATATTTAAACCGACATTGCCGGATAAAGATGGCAAAGTCAAAGGTAATGTTGACGCAGATTTAGTTTTACAGGCAATGATTGATTATAAAAAATATGACAAAGCAATAATTATTACAAGCGATGGAGATTTTTATTCTTTGGTCAAATATTTATACAAAAACAACAAACTTGAAAAAGTGATAAGCCCTTATGTTAAAACTTGTTCGGTTTTGTTGAAAAAGACAGCTAGGGAGAGAATAATTTTTATGTCTAATTTAAGGCAAAAACTTGGATACAAAGAAAAACACCGCTAAGGGACAAAACCCGTAGAGGTGTTTTTCATATGTATTCTACATAGAACATAGCAAAATTTATTTACAATGTCAATAGCAAATCGGAAATGAAGCAGAAATTTTTGCCGCTATCTCGCCAAGGAGGCGGTTTTTTGGTAGAATAAAAATATAAAGGTCGGGCATAAACAATTTTGTATAAAATTTAAAAATAAAATTATATTATGGAAAATCAAGAAAAAAGAATTTTTTTAGTAGGGATTTTGGGAGGAATAATGGGAGTATTTTTGGTTTTTGGAGGAATTTTTTGCTTTTTTGTTTCAATGGAAAAATTGCACACCATTCAAATTAATTGTCTGCCTGAAAAATCAGTTGAAACAAGAGACATTAGCTGCGAGATTTTAGAAGTTGAGGAAATGGGAAAGAGCTTAAAAGCAGAGGAAATAACGTCTCCGCCCGTCAATGAAGAAGAATTCAAAAGAATAAAGGATTTGAAAACAGATGGAAAGTTTGTGAAAGTAAAAATAAAGGTTTTGAATAAAAGAAAAAATTCAATTAATCTTTCAACCGTTTATTTTATTGACAAAGAAGGGAGAAAATTTACCGCTTCCTATAAAGCTAATTATTGGCTGTCTGAAGAAGAAAGTTTTAGCGGAAGTATTCTTCCTGACGCGGAAAAAGAGTTTGCCAAAATTTTTGAAGTTTCAGAAAATTCTGATTTACACAAGTTAAAAATAAAGTTCTATCGGCAAAATAGATTATTTGATTAATCGTTAATTGTTTAAGGCCCGACTTTTTTTATGTTAAACAAAGTAATAAAAATTTTGATTTGGTCTGATTTTTTCTTGTTTTCCGGCTGGGGGCTGATTATGCCGATTTTCGCTATTTTCATCGTTGGCAAAATTCAGGGCGGCGACGCCCAGGTGGCAGGCGTCGCAATAGGGATTTATTGGATTTTAAAATCCTTGCTTCAGGTCCCGATTGGCAGATATTTAGACAAAAATCACGGAGAAAAAGACGATTATTATTTTATGATTTCCGGGATGTTCTTAGCCAGTTTTGTTCCTTTTGGATTTATTTTCGCTTCTTTGCCCTGGCATATATACGCTTTGCAGGCAATTCATGCCATAGCAATGGCAATGGCAATTCCTCCCTGGGGCGGGATATTTATCCGTCATATTGACAAGGGAAAAGAAGCAATGACATGGGGTATGGAAAGTTCATCTATTGGAATTGGAGTGGGAATTGCCGGAATTATTGGCGGAATAATAGCCAAGACATTTGGATTTACCCCTTTATTTATCGGCGTGGGCGTTTTGGGGATGGTTTCCGTGTGCTTGTTGCTTTTAATTTCCAAAAATTTAATCGCCAAGCCGAAAGATAAAGATAAAACAATTTTGTTTCCCAAAATTTAATTAGGATAGAATAAGATGTTTAATCAGGAACTCGCGCAAATTTTATACGAGATTGGCTATTTTTTGCAAATGGAGGATATTCCGTTTAAGCCGTACGCTTATCAAAAAGCCGCTATTGTTTTAGACACATTGGAACAAGACGCGGGAGAAATTTATAAAAAAGAGGGGCTGAAAGGACTGGAAAAGATTCCCGGGGTAGGCAAAAATATTGCCGAAACAATTGAGGAATATCTGAAAACCGGAAAAATAAAATATTTTCTGGAATTGAGAAAGAAAATGCCGGTCAAGATAGAAGAGCTAACCGCTGTTGAGGGAATTGGGCCCAAGACCATAAAAACCCTTTACAAACGCCTGAAAGTTAAAGACCTTAAAGATTTGGAGAAGGCGGTGCGGGCGCGCAAAATTAGAAAACTGCCCGGTTTTCAGGAAAAAACCGAGCAAAATATTTTGCAGGGCATAGCTTTTCTCAAAAGAAGCAAGGGCAGATTTTTATTGGGAGTTATTTTACCTCAAGTCAAACAAATTTTGGAACGATTGAAAACTTTGAAAGAGGTAGAGCGGATTAACGTTGCCGGTTCTGTGAGGCGGATGAAAGAAACAATCGGCGACGTTGATATTTTGGTGCTTTCAAGAAATCCGGAAAAAGTGATGGATTTTTTTGTTTCATTGCCGGATGTTGAAAAAATATGGAGCAAAGGAACAACCCGTTCTTCCATTAGAATTTGTTCTTGTCCCGGAATTTTTGGCATGGGGATAAAACAGAGTTTTGACGTTGATTTAAGGGTGGTGCCGAAGAAATCTTATGGGTCGGCATTGCAGTATTTTACCGGTTCCAAAGAACATAATATCGCTACCAGAAAAATTGCCATCTCAAAGGGCTTAAAATTGAATGAATACGGAATTTTCCGTAACAAGAAAATGATTACCGGAGAAACCGAAGAAAAGGTTTATAAGGCGTTAGGAATGGATTGGATATTGCCGGAGCTCAGGGAAAATCAAGGAGAAATTGAAGCCGCCCTTCATAAAAGATTGCCCAGGGTTGTCAATTATAACGATATTCAGGGTGATTTACATTGTCATTCTAAATGGTCTGATGGAAATAGCGCCATCAAAGAAATGGCTCAAATGGCTCTTAAAATGGGTTATGAATATTTAGGAATTACCGACCATACTAAGTTTTTGAAAATAGATAACGGATTAGATGAAAAGCGGTTGGCTCAACAACGCAAAGAAATAGACAAAATAAACGCCAAAAGCCAAAACAAAAAATTTCGGGTTCTTCAGGGGGCTGAAACAAATATTTTAAATAACGGCTCAATTGATATAAATAATAAGGCGTTGAAGAAATTGGATTACGCGATGGCAGGCATTCATTCCAATTTTAAGATGCCCAAAGAGAAAATGACCGAGCGGATTATTAAGGCGCTCAAGAATCCTTATATTAAAATTTTTGTCCATCCTACCGGCCGGCTTTTGAAAAAAAGAGACCCGTATCAATGCGACCTCGCCAAAATTTTGCGCGCGGCGAAAGAATTCAAGAAAATTTTGGAAATTAACGCCCAGCCCAGACGATTAGACCTTAATGACCGGAATATCAGGCGGGCAAAGGAAATGGGAATTAAAATGGTTATTAACAGCGACGCGCACCACAGAGACCAGTTGAGATTTATGGAATTTGGCGTTGCCCAGGCAAGGCGCGGCTGGGCAGAAAAAAAAGACATCATCAATACCCGGCCATTAAAGAATTTATTAAACTTTTTCAAAAAATAATTTATGGTTTTTGAGAAATCGGCCGGGGCAGTGGTGTTCCGGCGGGCAAAAAATAAAATTTACTATCTTTTACTTCGTTATCGGCTAGGGCATTGGGATTTTTCCAAAGGCAACATTGAAAAAGGAGAAAAATTGAAAGATACCGCAAAACGAGAAATCAGAGAAGAAACAGGGATTAAAGACGTTAAATTTATTAAAGGATTTAAGGAAAGAATAAAATATTTTTATAAATTTAATGACAAAAATATTTCCAAAATTGTTGTATTTTTTTTAGCCGAGACAAAGACAGAAAAAATAAAAATTTCTTTTGAGCATATTGGCTCTGAATGGCTGCCATACGAGCAGGCGTTAAAACAATTGACATTTCTTAAAGCAAAAGATATTCTCAAAAAATCCAATGGATTTTTGCCAAAAGCGAAAAATTGTGCTATTAAAACAGCAATGCGCGAAAATTAAGAATTTACCCTGTTAAATGCCGCTTTGCGGCAATCCCCTCCTTCAGAGGAGGGGATTATTTAACAGGGTAAAGGATTGTTCTTTGAAATTTAAAAAAGAGGAAAAAAGATGTGCGGAATTATAGGAATAGTGAGCAGGTCAAGGCAAGTTGCTTCTGATATGTATTATGGCCTTTACGGCCTTCAGCATCGCGGCAAAGAAAGCGCTGGAATGGTGACAAGCGAATGCGGGGAAAAGTGCTGCTTCCAGGGGGAAATGGGCGAAATACCAATAGTGTTCAGCAAAAAGATTTTGGAACGTCTTTCCGGAAATGTAGGGATAGCCCAGAATCGTTACAGCACTACATCTGAAAGCAGCTTTGAGAATATTCAACCAATCCAGGGATATTGGGGCGGCGAAGAATTTTGGATTGCTCATAACGGCAATCTTATTAATACAGAAGATTTAAGAGAATATTGTCTTAATAAAGGCCGTCAACCCTCTGCTGATTCAGACACTGCCGCGATAGCCAGTTTGATTTCTTTAACTTCTGCTTTTTCATTTGAGCAAGCGGTGAAGAAAACCATTCAGAAACTTAGAGGAGCCTTTTCTTTGGTGATATTATACAAAGATAGGATTATTGTTGTAAGGGATAGTTTGGGCATCAGGCCTCTTTGTCTGGGAAAGAGAAAAGACGGGTATATAGTGGCTTCTGAGACCTGCGCTCTTCACCACATGGGGGCGACATTAATTCGAGAGATAGATCCCGGGGAGATATCAGTGATAAACAGAGCAGGTATTAAGAAATATTATCATCCTTCGGTGACTGCTCGAAAATTTTGTATTTTTGAGTTAATTTACTTTTCCCGGCCCGATAGTATAGTGCTGGGAAGGAGAGTGGGAGATGTTCAGGAGAATATGGGTCGATTGTTAGCCCAAGAGCATCCAGCAGAAGCAGACATAGTTATTCCCATTCCCGACTCCGGTAATTATGGAGGTTGGGGATTTATTGAGGTTTCAAAGATACCAAATGGTCAAAAGGCAATTTTAAGAACCCATTTGATTTCCCGAACTTTTATTGAAGCGGTTCAGGAGTTAAGAGACCAGGGGGTAGATTTAAAATTTGTTATTCTCAAAGAAAAGGTAATGGGCAAGAGAGTTGTTTTAATAGACGATTCTGTTGTAAGGGGAACGACCCAAAAAAGATTGGTTAAATGGTTAAGAGCTGCCGGAGCCAAAGAGATTCACGCCAGAATTTTTTCGCCGCCTTATATGTATCCTTGTTATTACGGCATTGACACTTACAGAGTCAAAGATGAGCTGATTGCCAAGAGGAATAAAGGAGACATAGAGAAAATCAGGCAAGAATTGGGATTAGATTCTTTGGAATATCTCAGTTTGGATTTGGCGATAAAGGCAATTATAGAAACGCCTTGCGTAAGAAAACCCTGTATTTCCTTAAAACCGGATAATTTCTGCGCAGCCTGCTTTAATAGTAGGTATCCTGTTAAGCCGTCAAAAATAAACTAAAAAAACCGGAATAATATCCGGTTTTTAAATTACACAAGCGAGCGAAACCCGAGGACTGGTCTCCGGCTTATTTTTTCGCTTTTTCTACGATTTTTTCAAAAATTTGAGGATGTTTTTTTGCCAGTTCAGACAGAATTTTGCGGTCAATCTCAATTTTGTTTTTTTTCAAACCGGCAATGAATTTACTGTAAGAGATTTTCAGAGGGCGGCAAGCGGCATTAATCTGGGTTTGCCAAAGCCGTCTGAATTCTCTTTTTTTTACTCTGCGATCCCTGTACGCGTAAGTTCGGGCATGGAGCAGGGCTTCTTTGGCTGCTTTGTATTTTGATTTCCTTCCCCAGCGAAAACCTTTAGTATGTTTTAATACATTTTTTCGCCGTTTATGAGCGGTTGTGCCTCGTTTAACTCGTACCATAGAACTGATTACCTGCCTAAGAGTTTTTTGATTTTTTTAGATTCCCATTGCGAAACCCTTACCAATTTTCTGGATTGCCTGATTTTTTTTCCGGATTTTTTTGCCCGATAATGGTCCTGGCCGATAGGCCGCCTCAGGACCTTGCCGGTTTTAGTAATTTTAAATCTTTTAGAAATTGATTTCCGCGTCTTCATGCTTTTGTGATTATCATTGTAAGTCCTCTTGGCTGTCTTCTTAATTCCCGCTCAACCTTGACAGGAATAAGATTTTGGAGGGTTTCTAAAAATTTTTCAAATTTTCCATGAGCAATATTTTGAAGGGCTTTTTGTCTGCCCCGCAGCTGGAGTTCTACTCTTACCTTGTCCCCTTGTTTTAAGAATTTTTCGGCTTGGCGAGCTCTTAATTCCAAATCATGGGGAGAGATGTTAAAACTCAATCTTATTCCCTTAAGTTCTCCTCTTTTTTGCTGTTTGGAATCTTTTTTCTTTTTTTCCAGCCAATAAAGATATTTTCCATAGTCGGTTATTTTACAAACCGGCGGTTCTACTTTTTCCGTTACCTGCACTAAATCTAAACCGTGCTCCTGGGCTACCTGGAACGCTTTTTCTAAATCCATAACTCCCAATTGTTTCCCGGTTTCATCAACTACCCTTACTTCTCGCGCTCTTATTTGATAATTGAATAAGGGTTTTTTGGGGGAATATCTTTTTTTATAATACATCTGCTAAAATTTTATGAGTTTAATTTTGTGGAAGTGGGGAGGACGAACTCCCGTCCAGAAATTTTTTTCAGAATAGTTCTACAAGCGTAGCTTGATTTAATTATGAATTATAAAATCAAAATCAAGCAAAATATTTATAATTCAGAGCCAATAAAATTTCAATAGATTTCTTTTGGCTCGCAGGAAATTTATCTATCTCGCTGAATATAACACCTAATTTTGCTTAGCGAGAATTAGCAAATCAGATGGCTTACGCGATTAAGCGTAAACTGGAGCTAAATTCGCTATGCCTCCGCCAAAAGCGTTGGCAAGAACAGTTTTAGCTTTGGAAAATAAGTTGGCACTTATTTTGTTTATAGGCAGTTTAACGAGTTGACTATAGTACTCGGCTTGCATATTCCAAATTAAATTTCTGTCAAAGCGCTTCACTCCCAGATTAATAATCTTTCAACATTCTTCTCTTTTCCCGGTCAAATTCCCGTTTTTTGATTGTTTCTCTCTTGTCAACTTTTCTTTTGCCGCGGCCAATCCCGAATTCCAGCTTTATTTTTCCTCTTTTAGTATATACTTTAACGGGTATTAAAGTCAATAGCTTTTGTCTTGATTTGCCGATTAAATGCTTGATTTCCGCTTTCTTCAAAAGAAGTTTTCTGGGACGCTCGGGTTCATAATCTTTCGGCGCGTTTTTCGGCTGATAAGCAGGAATATTGGCTCCGATTAAGAATAATTCATTGTTTTTGATAACCACATAAGCCCCTTTCAAACTAATGTGTCCGGTTTTAATGGCTTTTACTTCCTGGCCAATTAAAACAATCCCAGCGTCAAAGGTTTCCAAAATCTCATAATCAAAATACGCTTTTTTGTTTTGCGCGAGAGGTTTCATTAACTAAATTTACCATAAAATTGACATTTTTACAAAATTTTGATATAAAAAGATAATTGATATTTGAAAATAAAAAAAAGAGGAGGAGATGAATGTGGGAAATAGAAATAATAGGTTTTCCTTTAGGATTAATCGTAAAGTGTTTAAGTTTACACTATTTGTTGGGTTTTTTAGTGGGCTGGCTGCTATGCTTGTTGATATTGACCATCTTTTCTGTGGAAGATGCGCCCATACCCCGCTTCTTATTTTGGCTATGTGTGTCATTATGTGTGTCATCAGCTATTGTATCGCACGTTTTAGAAGATTATCTTCTGGGATGGTTTTAGAAAAGAAAAAAGAATAAATAAGGGCCGATTGGCTCTTTTGTTTTGGGTTAAAATGGGCTACATTAAAGTAATGAGAAGTTTAATTGTTAATTTAATAAAGACAGCAATCAAGGAAGCTCAAAAACAGGGGAAATTGCCGCAATTTAAAATGTCGGAGATTTTAGTTGAGCCGCAAGAAAATCCTAAATTTGGGGATTATTCCACTAATATTGCGATGCAGGTTGCCGGAATTACCAAAAAAAAACCAATGGAAATCGCAAAATTAATAAGTTCAATGTTTGATGTTCAATGTTTGATGTTTTTGGAAAAAGTTGAGATAAAGAAGCCCGGGTTTATTAATTTTTTTCTTTCAAAAGAGTATTTGCGAAAACAGGTTGGAGAGATTTTGAAGCAAGGCAAGGAGTTTGGAGATTTGAAAATTGGCAGGAGAAAAAAAACAAACATTGAATTCATCTCCGCTAATCCTACCGGCCCTCTGCATATTGGCCAGGGACGGGGAGCGTTTTTCGGGGATTGTTTGGCTAATGTTTTGGAAAAAGCAGGGTATAAAGTTGAGCGGGAATATTTTATCAACGACGCCAAGAATAGTAATCAAATTAAAGAATTGGGAAAAACTTTTTTAGGGAAAGGCAGTGTTTATTTAAATCATTATTTATCATTTATAATTAATCAATACAAATCAAAGACCAAAAAATTTGAAGATGAAAAAGAGGCGGGTTATTTCTTGGCTCAGATAATCCAGAAAGATAACAGGAATTTCATTGAGAAGAAATTGAAAATAAAAATCGCGAATTGGATTTCCGAAGAAAAAAAATTATACAAAAAAAACAAAATAGAAAAAATTTATAAATGGTTAAAAAAGAAAAATTTAATTTATAAAAAACAAGGGGCAGAGTGGCTTAAGACGACAAAATTTGGAGACAAGCAGGATTGGGTTTTAATCAGAGCCACAGGAGAACCGACTTATTTGCTTTCAGATATTGCGTATCACAAGGATAAGTTTGACAGGAAGTTTTCCAGAATTATTGATATTTGGGGCGCCGACCATCAGGGTCATATTACAAAAATAAAAGCCGCAACGAAAATACTTGGCTACAAAGGTGATTTGGATATTTTAATCGCGCAAGTCGTTCGTCTGAAAGGGGGATTAAAGCTTTCCAAAAGAAAGGGACAAATTATTACTTTAGAAGAATTGATTAATGAAGTGGGTTTGGACGCGGCGCGATTTTTTTATTTGACAAAATCCTTAAATACCCAGATGGAGTTTGATATGAATTTAGCCAAAGAGCAGTCAGAGAAAAATCCGGTTTATTACATTCAGTACGCGTATGCCAGAATACATAGTATTTTGCGCAAAGCGCAAAATAATTTCCAATTTCCAATTTCCAATTTTCAATCAATTTCCAATTTCCAATTTTCAAAATTACTGAATCATCCGAGCGAGATGGGTTTAATAAAACAACTTATTAGATTTTCAGAGGTTGTGGAAGATACAGCGAAAGATTATCAGATTCAACGAATTCCTCAGTACGCAACAGATTTAGCAACCGCGTTTCATAAATTTTACCGCGATTGCAAGGTTTTGACAGAAGATAAAGAATTATCTCAAGCCAGGTTGGCTTTGATTTTCTCCGTTAAAATTGTCCTTAAAAATACCCTTGACTTAATGGGCATTTTTGCGCCAAAGAAGATGTAAAAAATTGTGAATTTTATTTGACAAATAACGTTCTGTTTGTTATTATCCCGAAGTAATACGGAAGGCACATTGAAAATTTTTTGGAGGCGATAAGAAAGAAATGAAAGAAGGAAAAAATAAATTAGAAGAAAAACTTTTGTTGAAAAGAGAGAACGGTTGGGATAAGACAGGAGATAAAAAATCTGTTTTTGAGTTTGCCGAAGAATATAAAGTTTTTTTGGATAAGTCCAGAACCGAAAGGTTGTGTGCAGAGGAAATAGTCCAATTGACTAAAAGTTGTAAAACTTATGGATTTATGTTTGCTAACAAGGCGGGATTAGATTACGAGAAACTTATTTTTGTGAACAGAGGGAAAAATGTAGCTTTAGTGCTTAAAGGTAAAAAACCAATTGAAGAAGGGATCAATATAATTGTTTCGCATATTGACTCTCCGAGTTTGCATCTTAAGCAGATTCCTGTTTCAGAGGATGGGAATTCCGGCACAGCCATTTTCCGGACCCATTATTACGGAGGAATAAAGAAATATCAGTGGGTTAGCCGGCCGTTGGCTCTTTACGGAGTAATAGTTAAACAGGACGGCAAAGTGGTGAACGTATCTATTGGAAAAGAGAAAGACGAGCCAGTTTTATTTATTCCGGATTTACTGCCGCATTTAGCTAACAAAGCGCAAAAATTGAGTCCTAATACCAATATCAGCGATATTATTCCAGGAGAGAAATTATGCGCTTTGGCTGGTAGCATTCCTATTGAAGACAAAGAAGCAAAAGAAAGGATTAAATTAAATATTCTGAACGCTTTATACGAGAAATATGGAATTAAAGAAGAAGACCTTATTAGTTCGGAATTAATGTTAGTGCCTGCTGATGATGTGAGGGATGTTGGTTTAGACCGAAGCATGATCATGGGCTATGGCCATGATGATAAATCCTGCGCCTATACCAGTTTAAGAGCGCTTTTGGACATTGTTGGCAATAATATAAGACCCGAAAGAACGGTTGCTGTTTTCTTCTTTGACAAAGAAGAAATAGGCAGTGAAGGCAACACCAGCGCAAGCTCTACTTTTTTGGAGGAAGTAATGGCTCGTTTACAGGGAAGAAATACAGACATAGAACGGAATTTAAGAGTGTTTAGAAATTCCAGAGTTATTTCCGCAGATGTCGCGGCCGGAGTTAATCCAAATTGGCCCGAGCCAAACGAAATGACAAACGCGGATAAAATTGGCTATGGAGTTTGTATAAAGAAATTTACCGGTCACGGCGGGAAATATGAAGCAAGCGACGCCAATGCCGAATTTGTTGGTTTTGTGAGGAATATCCTCAATAAAAACAATATTACCTGGCAGAGTGGAGAGATGGGAAAAGTTGACGAAGGCGGAGGAGGCACTATTGCCAAAATTTTCGCTAAGCGAGGAATGGAAGTAATTGATGTTGGCCTGCCAGTGATGTCAATGCATGCTCCAAGTGAAATAATCAGCAAAGTGGACCTTTATGAAACATATCGTTTCTATAAAGCGTTTTTGATGGAGGTTTAAAAGATATAATAAATAAGAGTCGAGTTTCGGCTCTTTTATTTTGGGTGAAATTTGGTTAGAATTTAGTAATGGATAATTTTCAGGAAATCGGCAAGGTTTTAATAAGGATTTTGGTCTTGAATTGGCTTGTTGCTTTTGTTAAAATCGGCCTTGGGTTAGCGTCAGGCGCCATAAGTATTTTGGCTGACGGAGTTCACGCTTTTTTTGACGGTGTTTCAAATATCTTAGGTCTCATTGGAATAAAAATCGCCCAGAAGCCACGCGACTCAAAATATCCTTACGGTTATCGCAAATATGAGGCAATAGCCACATTAGGTATTTTTGGTTTTTTAATTTTTACCGTTCTTAAATTTTCCGAAAGCATTTATCAAAGAATTATTGAGCCGTTTCAGCCGGAGATTAATTTTTTGATTTTGGGAATTTTAGCCAGCACTCTTGTCATTGACTATTTGGTCGCCAAATATGAGTATTCAAAAGGAAAAGAATTAAAAAGCGTGATTTTAAGGGCTGATTCTCTTCATACCCGGTCTCATCTTTTGATAACTTCAGCGGTTATATTGGGAATGTTGGTGGTCAAACTGGGTTATCCTATTTTAGATCCGATTATTGCCGCCATGGTTGTTGTCTGGATTGTAAAATTGGCAATAGATGTTTTTAAAGAGACATCAGGAGTTCTCTCTGATAGAGTCCAGATACAGCCAGAGAAAATTGAAGCAGTTATTAAAGATTTAAAAGGCGTTGTTTCCTCCCATCAAATCAGGACTCGCGGCAGCGAGAGAGACATATTTTTAGATATGCATCTTGTCCTTGCTCCTGATATTCCTTTGGATAAGGCGCACCAGATTTGCCGGGAAGCGCGGAAAAAAATTCAGGAAAAATTTCCAGACATCAAAGATATTACCATTCATCCCGAGCCGGTTGATAAATATAAAGAGTGCAGCTGTGAATAACAAAAAAAGCCTTTAAGGGCTTTTTTTCTTTTTTCTTTTTTCTTTTTGATTTTCTACTTCCTTGATGCGTTCTAATACATACTCTGCTGGTTCGCTTTCTATATCGTAGACAAGAACCGAATTCATGGTTTGGACATCTTTGAACTTATTAGTGGGGAGTAATTTTCCTTCTTCGTCAAGGCATAAGTACCGAGTTTTTTCTTTTAGATTTGCATACTCAATTTTATGAATATGTAGAAAAAATTTCCCATTTTCTAATAAAAGCTGCTCCCACCATAGAAATATTTTTCCATCTTTAAAAGGCACCTTAGCCGTTCCTACTGCCGCTTCTCGAATGACCATTTCTATTAATTCTTCCACGCTATGTTTGCTAGGTCTTTCCACAAGATAAATTACATCTTTACATTCTTTGTCTGCTATTTTTTTCATTTTTCAATCATCCCCTTTTAAGTTGAAAAACAACTCTTTTTTAAGAGTATCTGATTTTTAAGAAAATGTCAAATTTTTTAATAGGGCTTTTTTGCTCTATTTGGAAAAATTTGTTAGAATTTAAAGCATGGCAATGGATTTTCCCAAACAGGAGAAAAAAATCTTGAAATTTTGGAAGGAAAATAGTGTTTTTGAAAAAAGCATTCAGCAACGAGCCAAAGCTCGCGATTTTGTGTTTTACGAGGGTCCGCCAACAGCAAACGCCAAGGCCGGCATTCATCATTTGTTGGCGCGCGTTTTCAAAGATATAATTTGCCGTTATAAAACAATGGCAGGATTTAAGGTTCTGCGGAAAGCGGGCTGGGATACTCATGGTTTGCCGGTAGAAATAGAAATTGAGAAAAAATTAGGCATAAAGACAAAAAAAGATATTGAGAAATACACCTTGTCTAAATTTAACAAGCAATGCCAAAAATCGGTCTGGCGCTATAAGCAGGATTGGGAAAAATTAACAGAAAGAATTGGCTATTGGCTGGACATGAAAGAGCCCTATATCACCAATGAAGCGGATTATATTGAGAGTGTTTGGCGGCTTTTGAAAGAAATCTGGCGAAAAGGACTTTTGGAACAGGACTATAAAGTTATGCCTTATTGTCCGAGATGCGGAACGTCGCTGTCCTCTCACGAGGTGGCGCAAGGGTACAAGAAAATTGCGGAACCCGCAATTTTCGTAAAATTTAGATTAAAACAAGCTACAAGTTTATTGGTTTGGACAACAACTCCATGGACTTTGCCCGGGAATGTAGCCATTGCTGTAAATCCCAAATTCATTTATGCCAAAGTAAAAGTTAATGATGAATATTTAATTTTAGCAAAAGAACGTCTTAAGGATTGCGGTATAGAGGGTAAAATTGTAGATGAATATAAGGGGAAAGATTTAATCGGTCTTAAATACAAACCATTATACAAAAATTCAAGTTACAAGTTACAAGTTACAAGTTATAAGATTATTAGCGGGGATTTTGTGAGCGCTGAAGAGGGGACCGGTTTGGTGCATATCGCGCCTGCTTTCGGGGAGGACGATATGGCGGTCGGGAAGAAAAATAATTTGCCTGTTTTAATGACGGTTGATAAAAACGGCTGTTTAACATCGGAAGTTAAACAATGGGCCGGGATGTTTGTTAAAGAAGCCGACCCTTTGATTATTTTGGATTTAGAAAAAAGAAATTTATTGTTCAAAAAGGAGATGTACGAGCATGATTATCCTTTTTGCTGGCGGTGCAAAACGCCTTTAATTTATTACGCCAAGAAATCCTGGTTTATCCGGATGACCAAAGTTAAAAAACAACTCATCAGAAATAATCAAAAAATCAATTGGATTCCTTCTCATCTGAAAGATGGGAGATTCGGGGAGTGGCTAAATGACTTAAAGGATTGGGCAATTTCGCGGGAGAGGTATTGGGGAACACCCTTGCCAATTTGGCGTTGTAAAACTAAAAAATCTTGCAATAATGTTGTGGTGATTGGTTCAAAACAGGATTTATTGAACCAAAAATTTTCAACGAACAAATACTATATTTTGCGGCACGGACATTCCTGCCGGCAAAAAAGAAAAATTCTTGCTTGCTGGCCAGAGAAAATTCGCTGTGGTTTAACCGAAAAAGGAAAAAGACAGATTGAAAAAGCAGTCAAAAAATTAACCAACAAAAAAATTGACATTATTTATTCTTCAGACCTTTTAAGAACCCGTCAGACCGCTGAAATCGCGGCGAAAAAAATCGGCGTTAAAGTAAAATACGATTCCCGTCTTCGCGAAATGAATTTAGGCGTTTACAATGGAAAGCCAGTCGCTAAGTTCGCGAAAGAGTTTCCAGATTATGGTCTTTTTTACAAAAGACCGTTAAAAGGGGAAAATTGGATTGACTGTCAAAAAAGAATGTTTAATTTTATTAAATCTCTTAATAAAAAGCACAAAAATAAAAAAATATTGATTGTGAGCCACGGGGATCCATTATGGCTTTTGGAATCAGCGATGAAAGGATTAAATCAGGAGCAAACTTTAGAACAGAAACTCAAAAGAACTTTTGTTGATACAGGCGAATTACGGAAAATTGATTTCAAAAATTTACCCTATAATAAAAAAATGGAATTGGATTTTCATCGGCCATTTATTGACGAGGTGAAATTTTTCTGCCCCAAGTGCAAAGAAATTATGGAGCGGGTTCCGGAAGTAATTGACTGCTGGTTTGATTCCGGGGCAATGCCGTTCGCGCAAGCTCACTGGCCGTTTGATAATCATTTATCATTAAAACCGCCAAAACAGTTTCCCGCTGATTATATTTGCGAGGCAGTTGACCAGACCCGGGGGTGGTTTTATACCTTGCTGGCGATTTCAACATTATTGGGTTTTGGTCCTTCTTATAAAAATGTTATTTCCGTGGGCCATGTTTTAGACAAAAAAGGAGAGAAGATGTCAAAATCAAAAGGAAACGTGGTTGATCCTTGGTATATAATGGAGAAATATGGCTCCGACGCTGTTCGCTGGTATTTTTACACTGTCAATCAACCCGGCGATTCCAAACTTTTCAAAGAAAAAGATATAGAGCAGGCCCTGAAAAAATTCATAATGACCTTGTGGAATGTCTTTTCCTTTTTTGAAACCTATGTTCCGAAAAAAGAGGTTACAGGTTATAGGTTACAGGTTACAGGTTTTAAGAATATTTTGGATAGATGGATAATTTCTAAATTGAATGAACTGATTTTGGACGTTTCTGAGAGATTAGATAAATACGATATTACCGGAGCGGCTAGGGATATAGAAGGTTTTACGTTAAATGATTTGTCTTTATGGTATGTGAGGAGGTCGCGTAAGAGATTTCACCTTATACCAGAGCAAAGCTCGGCGCGGGGCAAGAAGACCAAAAGAGATTTTGAAGAGGCCTCATCAACACTGGGTTTTGTTTTGGCAACTTTAAGCAGATTATCTGCGCCTTTTGCGCCGTTTTTGAGCGAAGAAATTTATCAAAAAATTGGAGGGAAAAAGAATTCCGTACACTTAGAAAATTGGCCGAAATCAGACAAAAAATTGATAGATAAGAAATTAGAATGGCAAATGAAAATCGCGCGGGATGTTGTGGCAAGCGCCCTGGCTCAGCGGGCAAAAGCCGGAATAAAAGTCAGGCAGCCCCTGAATGAATTACGAATTAAGAATTATGAATTAAGAAATATTAAAGAATTTTTAGAGTTAATTAAAGCCGAGGTGAATGTGAAAAAGATTACTTTCGGAAAGAGCGTAAAATTAGATACAAAGATTACTTCCGAGTTAAAAGAAGAAGGACTGGTTCGGGAGGTTATTCGCCAGATTCAGGAGATGCGAAAAAAAGCCGGCTATAAGCCGAGACATAGGATTTTGATTAGATATTTTGGAAATCCGGAGATGAATAAAATTTTGGCGCGCAACAGAAATTTTATTCTCAAAGAAATAAGAGCCGAGAATTTTTTGGTCGGCGACAGGCCAAAAAGGGTTTTTGACGTTGAAAAAGAAATGATTTTAGACGGGCAAAAACTATGGCTGGGAATAAAGAAAATTTAGTAATTATGTTAAGATAAGAATATAGCGAAGAAAATAAAGACGATGAGCAAATTTATTCTTTTTATAATCATTTTAGCGGCAGTGACCGGGATTGTGGGATTTTGGTATTCTCAAAAAAATGTTTATTCAAAAGATATTATAAAATTGGAGATTTTAGAACCGACAGAAGCAGAGCTCGGAGCGGAAATAGAATATATTGTAAAATATAAAAACAACGGGAAGATTAGAGTGGAAGACCCGGAACTTATTTTTGAATATCCGGAACACACTATTCTAAAACAAGGAGAATCTCTTAGACAGAGATTCGGCTCTGAATATCTGGGAGACGCGATTTATCCCGGGGACGAGAGAAATTTTTATTTTTCCGGACGGCTTCTGGGCGAAGAGGGCGAGGCAAAAATAGCCCGGGCTTGGTTGAGTTATCGCCCCAAGAATCTGAAAGCCCGCTATGAATCCAAGACCACTTTCACCACCATTATCAAAAAAGTTCCTTTGGTTCTTGAATTTGACCTTTCTACGAAAATTCAGCCCGAGAAGGAATTTAGGTTTCAGCTCAATTATTTTTCCAATGTGGAATATCTTCTTTCCGACCTGAGATGCATTTTGGAATATCCTTCTAACTTTGAGTTTCTTGAAGCGGCCCCTGTTCCAACATTTGAAGAAGAAGCGGAAAAAGCCGAGTGGGAGATTCCTTATTTAAATCCTGCCGAAGGCGGGAGGTTGGAGATTTCTGGCAGATTCCATGCGGAAATCGGTGAGAAAAGAACTTTCAATGCCCAATTGGGCATCTGGCAGGAAGGAGAATTTATTCTCTTGAAAGAGGCGGTGAAAGGAGTGAGCATCAGCCGGCCTTCTTTGTATATTTCCCAGCAGATTAATGGCAATCCTAAATATATTGCGAGCGCGGGCGACAGGCTTCATTACGAGATTTTTTTTAAAAACATTGGCGAGGAACCATTAATTGATATGTTTCTTGTCGCCAAACTGGATAGCCGGGCATTTGATTTTCAAACCCTGAAGTCAACTCAAGGCGAGTTTGAATTAGGAGATAGCTCCATTATCTGGGATAAACGTCAGGTTTCCAAATTACGGTTTTTAGACGCTCATGAAGAGGGAAAGGTTGAATTTTGGATTAACTTAAAAGAGGACTGGGACTTTGTCGGTTCTGAAGACAAAAATCTGGTTTTAAGAAACAAGATTATCCTGAACAAAGTTCGGGAAGAGTTTTTGACCAAGGTTAATTCCAAATTAGAAGTGGAGCAGAGGTGCTATTTTGAAGATGAGATTTTTGGCAATTCCGGTTTGATTCCTCCGAAATACGGAGAAACCACCACTTATACCGTAATTTGGCAGGCAAAGAATTTTTATAATCCGGTTAAAAATGTAAAAATCAAAGCGATTTTGCCGAAAGAGGTTAAACCTACTGGCAAGATTTTTCCCGAGGATTCGCGAATAACTTTTGATTCTCAAAGCAGGGAGATGGTTTGGAAAATCAACGAGATTGAGCCCGGAGAGGGAATTTTGACAGATAAAAGAACCTGCGCTTTTCAAATCGTTTTAACCCCTGCTCATAACCAAAAAGGAGAGCCGGCCTTGCTGATTAACCAGGCAAAAATTTTAGGCAGAGACGAATGGACCGAGGAAATCCTGGAAGCCTTGGCTTCCTCCACTGACACCACTTTGCCCGACGACCAAACAATCAGCTGGGAGATGGGAATAGTTCGATAATTTTTTTATGAAAACTGATATAGAAAAAATTATATCTTTATGCAAGCGCCGGGGAATTGTTTTTCCGTCCTCTGAAATATATGGAGGATTTGCCAGTTGTTATGATTTCGGGCCTCTTGGCGTTGAGTTGAAAAATAATATCAAGCGAGCTTGGCGGGATGAAATGACAAAATTTCATGAGAATATTGTTGGGCTTGACGCCGGCATTTTAATGTCGCCAAAAATTTGGAAGGCGTCCGGGCATCTCACGGCGGGGTTTGCCGATGAGTTGGTAGAGTGCAAGAAATGCCACAAAAGATTTAAAAAAGACGAGCTCAAATCTCAAAAATGTCCTGAATGCAACGGGGAGTTGACCAAATCCAGAAAGTTTAATCTGATGCTCAAGACGTTTGTCGGATCTGTGGAAAGCGAAGCCACGGCAACTTATTTAAGGCCGGAAACCTGCCAGGGGATTTACGTTAATTTTTTGAATGTTTTAAATTCAGCGCGGATGAAAATTCCTTTTGGCGTCGCGCAGGTTGGCAAGGCGTTCAGGAATGAGATTACCACGAAAAATTTTATTTTTCGCTTGCTGGAGTTTGAACAAATGGAAATGCAATGGTTCTGCGAATCTAAAACCTCTGACAAATGGTTTAAGTATTGGAAAAATGAGCGGCTGAAATGGTACTATGATTTAGGGATTGAAAAAGAGAATTTGCGAATTATTGAGGTTCCGGAAAAAGAAAGAGCTCATTACGCTAAAAAACAAATAGATATTGAATATAAATTTCCTTTTGGATGGAAAGAAATTGAAGGGGTTCACAATAGGGGAGATTACGATTTATCCAATCATATGAAACATAGCGGAGAAGATTTGAGGTATTACGATGAGCAATCCAAAAAGAAATATATTCCTCATATTATTGAGACCTCGGCAGGAGTGGAGCGAATTTTATTGGCTTTTTTATGCGAAGCGTACACGGAAATAAAAGGCGGCCGGACAAAAACAACAAAAGCAAAGAAAGAAGAAGAAATAGTTTTGAAACTAAATAGACGATTAGCGCCGGTTAAAGCCGCGATTTTGCCGTTAGTGAAAAACAAGCCGGAGTTAACGAAAAAAGCAAAACAAGTTTATGAATTATTAAAACCGCATTTTGCGTGCCAATATGACGAACTCGGCTCAATTGGCCGGCGTTATCGCCGTCAGGACGAGATAGGAACGCCTTTATGTTTAACCATAGATTTTGAGAGCTTGGAAAATAACGATTTAACCATCCGCTTTCGCGACACAATGAAGCAAGAACGGGTGAAAATAGATGAATTAACTGAAACGGTAAGAAACAAATTAGTTTAAAAATTATGTATAAAAAAACAACCTTAAAAAACGGTCTGCGGATTATCACGGTTCCGATGAAAAACACTCAGGCAGTAACGGTTTTGATATTGGTGGGAACTGGCTCAAAATATGAAACAAAGGATATAAACGGAATTTCCCATTTTGTAGAGCATATGTTTTTCAAGGGGACAAAGAAAAGGCTGACTAAATTGGAAGTTGCGGAAACGTTAGACAGGGTAGGCGGAATGTATAACGCTTTTACCGGAAAGGAGTTTACCGGCTATTATGCAAAGGTGGATATCGGGCATTTTGATTTAGCGCTTGACTGGGTCTCTGATATATTTTTAAATTCTCAAATAGAAAAAAAAGAGATTGAGAAAGAAAGAGGAGTTATCCTGGAAGAGATAAATATGTATTTAGACGCGCCAATGATGTATGTTGGCGACCTTTGGGAAAAATTGCTTTATGGGGACCAGCCCGCGGGTCGTTTGATTATTGGAGAAAAAGAAAATATACTAAAATTTAAAAGAGAACATTTTTTAAATTATTTGAAAGATCATTATACCAGTAAAAATACCGTTATTTGCGTTGCGGGCAATATTGAGCCGAAATTAGCCAAACAAAAAATTCAAAAATATTTTAAGAATATTCAGACAAACTTGCCTAAGCCAAAATTAAAAGTAGTGGAAAGGCAAACCCAGCCGGAATGCCTGATTCATTTCAAGAAAACCGACCAGACCCATCTTTGTTTAGGGACGAGGGCTTATGATCTATTTCATCCCAAGAAATATGCTCAAACGCTTTTGGCAGCTTTGTTAGGCGGGTTTATGAGTTCCCGGCTTTTTATGTCCGTAAGGGAAGAAAAAGGGTTGGCTTATTATATCAGAACTTCAAGCGACAGCGCTACCGACACAGGGTGTTTGGTTACTTCTGCCGGTGTCCGGAATGAGAAAGCAGAAGAAGCCATAAGCTTGATTTTGAAAGAATATAAGTTCTTGAAAGCCCAAAAAATTAGCGAAAAAGAACTTCAGAAAGCCAAGGATTATCTTAAAGGGAGTTTAACTTTGTCTTTAGAGTCCTCTGACAGCATGGCCTCTTTTTACACGGGCCAGGAGTTATTAACCAACGAGATTTTAACCTTTCAGAAGCAAATTAAAGAGATTGACGAAGTGAGCAGAGATGATATTCTGAAAGTAGCGCGCGATATTTTCAAACCGGAAAAATTAAATTTGGCCCTGATTGGACCATTCAAGAATAAAGAGAGATTTCAGAAGTTGCTGCGAATATGATTTTCTGTTTTCAATGTTTAAAAATTAAAAATTAAAAATTAAAAATTTATTTTATTATGGCTGATGAAAAAATCTTAGACATTTCCTGGAAAACCATCTTTAAATTTGCGATTGCTTTTTTCTGTTTTTATATTCTTTACTTAATCCGGGATTTATTGGTTTGGTTTCTTTTTGCTTTGATTATTTCAATTTTGTTTAATCCAGCAATTGATTTTTTGCAGCGAAAAAAAGTGCCCCGTATTTTAGGGGTTATTTTTGTTTATTTTAATATTTTTACGGCTTTGAGTTTTTTGATTTATTTTACCGCTCCAATGTTTATTACGGAGATTCAGCAGTTTTCTCAATTTTTCCCTCAATATTTTGAGCAAATTTCTCCTTCTATCCAAGGACTTGGCATTCAGGCCTTTGAGAGTTTTGAAGTTTTTATGGCTACTTTTCAGAAAACCCTTGCTAATATGTCGGGCAATATTTTTGAGGCGTTGTTTTCTATTTTTGGGGGAATTTTTTCAACCCTGTTTGTGATGATGGTGGCTATTTTTCTTTCCTTGGAAGAGAAAGTAGTGGAAAAGGCCTTGAAGCTTTTTACTCCCAAGAAATATGAGGCATACGCTTTGTCGCTTTGGGGAGAATGTCAAAAAAAAGTTAGCAAGTGGTTTTTAGCGCGATTAGCGGCTTGTTTCTTTGTGGGAGCCGCTTCTTATATTTCCTTTTCCTTTTTGAATGTGGAATATCCCTTTTCCCTGGGTTTGATAGCCGGAGTTTTGAATTTTATTCCCTATATTGGGCCGCTTGTTACAGCGTTTTTGCTTTTTTTACTTGTGGTCATGGATTCAATGTTTAAGGCAGTCTTTGTTTTGGCTGTTTTTGGCTTAATCCAGCTGATTGAAAATTCTTTTCTCACCCCTCTTTTGCTGAAAAAGTTTCTCGGCTTGCCGCCTGCTTTACTTTTGCTTACTTTGGCTACAGGCGCGAGTCTTTGGGGGGTTTGGGGAGCAATTCTTTGCGTTCCCTTGGGCGGTATATTGTTTGAATTTATCAGGGACTTTTTAAAAAAGAAAAAGGAAGAAGAAGCCGTAGTGCTCTGAAATTAAAAAATCAGGAAGAAAATTGCCAAAATAGATACTAAAATTTGGCTGAGTATGCCTAAGAAAAATAGAGTTTTGTTCTCCTTAAAGGAGATTTTTTTGGGATAATGGACTAATTTTCTATGGAATTTGTCGTGGATGGTTAGAACTTTATTGGGTAAAAGCAAACTAAGGAGAGTGAGTCCGTCCGGTAAAACAGCAAAAAAAGCGCCAGCCAGGATTATTCCTGAGTTTTTTGAAATAATAAAAATGAGCAAAATGCCAAGCCCAAAATCCAATGCCCCTTTTAAAAATTCGCTTTTAGCTTTTTTCCATTGTTTTTCCAAGATATTATCTATGGAATATTCCCAATGGGGAATAAAATCCAAAAAGTAATGGCTTAAAAAAGCCAAAACAAGAGCCAGAGGAATAATCTGAATTTTTGCCATAAGAGCCGCGCCAACAAGAATATGACAAAACAAAATCATGGTAATTTAACTAAAATATGATAAAATGGAAGGGTAATTAGTTTATTGTATACTAAAATGGCTAAAAAGAAAAAATTTTTTGTTTCCACGGCTCTTGATTATGTCAATGCTTCTCCTCATTTGGGGCATGCTTTAGAGAAAGCGCAGGCGGATGTTATTGCCAGATATCATCGGTTTTTGGGCGATGAGGTTTTCTTTTTGAGCGGCACAGACGATAATTCTCTCAAGAATGTTCGAGTAGCTAAAAGAGAAGGCGTTGCGGTGAAAAAATTAGTGGACAGGAATTCCAGGAAATTTTATCAATTAAAAGACGCGCTCAATTTATCGTTTGATGATTTTATTCGCACCACTGAAGAGCGGCACATAAAAGGCGCGCAGAAATTATGGCTTGCTTGTGAAAAAGATATTTATAAAAAAAAGTATAAGGGGCTTTATTGCGTTGGTTGCGAGCAGTTTTATAAAGAAAAAGAGCTTGAAAATGGGCTTTGTCCGGAACATAAAACCAGGCCGGAATTAGTGGAAGAAGAAAATTATTTTTTTCATCTGGCGAGATATCAAAAAAAACTAAAAAAAATCATTGAAACGAACAAAATTAAAATAATTCCCCAAAGCCGCAAGAACGAGACATTGAGTTTTATAAATCAAGGATTAGAAGATATTTGTATTTCTCGCTCAGCAGAAAGAGCTCAGGGATGGGGAATTGACGTGCCCGGCGATGCCAGCCAGAAAATTTGGGTTTGGTTTGACGCTCTTTCAAATTATATTAATGCTTTGGGATACGCGGAAAAGTCGCTAAATTTTCAGGAATGGTGGACAGAGAACAAAGATAAACTGCATATTGTTGGAAAGGGTATTTTAAGATTCCACGCCATTTATTGGCCCGCATTTTTACTTTCAGCAAAATTGCCTTTGCCAAAAACAATTTTTGTTCACGGCTATATCACCTCTGGAGGTCAAAAGATGTCCAAGTCCTTGGGAAATGTAATTGACCCGTTTGAGTTGGTTGAAAAATATGGTACTGACGCGGCGCGATATTTTCTTTTGCAAGAAATTTCGCCCACAGAAGACGGCGACTATACACAAGAGAAGTTTGAAGAACGTTATAATGCTGATTTGGCGAACGGATTGGGAAATCTGGTTGCTCGGGTTATCGCGCTTCGCGTTAAGTTAAAAATTCACCCTGTTAAATGCCGCTCTGCGGCAATTTCGTCAAAGACGAAATTATTTAACAGGGCAAAAATTAAAAAAGAGATAAATAAAACTCAAAGAGAATATAGAAAGGCGTTAGATGATTTTAAATTTAATGAAGCGTTGAAAGAAATTTGGAAATTGATTAGTTTTTGCGATAAATATATTGAAGAAGAAAGGCCATGGGAGATAGAGAACACAAAACACAAAACAAAAAACAAAAAAGTCATTGAAGATTTATTGTTTGCTTTAAGTGTTATTGCTCAGATGTTGAAGCCATTTTTGCCAGAGACCTCGGAAAAGATTATTCAGCAATTAAAAACAAGGCGAAAAGGAGAAATACTATTTCCTCGAATATAGGGTCTTGTATTTTTTGAGCAATGGAGTATAATATTCATAGGTGATGAAAGATGACAAAAGAAAGAAAAAAGAAGGTTAGAGATTGGGTTGGAGAAGAAATGAAAAAAATAAATAAAATAGAAGAAGAAGCGCTAAGATTGATAGAAGAGGAAGATTATTCTTTTGAAGCGGCGCTTATAGAAGCTAAGCGAAGGGCGGCGGAAGACGAGTAAGGAGGGTAAATTAAAAACAAAATAGGAGGAGAAAAAAATGAGCGGGATAAAAAACAAAGGTATTATAGAATTATTAGGGCAAGACGGTATAGATGAAATAGCGGGACCCGGGACAAAAGAGCCTACGGAACGGCATGTTATGAAACTCGAGATACAGATAGTAGAGATGAAAACGGAATTTGCTGAAATTCACCAACAAATTCAAGATATTGACGAGGACTACAAAAAAAAGAGAGAATTTCTAATTGAACAAGAGAACAAAATTAATGCCAGAATAAGTAAAATAGATGGCGAGTTATTCTCTCTCTTGAAACCGAAAGTGCAAGACGTAAAGCAAAGGAAAATACAAGAACAAAAGGAAGAAGGAGTAGAAGTAGGATAAAAAAACAAAGGGGTCAGGCCCAATTTAGCAAAGCGTCTGTCACCCTTTTTAATTTGTCTAAATTTTGATAAAATAACTTTAATTATGTTATTTGATTCTCACACTCATCTTAATTTCGCGGCTTTTAACGCGGACAGAGAAGAAGTTATCAAAAAATGTTTAGATGACAATGTTTGGATGCTCAATGTCGGGACAAATTACGAAACATCAAAAAAAGCAATAGAGATTGCTGAAAAGTATCCCGAAGGTGTTTACGCCGCCATTGGTTTACATCCCATCAATTTAGACGAAGAAGATTTTGATTACGAAAAATACAAAAAATTGGCTTTAAGTTCTAAAAAGGTTGTTGCTATTGGCGAAATTGGTTTGGATTACTGGTATAAGCCCAAAACCAAAAGAAAATTAGCGCTATTTAAACAAAAGCAGAAAGAATTATTACTGCAAGAATTAAAATTGGCATATGATTTAAATTTGCCGGTGATTTTTCACTGCCGAATGGCCCACGATGATTTATTAAAAATTCTTGAGTTAGAAGTTATAAGTTATAAGTTACAAGGCGTTATCCATTGTTTTACCGGAGATTTGCAGCAAGCAGAGAAATATCTGGCTTCGGGATTTTATCTGGGTTTTAACGGAATAATTTTCAAACTAAATTTAGACGAAATAATCAAAAAAACGCCCTTGGACAGAATTTTAATTGAGACCGACTGCCCGTTTTTAACGCCGCCAGATTTTAGCGAAGAAAGAAATAATCCTTTGAGCGTAAAATTTGTGGCAGAACATATCGCCAAAATAAAAAATACAAGTTTTGAAAAAATCGCTGAAGCCACCTCTCAAAACGCTAAAACCTTGTTTAAAATTTAATGTTTAAAATTTGACATATTTGTTAAAATAAGTAAGATAAAATAGAGAAAACAGCATCTTAAAAATTAGTTGGGAGAAGACAAGAAAAAAAATGAGAAAAAAAGAGGTTTTGATGGATATTGATTTGCCGTTTCCTAAATTGAGCGGCGAGAGAAAAATTAGAGAAATGTTTGATTTAAGAGAATTTGAATACAAACACGGTTTAATGGTGACAACTGATAGGATTTCGGTTTTTGACAAGGTACTCAAAAATGGCATTCCCGGAAAAGGCAAGGCGCTTAATGGTATTTCCGCTTATTGGTTTAACCAAATAAATGATTGGTTTAAACAGTTTAAGCAGACAGGCAAGAACAGAATTTGCCCTACGCACTTTATTACCGATGATTTTGATTCTGATGATTTTTTAGACGAACTTCAACCCTATAGAGAACAGATTGAGGGACGTTCAATGCTTATTTATTTAATGAATAGAGTTCTTCCGGTAGAATGTATACCGCGACAATATTTAGTAGGTTCCGGTTGGAAGGATTATCAGAAATTTGGCGAAGTATGCGGTATAAAATTGGAGGATGGGCTTGAGGAGGGCCATAGGTTTTCCAAGCCGATTTTCACTGCGTCAACTAAAGCTCCGGTTGGAGAGCGCGACAGGAATATTAATTTTTTAGAGATGTGCGGAATTGTGGGCGGACCGGTTGCCGAGTTTCTTAGAGATTGCAGTTTGAAATTATTCAATTTTGGCGCTAAACAATTAGCTTCCAAAGGGATTATTCTTGTTGACGCTAAATTTGAATTTGGCATAGCGCGCACTGAGTTATTGGGAAATCCAAGTAGAATATTTTTAATTGATGAAGTTTTTACTCCGGATTGTTGTAGATTTGTAGATTCCAAAGGGCAAAATCTTAGCAAACAACCAGTCCGCGATTATGCGCAATCAATCGGCGCTGTGGGAAAATCAGTTAAATTGCCGCGAGAGATAGTTAAGAACACCAGCGAGGATTACGCCAAAATATATAAAATCATTACTGGTAAAAGATTAGTTTTTTGAGTTTTTTTGAAGAATAAAAAAACCGCTTTAAGCGGTTTTTAATTTGGAGTTTTGATTAAAAAATAAAAATAAGGTAAAATTTAACAAGCATTTGGCTCAAAATATCTCACCAAACAGGCAAGGACGCTGGTTATTAAAAATATCAATTCTACTCCGTCCTTTATAATCGGAATTCTTGGATAATCTTTCGTGGGAATAGAAATATAATTTACTTCGCTTACATTTTTGGGCTCATTGCGTTTGATTTCCACAGCTACATCATAAGAAATTTCAGGAGAGGGGATCGGAGTTGGGATTGGAATGGTAATATTTGGAGCCAAAGGGGGACTTGTAACATTGGTGATTTGAGTTTCATTTTTTGGCCATCTGCCGACATTTGGCGATATATCACTAATGTTTTCTGTTTTAAGGGGTTCTATTTCTTTTTGGGTTAATATCAAAAAGAAACTGGAATCAATATTCTCTTGATATGCCGGATAAAACACGAATACTCCGCCGCAGAATATATCAAGAATGATATGAAGAATTAGAAATCCCGAGGCAAGACAAAAAAATATCTGCTTTTTTTCTAATTTTTTAATCTTTAATTTCCTGCAAATGAACCAAATAAGAAGAGGCGCGACAGCGATAAATATATTATGAAAAGTGGCTCGGTGAATTCCTATCAATACATCAAGGTCGGGAATTATTCCAAACAATATTAACACCGGAAGATACTTGAAGTTTTTCCTATCTATATAACTCATAAAAGCGGCGAGCACAAATAAAGTGATGGTCAGATGAACTACCAATATCGGCATTTTTTTTGTTCCTCCATTTTTTTAAGATTTAAAAGAACATTTTATTATCCTATCTTAAAAGAAAAAAATGTTCAAGGGGTTTTTAAAATTTAATATTGATTCTGTTAAAGCCGTCTATACCATTGCCGCTACTATTATCGGAGCGGGAATTTTGGCTTTGCCCGTATATCTCGGCGAGGCCGGTTTTTTGCCCGGAATCATAATGTTGATTTTGGTGGGGGTGGCTGCGATATTCAGCGCGTTTTTTATCGCGGAAATTTTTTTGCGTTTTAAGGAAAATTTGCATCTGCCAAAATTAGCCCAAAAACTGCTTGGTAATCCCGGCTTATATTTGATGTTTTTGGGCATTGCGGTTTATATTTACGGCGCTTTAATAGGTTATCTTTCAGCCGGCGGACAGGTGATTTATGAAATAAGTCAGGGAAGAGTGCCTGTTTATGGCGGCATTCTTGTATATTTCCTTTTGGGAATTATTTTAATTTATCTTGGCTTGCGGGTGGTAAAATCTGTTTCTTTTATTTTATTTTCTCTGATGATGCTTTTATTGGTCGGGCTTATTGGTTTTACCGTCCCTCATCTGAATTTCACTTTATTATACAAGGCAAACTGGTCAGTTATGCCCCTTTGTTTCGGCATTTTAATTTTCGCTTTTACGGGCCACAGTATCATTCCCTCGCTGGGCGCGACAATGAGAAAGAATATATCCGGACTTAAAGCGGTCTGTTTGTGGGGGGTGCTTTTGCCGTTTATTTTTTATGTGGTTTGGTTTTTTATTTTGTCGGCCGCGGTTCCTTACGGAGATGCGGTTTCCAAGGCAGTGGATCCATTACTTTCAACAACTATGCTCAGCGCAAGAAATCTGGGCCAGCCAGCCACTATTCCTTTGGCTCATTTAATCGGAGGGCCGATTTTAATTTTGGCTGTTCTTTTTACCCTTTTCGCGACTTTCACTTCTTTTTTGGGTTTTGGACTTTCTTTAAAAGATTCCTATATTGATATCTTTGGAAAAAAAGTAAAAAAAAGCGCGGCTCTGTTCTTGGCCGTGCTGCCGCCTCTTTTTTTGGCTTTCTGGCATCCTTTTTCTTTTCTTCGGGCTTTGGAAATTGCCGGTCTTTACGGCGGCGGGGTTTTTATGGGAATCTTGCCCGCTTTAATGGTCTTAAAAGCTCGCCAAATAGGCGAGCGTGTTCCGGAGTTTGTCGCGCCCGGCGGCAATATCGCGCCTATCGCTGTATTTTTATTTTTCCTTTTCGGTTTGATTTACAAAACCTGTTCTTTCTTTTTATGACAATAAATCTTCAATCGGCGTGTATTTTTCTTTCAGGGTTTCTGCCAGTTTTTGGTTGGTGATTTGTCCCTGATAAATATGTATTCCCTTTGTTAAAGCCTGATTTTCCAAGACACATTTTTTTAATCCTTTTTCGCAGATTTTCAGGATATAGGGCAGAGTGGTTTTTGTCAGGGCGGGAGTAGATGTGCGCGGGACAACCCCGGGCATATTTTTAACGCAGTAATGGATTACTCCTTGTTCAATAAATACCGGGTTATCGTGCCGCGTTGGCCTTGAAGTTTCTATACAGCCGCCTTCGTCTATGGCAACATCCACAATTACCGAACCGGGTTCCATTGACGCAACTAATTCTTTGGAGACCAATTTTTCCGCTTTACCACCGGGGATAGCCACGGCGCCGACAACTAAATCAGCTGTTTTTACGGCTTTTTGGATATTTTTCGGGGTAGAAATTTCAGTGACATAATTTTCAGAAGCCGAAGGAAGTTTTCCAGGCAGGTCAAGGGCTATAATTGAAGAGCCCAAGGCGCGCGCGACCTGGGTAGCGGCTTTGCCAACTATGCCGCCCCCGCCCAAGATAACCACTTTGGCGTTTTCCGGCAAAATTCCTTTGCCTCCATTTTCTTTCCTGAGATAATGTATTCCTTCCAAAACAGCGGTTTTTCCGGCCACCTGGCTCATCACGCGAAGAATCGGCCTTTCTCCCTGCTTTAATTGGATTCCCTCGTAAGCAATGCCGATAATTTTTTTCTCTTTCAGGACATTTGTTAATTCCGGATTAGGGGGAAGGTGAAGGAAGGCAAAAAGAATTCCATCTTGTTTTAATAATTCATATTCCTCTTTTTGCGGTTCTTTGACTTTTACCACCATATCGCTTTGATAAATTGTCTTTGGTTCGGTTTCAATAAAGCCGCCAACATTTGAAAAATCTTGGTCAGTATATCCGCTTTCTTTGCCGGCCTTGGTTTGAATGACAACCTTGCATCCGGCTTCAGTTAGTTTTTTCACTCCTTCCGGAGTAATCGCCACCCGTCCCTCGTATTTCATTATTTCTTTTGGTATTCCGATAGTCATAATAATTAAATTCTATCACAAAGAATCAAAATGAGCAAAAAATTTGACTTTTGATTTTGATTTTTGTAAAATAACAATAGAATTTTGACATAAGAATAGGGATAGAGGTAAAAAAAATGGAAAAAACAAGAGCGAGATTGTATGTAGATTTTGCCAATATGGATAGCCAAAAAGCTGTTGAGATATTGGGACAAGCTGGTTTTCAAATACCGACCGTTATAGTGGGCGGATTGGCCCGGCCACGGCTTGATTTAGGCGGTAATACATATTTTGGATTAGAGGAGATAAGGGGAATGATAATAGAAAAAAGAAAGAAAGATTTTGATAATTATCTGAAGAAGATAGAATCAAAAAAAATCAGGGACTTTGTTGAAAAAGCGCTAAAAGCGGCGCCAAAAGAATTTTACACAGCGCCGGCAAGTTATGGAGGGCATCACGCGTCAGAGGAACAAAGAGAGGGCGGTTTAGTTGTTCACACTTTGAAAGTAATTCGAGTGGCTTCATCTTTTTTTGAGTTTTTTGATATTGAAAATCAGTTAGCGAAAGATAAGATTATCGCCGCTTGCATTATTCACGACATTCAAAAAGGCGGTATTCCTTGGGGGAAAAGAACCCATCCGGAGCACGGAGCAATTGCGGCTCAATGGCTAATAAAAATCGCCGCGATAGAATCCGAACCAGAAAAAGAAGATCTGATTCATGTTGATGTGGATTTGCTGGATATCATAGAATTGGTTCGCGAGCATATGGGAATTTGGAACAGCCCTTTGCGCACCCCGGCCCTGATTGTTGGCCAGCCGGTCGTGGAAAAATCCATTTGGCATTTAATTATCCAGATGGCAGATTATTGGGCTTCCCGAAGATGGTGTTCATTCACATATAAAAAAGAAAAGTAGGAGAGGAGAAAAATGGGAGAAAAACTCAAAAAATCTAAGAAAGAAGTAGAAAAGGACATTGATAGCGCGACAAAAGAAGCCGTAGAAATATTTGAAAAATATTGGGGTCCGTTTTCAGAGGAGAAGTATAATGAAGTAGAGAAAATAGTGCGAGAAATATTACAAAGAGAGTTTAAGAAGGTTTATGGAATAATTGGCTAAACGTAAAAAATACGGAGATCTGTTCTCCGTTTTTTATTTTTAAAATTTTTATTCAACTATAAAAAAAATACGGAGAACAGGTCTCCGTATTTTATTTTTAAATTTTTATTCAACTGACACAAAATCCAACGTACGTTGGATTTTGTGTCAGTGTGTTATGTGCTGTGTGTTGAGAAAGTATTGGAAAAAATTTACAAAGAGCGGGTAAAATTGTAAGATAGAAGCATGGGATACAATCCGCAAAAAATTGAGAAGAAATGGCAAAAAAAGTGGGAGGAATTAGGAATTTTTAAGGCCAAAAATTTTTCCAAAAAACCGAAGAAATATATTTTGTTTGAGTTTCCTTATCCTTCGGGCGAAGGGCTTCATGTCGGCCATTGCCGCAGTTATACCGCGCTGGACGCTGTTGTCCGCAAAAAAAGAATGGAGGGCTATAATGTTTTATTCCCAATTGGCTGGGACGCTTTTGGTTTGCCCGCGGAAAATTTTGCCTTGAAAACAGGCGTCCATCCGCAAAAGACAACTATAAAAAACATTGCTAATTTCAAGAAACAATTTAAGGGTCTGGGAATATCTCTTGACTGGGACAGGGAAATTAATACCACTGACCCGAAGTATTATAAATACACCCAATGGATTTTTTTGAAACTTTTTGAAAAAGGTTTGGCATACCAGGCAAAAATGCCGATTAATTGGTGTCCTTCGTGCAAAATCGGTTTGGCTAACGAGGAAGTGGTTGACGGCAAATGCGAGCGCTGCGGCGCGACAACAGAAAAAAAAGTGAGAAAGCAATGGCTTCTGAAAATTACTAAATACGCTGACCGGTTGATAGACGACTTAAAAAAAGTTGATTATCCGGAAAGAGTGAAATCCCAGCAGATAAATTGGATAGGAAGGAGCGAAGGAGTAATAGTAAAGTTCAAAGTTAAAAGTTCAAAATTTATTGAAGTTTTTACGACACGGCCGGATACGCTTTTCGGTTGTACTTATTTGGTAGTGGCGCCGGAACACGAAATTGTAGATTCGCTCCTCAAATCTAAAATCCAAAATCCAGAAGAGGTAAAAGATTATTTAGAGATAGTTAAGAAAAAATCAGATTTAGAAAGAACCGAGTTGGCTAAAGAAAAAACAGGCGTGGAAATGAAAGGTGTTAAAGCGATAAATCCGGTTGATGATAAAGAAATACCGATTTGGGTGGCTGATTATGTTTTGCCGCATTACGGGACAGGCGCGATTATGGCGGTTCCCGCCCACGACCAACGAGATTTTGAGTTTGCCAAGAAATACGGATTAGAAATTAAAAAAATCACAAAATGGTTTAGAGAGAAGGGTATTGGAAAGAAAGCAATAAATTATAAACTTCGGGATTGGGTGTTTTCAAGGCAGCATTATTGGGGCGAACCCATCCCGCTTGTTCATTGCAAAAAATGCGGAGTAGTTGCTATTCCGGAAAAGGATTTGCCGGTGGAATTGCCTTATTTGAAAAAATATCAGCCAACAGGCACAGGGGAATCGCCTTTGGCAAATGTTAAAGAATGGGTTGATGTTAAATGCCCAAAATGTAAAGGGCCTGCGAAAAGAGAAACAGACACAATGCCTAATTGGGCCGGTTCGTCCTGGTATTTTCTTCGCTATATTGACCCGAAGAATAATAAAGTTTTGGCTGACAAAAAGAAATTAAAATACTGGATGCCCGTGGATTGGTATAACGGCGGGATGGAGCATACTACTTTACATCTTTTGTATTCCCGTTTTTGGTATAAATTTCTTTTTGATATTGGCGTTGTTCCGCAGGATGAACCGTATCAAAAACGCACTTCTCACGGAATGGTTTTAGCAGAAGATGGCAGAAAAATGAGCAAATCTCTGGGTAATGTGATAAATCCGGATGATATTGTCCAGAAATTTGGCGCTGACAGTTTGCGATTATATGAAATGTTTATGGGTCCGTTTGAGCAGGCGATTTCCTGGAACAATCAGGGTGTGGTAGGAATGAGGAGATTTTTGGAGAAAGTTTGGAAACTATCTCAGAGAACAGAGAATAGAGAACAGAGAACAGAGAACAATAATTTAGAAAGGTTGGTTCATCAGACGATTAAGAAAGTGAGCGAAGATATAGAAAGTTTTAAGTTTAATACCGCTATTTCGCAGTTGATGGTTTTAGTAAACGCCATGGAAAAGCAAAAGGAATTATCAGCAAGCAATTATCAAGTATTATTAAAATTGTTGTCTCCTTTCGCGCCGCATATTGCGGAAGAACTCTGGCATCAATTAGGCAGTAAAAAATCTATTTTTGAGGAAGAATGGCCGGAATATAACTCGAAATTAGCTAAAGAGGAAAAAATTATTTTGATTATTCAAATCAACGGTAGGGTGCGGGATAAAATTGAGGCAACAGCGGATATCTCTGAAAAAGAGGCAAAAGAGTTGACATTGAACAGAGAAAAGGTTAAAAAATGGATAGAAGGAAAAACTATCAAAAAGGTTATATTTGTTAAAGGAAGGTTAATTAATATAGTTATCTAAATTATGTGCGGAATAGTTGGCTATATTGGTAAAAAAAAGGCGGTTCCGATTTTAATGGACGGGTTAAGAAAGGAGAGTTATCGGGGTTACGATTCCAGCGGAATCGTGGTTTTTGAACAGGGCAAACCGATTTGCCTGAAAGCAGTGGGAAAATTAGAAAATTTAGAAAACAGAATCCAGACCAATAAATATGGGAGCGGATTTGGTATTGGACATGTTCGCTGGGCTACTCACGGAGGAGTGACCGAAGCCAACGCCCATCCTCATTGCGATTGCAAAGAAAATATTTTTTTGGTCCATAACGGCATTATTGAAAATTACAGGCAATTAAGGGAAAAACTTGTTAGAGAGGGGCATAAATTCAGCTCAGATACGGATACCGAAGTAATCGCGCATTTGATTGAAAAATATTTTCAGGGAAAGCTGGAAGAAGCAGTGAGGAAAGCGTTAAGGCAGGTGAAAGGCGCTTACGCCCTGGCTGTAATTGCGCGGGATGATCCTGAAAAAATTATTGCTGCCCGGTTTTCTTCGCCTCTTATTATCGGCGTTGGACAGAATGAATATTTAGTTGCTTCCGACCCAAACGCTATTGCTCCTTACGCTCAAAAGGTCATTGCCCTTGAAGATAATGAAATAGCAATTATTACTCCAAAAGATATTTCCATCTTAAAAGAAAGAGAGCCCCAGGATTTAGAAATAGAAGCTGAAGAAAGCGAGAAAGGAGGTTATCCTCATTTTATGTTAAAAGAAATTATGGAGCAGCCGGAAAGCATTGGGTCGCCTTTAAAAGGAAGATTGATTATCGCTCAGGGATTGGCGAAATTAGGCGGGTTAGAAACAGTAAAAGAGAAATTAAAAAATGTTAAACGATTAAATATTATTGCTTGCGGCACTGCCCGGCATGCAGGTTTAGTGGGTGAGTATATGCTTGAAGAGTATGCGGGAATTCCCACAGAAGTGGAGGCAGGGTCGGAATTTAGATATAGAAAGCAAATTTTAGATAAAAACACGGCAATTTTAGCCGTATCTCAGTCCGGGGAGACCGCCGATACATTAGGGGCGATTAAAGAGGCAAAACAAAAAGGAATGATGTGTATTGGAATTGTTAACGCGGTTGGTTCAACCATTTCCAGAGAGACCGATGCCGGAGTTTATAATCACGCCGGTCCGGAGATAGGGGTCGCTTCAACAAAGGCCTTTACTTCTCAGCTTACGGTTCTCGCTCTTTTAACTTTGCTTTTAGGCAGGCAAAGGGGGATGAGTTTAGTTATGGGTCAGAGGATTGCCAAAGAAATTTCAAGAATTCCCGAATTAGTCAAAAAAACGTTAGAAAGCGAAGCCCAAATAAAAGAATTAGCGGAAAAATATAAAGATTTTAATAATTTTGCCTATATTGGCAGAAAGTATAATCTCCCTATTGCTTTAGAGGGAGCTCTAAAATTAAAAGAGATTTCCTACTTACATGCTGAAGGAATGCCTGCCGGAGAGATGAAGCATGGTCAAATAGCGTTGATTGATGAAAATTTTCCCACAGTAGCAATTTGTCCTTCTGACAGCGTTTATGAAAAGATGGTTTCCAATGTTGAAGAAATTAAAGCCAGAAAAGGGCCGGTAATTGCTATTGCCACGCAAGGCAACGAGGATATTAAGAAATTAGTTGATGATGTAATTTATATTCCAAAAACTCTGGAAATGCTCACTCCAATTTTATCAGTAATCCCGCTGCAGCTTTTTGCCTATTATGTCGGATTATTGCGAGGCTGCGATATAGATAAACCTCGCAATTTAGCAAAAAGCGTGACAGTGGAATAAAATTATGAATCTTTACAAAGACATTTCGGCCGGAGAAAATACGCCGGAACAAATCAATGTAGTAGTGGATATTCCCAAAGGGAGTAGTAACAAATATGAATATAATGAAGAAAAGGGATATGTTGAATTAGACAGGGTATATTATATGCCGATGTTTTTGCCTTGCGATTACGGTTTTGTTCCGCAAACTCATTCAGAGGACGGCGACGCTTTGGATGTTCTTTTGCTTACTACTTATCCAACTGTGCCGGGCTGCGTTGTTAAAGCCAGGCCCATAGGAATGCTTGTAATGAAAGACGAAGCCGGAATAGATAATAAGATTATTGCCGTACCCGTAGAAAAAGTTGACCCCCGTTTTAAGGAAATTCAGGATATTAATGATTTGGGAGAACATATTAAAAAAGAGATTAAAGCGTATTTTGAAGATTATAAAAAATTAGAGCCGGAGAAATACAAACACGTAAAGGTGGAAGGTTTTGAGAATAAAGAAAAAGCAATGGAAATAATTAAAAAAGCGGTTGGCAAATACAAAAAATAAAAGTTCATGTTTCAAAATGTTTTAGAAAAAAAGGACAAGAAAGTTATTCTTTTGGGTAATGAAGCAATTGTGAGGGGCGCCCTGGAAGCGGGCGTTCAATTTGTTTCCACTTATCCAGGCACTCCGGCTTCGGAAATCGGCGATACCTTTTACAGGTTACAAGATTTATATTTTGAGTACAGCACTAATGAGAAAGTGGCGCTGGAAGCCGGGATTGGCGCCAGTTTTTCCGGATTAAAAACTATGGTGGTGATGAAGGATTTTGGTTTGAATGTTTGTTTGGACGCTTTATTTCCTTTTTGCTACACAGGGACAAAAGGTCCAACTGTAATAGTTGTCGCTGACGACCCGTCCTGCCATAGTTCTGCCCAGTCAGAGCAAAACACCAGGGGTTTTGCTTTTTTGCTTCATATTCCCATATTGGAGCCGTCTGATTCTCAGGAATGCAAGGATTTTGTAAAATTTGCGTTTGAAATTTCCGAGAAATTCAAAATGCCCGTATTACTGCGGACAACAACAAGAGTCAATCACCAGTCTGGTTTGGTAAAATTAGGAAAACTTGCCTCGCGCTCCTCGCTTCGGCGGGGTGATGCGGGGTTTGTAAAAGATGTCAACAGATTTAACACTCTGCCGCCGCGAGTTCTTGAAATGCACAAGGAATTGCTGGATAAGATTGAGAAAATCCAGGAATATAGCGAGAAAAGCAAACTGAATTTAGTCGGTGGAAAAGCTGGACGAGGCCTGTCCTCGTCCAAACTCGGGATTATTACTTCCGGGGTTTCTTATTTATATGTGATGGAGGCGCTGAAAGAATTAAAAATAAATTTGCCAATTTTGAAGCTGGGATTTTTTTATCCCTTACCAGAAAGAAAAATTAAGAATTTCATTAAGCCCCTCAAAAAAGTTTTAATAGTGGAAGAATCAGAGCCGTTTTTAGAAAAAGAAATTAAAATTTTCGCCAAAGAAGTAAATTGCGGTTTGAAGGTTGTGGGGAAAGAATTGGTGCCCGAAATCGGCGAACTAAAACCTGGAATTGTTGCCCAAGCCATAGCCAAATTTTTCGGCAAGAAATTTAATAAATTATCAGTAATCAGTAATCAATTATCAGTTAATCGTCGGCCCCAGCTCTGCCAGGGTTGTCCTTATTGGCTGGTTTTCGGCGCAATAAAAAAAGCGGTTAAAGAAAAAGACGTAATTTTCGGCGGAGATATTGGCTGTTATATGCTGGCAGGGGTTCCGCCTCATAATATTCAGGATTATCTTTTCTGTATGGGTTCCTCTATCGGCATTGCCCATGGGATAAAAAAGGCGGTTTCCGGCAAACAGAAACTTATTACTTTTATTGGCGATTCCACTTTTTTTCACGCCGGAATTCCCGCTTTAATCAACGCTGTTCACAATCAATCCAATCCTCTAATAATTATTATGGATAATAAAACCACGGCAATGACCGGGCATCAGCCCCATCCCGGGATTAAAACAGACGCGGCGCCAATAATAAAAATTGAAGATGTTATTTCCGCCTGTCAGGTAAAAAATTTGAAAATCATTGACCCGATTAAACAAAACGAATTTATCCAAACAATCCGGGAATTTTTAAAAAAAGACGATGTCTCTGTCATCATCGCTCGCCGCCCCTGCAAATTCGTAAAATGATTTTATGGCTCAAAAAATAGAACAATTTAATATGGTTATTGTGGGAACAGGGGGGCAGGGTTTGATTACGCTTTTGCAGATTTTGGCAGAGGCGGCTTTTTCAGAGGGTTATGATGTCAAGACCTCGGAACTGCACGGCTTGTCCCAAAGAGGGGGCTCGGTTGAGGTTCATATCCGTTTTGGCAAGAAAATATATTCACCGATGGTTGCTCAAGGAAGCGCTGATTTGATTTTGGGTTTGGAGGCGCAGGAATGCTTGAAGGCAATTTATTTTGCCAATGGCAAAACCATATTTTTAATCAATAAATTTTTGGTTCCCATTTCCGGACAAAAATTATTAAAACAAGAGGAAATATTAAAAAACCTGAAAAAAATCAGCAAAAATATAATTTTAATTCCGGCAGCGGATATTTGCGAGAAAGAATTAGGCAAAAATGTGGTAGCTGGAATTTATTTAATATGTCTGGCTTGTTTCAAGGGTTTAATTCCGATAAATCCAAAGTCAATTTTCAAAGCAATTGAAAAAATCGTGCCAAAAAAATATCTGGACTTGAATATAAAAACTTTTTATTTGGCAAAACATGAAAAATAGAAATATTGTTTGTTTTGGCGGCGGAAATGTTGTGCCAAAATTATTATTAGAGCCGCTTAAAAAATATTCTGTCAGGATTACAAGCGTGGTTTCAATGTTTGATAGCGGCGGTTCAACCGGCCAGCTGAGGAAAGATTTTAATTGTTTGCCAGCGGGTGATATCAGCCGACATCTGATTGCTTTATCAGAAAGTGCTCAATGGAAAAAAGACCTTTTTTATTTAAGGTTTGGCAGAGAAAAATTTCCTGGCGGGCATATCGGCCATCGATTCGGCACTGTTTTTATTTCTTTGGCAGAATACGCAAGCGAAGATTTTAGAAAAGCCCTGAAATTAGCCGGAGAATTTTTAGAAGTCAAAAAACATCGGGCATTGCCAACAACAATTGATAAAACTCAACTTTTGGCAGTTCTGGAAAATGGAAGAATTATAAAAGGCGAAGACGAGATAGACGTTCCCAAGAAACACAGTCCAAAATTAAAAATCAAAAAAGTATTTTTGAAGCCAAAGGCAAAAATTTTCCCGGCGACAAAAGAGGCGATAACAAAAGCAAATTTAATTACTATCGGACCTGGCGATCTTTACTCAAGCATAATTTCCTGTTTTCTCCCTCAGGGAATAAAAGAAGCTCTGAAAAAGACAAAAGCAAAAAAGGTCTTGATTGTCAATTCAATGACTAAGCTCGGCGAAACGAATAATTTTTCTGTCCTGGATTTTTCAAAAGAAGTTGAAAAATACATTGGCTGCGAATTGGATTTTGTTATTTATAATAATAAAATTTCTTCCAAACAACGGCTTAAAAAATACAAAAAACAACATCCCGAACTTCTGAATTTAGTAAAAATAGATAAAAATTTATCAAAGCCAAAGTTCATCGCCAAAAATTTATTAGCAAAATCAGGCCCGATTGAATACGACTCTCAAAAAGTAGTAAAAATTATTTTAAATCTATGAAAGCCGTAATTTTAGCCGCGGGCGAGTCGTCTCGCTTTTGGCCGTTAAATTTTCAACACAAATCTTTGTTCAAAATAATGGGCAGGCCTTTGATTTGGTATACGATTGAAGGATTAAGAAAAATTGGAATAAAAGAAATCATAATTGTTCAAGGACCGAATAAAAATGTTGAGCGAGAATTAGAAAATTACCAATTTGCAAATCTAAAAATAGAGTTGGTTGTTCAGAAAACGCCAAAAGGAATGGGGAATGCTTTATGGCAAGCGAGAAATTTTCTGAAAAATAGATTTTTAGTTCTAAATGCTGAAAGAGTGGATATAGATGAGATGATTAAAAATCCCAAAATAAAAAGTGTTTTGTTCGGGCAGAAGACAGAGACGCCTGAATTGTTTGGAATGTTTCGGTTGGAAGGAGACAGGGTTTTGGGAATTGTTGAAAAGCCGAAAAAAGGCAGAGAGCCGTCAGATATTAAAGTAATGGGAGTTTATGTTTTAGACCCAAGTTTTTTTGGTTCTTACCAAAAAGTTAAAAAACATATGTATGATTTTGAGGACGCTCTCTCTTTATATATGAAAAAAAATGATGTAAGGGTGATTATGCTTGATAAACCAGAAAAAGATACTCCGTCCTTAAAATATCCCTGGCATTTGTTTGACATAGAGAGATATTTGATGGATAGATTTTTAAAACCAAAAATTGAGAAAACAGCCCAAATCGCCAAAAATGTCATAATTAAAGGAAAAGTTTATATCGGTAAGAATGTTAAAATTTTTGAGAACGCGGTTATCAACGGACCTTGTTATATCGGCGCTCATTGTATTATCGGCAACAACGCTCTTTTGCGGGAATATGTAAACGTGGAAGACAATTGTCTGCTGGGAACTAATTTAGAAATAACACGGACAATCCTTCAGGAAAATGTTCATTTTCATTCCGGTTATTGCGGCGATTCAATTTTTAAAAACGGCTGCCGGGCTGGCGCCGATGTAATGGTCTCAAATATACGGCTGGACAGGGGAGATATAAATTCAAGAGTTAAGGGTAAAAAAATTAATACTTGCTCGAAGCGCCTTGGAGTAATTGTCGGTAGAAATACTTTTTTAGGGACAAGAGTGAATATAATGCCCGGAATTTTAATCGGCTCAAACTGCCAAGTTGGCCCAAATTCTTTAGTAAGAGAAAACATCAAAGACAATGTAATTTTTTATACGAAATTTAAAGGAGTGATTAAAAGAAATGAAAAAAATTAGGGTTTTGCTTTTGTTTTCTGGGGGCCTGGATTCAATTTTAGCAACAAAAGTTTTAATGGAGCAGGGGATTGAAGTAAAAGGAATAACTTTCAAGAGTTATTTTTTTGACGCTGAACAAGCGAAAAAAGCGGCAAAAAAAATTAAGCTGGCGTTGAAAATCGTTGATTTTTCCAAAGAGCATTTGAAAATGGTGAAAAATCCGAAATACGGTTATGGAAAAGCAATAAATCCCTGTATTGACTGCCATATTTTAATGCTCAAAAAAGCAAAGGCCGTGATGAAAAAAGAAAAATTTAGTTTTGTCGCCACCGGAGAAGTATTGGGCGAAAGGCCAATGAGCCAGAATAAGGGGGCATTGGGGTTGATAGAAAAAGAATCCGGCTTGAAAGGATATTTATTGCGACCCTTATCAGCAAAATTGTTGAAACCAACTATTCCTGAAAAATTGGGCTGGGTGGATAGAGAGAAACTATTAGATATTTCCGGTCGTTCCAGAAAAAAACAGATTGCTTTGGCTAAAAAATATAAAATTAAAAAATATCCAACACCAGCTGGCGGCTGTCTCTTATGCGATTTAGAGTTTAGCAAACGGCTGCGAGAATTATTAAAGATTTATCCGAGATGCGAAGGCAATGATATCGGGCTGTTAAAATTAGGCAGACATTTTTGCTTTGCCAAAACAAAAATTATAATTGGCCGCAACGAGGAAGAGAATGAAAAAATCAAAAAATTAAAAAACAAGGGGGATATTCTGATTGAAATGAAAAATTACCCGGGACCTCTTACTTTAGTAAAAAATTACAGTAGATTGAAAATTTCAAAATCAGTTTTAGAAAAAGCTAAAAAATTAACTCAATATTATTCAACCAAAGCTCGCTATGAAAGAGTGGTTGAGTTTGATATAATTATTTAATGAATCTTACTAATTTTAATCCATCTTCATATTTATTTTTCTTTTTGAAAAGAGAAGCGGATAGATTCTTCAGCAGTGTTGCCATCCGCGGTTTTGGAATGGGAATGATTGCCATTTTTGTTCCGATTTATATTTATCAACATTTTGGCTCTTTGTCTCTTACGCTTTTATTTTTTGCCGCTATCTACGGATTGCAGGGAATTTTATCTCCGTTCGGAGGGCAGATAATGATGAAGGTCGGCCTTAAAAAGGCAATGCTTCTTTCTCATCCCTTTTTTTGGGGATATTTTATTTGTTTGCTTTGTTTTAATATATCCTGGCTTTTTATTTTTTTAGCCATAATTTTGAATGTTTTGGGAAAGATTTTCTTTTACCCCGCTTACCACACTAATTTTATTCGTGTTTCAGAAACAAAGAAGTTCGGAAAGGAGGTTGGAAAACTTAATTTTGTAAGCGCTCTGCCGGGAATTTTGGCGCCGGCAGTGGGCGGCGTTGTTCTTTCGTTTTTTGGCTATCCCACTTTATTTGTGGCGGTTTTATTCGTGCTGGTTAGTTCGGCAATACCTTTGCTTTTAAGTAAAGATGTTTATCAAATTTATACCGATTCTTATTTAGGGGCGTTTAAGAGGATGTTTAGAAAGGAAAATAGATATTATAATTTGGCTTTCGCCACGTTGGGGATGGTGGGAACTATAAATTATTGTATTTGGCCCTTGTTTTTAATGATTTTATGTATTAATTATATGACTATCGGGGCTATTGCCACCATAGCTTTGGTTGTTTCTTTGTTTTTCGCTTTGTATATGGGACGGCTTACAGACAGAGTGGATAAGACCAAACTTTTAGTAATTGGTTCAATACTTACCGCCGGCGCCTGGCTCGGGAAATTTTTTGTAGTAAATCCGGCTTCGGCTTTTTTGGCTCAAAGTTTTTACCGGTTCGCCAGAACCTCTGTCGGCATTCCTTTTCAGGCGGTCCAATACGAGAAAGCCGAAGCCAAAGGCAAGGAAATAGACGAGTTTATTATTTACAGGGATATAGTTATCGCGCTTTCGCGGAGTTTTTTGCTGTTGAGTTTGGCTGGAATATTTTTAATTGTTTCGGATATAAGATTTGCTTTTATTGTCGCGGCAATATTTTCTTTGGGTTTTATGTTTTTGGGAAAAATTTCAAAACTTAAATTTTGGGCTCAAAAATGATGAATATTAATTTTTATCTTTTTCAATATATAAATGGTTTTGCTGGCAAGTGGGTCTGGCTGGACGTTCTGGGTATTTTTTTTGCCCGGTATTTTGGGTATATTTTGGCCCTGAGCTTGTTTTTGTTTTTGCTGAAAGATTGGCGAAAATATCGGTTAATGCTGATTTATGGATTTTCAGCGGCAATTTTTGCCAGATTTGGGATTACGGAATTAATTCGCTGGTTTTGGCCAAGGCCCAGGCCGTTTGCGGAGAATCACGTTAATCTGCTTTTGGACCACTTAAATCAAGCGGCTTTCCCTTCGGGCCACGCCGCTTTCTTTTTCGCTCTTTCAACGGTTGTTTATTTTTACAATAAAAAAACCGGCTATCTATTTTTTATAGCAAGTTTTTTAATTTGTTTTGCCCGGGTTTTCTGCGGCATTCATTGGCCATGCGATATCCTCGCCGGCGCGCTTGTCGGCATTTTTTCCGGCTGGTTAATATTGAAAATTTTCCGCAAAAAATTTTAAACATCTAATTTTTAACATTCATATGAAAAATTTGAAAGAAAAAGTTGGACAATTGTTTATTTGTAGAACACCCGAGGATATTAACCAAATTGAAATGTTTATAAAGGAAGGGATTGGTGGTTTTATGATTGGTAAAGGTGGTGAAATCGTTTCCGAAAATCAGGCTGTATTAGAAGGGGATAGCTTGGAATTATTAAAACGATTTGTAAGATTATTAAATAAATTATCGCAGAAAAATAAAAAAGTTCCTTTATTTTTAGTGATTGATGGTGAAGGAGGAGAATATTTTAACAGGCTCAAATCAATCTCTGATTATAAATCTCCGCGTTTTTATGGAAAAAAGTTTGAAAAGGATGGGAATTTAGAATTTTTTGAAAGAGAGGTTAAAAAATTTGCTAAGTTAATAAATCAAATTGGGTTTAATATGAATTTTGCGCCATTGGTTGATTGCGCAAAAAACGGGTATAGAGGATACATAGCAGAGGAAAGAGCATTGGTTAAAAATAAAGATGGTTTAACAAAATCTGAGACTGCGGCAGCGGATAGATCTTATTCTGACAAAATGGAAACAGTAATTACATTGGGTTTGACTGCAATGCGAATTTTTCAAGAACACAATATTATACCAACATTAAAACATTTTCCCTCATATGGAATTTTAAAGAAAAATCAAAATCCGCATAGAGTTTTGCCAAAATTAGAATTACCTAAAAACGAAATTTTAGCGCAGATTGAGCCATATAGAAAAGCTTTTAAAAATGGGTGCTATGCAATAATGAAAGGACATATAATAACTTGTTTGGATAAAACTGCTCCTGCTTCGCTTTCAGTTAAAATTGATAAATTTCTAAAGGATGAATTAAGTTTTGATGGTTTGGTGGTCGTGGACGAGTTGCATATGGGCGCAATAAGACAATATTATTCAAAATTAAATTCTTCTGAAGAAATTTTTAAAAAAGCTGCTGTTGATGCGCTAAAAGTAAATGATATTATATTAACCAGTTATCCAGAAGATTTCATTATTATGCGGGATGCAATTATTGAGGGAGCAAATAAAAATGGAAAATTTTTAGAGAGAGTTAATGAAGCATGCAAAAAAGTATTGTATTATAAAAAAATCATAAATTTACTATAATGGCAAGAAAAATAATATTTTTAAAAAGATATATTAAAAACCCTATAAAATAAAAAATGGCAGAGAACAGGTCTCTGCCATTTTTCATTGTGCCGCGGGTGGGACTCGAACCCACACGAGGTTGCCCTCACACGGTTTTGAACCGTGCGCGTAAGCCAATTCCGCCACCGCGGCGTGATTTAACTTTACCAAAAATTTCGCTATTTGTAAATTCAAAAAATTTGTGTTATGGTAATTTAATGGCTCGGATTATCAGTATTTTAAATCAAAAAGGCGGAACTGGGAAATCAACTACCAGTGTTAATCTTCCAGTTTTCTTGGCGGCTATGGGCAAAAGGGTTTTATTGGTTGATTTTGATTCTCAAGCCAACGCCACTTTTTCTCTTGGCATTGACCCGAAAAAATTGCCGCTTTCTGTTTACCATGCTTTAATGGGCCAGGTTACTCCTTCAGCCATTATCAGGAAAACCTCATTTTTTGGCTATGAAATTATGCCGGCGTCTCCGGATTTGGCCGGCGCCACCGTGGAATTAGTGAGCCTAAAAGACCGGGAATTCAAACTTGACCAAACCCTGGAAAAGGTCAAGGATTCTTACGATTTTATTATTATTGATTCGCCTCCCAGTTTGGGTCTTCTCACCTTGAACGCTTTGGTCGCCTCAAAAGAAATTTTAATTCCTGTTCAGTGCGAATATCTGGCTCTGGAAGGATTGGAGCAGCTTTTAGCAACAATTGATCTGGTTAAAAATAATTTAAATAAAGAAGTTAAAATTACAGGAGCCCTTTTGACTATGTATAATAGAGGAAATCGGCTTTCCAGAGATGTGGCAAAAGAAGTGAGGAGAAATTTTCCCGGCTATGTTTTTGACGCAGTAATTCCCAGAGCAATAGTTTTAGCCGAGGCGCCCAAGTTTGGCAAACCGATTTTGCAATACGCTCCTGCTTCGCTGGCAACAAAAGCGTATCGGGAGCTGGCAGAAGAAATCATTAACCTTGAAACCTATAACTTGAAACCTATAACTCAAGAAGAATAATTAAAATCTTTAGTTACAAGTTACAAGTTACAAGTTACAAGTTACATGCGAAATTCTTTTGGCAAAGGTATTGAGTCCTTAATTCCAAAAAAATCAGGCAAAACCGATGCGGTTTTTCCTTCTAAAACAGAGGCGGTTTTTTTTATTGAAATTGAAAAAATTAGACCCAATCCTTACCAGCCCAGGAAAGAATTTGACCCGGAAGGACTTCAGTCCTTGGCTGATTCAATTCAGGAACATGGAATTTTACAACCTTTGATTGCTTCCAAGATTGAAAAAGACGTAGCGGGCGGCAGGCAGGTTAGATACGAATTAATCGCCGGCGAGAGAAGATTGCTTGCGGCAAAAATGTGTGGTTTAACCCAGGTGCCGCTCATCATCAGGGAGCCCACTGAACAGGAAAAATTAGAGGTTTCTTTAATTGAAAATGTTCAGCGACGGGATTTAAATCTGATGGAAAAAGCCGAAGCGTATAAAAAATTGGAGCAGGATTTTCATTTCAGTCATCCCGCGATTGCCAAAATGGTGGGAGTGAGCAGGCCTGTGATAAGCAATGCCCTGAGAGTTCTTAATCTGCCCGAAGAAATAAAACAGGCGGTGAGAGAGGAGAAAATCACAGACGGCCATACCAGAGCGATTTTAATGGCAAAAGAGCCGGAAAAACAAAAAAATCTTTTTTCCAAAATTTTAAGGGACCGCTTAAACGTAAGGGAAGCCGAAGCAATGGCTCAGAAATTAGAGGTCTGGCAGCCCAAGCCAAGAACAATAAAATTCAGGGAAGAATTTAAAGAACTGGAACAAAAAGCCAAAGAAATTTTAGGCATTGAGTCACTTAAATTCGGAATGGAAATTAACCGTCCAAAATTAACAATTTTGTTTAACACAAAAAAACAAATAGAAGATTTACTAGATAGATTTAAACATTGACAAAAATTTGACAAAAAGCAATAAAAGTGTAAAATAAAATATCGCGGTAAAGAGATTGTTGAGAGAGGATGTTAAAAATGAAAAAAGAACGCAAAAAGTTTTTATCGGTACAGCGCAGGGATTTATGGGACGGTCCAGACCAATACGATTTTTGGAATATGTCTTCAAATGATCTGAAGTATATGTTGGGACATAAACCTAAAAAAGACAGAAAAATAAAACCCGTAATAATGCTTATTTTAAGGCTAAGGGGGCATTTAAAATAAGCATAAACATAAAAAAAACCAAGAAGAAACTTTCTTGGCTTTTACTTTTTATAATCGTAGAATTTGTTTTGTTCATAATTCATAATTTTAAATTCAGGGTTTTATGTGGTCGCATTCTTTATTTGAGCATTTTATTTGGCCTCTTTTTGTTTCAACCAATAAGGAATCGCACTTCGGGCATTTTTCATTAAGAGGTTTATCCCACAAAGCGAAATCGCATTCTGGATATTTGTTGCAGCCATAAAATAGTTTGCCTCTGCGAGTTCTTTTTTCCACGATGTCTCCATCGTCGCATTTTGGGCACTTGATTCCCAAAATATTTTTTTCAAGAGGCGCGGTATGCCGGCACTTTGGAAATCCTGAGCAAGCGTAAAATTTGCCGAATCTGCCGAGTTTAATCAAAAGGGGAGCTCCGCATTTGGGGCAGATTTTTTTTGTTTTTTGTTCCGCAATATCTTTTTTGGAAATCTCTTGTTCTTTTTGTTTCAATAACTCGGCAAAGGGTTTATAAAATTCTTTTATGACCGGAATCCATTTTTTTTCGCCTTCGGCGATTTTATCCAAGTCCTTTTCCATTTCAGCCGTAAATTTGATATCAACGATTTCTGGGAAATGCTTTACCAGAAGGTCGTTGACTACCATTCCGATTTCAGTTGGTCGGAATTTTCTTTGTTCGTTTTTTTCAATATAATTTCTGTCCTGAATAGTGGAAATCACGGGCGCGTAAGTTGACGGTCTGCCAATTCCATTTTCTTCCAAAATTTTAATCAGGGTTGCTTCGCTGTATCTTGCCGGAGGTTGGGTGAAATGTTGAGAGGGGATAAGTTTTAACAATTCCAAAATTTCTTCAACCTTCAGCGCAGGCAATTCAGTTTCTTCATATTTGACGAGATATACTTTTAAGAAGCCATCAAATTTTAGAGTTTGCCCGGTTGCGCGAAAAGTATAATTTTTAGCCGCAATATCTATAGTAGTTGAGTCAAAAATTGCCTGGTTCATTTGAGAAGCGATAAATCTTCGCCAAATCAAATCATAAAGCCGAAATTGGTTATCTTCCAGTTTCATTTGGATTTTTAGTTTTTCAGGCGTCTTATCGGAATAACTCGGCCGTATCGCTTCATGCGCTTCCTGCGCTCCTTTTACTTTGGTTTTATATTTTCTTAAAAATCCGGCCCAGTAATTTTTTCCGAAGTTTTCTTCAATAAATTTTTTAGCCCCGAATAGAGCCAAATCAGCAATGTTCAAGGAATCGGTTCTATGATAAGTGGTGTGTCCCTTTTCATAAAGATTTTGAGCAATTCTCATTGTAAATTTTGCGGGCCAATGGAATTTTTTCCACGCTTCCTGCTGTAAAGTTGAAGTGATAAAAGGCGGCAAAGGATTTCTCTTGATTTCTTTTTTTTCAACACTGTTCACTTTAAATTCCGCGCTTTTCAGATTTTTAACAATCTCTTCTGCTTCTTTTTTCGTCTTAATCCCCAATTTTGGAATTACTTTATCGTCTTTTTTAACTAATTTGGCGAGAAAAGATTTGGCTTGTGATTGAAGTTCTGCTTCAATATTCCAGTATTTTTCCGGTTTGAACTTTTCAATTTCTCGTTCCCGTTCGCAAACCAGACGAACTGCCACTGACTGCACCCGTCCGGCTGATAATCCTCTGGCAACCTTTTTCCAGAGAAAAGGGGATAGTTTATAGCCTACCAAGCGGTCTAAAATTCTTCTCGCCTGTTGCGCGTCAACAAGATTTATATCAAGAGCGCGCGGATTTTTTAGAGCCGCTTCAATCGCCGATTTTGTGATTTCGTGAAAAGCGATTCTTTGATAATTTTTATCATCACCCAAATTTAAAATTTGGGCGAGGTGCCAGGCAATGGCTTCTCCTTCTCTGTCCTCGTCTGTGGCCAAAATAACTGAATCCGCTTTTTCTGCTTCTTTTTTCAAAATATTTACATTTTTTCTGGCTTTCAGAGGGATAACATATTTTGGTTTGAAATTATTTTCTGTTTCTATCCCAAGTTCACCCTTCGGCAGGTCGCGAATATGGCCGTAGGAAGACAAGACCTTGTACTTAGGCCCTAAAAATCCTTGGATAGTCCGACATTTTGTCGGCGACTCTACTACAACTAAGTTCATAAAAATTAAAAATTAAAAATTTAGCGCGATAGCGCGTACACGCTTCCTCCCAAATCCCTTACTTTATTTTTTATTTCTAACGCAATAAGGGCGCTTGCCACAGCAGAGGCGGGCAGTTTTGTTTTTTCAATAATTTTGTCAATATTCAACCCACCTTGTTTTAATGCGTCCAAAATTAAATTTTCTTCTTCATTTTCTCCTTTTGTTTCTTGTTTAAGGTAGAACCTTAAACATTGGAGATTAAGTTCTTGCAGAATGTCGTTGGGTCTGTCAACTAATTTTGCGCCATTTTTGATTAAATCGTTTGGGCCATTGGAATTAAGCGAATGAATTGGTCCGGGCAGGGCAAAAACTTTTCGTTTCTGCTCGCGGGCGCAGCGCGCGGTAATTAAAGCGCCGCTTTTGTATTTTGCCTCTATCACCAAAACGCCCAGACAAAGTCCGGAAATTATCCGATTTCTTGAAGGAAAGTTGCCTTTATATCCGGGCGTACCAGGCGGAAATTCTGAAATCACCGCGCCGTTATTCGCGACAATTTCTCTGGCTAATTTTATGTTTTCCTGCGGGTAAATACTTTTCTCGTCAATTCCGGTTCCTAAAACAGCAATGGTTTTTCCTTTTTGTTCAAGACAGGTTTGATGCGCCCAGGAATCAATTCCTTTTGCCATCCCGCTAACAATAATAAGCCCGGCTTCTGTTAGAGCACTGACTATTTCCAGAGTTGCCTGTTTTCCGTAATCCGAGCATCTTCTTGTGCCAACCACGGCAAAACATGGTGTTTTGCCAAGAGTTAAATTTCCTTTCACGTAAAGTTTTGCCGGCGCGTTAGGGATTTTTTTGAGGATTTTTGGATATTCCTTGTCCTTAATAGTAATAGTTTTGATTTTTCCGTTGTTAGAGCTTGACATAATTAACAAGGTGTGTATAATATAATGTTAGATGATTTTGTCAAATTTTTGCTTTTTGGTCTGCCTGCGAGTTGTCCTTTTTAGACGATCCCTCCTTATGTCTGATAGGGCGCGAGTTTAGGGTTAAGGACTGATGTTTTTAATTCTAACGCTTGCGGGTAGGCCAGAGAGCAGAAAAAGAAAAATAGTTCTCTGAAAATCAAATAGGAGGTAATGTAATATGGGAGCAGGATATGGTGGCGATTTAACCGCAGAAGAAGAAAGAAAAAGAAAAGGGGAACTCAAGAAAGAAAAAAGATCCGCTACAATAGCAATGCTAATAGGGCCTTCGCTGTGTATTTTATGTGGAGTAGTTCTTTGGTGCACAAGGTATTTTTGAGATTGTTAAAAATTTAGGAGATGAAAAACAAGAAATGGCGAAAAGCGTGAAAGCTTTTATTCTTTATAATTCATCAAGCACGGATATTTTGAAGCCATATGCAGTAATCTTGGCGGTTTCGCGCGAAGAAGCTGTTAAAAAGGCGGAAGAATTATTGATGAGCAAAGAATTTTTACTGAATGAAGTTCCACTGGTGGTGGAGTAATAAGAGTTAATAAAGCAAGCGAGGTATAATGGTGAGGATTTTTCCGAACCATTCGCCTCGTTTTTATTTTCTGAGATTCATTTGTTAAATTTATTCATTGCTTTTTCCACGCCTTGTTGTGTTGCCATTTCAATCGCCTCACAGGTTTTGTTAATTACTTCTTTAATAATCCCTTCTTCATTTTTGGTAAATTTTTGCAGGACAAATTTTTCCACATTTTTTGGCTTTCCTTTTTCGGGCCGGACGCCTATTCTGAAACGGATGAAATTTTTCGCTTTCAATTCATGAATGATTGATTCCACGCCTTTGTGCCCCGCGGCTCCGCGGTTTTTTATGATTTTTATTTTTCCAAGCGGTAAATCAATATCATCGTGAATCACCCAAATTTTTGTAACTTGTAACTTGTAACTTAAAACCAATTTCTTTACTGAACCTCCAGAGTTGTTCATAAACGTCTGGGGTTTTGCCAGGATTATTTTTTGGTTTTCAATTATTCCTTTGGAAATTTGAGCATTGAAAATTGATTGAAAATTGAAAATTGAAAATTGAAAATTAGCGGCAATTTTATCCACTATTCTAAACCCGAGATTGTGCCGGGTTTTTTTATATTTTTCGCCTGGATTTCCCAGACCAACAATTAAAATCATTTTAATATTATATCACTATTTTTAAATTTAGATAAACCCTGTTAAATAGTTGCGAAGCAAATTTAACAGGGTAAATATTGGAAGTTTTCCCCAGGGATTTTTCTTTTTAGATGTGGTACAATAAATTAATGAACACCAAACCTTTATCACTCATACTCGGCGTCTTGGCAATGACAGGATTACTCAGTTACGTTGTCCTTGCCTGGACCGAGCCGTCTGTTGGTCCGCCCGGAGGCAATGTGACTCCGCCAATAAATACAGGAATAAATTATCAAGCCAAAGACGGGGATTTAGGTTTAAGAACCTTTTACACAGACGATATCAAGATTGGAGGAGCTATCCCTGGCTTATATTCCGCGCACGGAAATCTAATCATCAAGAATAGCAGCAACAACACCACCCTGGAAATAGACGGCAGCACAGGCAATCTAAAGGTCAAAGATAGTTCAGGCGTCTTGGATTCTCTTTTTTCCAACGGAATTATTAAGGAGAAATTTTTGCCCTATTGCGAGGAAGAAATAACCAGCGATGTTTATACCAATGGACAGAGCCAGGCAACCGGATGCAATTTTGGCGGGTATGACGGTTATTACAATATTTCCAACTTAATCCCGGAAAACGTTAAAACCGGTGTGAGTTTTGGAAGGGGAGAGATAGGGGCGTTAGAAATATCAGAGATATTAGAGCAAGGCTGTGTGCTATTAGAAGGTAGTGGAAATTGCGTGCTTTGTAATACCGATTGTCCATCCGGATATACAGATAAGGGGAATTTGGATTTGATAAAAGAGCAGGGCTCTGGTATTTGTCACCTCGGAACCTCCAGAAACAACTACTACCGTCGTGGTAGTGTTGCGGGTTTTATTCGCTGTCTTGGCGGCAGGAGTGCCGACTGTAGGGATTGTAGTGGCAGGGGTGCCGCCAGTTCCTGTGTAGTTGAATATGGTGAATGTGCAATAGGAGAAAGGACAGGTGTAATGGTACATAGCGTGACCCATCCGCAAGGAAACCAGAGTAGGGTATATGACTGTCGTTGTATCCTGACCTTTAAATACTGTTGTCCCTAAGGGAAAAAATTGGGAGCAGTTCTATTTTTTGATTCTATTTTAAAATTTAAGCCCGCGCTTTCGGCGCGGGCTTTTCCAAAACCAGTTTCAAAAAATGTTTTACAAAAATAAAAAACTTTGTTAATATGTAGAAACATGAAAATCCTAAAAAACACCTTATTATTTTTTTGGGAAATCAGCAAGATAGTTATTATCGCGCTGCTGATAGTTGTTCCTATCCGCTATTTTATTTTTCAGCCATTTTTTGTGAGGGGCCAGAGCATGGAACCGAATTTTCACAGCGGCGATTATCTGATTGTTGATGAAATTTCTTATCGTTTTACAGAACCAGCGAGAGGAGAGGTAATTGTGTTTAAGTATCCGCAGGACTCTTCTCAACGTTATATTAAAAGAATTATCGGTTTGCCCGGAGAAACAGTGGAAGTAAGAAAAGGAGAAGTAATAATTCAAACGAATGGTTCATTGAGCCGGCAATATGTTTTAGACGAGACAAATTATCTCGCTGATATTGTTCAGACTCCGGGTAGTATTAGTATTTCATTAAGCGAGAGCGAATATTTTGTTTTAGGCGATAACAGGTCCTTTTCTTCTGATTCCAGGCGCTGGGGAGCGGTTTCCGAGGATGAAATTGTTGGCAGGGTGCTTCTGAGGATGTGGCCTTTTTTTGCTTTTGCTAAAATTGAAGCGCCGGGTTACTAGATTCTCGCCTCGCTTTATTATAAGAATATGAGGAGACCAAAATTTCAAAAACCAACCGGAATGCGCGATATTTTGCCGGAAGAGCAAAAGTATTTCCGAAAAATTTACGACACAGCGGAAAATATTGCTAATTTTTACGGTTTTCAAAAAATTGAAACGCCGATTGTGGAAGATGCCGAACTTTTTATTCGGGGGACCGGGCAATACACTGATATTATTGAGAAAGAAATGTACACTCTTCGGACCAAAGGAGGAGATTTGTTAGCTCTCCGGCCAGAGGGAACTCCGGGAATAGTAAGGGCTTACATTGAGAATGGGATGTTTAATCTGCCTTCGCCGGTGAAACTCTGGTATTTCGGCCCTTATTTTCGTTATGAACGTCCACAGGCGGGAAGGTTTCGCCAGTTCCATCATTTAGGATTTGAAGTTTTTAAGGAAAGAAGCCCTATTATTGATGTCCGGATTATTCAAATTTTTTATAATATTTTAAAGGAATTAAAATTTAAGAATTTAGTAATTAAAGTTAACAGTATTGGCGACAGTCAATGCCGGCCATATTACCGAAAACTTTTAGTAAGTTATTTTAAATCTCGGGAGGCGTTATTTTGTTTTAATTGCCGGAGAAGAATTAAAAAAAATCCTTTGCGAGTTTTGGATTGTAAAGAAGAAAAGTGCCAAAAAATTGTTAGTCAGGCGCCTCAGCTTATTGACCATCTTTGCGAGGAGTGCCATGCTCATTTTAGGGGCGTCTTAGAGTTTTTGGATGAAATTGAGATGCCTTATCAGTTAGATCCTTATTTAGTGCGCGGCTTGGATTATTACACCAAAACCGTTTTTGAGATAATTGAGGACAGGCAGATGGTCAATGTTATTGAAGAAACTGAAAACAAAGAAGAAAAGCCAAAACCAGAGCCCCTGTCTTTAGTCGGCGGAGGGAGATACGATGGTTTGGTGAAATTATTGGGAAGAAAAGACACGCCGGCCTGCGGCGGAGCCGCGGGCATAGAAAGAATAGTAAATCTTTTGAAAATTAAAAACGCAAAATTTTTCCAACCTCCGCGCGCAAAGATTTTTTTAGCGCAGCTGGGAGATTTAGCCAAGAAGAAATGCCTAAAACTCTTTGAAGATTTTAGGAAAGCGAATATTATGATTGAGGAGTCGTTCAGCAAGGATTCTTTGAAAATTCAGTTGAAAATCGCTAACAGGCTGGGAGTGAATTATACTTTAATTTTTGGCCATAAAGAGGTTTTAGATAACACAATTATCATAAGAGAGATGAAGAGCGGCAGACAAGAAACAGTAAAAATGGACAAGGTGGTGGATGTGATGAAAAGAAAATTAAAGAAATCCTGATAATATGCCCTGCTTGTTCTGTAAAATTATAAATAAGAAAGCGCGCGCGGATATAATCTATGAGGATGCTGAATTTTTGGTTTTTAAGAGCATAAAGCCGGTTGCGCCCATTCATATTTTGCTCGTTCCCAGAAAACATATTCCTTCCGCGCAACACTTAAAATCAGAAGATAAAGAATTAATCGGGGAGTTATTTTTACTTGCTGGAAAAATAGCCAAAAAACAAAACATTAGCAAAAAGGGCTATAAGCTGGTTTTTAACGTAGGCAAAGGAGGAGGACAAGTGATTAATCATTTACACCTGCATTTGCTCGGTGGCTGGAAAACAGCCAAACAAAGAAATATTCCCGGAATGCCATAAAGAAAATTTTTTAATTTTTAGATTATGTTGGAAGTTAAACGGAAAAAAAGAGAAAGCAATCAAAGTTTAGTCTACCGCTTTGGCAGAGGAGTTCAAAAAAGCGGAATTTTGTTTAGGAAAAGAAAAATTCGCTTTCGCCAACATTCCAAAAGCGAGTATGCCCAAAAAAAAGCGACCCTGAGAAAGGAGGAACTAAAAAAAGAATATGAGAAATTGAAGAAATTAGGCAGGTTAAAGGATTAGATTATGATTGAAATTAATAATTTGACAACCAATTCCGTGAGCGAGGATTTTTTGAGAAGAATTGCTAAAATAGTATTAGAGGGCGAGGGCAAGAAAGAGGTTGGTTTGTCCATTGCTTTTGTGGGACAGGGAAGAATGAGAGAAATTAATAAGAAGTACCGGAAAAAAAATCGCGTTACCGATGTTTTGGCTTTTCCGGAGTCAAAGGTCTTGTTGGAAAAATTTAGAGTAGGGCTTTTTCAAAAGGTTCAGGGATTGGGAGAAATAATTATTTGTTTGCGCGAGGTTAAAAAGAACGCCAAAAAATTTAAATCCTCGTTTGACAAGGAATTGGCAAAAGTTTTAATTCATGGGATTCTGCATCTCTTGGGATACGACCACGAGAAGTCGGAAACAGAGGCAGAGAAGATGAAGGAGAAAGAGGAGTGCTATCTATCTCGTCTTAAAACTACGGACTCAAATGACCAATGACTAATTTCTAATTTCTAATCAAATCCCAAATCCCAATTTCTAAATTTTTTGGACATTGGACATTGGGTATTGATTAGACATTAGGTTAATTAGGAATTAGAAATTTTTATGGCGAAGCCGTATATTATTACTGGTTTAGACATCGGAACAAGTTCTATAAAAGCCCTTGCTGCTTTAAAAAAACCAGACTCGCCGAGTTTGGAGGTTTTAGTTCAGTTACGGGAGCCGGTTTTGGGCATGAGAAAAGGGGTAGTGGCTGACGTTGACGCGGTTTCAAAAAGCGTAATTCAGGTTTTATCTCAACTTGAAGAGAAAATTAATCAAAAGATTGAAGACGTTTATGTTAATATAAACGGGGGACATATTTTTACGCGGTTCTCTCATGGGTCGGTGGTGGTTTCCAGGGCTGACAAAAAAATTTCCGAGGAAGATGTTAATAGAGTAATCCAATCGGCGCAGGCGTTTTCCCTGCCATTAAACAAAGAAATTTTAGAGATTTTTCCAAAAGAATTTGTTATTGACGGAGAGTCCGGGATAAAACAAGCCCTGGGAATGGAGGGGATACGGTTGGAAGTTGAAATTTTGGCGCTCGGCGCTTTCTCTCCTTCTTTAAAAAATTTAACCAATGCCGTTCTGAACGCGGATGTTCAAATTGCTGACATTATTCCCTCTCCTCTGGCTTCGGCAAGGTCTGTTTTAACTCCCCAGCAAAAAGAGTTGGGCGTTTGCCTGCTGGATATCGGCGCCGGAACCACGGGCATGTCAGTGTACGGAGAAGGAAATTTGATTCAGCTTGCTGTTTTGCCGCTTGGTTCCTCGCACATTACCAATGATATTGCCATTGGTTTGAAAACCGATATTAATATTGCGGAGCAGATAAAGCGGGAGTTTGGGACTTGTGGTTTTTCTAATTCCCAAAAGCGGCCATTTCAGGGAAAAGAGATAAAAATCAAACCATCCGAAGAATCTTCTTCTTTGGAGTTTTCCCGGAAAATGTTGGCGGATATTATAGAATCAAGAGTTTCTGAAATTTTTGATTTAATCAAAAAACAGCTTAAAGAGATTTCTTCTTCCCTTCCGGCAGGCGTGGTTCTCACCGGCGGCGGTTCAAAACTGCCCGGAATTGTCGCTTTTGCCAAAAAGGAATTAAAATTGCCGGTTCGTCTGGGCGCGCCCTGGGTTCGTTCCGAGCCGAAACAGGGTTTAGATGAGCCGGAATGGTCCGGGTTGGAAGAGAATCCAATTCTTGCGACAGTTTGCGGTTTGGTTCTGATGGGAAAGGATTTAGGAGCCGAAGATAAAAAAAACCGAAAAGGAATTTTCGGGAAATTGAAAAAATTTTTAAGAGAATTTATTCCCTAAATAACTATAATTATGCCATCAAAAATTTTATCATCGCCAAAAATTAAAGTAATAGGCGTTGGCGGTTCCGGCGGGAACGCTGTTTCGCGGATGTTTGAATGCCAGATTCGGGGCGTAGATTTGATTGCCGTGAATACGGATGTCCAGGATATTCAGAGAGTAAAAGCCCATCAGAAAATACGGATTGGAAAGCGCCTCACCGAAGGTTTGGGCACGGGGATGAATCCGGATTTGGGCAGGCGGGCGGCGCTGGAGAACAGAAAGGAACTTAACGAGGTTTTAAAGGGTTCGGATATGGTTTTTGTCACCTGCGGCTTGGGCGGCGGAACCGGTTCCGGCGCTTCGCCGGTTATTGCGGAAATTGCCAAACAACTGGGCGCTTTAACTATTGCCGTGGTTACAAAGCCTTTTTCTTTTGAGGGCTTGCAGCGAATAAAAACCGCTCAGAAAAGTTTAGAAGCGTTAAAAAATAAAGTGGATACTCTGCTTACTATTCCCAATGACAAGTTGCTGTCTCGGGCAGATAAAGAAACAACCTTGATTAAAGCGTTCTGGACCTGCGATGAAGTTCTGCGCCAGGCCGTGCAGGGGATTTCTGATTTAATTGTCCTGCCGGGAATAGTAAATGTTGATTTCGCGGACGTCAAAGCTATTATGAAAGGTTCGGGTCAGGCGCTTTTTGGGATGGGAAAGGCGAGAGGCGAGAATAGAATTGAACAAGCGGTGGAACAGGCGCTTAATTCATCCTTGCTTGATTTTTCAATTGAGGGCGCGAAAGGAGTTTTATTTAATGTAAGCGGGGGAAAAGATTTGGGATTGAAAGAGATAGACGTTGCCGCTAAAATGATTACGAAAAATATTAAGCCAAAAGCAAAAGTAATTTTTGGAGCGGTTCAGGATAACCGGCTTCAGCCCGGAGAAGTTAAAATAACAGTAATCGCCACCGGGTTTAATAATCAATAATCAATAATCAATAATATTTTTTCCACAGAAAAAGGGTTTGCCAGCCCTTTTTTATTAAGTTAAAATATAAGAATACAATGGAAAATAAAATTACAAAAATTTATCTACAGAAACCCCGCCTCCAAATTGGGGGCGGGGTTAGGCAAGTGAAAAAAAGGGACAACAGCATTGTTGATTTTCATTTGGAAAAAATCACCAAAGCGATTTTCAAAGCCCTGACCGCTACTGGCCAGGGCGATGGACAACGTTCTAAAAAGATTTCAAATAAAGTAAATGAAATTTTAAATAGACGGTTCAAGAAAAATGAAATCCCTCAGGTAGAGCAGGTTCAGGATATTGTTGAAGAAGTTTTAATTTTAGAAAACCTGGTTGAAACCGCCAAAGCGTATATTTTATACCGCGAACAAAGGAGAAAAATTAGAGAGGCGACTATGGCTGCTGAGAAAGCAGTGGACAGGATTGACCAGTATTTAGAAAAACTTGACTGGGAGGTTAAAGAGAACGCTAATATGGCTTTTTCTTTACAAGGGCTTAACCACTATGGCGTTTCTTATATTGTAAAAAAATATTGGCTGAACAAAATTTATCCCAAGGAAATCAGAGACGCGAATGAATCCGGAGATTTTCATTTGCATAATTTAGACGCTTTGAGCTGTTACTGCATGGGCTGGGATTTGTACGACCTTTTATTGAAGGGGTTTGGCGGGGTGCAGGGGAAAATAGAAACAAAACCGGCAAAACATTTGAGAGCGATTTTAGGCCAAACAGTAAATTTTTTATATACGCTCCAGGGAGAGTGCGCTGGCGCTGTCGCTTTTTCTAATTTTGACACTCTTCTGGCTCCGTTTGTCCGTTATGACAACTTAAATTACAAGCAGGTAAAACAGGGCCTTCAGGAATTTTTATTTAATATGGCAGTGCCCACGCGGGTGGGTTTTCAATGTCCTTTTTCAAATCTTACGTTAGACCTTAAACCTTCGCCGGCTTTTGCTAAGCAGCCGGTGATTATCGGCGGCAAGCCCCAAAAAGAAACCTATGGAGAATTTGAAGAGGAAATGAAGCTCTTTGATAAAGCGCTTTATGAAGTAATGCTTGAAGGAGATAAATTCGGACGGCCTTTTCATTTTCCAATTCCCACTATTAATATAACTAAAGATTTTCCATGGGACGAGCCGGCTTTTGACGGAATTTTTGAGGCCTCGGCAAAATACGGCACGAATTACTTCGCAAATTATATCAATTCAGAAATGAAGCCGGAAGACGTGAAATCAATGTGTTGCCGATTGAGATTAAATCTCAAGGAACTTTACAACCGCGGCGGCGGCGGGTTGTTTGGCTCGGGGTCGCTTACCGGAAGTATCGGCGTGGTTACCATTAATATGCCGCGAATTGGTTATGTTTCCAAAACCAAAAAAGAATTTTTTGAACGGTTGGGAAAAATGATGGACCTGGCAAAAGAAAGTTTGGAAATAAAAAGAAAGACCATTGAAAATTTTATCTCCAAAGGTTTATACCCTTACTCGCGATTTTATTTATCAGGAATTAAGAAAGCCCGAAACGCTTATTTCGCAAACCACTTTTCAACTATTGGCTTGGTAGGGCTCAACGAAGCGCTTTTGAATTTTATCAACGAGAATATCGGGTCGCGGAAAGGAAGAAGATTTAGTTTGGAAGTAATGGATTTTATGAGAGAAAAATTACTTCAGTATCAGACAGAAACCGACAATATCTATAATTTAGAAGCCACGCCGGCCGAGAGCACTGCTTTCCGTTTAGCTCAAAAAGATAGAGAAAAATATCCGGATATTATAGCGGCCGGAACAAAGAAAACGCCCTATTACACCAATAGCTCGCAGTTGCCTGTGAACTATACCGCTGATATTTTTGGAGCGTTGAAAATTCAAGACGAGCTGCAATGCCGTTATACCGGAGGAACCGTGGAACATCTTTTTTTAGGGGAAAGAATTTCTGATATTTCAACAGTGAAAAATTTAATTAAAAAAGTTTTTGAAAAATTTCATTTGCCTTATATTACCCTCACCCCCACTTTTTCAATTTGTCCGATTCACGGTTATCTAAGCGGAGAACATTTTGAGTGTCCGAAATGCACCATCAAACAGCCCTGCGAGGTTTATTCAAGAATAGTGGGATATTATAGGCCCGTGACTCAGTACAATGTTGGCAAACAACAAGAATTCAAGGAAAGAAAAGAATTCAAAATCAAACAATAATCCCTCCCCAAATTTTGGCGAGGGATTAATAATCAATGATTAATATCGGTGGCTTGCAAAAACTTACTTTAATAGATTATCCTGGTCATATCGCGGCCACTGTTTTTTTAATTGGCTGCAATTTTCGCTGCCCGTTTTGCTATAATCCGGAGCTGGTTTTGCCAAAAAAAATTAAAAAACATCCGGTAATCTCGGAAAAAGAATTTTTTGATTTTTTGAAAGAGAGACAGGGATTGCTTGAAGGCGTGGTTTTATGCGGGGGAGAGCCGTGTATCTCTGATAGTTTGCCTCAATTTTGCAAAAAGATTAAAAGTTTAGGATATTTAGTGAAATTAGACACTAATGGGTCGCGCCCAAAGATGCTTAAAAAATTATTTTCCGCTCATTTAGTTGACTATGTTGCAATGGACATTAAGTCGCCAAAAGAAAAATATAATAAAGCCGCGGGGGTGAAGGTTAATTTTGGGGATATTAAAAAAAGTGTTGAAATTTTGAAGAACTCTGCGGTTGAATATGAGTTCAGGACAACGGTGGTTCCGGGAATTCATACCAAGGAGGACATTATTCAAATTGCCAGAGAAATATCTCCCGCTAAAAAGTATTTTTTGCAAAATTTTCAGCCCAAAAAAACCATTGACCTGAAATTTGAGAAAATAAAGCCATATTCTGAAGAATATATTTTAGAAATCCAAAAAGCCGCAGCCCCATTTTTTGACATCTGCGAAATCAGATAATAACTGAACTTCAACGGATTTGACGGATTTGATAGATTTTTAAATCAAAATAAGAATCCATTACAAATTAATCCGATCGGATTACTTTGTAATGGATAAAACAGAATTGAAAAAATATCCAAAAACAAATCCCGCCCCCTCCTTTAGAGGAGGGGGCGGGATTTCAAATACTCGGTTTTTTCCACGGCTCTTACATTCCCATTCCGCCCATTCCTGGCATTCCGTCTGGCATTGAGGGGCAAACTCCTTCTTTCTTTTCTTCCGGTTTCTCGGCCACGACGCATTCAGTCGTTAGCAGCATTGTCGCGGCGGAAACCGCGTTTTCCAGAGCTGAACGTACTACTTTTGTCGGGTCAACAATTCCAGCGGCCATTAAATCTTCATAAACATCTATGCTGGCGTTATAGCCGAAATTACCTTCTTTTTTAAGAACTTCGGCAGTTACCACCGACCCTTCCTTGCCCGCGTTTTCCGCAATCTGCCTGATTGGTTCCTCCAGAGCCCTTTTGAGGATGTTTAAACCAATTTCTTCTTCTTTGTCCTTGCTTGCTTGCAGCTGGTTTAGAGATTTGAGAGTTCGGAGAAGAGCTACTCCGCCGCCCGGCACAATTCCTTGTTCCACTGCGGCTTTGGTGGCTGCCAAAGCGTCCTCGGTTTTATGCTGACGGGATTTCTGTTCAACTTCAGTGGCGGCTCCTACTTTAATTACCGCAACGCCGCCGCTTAATTTCGCTAACCGTTCCTGAAGTTTTTCTTTGTCAAATTCAGAATCACTGACCTTAAGTTCACTTTTAATTTGGCTGATTCTGGCGTCAATATCCTCTTTTTTGCCCTTGCCTTCAATAATAGTTGTGTTTTCTTTGGTTGAGACAACTTTTCTTGCCTGACCAAGCATTTTGAGCTCAATTTTGTCTAATTTTAATCCTAATTCTTCGGAAATAAGCTGGCCTCCGGTAACCTCTGCAATATCTTGGAGCATTTCTTTTCTTCGGTCTCCAAAACCCGGCGCTTTTACGGCAAGCGCGTTAAATATCCCGCGGAGTTTATTAACTACAAGGGTGGCTAAGGCGTCACCCTCAATTTCGTCGGCAATGAGCACTAATTCTTTTTTGCCTGCTTGCGCCACTTTTTCCAAAACCGGCACAATATCCTGGAGAGAAGAAATCTTTTTATCTGTAATCAGAATATAGGGGTTTTCAAATTCGGCTTTCATCTGTTCCGCGTTAGTAATCATATAAGGCGAAACATAGCCCCGGTCAAATTGGAGCCCTTTCACAATTTCTTTTTGAAGTCCGAATGTTTTGGATTCTTCCACCGTAATGACGCCGTCTTTGCCAACTTCTTCCATTACTTCGGCTATTAAATTCCCGATTTCCGAATTTTCAGCTGAAATTGTGGCGACCTGAGCAATGTCGTTCTTGCCGCTTACTGGTTTTGACATTTCTTTGAGCGTTTTTATCACTAATTTAGTGCCTTTTTCAATTCCTTTTTTAATGGCTAATGGATTGGCTCCGGCCGTAACGTTTTTTAATCCTTCCCTGATTATGGCTTGGGCGAGCAGGGTAGCGGTGGTGGTTCCGTCTCCGGCAACATCATTGGTTTTTTCAGCCACTTCTTTGACAATTTCAGCCCCCAAATTTTCCACCTTGTCTTCCAAATCAATTTCTTTGGCAATAGTCACGCCGTCATTAGTAATTGTCGGGGCGCCGAAACCTTTATCCAGCACTACATTTCTGCCTTTGGGTCCAAGAGTGACTTTTACCGCGTCTGCAAGTTTATCCACTCCATTTTTTAATTTTTTGCGCGCTTGTTCGCTGTAATGAATTTGTTTTGCCATATTTTTTTATTCTAAAATCGCCAGGATATCTTCTTCCTTGGCAATCAGATATTCTTTGTCCTGAATTTTTATCTCGTTTGGTCCGTACTTGGTGAAAAGAACCTTGTCTCCTTGTTTTACGTCAACAGGGATTATTTTGCCTTCCTCTGTTTTTCTGCCCGGACCCACGGCAATAACTTTGCCTTGTTCCGGTCTTTCCTTTTCCGCTGTTTCCGGCAAAAGAATGCCGGTTTTTGTTTTTTCTTCTTCTTTAATCGCTTCAATGAGAATATGGTCTGACAATGGTTTTATTTTCATAATGCTTATTTTCTTTTTTTCAAAAATCGACCTTTCCCCTGTTAAATAATTTTCCTTTTAGGAAAATTCCTGCTCGCCTTAAGCGAGCATGGTTTAACAGGGTGAATTTTTGTTTCTATCTCTTAGTATTAAAAATAAAAACAAATTTGTCAATCCCGTCCCCCAAAAACTTGACAAAGTTTCAAAAATTTGTTTAAATATATTATCACAACAAAGGAAGGATTGTGAATAAAGCATATTAAAAAAATGAGGAGGTGAAAAGAAAAGAAATGAAAAAAATTGCGGCAATATTAATGGTGGCGCTTGCAGCAATTGTGATAAGCATGGGGTGTGGATGTATAGAGTCGAATGAACCGGAAATTACAAGAAAGACCATCTATCCTGGAACAGTACTCTCAATAGAGCCGTATGGGCTGTCAGCGACGACAGAGGTGCGATATATGGGAATTGAAAATAATGCAATAATGTTTGCAGAAATACACACTGCCAAGAGAATACGCAACCATTTTGAGTATAGCTTTAATTACACCCATGGAATGACCTGCGTGGTTGGCGACCACGGATATATGCTATCAAATATAACTGTTGAAGATGTTAATAAAAGTATTATATCCTACGACCATTGGGACTAATATAGAAATAAAGGCGATGAGAACTAAAATTCATCGTCTTTTTATTTTTTTCCGTTATGCAATTAAGGCGTTTTGCTTATGCAGTTTTGTCTGTGCAAACAAAACGCCTTTTAAATTAAAATAAGAATCAACATTGTTTTTAATCCATTACAAAATCGGACGATCGTCCGATTTTGTAATGGATTGTATTTTATGTTATTCTCTATATTAGAGTTAGAGAGTTAGAAATGTAATGTTTTGTTAATATGAAAAAAACAAAAAATTCAAAATACCTTTTTCAAAAAAGGAAAGCAAGTTTTACTAAAAAACTTTTTGAAAAAGGTTTAACCGCGACAAGTTATATATTGTTTGCGATTAAAGATTTTAGCGATAGTTTTCCTCAAGATTTGTTAAACGAACTTCCTAATTGTTATCCCGGATTTAAGTTTTTAAAAGATATGTTTGGCTGTAATTCTAAAAAAGAATTCAAGAAAGATACTATTAGAGTAAATATTTTCCGACTTAAAAAACAAGGTCTTATAACCGAAGCTGAAAATAAAAAATTTTGTCTCACCGCTAAAGGAGAGGAAATGGTCGCTTATATTAAGGACAGATATTCTATTTTAGAAAAACCCTGGGACAAAAAAATCAGGTTGGTTGTTTTTGATATTCCAGAGAGGGAAAAATATTTTAGGAGATGGCTTCGCGGAGAATTAGGATTATTATTGTTTAAACAACTTCAAAAAAGCGTTTATATCGGAAAATATCCAATTCCCGATGATCTTTATCAAGATTTAATTAAAAACAATCTTTTTCAAAATGTGCATATTTTTACCATTAACGAGGCGGATAAACAGGAAGAATTGATGAAGTTATTAGAGAAGTAGATCAGAGGGATAGGTTAGAGAAATAGATTAGAATTACTCATCCATTACAAACTAATCCGATCGGATTAGTTTGTAATGGATGTTGGTTGTTAGTTTAGAAGTTGACAATTTTTTTTTTTAGATTTGTAATATGGAAATAATAATCGGGATTGACCCCCGCGCCTAATTAGGTGTGGGGGTTGACATATTTTTTGGGGTTTGTAAGATAGAAAAGTATGACAAAGAAAAAAATTGGAGTTATTTTAGTAGTTGTTGGTTTTATCTTCATTATTGGAGGATTTTTTTGGTGGCAGCAAGATAAGATAGAAAGATTTTTGGAAAGTAAAAAAATAGAAAAAATGGTTGCGCCGTCTAAAGATTATAATGTAATAGAGAATTCCGGCGAAAAATTTCTTATTAATAAAAAGGATGAATTTAAAATAAAAATTCCTATAGGATGGGAGATTGAATTAGGAGACGATATGGAAATATTAAAATCAGACAGAGAGGTAACCTTGTATTCAGAAGATTTCAGTTATCGTCCACCACAAGGATGTTTAATAAGAATACAAATTAATCGACTTCAAAAAACATGGATAGAAGAATACGGTGTAGATTTTGTAATGTATCCTTTTGAGGGAGCAGAAGAAATTAAAGAAATGATAAATTCTTATAAAGAAATTGCGTCGAAAGAAAAAGAGATAATACAAGAAAGAGGCGCCGAAATAATTTTAGTAGGTCAAAAGGAAGCCTTATGGGAACAGGAAGCTATTGGGTTAGGAGAAGTTATCGGAAAATATATTACTATTAAAGTTCCAACTGAAAATAAAGTGTATATTTTTAGAAATACGCAATTTTCTGAACGGTGCGATGAAGAATTGGAGAATTTTTTAGAAACAATTTCAATTGAATAATTAGCACTAGTCGGCATCAAACACAGACAGACGCAGAGTTTCCCTCAAGATTATTTTTCCTTAAAGGAATTTGACATATTTTTTTTGGATTTGTAAGATAGAAAAGTATGACAAAGAAAAAAATTATTATTTTAACAATTGTTATTTTAGCTGTCGCTGTCGGCGGAGTTTTTTATTGGTACTTGAACAGGGAAATTAAAGGAAGTCCGGATGATTATACTATTGAAGAAACCGAAACCGGAAAAATTGTCAAAAATGAGAGAGCCGGGTTGACAGTGAGAATACCCGAGGGCTGGATAGAAGAAAAAATGGATATTATGGAAGGCTCAATGGTCTTTTATAGCTCAGATGCAGAAGGTTATAGACCAGAGAAAATAAAACCACCATTGAAACAAGGTTGTATAATTGAAGTAGCGATAGCTTACAAAAAAACCAACTTTAAGGAGATAAAAAAAGAGATAGAAGAAGCGCATAAATCATTAGGGATGAAATCTGATGAGTTTGAGATAATAGAGGTGGATGGAAAACCTGCTTTGAAAAATATTTTTAATTCTGTAGATTTGGGGTATTCTGTTGAAATATATATTCCCAATAGAGATTTATTATGTGGATTAAGGATTTCTGCCGGACCTGAATATATAAAACAATGTTCTCAAGAATTTGATAAATTTTTGAAAAATATATCAGTTGAGTGATTAAATAAAGGAGGGAGTTTTTCTTTTTATGAATAAAGTAGTGGATATCCCATTTTTTTATATTTTTCTGCTAACAATGTTTTTGGCAGGTTTTTTAATGTCTTGTCAAATCTGTAAAGCTGAAGTTGAACTTGAACAAAAAGAAGCTGATAGGTTGCTTCATTCAATTCAACAGGGGCTAATAGATGAGTGGATAGACCTTACTGCTTCGCTTAATTTTTCTGAGCCGGAAAAACAGGCAGATTTATTTTTAATCAGGAACGCTATCCAGCAAAAAGAATTAAATTACACTTTTAAGGAACTGCCCAAAGAATATTTAAAAAAACTGGTTAAAATAGGGATTTTGTTGGTTTTAGCGCCTGACGGAAGACTTATCTTAGAGGAATTGGAAAAAGAAAGTGTTAAAGAAGCAAAAAAAATTGCGCAAGATTGGCTTTTACAAAAGGAAATAAAAACCAGCAGCGGCAAATTAAAATATAATTTTACTTCTTACAAAAATAATAACCAAGAAGCGCTTTTTTATTATAATTTGGCATATCATCCATTAGATAATGAATATGGAAAATTGATAATTGAATTTTATTCGCCAGAGGAAATTGAACCTAAAAAATCTACAGGAAATGTTTTATGGTTAAACGCTGCTTGTTGGGAGTTCAATGAATGGAAAAAACAGGGCAATGAGAAATTAAAGCCCTTTATAATGCGGGTTAAAGGCGAAATCAGTAAAACCCAATCTCGCTATAAATGGGAGAGAAATTTAGGTATTGAGATTATTTATAATGAATCAATGCCAAAATTTCCCAAAGAAGAAAAACCAGTCGGGTTTTTAGGAAAAATCAAAATAAGCGTTAAGAAAGAATTATTGAAAATCGTTCAAGAATATAAAGATATTTTTGACATTTTTACTCAAATTAAAGAAAAATTGCCCAAAATTAATCTTTTTAGCGCTGGATTGGTGGAGCAAAGTTTGGTAGAGGAGGCGACAGAAAAAGTTGGCAGAGAGCAGGTCTCTGCCGATTCAGCGGAGGTAGAGCCGGAACCGGAAATAGATTTAGAGGAAGTTGGCAGAGAACAGGTCTCTGCCGATTCAGAGGAGGTTGATGTGGTTCAATCAGATGAATCAAATGAATCGGTTGAATCGAACATATCAGAGGAATCAGTCCAATTAGAGGAATTGGTCCAATCAGAGGAAGCGGATTTGTCAGACGAATTGGGCGAATCAGACGAATCACACGAATCAGAGCCGGAGCCGGAGCCGCAAGCGCAACCAGAGCCGGAGCCGGAGCCAGCGCCCGCAGCAGAATCAGAACCAGAATTATGCAAAGGTGTTTTTGCCAATCCAAAAATGTTCAGGGTTCTTATCAACGAGGTAGCATGGATGGGCAGTAAAAATTCCAGCAATGATGAATATATTGAACTTAAAAATATCTGGGGAATTCCAGTTCATTTAGACGGCTGGCAATTATTGGACAAGAACCAGCAGATAAAAATAATTTTCAACAAAGACGATGTTATTCCCGCAAACGAATTTTATCTTTTGGAGCGGACAGACGATGACACAGTACCGGGTATTGAGGCAAATAAAATTTATACCGGAGCCCTTAATAATACTGATGAGGCGCTTTATCTTTTAGACAATAATTGTCAATTGGAAGATATGGTAACAGCTAATCCCGAGTGGCCTGCTGGCGATAATTCCACAAAGAAAACAATGGAGAGATTTGATGTTTTTTATTGGTACACTTTTCAAGGTTCCAGTCAGAATGGGATTTGGGGAACTCCGGGTAGGGAAAATAGTCCGGCGCCTCCTATTTATACTCGCAGCGCCGCGCCAGTTCTGTTGGCGCAGGAATCTGCGTTGCCTAAAATTTTGATTACCGAAGTCCAGGTTGAAGGCCAAACCTCAAAAGATGAGTTTATTGAACTTTACAATCCAAACAATGAAAGTGTTGATTTAACAAATTGGTATGTCCAGAGAAAAACAAAAAACGGCAAAATTAATTCTTACGCTCCAAATACCCTATTTTCCGGAAAAACAATTAAAGCAAAAAATTATTTTCTGATTGCTAACGCTTCTTCCACTTTTGCGACATCTGCGGATATTGCCACTACTTATTCTCTAACTAAAAACAATACCCTGATTTTGAAAAATTCAGATAGAGAAATTGTTGACAAAGTTGGCTGGGGTCAAGCCCAGGATTTTGAAACCGCTGCCACAACCAATCCTTGCGCCGGAGAAAGCATTGGCAGAAAATGGGCCACAACAACGCAGGAATATCAGGACACAGACAATAATTCTCTTGATTTTGAAATTTAGTTTCCGACACCGGGCGCGCAAAATCAATCAGACGACCCGGACGACCCGGACGACCCGGAACCAGAACCTTTAGCGCAAATTCTCATTACCGAGGTTCAAATTTGGGGTGATGAAAATAATTATGATTTTGTTGAATTTTACAATCCTGCTGCTGTCAGTGTGGATATTTCTGATTTCCAGTTGAAAAAGAGGAATAAGAAAGGCACAGAAGAATCAGTTGCTAAAGAACCTTTTCAGGGGGTTTCAATTTCCGCGCAATCCTATTTTCTCTGGGTAAATTCTGAATACGCGCAGGCGAGTTCTACCCAAATTTCAGCAGACGCCACTACTACTCAAACATTAGCCCGAAATAATAGCATCGCGCTTTTAGATAAAGATAAAAATGTCATTGACGCTGTTGCATGGGGCGATAGCGTTGAGCCATTTTGCGAAAATTCTCCTTTTTCCCAAAATCCGAACAAAAATCAAACTCTGGGCAGGAAATGGTCTGCGTCAGATGAAAATTATATTGACACAAATAATAATTCCCTTGATTTTGAAATTCAGTTTTCAACGCCAGGAACCAAAAATCAAAATTTTCTTGTGTGGCTTAACGAGCTTGCTTCCCAAGAAAGTTATTTATCAAATCAAATCAATTTCACGCTCCATTGGCAATCTTTGGACTTGAATTTTAGCAGTTATTTAGTGGAATATAAAAGCCAGGGAGGGGAGGATTGGCAGGAATTTTATCAGGGAGATTCATTAGAAAAAGAATTTATATCCCAAAAGGACTATGTTAATTATTATTTCAAAGTAAAAGTCCTAAACCAAAATAATAATAATATTTTACAGCAAAAAGAAATAGAAATTTCAGTAGCCAGTTTGCCGGTTTCTTTGAACGAAATAATGTACGCTCCGCAGGATTCGGAAAAAGATGATTATTGCGAATATATTGAACTTTACAATAATACTTCAAAACCTATCGATTTAAGGGGTTGGATTTTGAGTGTGTGGGGCAGTCCTGTGGCGCGATTTCCTCAACAAGAGGAATTAGAACTTGCGGAGGATATTCAGAATAATGGCAGTTCCTTAATTATAAAAGCTGGCGGTTTTGCTCTTATTAGCGGCGATGTTTCCAGCGACAAAAGTATTTATTCGGGATTTTGCGAATATGAAATCCCGGAATATTCTGAAAATGTGATTCGTTTAAAAACAAAAGGCGCCAGCTTAAAATTGCCCAATACCGGGCAGGGCCATATTTGGTTAAAAAATCCTCAGGAGCAAATTATTGATGATGTTTTATACAACGCCTGCAATCTTCCTGCTCAGGGCTGTTGGGGAGCCGTGGGAAACGGAAAATCCCTTCAAAAATCACGTCCAACTCATTCTTCAGTTATAAACGACAATTGGGAGGAAGCGCTGCCCGGTCCCGGGATACAAAATCAAAATTACGATCCTGATTCTTTCAATATTTTACCGAACTGGCAGCCAAGCGAAGATTATAATATTTTCTCTCAAAAAGCAGGGCATTATTTATTTAAAGGAAATTTTCAGGTACCGGAAGGAAAGACATTAATTATTGAGCCAGGAGTTGAAGTTTATTTCGGTTCGCGCGGCGGCCATTCATATAATGAGACCGGCTGGTTAACGATTAAAGGAACATTAAAAGCAATCGGCAATTCACAAAACAGAATTATTTTTGCCGGCCAATCCAGCAGCACCTGGCCCGGAATTTTCTTTGAAGAAACCAGTACCGGCTCTGAATTAAATTGGGTTGAGGTTTCTCATGCCGGATGGCAGACCATCGGCACCCCGCAAACTTACAATTTTATTAACGGCCAGGCAGTCTATATTAAGGATACCGATGTTATGCTCAAAAATCTTGTTTTAAAGAGAAATCGCCACACCGGCATTATCTTGAATAATTCAAATTCCCATTTGGAAAATATTGAGGTCTCAATGTCCGATGGGGAATGCTCCTTAACAAATTCCGCGGCCGTCTATATTTCCGGTGGTTCGCCTTTAATAAAAAATTCAATTTTCAAGGGACATCCTTTTGCTATATATATGTATAGCGCGGATTGTCCCCAAATTGAACAAAATACTTTTCAGGAAAATAAAATTCCGGTTTTTATCAACAGCTCTTATCCGATTTTTTCGCAGAACCGAATAATCAACAATCTAATCAGCGGAGTATTTATAACCGGTTCCTTAGACACCACTACCTGGCAGGCGCCGGGCGAAAATTTTCCTTATGTTGTTGACGGAGCGTTAGAAATTAAACAGGGCGCTACCTTATTTATAAAATCGGGCGTTGTGATTAAATTTAATAATAATTCCAAATTAAATGTAAAGGGCGCGCTCTTAACCCAGGGAGACGGAGAACCGATTGTTTTTACTTCAATTCGCGATGATGATTATGCGGGAGACACCAATCAGGACGCTACATCAACTATTCCTTCACAGGGTCAGTGGGACGGTATTGTTTTCACTTCGTCTTTTGGTTCAGTCCTGGAAAATGTTATTGTAAGATACGGGGGAAAAGCAAACACAGAGTTTAGCTTTAGCAGAGGCGCTTTAACTTTGGAAAACAGCAAAGTTCAAATTAAAAATGCTTCTATTACAGATAATTTGTTAGCCGGCGTTCAAATCCACAACTCTACTTCTACTTTTGAAAATGTTGTTTTTAGAAATCATAATAAGAATTGGAGTAATAAGTGGTATCCTTCGGTTGGATTATATATAATAGAGTCCGCGGATTTGAGTTTTTTCAACACTTTGTTCGAAAACAATACTCATGATATCTATTGGCCCGATGGTGGAGATGAATGTCAGGCATTGGCAAGCAGTACGGATTGGGGCGTTGAATGCTCACGGGTTCTTTGGTAGAATTTATGAAATAACGGACATATAAAATAGTTGGACATCGTATGTCCAACTATTGCGTTGTATTCTCTAACAGTGTAGAATTTAAAAATGTATAAAGAATATTGTCTCAAACTTACATTGGCGATTTATCGGGTAACAGCGCGTTTTCCAAAAGACGAACCCCTGAAAAATAAAATAAGAGAAAAAGCCAACGAGGTTTTGGTCGGTTTGATTTTGGCTAATCCTTGTCCTTCTCCTTTAATAAAAAAGAAATTATTGAAAGACACTGAAATTCTTGACAATTATTTTCAGATAGCGCAAAACCAAAATTGGGTTGATTCCCGCAATTTTTTGTTTTTAGAAAAAGAATATGATAGAATAAAAAACAGGGTTGAGGAAGCTGATCAGACCCCGCAAAGCTCGCTTTCGCTCGCCGCGGGGCGAATGGATAAGACCGACAGGGTTAATAGAGCTTACGCGCTATTGCCCCGGCATAAAAGAATTTTAGAGATTTTAAGAGAGAAAGGCAAAGCCCAGGTTCATGATTTTCAAAAAATTTTTCCAGAAATAACCAAAAGAACCTTGCGGCGAGATTTTGAATTTTTATTACACCAAAACATAATTAAAAGAAATGGAGAAAAGAATAATACATTTTATAAATTAGCAATTTAGAAAGGTAGGACATAGATAGGACATTGATAAAAATAGTTTATGTCCTATCTATGTCCTACCTCTTAATCTAAAATTAAGTTAAATTAAGGGCGTTGCTTAACTCGGTTAAGCAATAGCCCTGATTGGAGTGTAATATTATGTCACACCCTAAAAGGATTTTTGAAGACATCTATAACCAATATATTGAGAAGATTTTCCGTTTTATCTTTTTTAGAGTTAATTCTCAAGAAAAAGCCGAAGACATCAGCTCAGAGGTGTTTTCGCGTTATTGGCAGCAGCTTAAAAAAGGACTAAAAATTGAAAATCCCTCTGCCTTTTTATACAAGGTTGCCCGCAACCTGGTCACTGATTATTACCGGGAAAAGGGCAGGGCGCAAATGGTTTCCTTGGATAATTGTCCTCCTGAAGAAATAAACGACCCTAATTCTAATATAGTCCAGCAAGCGGTCTTGAGGTCTGATTTCAACACTATTTTAAGCGCGATGACAAATTTAAAACAGGATTATCAGGAAATAATTATTTGGCGCTATTTAGACGAATTATCCATCCCGGAAATAGCTAAAATGCTTAATAAATCAGAGGGCGCGATAAGAGTAATGCTTTGTCGGGCGCTAAAAGTCCTAAAAAATCAACTTAAATAAATGAACTTAAATAGGCGTAACAAAAGCCCTTATTTTTCGTCATAATATCAAAGGATGACTGATCAGGAACTTATTCAAAAAATTAAAGAATTGAAGCAAATTAAACCCAGCCAGGACTGGGTCGTTTCGTGTAAAAACCGAATTTTAAGCGAAGAACAAGAGAACAGAGAATTTGAACAAAGCCCGGCTTTGACCAATTTTGGGTTTTTGCGGTTTGTTTCTGATTTTGTCAGGGATTATAAATTAACCCTTAAACCGGTGTTAGTTACTGCTGTTTGTTTTGGAATTATAGTGGGGCTTTTCGGTTTTACCCAAAACACCGTGCCAGGCGATTTTTTCTATTCCGTAAAGAAAGTAAAGGAAATCACTCAGGTCGCTTTTTCTCCTGACGGGCAGAAGTCAATAGTTTATCTTCAATTTGCCAATAAGCGGTTAGAGGACTTAAAAAAGATTGCGGAAAGCAATGATGTAAGGAATTTGGCTCCCTGTCTTGAGGACTTTCAGGCGAATATCTCTGAAGCGGCAAAGGATTTAGTAAAAATAGATGTGAACGTTACCAGTTCAGACCCGAGCATAATCAAAGGTATTGTTAAGCAGACCCAGGAATTAGAAAAGAAAAAAGCGGAAGTTAAGACATTTGGCATTGTGCTGGGCGAGAACAAAGAATGGGAAAACGCTGTCGCTGATTTTGTGGAAACGCAAATTAATGGATTGGAAGGCATGGTTGAGAAAGAGCAGTTGGAAGAAATCAAGCAACTTGAGCAGGAAGGAAATTTCACCGCAGCCCTGGAAAAGATTTTATTTTTGAGTTATTAAAATTAAAAATCAGGAGGTCGTTAATCCGCTTTTTTTGGATGTCGCGTTAAGCGCTAAAAAGAAATTTCTAATATCCAAAAGCAGCGGCTCGGTCGATAACGACAATAGAAATAATAGTAAAAAGTCGATTAAAAAATTATTTACTCTGTTAAATACCCGGCCCTTCTGCGAAAGGCCGGGTGTCCCGCTAAAAGCGGGGCGTTTAACAGGGTGAACGAAAAAATAAAAATGTCTAATTTAGTAAAAAAGATTGTAGCGACTGCCACGGCTCTTACTTGCGCCGTAATGATGCTGGCTCCAGTAGGGGTTCAGGCTCTTACCGCGGAAGAACTTCAGGAACAGATTACTCTTCTGATGGCTCAATTAACCGAGCTGCAGGACCAATTAGCTGTTTTAGAAGGTGAAGAACCGGAAGTAGCAGAAGTTACTATTGAAGGCGTTCCCGCTGATTTTACTTTTGAGACCAATCTTTCTCAGGGAATGAGCGGAGATGAATGTAAATACCTTCAAATCGTGTTGAATTCCGACGTTGACACCCAATTGGGTGAAACCGGCGTTGGTTCTGCTGGATATGAAACAACCTATTTTGGTCCTTTGACCAAAGGAGCGGTTGTTCTTTTTCAGGAGAAATACACTGAAGATGTTTTGGCTTACTGGAATTTGACTTCCGGCACAGGTTATGTCGGTTCAACAACCAGAGCCAAACTAAACGAACTTTTAGCAGCTGTAGTAATTCCGGTAATTCCTGTAACTCCTGCTGGCTGTGAATGTACGGTTTGGGTAGATGATGTTTGTGGAGGCGGAGATTGTTCAGCTGATGAAATGCAGCAAACCCGAACTTGTACTCCTGAAGAAGGAGCTGAAGAGGATGTTTGCGAAGGTACTGTTGTAAGTCAATGCGTAGCGGATTCATCCTGCGTAGTTGCTGAAGATATTACTATTAGTTTAGCCGCTGACACGCCTGGCACGAGCCAAGTGGCAAAAAACGCGCAAGATGTGATTTTCACCAAAGTGAAATTCACCGGCGGCACAAGCGGAGTAACTGTAAGCAAAGTAATAGTGGCGCGGGGCGGTGTTTCAGCAGACGCTGATGTTGCTTCCATTAAATTATACGATGGAGCGACTAGACTTGGTTCAACTCAGGCGCTGAATACCCTTACCCACAAAGCAACATTTTCCAGTTTGTCCTGGGAAATCCCGGCTGGAGAGACCAAATACTTAACTATTAAAGGAAGTATTGCCACTTCTCCGACAGTCGGTGATTCCGTGAGATTAGGAATTGCTTTGGCTACCGATGTTACGGCTGACCAGGTTCTTACCGGCGTTTACCCAATTTGGGGAAAATCAAAGACCATTGCCGGTATTTCCGTAGGCGGGCTTGATGTAACCAAACAGACCTCGCCGGCAGAGGCAACGATTTTATCCGGCGCTGTTGACCAGGATATTGCCGCGTGGAAGTTTTACGCCAGCACTACCGAAGGTTTTTCTATTTCTCAAATTATTGTTACCCATGTGGGTTCCGCGACTGTCAATGACGTCAAGAACATCAAATTAAAGGTTTCCGGAGTTCAAATTGGAGAAACAATAGAAACGTTAGACAGCCAGAATAAAGCTGTGTTTGACTTATCATCTCCTTTGGTTCTTAACGCGGCAACGAGCAAGATTGTCCACGCTCATTGCGATGTCGCTGGAGGAATTTGGACATCCAGAACAATTAAATTTGAAATTACCCAATACACTGATGTTACGGCTTACGGAGCCAATTCCGGCGGCGCGACTGTTATTACCACCGACCCATTTGCTACTTACACCAAACAGACAGGTAATCTGATGACTATTGGACAGGGCAGTTTGACTGTGGCGGTTGACGCGGCTCTGAATCCAGCGGCGCAGACATATGTGAAAGGAACCACTGAAAGGGATTTTGTAGCTTACAAGTTCACTACCGGCTCAAGAGAAGGAGTGAGAGTGACTAAACTGCGGTTCAAATTAGAGTCTGCTGACGGAGCCATTACCGGTTCTGCGACTGATATTTCCAATATCACTCTTTGGGACGGCACTACTCAGGTTGGCGGCACTGCCAGCGTAATTGGTTCTTACGTTACTTTTGGAGCCAACACAGTTGGCTATGACGTTTCCGGCTTATTTGATGTAGAGAAATCCACGAACAAGACCATTGTGTTAAAAGCGGATATTCCTTCAGGAGCCACTTCGGACCATACATTGGCTTTGGAACTTGACACATATACTGATATTTGGATTGACGGTTTATCCTCGGAATACGATATTGACCAAACTGCCACTAACATCGTTCTTACAGGCACTGGCAAGAGACATACTGTTTCCGGCAGCGGCAGTTTAGCGGTTTCTTTATCGGCCAACACGCCTCCTGCTCAGACATATGTGATTGGTTCTACCGAGAAAGAATTTACCAGGATTAATCTTACCGCCGGTTCTGGCGAAGACATTCTGGTTACCGCAATCACCTTGGATATTTTGTCAAATACTAATATTGCCAGTACAGGCGCTCATCTTATTAACGTAAAATTGGTGAACGCGGCTGATGGAGTTCAATTTGGTTCTACTGTGCCCAATCCAAGCGCTACCGCCGACTTTACCGGCAATATCACTGTTCCGGCTTCAGGCACAGTAAGCTTAAAAGCCATTGCGAATGTTCCGACAACAAATTATCCTGTTCCTAATTCTTCAATTGAGATAGCGTCTGGAGCTACCGGCGGCACAGTGATAGCCGACGCCATAGAGTCAACAGGCGTTTATTCTTCGGCAACTATTACCGAGACCGGTTCTGCAGACGGCAAGAATATTACTATTAGCGCTGGTGGTTTGACTGTCGCGGCTGCGGCAAGTCCGGCTGACCAGACCCTGATTAAGGGAGCCAGCGAGGTTCCTTTTGTCGGGTTGGTAATGACCGCTGACACTGCGGAAGATGTGAGAGTTACTTATATTAAGTTGACTGTTAACACCGAGGGCGCTGCTGGATTGGCTTCTACCACTGATATTTCCAATATCGGACTTTACGACGGCGACACTCGCTTGACTGTTAAAAAGAATTTAACTGTTTCTGCCGAAACAACCTATCCAGGGTCAGTCCATCACACTGTTGCTTATACTGCTTCTGATTTCCTGAATTCTCAGGGTATTACCGTTACCAAGGGCCAGCAAAAAACCATTACGGTAAAAGCTGACCTGCCGAGCACTGCCGGAACCGACCACATAGTTGTGTTAGGCGTTAGTTCCACTGATCACTTTGTATGCAGCGGGCTTTCTTCCAACACAGAGATTTCCGAGACCTTAACAAAGAGTCCGGATAGCACTCATAGCACAGGCGTTAACATTGACAGCGATACCGTGCCTACTGACGCTTATGTTCATGCAGTTACAATCAAAGCGGCAGGGAGTTTGAGCATGGTAAATAATCCCAACAAGCCGGTTACCGCTATTCACGCTGTTGGCAGCGAAGGAAGCACCCTGGCGGATATTGCTTTCCACAAGGTTGACTTTACCGCGGCCATGGAAGACATCTATGTTAAGAGTATTAGCGTGGAGAGAAGCGGCGGGTCAGACGCTGACTTTGGAGCGATTTCTATTTGGGACGGTTCCACCCAGTTGGGTTCAGACCAGACCTTTGTTGGCGCTACCACGACCTTTAGTTTCCCTGAAAGTTCTTACTGGACCCTGTCTAAGGGCGTGAAAAAGACCTTAACTATTAAAGCAGACCTTAAGGGCGTGAAGACCAGCATTGGTTATGGTTCAGATTCAGGAGACGCTCCTTTGATTCGCTTGGACAGAGTGACTGTTCAAGGAGTAAGTTCAGGCAGCGTTACTCCCAATGGCTATGACACCTATGATTTGGAAGGTAATGTCCAGTATCTCAGGCAGTCCAAACCAACATTGGCAGCGGCAAGTTTGCCAAGCACTGTTTTAACAGCAGGCGGCGGCAAAGTCCTTTACAGATGGACTGTAACTGCTGATTCAAAAGGCGATATTGGCTGGAAAATGGTTGGTTTCAACATTACTGGTATGCTGGGAAGCAAGTCAATCAAGGCATCAACCACGGCTCCATACACTAATGGAACTACTGACGGCGTCTACATTGACGAGACAAGCGCGATGACCAAGATGATTAACAACTTTAAGGTTTGGAATTTGACTGACAATGTGCATGTAACCGCTACCGCAACTGATTATGACGGCACCAGCGTTTCCAGCACCTGCGGCGCTATTCTTAGAGCCGACGCTGACGCTGGCACTGGCTACAATATCATCTTTGTTGCTGGTACCGAGCAAGTTATTGCCTCCGGGGCTACCCGAAGCTATGAATTGAGAGCTGATATTTTGACTAACAAAGCATTAGCGGTAGGCGATACTATCTCTACTAAGATTGACAACCTGACTACTGCTACTGCTTACGCCACAACAAGCGATTATCTCAGTGTTTCCAGAAATCCGGTTAGCTTTGTTTCAGAATATGAGATATGGATGGACAATTACGCTACAAGCAGTATTTCCTTTATCTGGACTGACAGGTCGTCCACTGATACCAATGGCGTGATTAATCACACCCGCAACACCAGCGACTGGACTAATGATTTGAAAGTTAGTGGTTTGCCAGCAAGCGTTCTTAGCATGACTAAGTAAAGATAGATTATTGCTTTATGACCCGCGCCTTTCTCCTTGTGTAAGGTTGAGCGGGATAACCCCCTCCTTTTCGCACTTGCGCAAAAGGAGGGGGTTTTGTTTTATTTTTTGGATGTGGTAAAATAAATAAATGAAAAATTTAATTATCTTTTTAATTAGTTTAATATTTTTAATACCTAATGTAGTTTGCGCTTCTGTTGCCGAAGATTTTATTGTCAATAATCAGCCAAGTTACGCGATTCCGCCTGGGACAACTCAGGTTTTGATTTTGGATTTAACCCTGCCAAAGCCAACAGAGAACGATTCTCTGCAATTAAAATCAATTAAGCTCCATAACGCCGGTACCGCGCGCCAGACAGATATTTCTAAAATGGTTTTTTGGGAAGACGGTTCTTCTCCGGGCTGGGATAATGATGAAACCGAAGTTGTGAGGGTTTCATCATCGCCGTTCTGGGACACAGAAATTTTATGCGCGGGTTCTGCTCAACGGATTTTTGTTACGGTGGATATCTCGTCTACTGCTGGCTCGGAACGGACGATTAAACCTCAACTTGTTGCCAACGTCGTGGACAGCGCCGCAATTCAATTTACTACTTCTACGGCAAACGGGCCTGTTGACGCTGATGTCATTGGTTTTGAAAGAATTATTTTAGCCGGCGCTTCTCATCCGACAACGCCGGTGAGTCCTTTGGCGCGGGCGCCGGAAGCAATTTCTACATCCACTATTCGTTGGCGCTTTCTTGATTTATCCAATAACGAATTCGGGTTTAAGATTTTAGATTCTAATTTGAAAGTGGTGGCAAGGAGTGAAACAGCCGATCTTTCTTGTCTTAATGAGACCGGTTTACAGCCGGATACAGAGTATTCCGGACGTAGGGTTATTGCTTTTAACGACAGAGGGGAAAGCAGTTTCAGTGCTATTTTTCCTTCAACTTATACATTAAGTCCCGCTGAAAGCGGGGAAGAACCAGCAGCAGAAGAGCCGGTTGAGGAGCCAGCCCCGATAGAAGAGCCGGCAGCGGAAGAGCCGGCAGCGGAAGAAGAAGTTGAAAAAACAATTTCAGAGATGACAGTAGAGGAATTAAAAACCAAAATTACCGAGATTCAGCAGAAGATTATTAATTTTCTTGAGCAACTGATAGAGTTGATTCAACTGCAAATCGCCGCTGTTTTTAATTTTTATATTAAGATTATTCAATGGCTAAAAATTTGAAAATAATTTTAATAGGATTTATATTTTTAATTTTGCCGGTTTTTGTTTTTGCCGATGAATTCGGTCAGAAAACAACTTTTTTTGTTGATTCTGATTTTGACGCTTTAACAAGGGAACAGGTGTTTTCCACTTTGCGCGCAATGTCTTCCTCGGCTTATTTTTATATTGATAATAATTACTGGTCTGAATTAACCGAGCCGGAACGAGAAGTGATGAGTTATGCCTTGCAAAATTTAGGCGCGGAATTTGATACCGTAATTTATCCAACATTGACAAGGACTTTCGGTTTTGAATACAAACCCGGGATTGACAAAGATACCCGGGTTACGGTTTTAATCCATCCGATGTTGAAAAGCGTTGGCGGTTATTTTACCACCTCTGACGAATATCCGCTGTTGCAAGTTCCCAATTCCAATGAGCGGGAGATGGTTTATTTGAATTCTCATTATCTTAATACTTTTTTAATAAAAAGTTTTTTAGCCCACGAACTGGTTCATTTGATCACTTTCAACCAGAAAGACAGGAAATTCGGGCTCAGCGAGGAAATTTGGCTGAACGAAGCCCGGGCAGAATACGCTCCTTTCTTGTGCGGCTATGACGAAGATTACGAAAACAGCAATCTCCGTCTCAGGGTCAGGGATTTCCGGGAAGAGCCCAATGATTCCTTAGTTGAATGGAAAAATCAAAAAGCGGATTATGGAGTGATTAATTTATTCATTCGCTATTTGGCGGAGCATTATGGAACAGAGATTTTAATTGACTCTTTACATTCTGCCAAGACCGGGTTGGATTCTTTAAATTTTGCTTTAACTAAAAACGGCTTTGAGCAGGATTTTTCCCAAATTTTTACTGATTGGACCATCGCGGTTTATCTTAATGACTGTTCGCTTTCCGAGAAATATTGCTATCTTCATCCCGATTTAAGCGCTTTTCATATTACTCCTCAAATTAATTTTCTTCCAATAATTGGCGAGAGTTCTTTGGCAGTGAGCCAAACCGTGAAAAATTGGTCCGGGAATTGGTATAAATTTATTGGCGGCAACAAGGCCTTGAAAGTTGAATTTATCGGCATTTCAGAAACAGAATTTAAGATTCCCTATATTATTCAGGATACTGCTCAGGATGTCGCCCTAAATTTTTTAGAACTTGATGTTGACGGGAAAGGAGTAATTTATGTTCCGGATTTCAATAAAAAAAATATCTCTCTTACTATTATTCCTTCTATCCAGAGAGAAATATCCATTGAAGACGATATGTCTTATTCTTTTTCCTGGTTTGCTTCCACCGTGGAAAGGACTCCTGGCCAGGAACAAGAATTAATTCAGGAATTCCTTGTTCAGATTGAGAATCTTAAACTCCAGATTGCCAATATCCAGGCAAAAATCAATATTCTTTTAGCTCAAAAACAAACAAAAAAAATAGACGCTTGCGCGTTTCTTCCGACAAAAATAGAAAATAATCTTTATTATGGAATGGGAAATAATCCGGAAGTTTGCCTATTACAGCAGTTGCTAAAGGAACAGGGGAAAGACATTTATCCCGAGGCCCTGGTAACCGGCTATTTCGGGCCTTTGACCCGGGCCGCGGTTATTAGATTTCAGGAGAGATATTCCGCGGAAATTTTAGAGCCGTTGGGATTAAAAAAGCCGACTGGCTATGTCGGCCCCTCCACCCGCGCCAAATTAAATCAATTATAGTAATTGCTCGGTTTGCTGGAGCATTTTTTCCAGAGTAAATTCTTTTTTTATTTTCTCTCTGGCTTGGATACCCATATTTTTGGCCGACCCGGAATTTTTCAGCAGCCAAATAATTTTTTCAGCGATCATCTGCGGATTTTTGGATTCTATCAAAAGTCCGTTTTTTTTATCCTCTATAATTTCGGGAAGCGCTCCTGCTTTTGCGGCTATAATTGGCAGTTCAGCTGCCATTGCCTCAAGAATTATCCAGGGGAATCCCTCTTTTAGAGAAGGTAAAACAAAAATATCAAACGCCTTGAGATAGCGAAAGGCGTCAGGAATTTGGCCAGTCAAGAAGACCGTATTTTGAAGGTGATATTTTTTAATTAAAGATTCCAATTGAGGCCGCTGACGACCCTCGCCGATAATGATGAATTTTAAATGAATTTTGTATTTTGTATTTAAGATATGGGCGGTTTCTATGAAATAGGGAAGCCCTTTTGTTTTGTAAAAATTGGCAACGCAGCCTATGATTTTAAAGTTTTCAACAATTTCAAAAGTCGCGCTTCCGAAAGTTACGCGCGATAGGTACGTTCGTGCTTCTTCTTTTGGAATAAATTCCAATTGCTGTATGTCAATTCCATTGTAGATTTTTACTAATTTTTTTGGCAAAGCGATTTTCCGCTTTATTGCTGTTTGAAAATCAAATTCCGAATTAACAATAATTTTATCCTTAAAGCGCGCGAAAAATTTTTCCATTGAAAAAATAATTTTATTTTGCCACCAAGGTCGGGGGTCGTTAAACGCCCAGCCGCCAATCCTGTAGATAGTTTGTAGTTTGTGATTTGTAGTTTGTAGTTTGCCCGCCCCGCGATGAGCGTTAGCGAATTTTGCGGGGTAGTTTGTAGTTTGTAGTTTGTAGAAAAAAGAGGCGATACTGCCTAATAAGCCGGCGGTGGTGGAGCACAAGAATAGAATATCCGGCTTTTCTTTTTTCAGCAAATTATAAATTTCTTTGATTGCCAAAATTGTCTGCCAGGGCAAAGGCGTTCTCCTCATATGCTTCAGATACACGGGTGTTACGCGTGTATTTTTAAGTTTTTCAAATAGTTCTCCATTTGCGCCTCCCGTTGCAACCAAAATTTCATACTTTTGCGCAGTAAGATATTTTGCGACCTCATAGACATACCTTTGCGCTCCGCCAAATTCCGATTGAGTAATAATGAATAATATTTTTTTAGCCATACATTTTGGGCTGTGCTTAACCGAGTTAAGCACAAGCCCTAAGAGATTGAAATTAAAAATACGCCGACGACCATTATTGCCGCTCCCAAAAGTTTTGGCTTGGTGTTTTTTTCTTTAAAAATCAGAAATCCCAAGACAACGCTGAAAAGAGCGGAGCTTCGTTTGAGAGAAATAATATAGGGCACCAAAGCTATATTTATGGCAATCATTTGAGAAAGCAGGGTTCCGGCTGAGAAAATTCCAATTGGAATAAGCCATTTGAAATTGGATTTTATTCCTTGAAATCCAATTTTTGATTTGAAGCAAACCAAAGACAAGAATATAAGCGCGGTTAGACTCTTGGAAATTATTAAAAAAGTAACTGGATTTGAGTTCTGGATAGCTATTTTGTCAACATTACAAGCGATTGAATAAATAAAAGCCACCATAAGCATTGCCTGAGCGCCTTTGTTTTTTAACAGCGATTTTAATGGCTCCAATATTTTATTTTTTTCTTTTATATTCAGGATATATACTCCTAAAACAATGGAAATTATCCCTGAAATTCCCAAAAAAGAAGGGAATTCGCCTAAAATTAAATCAGAAGTAAAAATTAGAAATAAAGGAGTAAGCGCAAGCAAGGGGGCGACCAGAGAGAGTTCAGAGAGATTTAGCGCTTTCATAAAAAGATAAATAGCAGTTACGCTTAAGACAACTGTAACTGACATAGTCCACCAGAATGTAAAATTGAGAGCGGCCCATTCCGACCAAAACAAAGCCAATAGGAAAAAGGGCAGGGCAAAGAACGAATAAGCAAAACCGCTGATGTATTCATCAGTTTTATTGACAGATTTCTTGCTAGCCGCGCCCATCAGGGAATGAAAAAATCCGCTTAAAATTCCTAATGATAACCAAAGCATAAAAAATTTGACTTTTAATCCTGATTGTTTGTATAATAAAACAGAAAGGTCAAATAAGCAATAAATGTTTAATTTAATAAAATATGGCAGAAGAAAAATACAAACCCGGCATTATGGGCGTTGGCATGGTAGGGGGGGCGATGCGCCGCTATTTTGAGGAAAAAAGGGAAATAAAACCTTTTTTATACGACCCTGGTAAAAATCTTGGCTCTATCAAGGAGATAAACCAAGCAGACGTTATTTTCCTTTGCGTGCCTACTCCTTATCTTAAAAAAGAAAAAGGATTTGATTTGTCTTTCATTAAAGACGCTTTTACTAAAATTGATGATAATAAAATTGTAGTAATAAAATCAACGGTTTTGCCGGGCACCACAGAGTCGCTGCAGAAAAAATATCCTCAGCACAAAATTTTAATGAATCCCGAGTTTTTAACCGAAGTTACTGCTGACCAGGATATGAATTATCCGGACAGGCAGATTATCGGATATACCAAGCAAAGTTATAATGTTGCCGGAGACGTAATGGCGCTCTTGCCTTTAGCTCCTTTTGAGAGAATTCTTCCGGCTACAGAAGCTGAAATGGTGAAATATTACGGCAATACATGGTTTTCCACTAAAGTGATTTTTGCCAACCAGATATATGATTTATGCGAGAAATTAGGGATTGATTATAACAGAATAAAAGAAGCGGCAGCGGCTGACAAAAGAATAGGCAGAACTCACCTTGAAATTTTACATAAAGGTTATCGCGGCTTTGGCGGGAAATGCCTTGTAAAAGACAACCGGGCTATAATTCAGCTGGCAGATACAAAAGGAGTGAATCTTAAACTTCATAAGATAGTAGAGGAAATCAATAATGAACTAATGAAGAAGCAGAACATTGTTGACCCGGAAAAGTTCAGCAACCGAGAATAAAAATATGGCTAAAATTTTAGTTACCGGCGGCGCGGGATTTATCGGTTCTCATCTGGTTGACGCTTTAATTGAAAAGGGAGATGAGGTTTTGGTGATTGACAATCTCAGCACCGGCAATAAAGAAAATCTCAATCCTAAGGCGAAATTTTTTGAAATGGACATCAGAAATTTAGACAAAATTCAACCCTTATTTAAAGGTGTTGATTTTGTTTTTCACGAGGCCGCTTTGCCGAGAATTCCTTTGTCAATTGAGAAACCTATCGAAACCAATGACGTTAATCTGAACGGGACTTTGAATGTTTTATTCGCTTCAAAAAATTCCAGAGTGAAGAAAGTTATTTACGCGGCGTCTTCTTCCGCTTACGGCAGCAAAGCAGAAATTCCGATGAAAGAAATAATGTCCTGTCTGCCCTTAAACCCTTACGGACTTCAAAAATACGTGGGAGAGCTTTATTGTAGAATTTTTTTTGAGATTTATGGTTTAGCAACGGTTTCTTTGAGATATTTTAATGTCTATGGACCAAGACAACCCAGAGAGGGCGCTTACGCGCCGGTCATCGGCATTTTTTTGAGGCAGAAATCTGCGCGTAAGCCCTTGACTATCACGGGAGACGGCAAGCAAACCCGAGATTGGACTTATGTTTCTGATGTGGTGAGAGCTAATATTTTGGCGCTGGAATCAGAGAAAACCGGCAAAGGAGAAGTGATAAATATCGGAGCCGGCAAAAATCACAGCGTGAATGAATTAGCGAAGATGCTTGGGGAAGAAACCACGTATATTTCTTTGCCAAAAGGCGAGATGAAGGACACTTTGGCAGATATAGGTTTGGCTAAAGAATTGCTGGGATGGGAACCGAAGGTGGGGCTGGAACAAGGAATAGCCCAACTTTTGAAATATTATGGCTAAAATTCTCATTACCGGCGGGGCCGGGTTTATTGGCAGTCATTTATGCGAAAAGCTTCTCCAAAAAGGAGAAGAAGTTTTTGTTATTGATGATTTATCCACTGGCAGGATGGAAAATATTGCCCATTTGAAAAAAAATAAAAAATTTCATTTCATCAAAGAGACAATTCTAAACCGCAAGAAAATGGAGATATTGATTAAAAAATGCCGCAAGATTTTTCATTTAGCGGCCGCGGTAGGAGTAAAGACAATAATAGATAAGCCCCTTGAGTCCTTTCTTATTAATATTAACGGCACAGAAATTGTTTTAGAAATAGCCGCAAAATATAAAGTTCCCGTTCTTATTACTTCTTCGTCCGAGGTCTATGGGAAAAATAATAACCTTCCTTTCAAGGAAGAAGACGACCGGGTCTACGGCTCTATTTATCATAATCGCTGGGGTTATGGCCTATCCAAGGGAAGCGACGAATTTTTAGCTCTGGCTTATTTTCAAGAAAAGAATCTTCCAATAGTTATTGTTCGGCTTTTTAACGTGATAGGCCCGAGACAATCAGGGGCTTATGGAATGGTAGCGCCCAGATTTATTAAACAAGCGTTATCAGGCAAGCCCATTATGGTTTATGGAAATGGTGAACAAACGCGGTGTTTTGCCGATGTTGAAGACATAACCGACGCGCTGATTAAATTAATTAATGAGCCGAGAGCAAGGGGCGAGATTTTTAATTTAGGTTCAAGTAAAGAGATTACCATTAAGGCGCTGGCTCAGGAAATTAAATTATTAGCCAACAGCAAATCAAAAATTGTTTTTGTCCCCTATACTAAGGTCTATGGGCCTAATTTTGAGGATATGGCTCATAGAAGGCCGGATCTTTCCAAAATAAAGAACTTGATTGGGTATCAACCGAAAATAACTCTGAAAGAAAGCCTTAAAAAGATTATAAATAAGGGTTAAACATTAAATTATGAAAATCTGTTTTATTTCTATTGACGTAGAGCATGATTTTGGCTCGCCTTCTCAAGAGAAACAATTGAGAAAATTCCAAGGCGTAGAAAATCTGGATAAAATTTTAAACATTTTCAAAAATCAGGGTATTTCGGCTACTCTTTTTATTACAGGACAGGTTTTAGAAAAATATAAAGACAAGGTAAAAAAATGGGCAAAGGATTATGAAATCGCCTGCCATACCTGGTCCCATTATTTTTGGAATAAGATTAAGGGGCAGGAAAGAAAACAAGAAGTGGATAAATTTATTGAGCTTTATCAGGAAATTTTCAATCAGCCGCCGAAGGGATTCAGAGCTCCTTCCCATCTTATTGATGAACAGGGAATGAAACTCTTGGAGGAAAAAGGTTTTCTTTACGACAGCAGTATTATCCCTCATTACCCTTTTTTCAAAAAATATCGCGGATATAAAGGAAGGGCCCCCTTGGTTCCTTATCATCCGAATGTTAAAAATATCAGAGAGAGAGGAGAAATGGAAATTCTGGAAATACCGGTTCCAGGCCAATTTTTGGGAATTCCTTTGGTTGGAACCTGGATTTCAAAACTGCCCATAATGAGTTACCAGTTATTATTTTTAATTAGAAAACCCGATTTTTTAACTTTGAATTTACATTCCTGGGATAGTTTAAGCCATAAGCGTTTAAGAAAAATTGAAAAGATTTTAACAATTTTGAAAAACAAAGATTATCAATTTAAAACAGGACGGCAAATTTGTGAAAAATTTTCAAAGGATTAAAGATAGAAAAGAATGGCTGGATTTATTGGACAAAGTTTTATTTAAGACATTTTTTCATAATTTGGAATGGGAAAGTTTTTTAGAGAAGCAATTTAAGTGGTTGAAATTTGAAAGATATGTTTGGCGCAATCAGGCGCTTTTGAGCTTGGCGCGAGTTAAAATTATGGGCAAGGAAAAATTGGTTTCTCATCCCTTCTGCGAGTACGGCGGACCTTTGCCCCTTAAACACGGAATTGTTTGGCAGGAATTTCGCGATGATATTTTTTCTATTTTCAAAATTCCCGTTCAAATCAGTTTTCATCCGCAAGTTTTAAGATATTTTCAGGGAATTTCCTTTGACAAATCTGACGCATTGAACAGCGCTTATTTTATAGAAAATTTTCGTCAAAAGAGCCCTGAACAAATTTTTTCTTGTTTCAGAAAGACGCTTAGGCATTCAATAAAAAAAGCCGAAAGAGAAAATTTTGAAATTAAAAGATGCGAGAATAAAAAGGAGATGAAAGATTTTTACAGAATCTATCTTAAAACCGAAAAAAGACATAAATCCATTCCTTATCCATTTTCTTTTTTTAATTTTTTTTTCAATTCGCAAAATTCAGAAATAATATTGGCTAAATTCAAAGATAAAGTAATTGCCGGAAGCGTGTTTCTTTTTTATGATAAATTTATTCATTATTCCAAGAATGCTTCCGATGAAAAATATAAAAATTTAGGCGCCAATTATTTGATTCTATGGAACGAGATTAAAAAGTGCGCGCGCAAAGATTACGAAATTTTTGATCTTGGAGGGACTGGCAGGGATTCAAGTTTGGAAGTTTTTAAAAGAGGATGGGGAAGTCAGGAACGCCCTATTTTTGAATTGAGCAGCCAAGCCCCGGGAAATAGTTTTAAAGATTCAAAATTAAGGGAGATTTTTGGGCTCTTGCCCGATTTTTTAATAGAAAGAATCAGCCCTTATTTACTTAAATACAAACTCTAAAGATGTTTTTTGTCCACCCGCAAATTAGGTTTAATAATTTATGGAGAGCGGTTTTCTCTTTATTTAAGAGGTCTGATTTAGAGCGCCTTAATCAGAATCTTTCTGAATACTTTCCAAAAAAGCAGTTCATTTTTACTGATATGGGTAGGTCGGCTTTTAAGGTTATAATTGAAAAATTCAATCTGCAAAATTCTGAAATTCTTTTTCCGGCTTATATCTGCGATATTTTTTACCCAATTTTGAAGCAATATAACATTAAGCCAATTTTTTTGGATATTGATTTAGAGACCTTTCATATCAGAATTGATGAGATTAAGAAAAAAATCACTGCCAAAACCAGAGCAATTTTAGTTTGCCATACTTATGGTTTGCCCGCGGATATCCAGGAAATTAGAAAAATTGTCGGTCAGGATATTTCCATTATTGAAGATTGCGCCCATTCTTTTGGCGCTGAATGTGATGATAGTTTTGTCGGAAATTTAGGGGATGTTTCTTTTGTAAGTTTATACAAGCAATTTCCCTGTTTAAGGGGCGGGTTGCTGGTTTGTCCCCAGGATTGGCGAATTTCTCTGCCAAAAACCTGTTTTAATTTTCGGGATTTTATTTCTTTTCTAAATTGCTTCTCGCCTTTTGCCTGGTTTTTTAAAAAATTCGGCGGGAAAGTGGCGCCTAAAATGATTAGAAAAGAAAAATCATTGAGGCCCACGAGGATTAACAGAGTTTCTTTAAATCTTTTTTCTGATTTTCTGAATGATTTTGAGAAATCATTGAAAAGGAGAAAAGAATTAGCCCTATTTTTTCAGGAAGAACTTAAAAAATTAGGATTTGAGGTTCAAAGCCATGAAGATAATATATTTTGTTATCTCTCGGTTTTAGTTCATAAAAATTTAGATGGGAAAAGAGATGAAATTATCCAGAAATTGAGAAAATACCGTGTTTTTTGCACCCGAATGTGGCATACCCCTATTATTTTAAATAAACAAGCCCGAAAAGAATATGAGATTAATTTAGATGAGTTTCCCAATGCCGTGGAAGCGGCTAAAAGAATTATCAATTTTCCTTTGCAAAATTACTACGCAAAAAAAGATATTGAAAAAATTATTAAAGCGATAAAAAAAGTTATATGAGCCCCCACACCAAACAACCACATACTTCGTTTTTTGACGCCAAGGGCGATAGTGGTTGTTATGGTGTAGGGGTGAGGATTTTAATGCCGGTTCTGCATTACGACCCGGTGATTGGCGGTTTGGAAATTTGGACCAAAAATATCGCTGAGCGGCTTTCTGAAAAAGCGGAAATTTTTGTTATTACGGGCAGAGTACGCAATCAGCCAAGACAAGAAATTAAAAGTCGGGTTTACATCTTTCGGACATCTTTATTTTCCTTAAAAAATCTTTCTTATTCCTCGCCAATTTATATTCTGACTACTCTGCCTTTTATATTTTTTCAATCCCTATTATTGATTAAAAAATATAGGTTCAACCTATGCCATTGCCAGGGTTTTTTGAGTTCGTTTCTGGGGTATTTGCTGTTTAAGCTTTGTAAAGTTTCTTATGTTGTTACGGTTCAGCGTCAGGAAAAAAAGAGTTTTTTGAGAAAGTTGGTTTATAAAAACGCGGTTTGTTGTATTGCCGCAAGTTCATACATTAAAAGATATTTTGAAGAAATTGGAGTTAAAAATATAGAAATAATTCCCAACGGAATTGATATAGATAGGTTTCAGGTTTCAGGTTCCAGGTTTAAGATGAGAGAAAAATTAGGCGTAAAAGACGAATTTTTGATAATGACCGTGGCCCGGTTGGAAAAAGTAAAAGGAATAAAATATCTCATAAAAGCAATCCATATTCTAAATACAGCAGCGAGGACGGGCCTCACTGCTGGCTTCGGGAATATAAGATACATAATCATTGGGGAGGGGAGCGAGAGAAAAAATTTGGAAAATTTGGTTAAAGAATTGAATTTAGAGAAAAAGGTTCACCCCGTTAAACCCTCCGCTAAAAGCGGAGGAATTCCGCCAAAAGCGGAATTGTTTAACAGGGTAAAATTTTTGGGAGAAATTCCCAATGAAAAAATTCCAGAGTATCTTACGGCAGCGGATTGTTTTGTTCTGCCTTCTATCAAAGAAGGATTTGGCATTGTTCTTTTGGAAGCAATGGCCGCGGGTGTTTCTGTAATTGCGACAAATGTTGGGGGAATTCCTGATTTAGTTGAAGACGGGAAAACAGGGATTTTAATTGAACCAAAGAATCCCAAAGAGATTGCCGAAGCAATAATGAAAATTTACCCCCAGCCAAAATTTACACAAAATTTAACAAAAAACGCGCGAAATAATTTAGAAAAATATAATTGGCAAAATATCGCAGAAAAAGTTTATGAAAATTATATTAGCCACTCCAATTTATCCGCCTGATATCGGCGGTCCCGCCCAATATGTTAAGAATTTAGCCGAAGGATTAAACAAAAAAGATTTTGAAATAGAAATTCTTTCTTATCAAAAATTAAAAAATATTCCTCAGCCATTCAGATTTTTTATTTATCTATTGAGGGTTTTTAAAAAAGCGAAACATTGCGATATTGTCTACGCTTTTAATTTGATTAGCTGCGGCTTGCCCTCTTGTTTAGCCGCTAAAATTTTAAGGAAAAAATTTTTATTGCGGTTGGGCGGCGATTTTCTCTGGGAAAGGGCGGTGGAGCAAGGAAGGACCAAAAAGCCGTTAAGAGAATATTATCAGGAAGCAAGGAGCTTAAAAGAGAAATTTTGGATAAAATTGATAAAAATTGTTCTTAATAGAGCCGACAAGATTATTTTTACCGGCAATTTTCAAAAAAACATTTATCAGAAACAATTTGGTCTCAAAGAGGAAAAAATTGTTATTATTCCAAATCCTTTTCCTGAAATTAAAACAACCGACAACCGACAACCGACAACCGACGACCAATTACTCTATGCCGGACGCTTGCTGAAGCTTAAAAATTTAGATAGTTTAATTAAAGCAGTGGCAGATATTGAACAAGAAACACAGGGTTCAAAACTTTCTTTAAAAATTATCGGCGAGGGTCCTGAAGAAAAGAATTTAAGATTACAGCTCGCAAATCTGAAACTGCAAGATAAGGTGATTATTGAAAAGCCGGTTTCCCATAGGAATTTATTAAACGAAATCCAAAAGAGTTATCTTTGCGTTTTGCCTTCTTTGACCGAGATTTCGCCGAATTTCGCGTTAGAGTGTTTGGCGCTGCGGAAGCCGATATTATTAACCAAAGAAACCGGTTATTATGAAAGATTCAAAGAAAATTTGATTTTCCTTAATCCTCAAAATAAAAAAGACATGGAAGAAAAAATACTTTATCTTTTAGACGCAGAAAATTATCAAAATTATCTCGGAAAAATAAAGAAAATAAATATTACTCGGGATTGGCGAGGTGTTGTTGCGGAACATTTGGCCGTCTTTAGAAATTTATGTTCTATTGGCTAAAAGACAAATTGAGCAAATTAAGTTTAGTAAGATCAATATTTTTAATTTTGCCGGATGAAATAATCAGGTTGCGCAGACTGAGAGAGATTATTATTGAGCCAACAAATTTTTGTAATTTGAGGTGTTCTTTTTGCGTCAATTATCATTCCAAGAGGAATAAGGGGATAATGAAATTAGACAGATTTAAATATTTATTATTTTTTTTGCCGAATACAATCAAGAAAGTTACTTTGCATTTTGCCGGCGAACCGTTTCTTAACCCCTATCTTTCGGAGATGATTAAAATTTTGAAAGATAAAAAGATAGAAGTGAGATTAAGCACCAATGGCACTTTGCCTTTTAAGAATTACGAAAAAGCAATTAACGCCGGTTTGGATTTAATGATGATTGCGCTTGATGGTCCTTTCAAAATAATGCATGAGAAATATCGGATAGGAAGCAATTTTGATTCTATTTTGGAAACAATTAAAAAGATATCTCGTATTCCGAACAAAAGGACTAAAATTGTTATTCAATATTTGGTAATGCGGCACAACGAAAAATATATTCCTCAGATGAAGGAGCTTTGTAAAAATTTAGGAGTTGACGAATTATGGCTGAAGACTACTTCTTTTAATATCGCTTCCGACGAAGAGATGGAGAAAAAAGTATTGCAAGCGGCAAAAGAGTATTTGCCGAGAAATAAGAAGTACGCCCGCTATGTTATAAAAGGAAATAAATTAATCAACATTGACAAGCCAAAAATTTGTAATTGGATTTGGCGGACCGTTGTTTTGTGGAATGGCGATGTTGGAATATGCTGCGCTGATTTAGAGGGCGAGGTGATAGTCGGGAATATTTTTAAAAATAAAAGTTTTGTAAAAATTTGGAGAAGCAAAAAATACGCACGGATTAGAAAAGAAATAATAAAGCAGAGTTTGCCTGTTTGTCAAAATTGCAATGTAGCCAACAGGCCTTATGTTGAAAAAATAAAATTTAAATGAAATGAAAAAAGTTTTATTTATTTCTGTTACAAATTTGAATTTAAAGAGTAATGTCCCTTTGCGTCTCAAGAAAAAATTTGAGGGATTAAGCAAGGGAATAAAACCTTATGTTCTGGCCAAGGGCAGGCCTCTTCATAAAGAAAAATGGGGAGCTGATTTTTTTCTTTTGCCTCCGAATTTTTTATTCTGGCCATGCGCCTTTTTTCTGGCTTTTTATCTTTGTTTAACAAAAAAAATAGACGCGATAGTGTGCCAGTCGCCGTTAGTTGAGGGTTTTACTGGTTCAATTTTGAAAAAATTATTAAAGAAAGAATTGATTGTGGAGATTCACGGCGACTGGATTGAAGGGCCTTTTCTTTCAAAAAAAAGAAAACTCGCCTTTTTAGAAAGAAAGATAGTTCCGATTTTAGCGAAAATAAGTTTTAGAAACGCGGATAAAATCAGGGCAGTGGCAGGATGTTTAGCAGAGAAAGCAAAAAAAATCGCTCCGAAAAAACCCTATTTTATATTTCCCACTTTTACTGATTTAAGTATTTTTTTATATGAAAAAGAAACAAAGTTTGATAATTTTATTTTATTCGTAGGGCATTTAGAAAAAGTAAAAGGAGCAAATACGCTTATGGAAGCGTTCCATAAGCTAAATTTTCAATTTTCAATTTCCCTGGACCCCGCTTCGCAGCGGGGGACTCCCCGTAGGGTTGCTTTTCAATTATTGATTATCGGAGAAGGAAGCGAGAGGAAAAATCTTGAGTTGCAAGTTGCAAGTTATAAGTTACAAGATAAGGTGGAGTTTAAGGGAAAGTTATCATTGGAAGAAACCAAAGATATTATGAAAAATTGCTATTGTTTAGTTCTGCCTTCTTTGTCAGAGGGTTTGCCAAGGGTTATTATGGAAGCAATGGCTTTGGGCAAGCCATTGATTGCCAGCAATGTCGGCGGCATTCCTGAACTTATAAAAGACAATGAAAATGGATTTTTGTTCCGGATTGGTGATTCCCAGGAATTAGCCGAGAAATTAAGGGTTTTATTAAGAGATAAAAAAATGGCTCAAGAAATGGGACAAAAAGGCAGAGAGTTTGTTAAAGAAAATTTTTCTAATGAAAAATATCTCCAAAATTACATACAAATGATAAATTCATGAAATTGCTTATAGTTACTCAAAAAGTTGATATTAACGATGATAATTTGGGTTTTTTCCATTGCTGGCTGGAGAAATTCTCAGAAAAATTGGAAAAACTTTATGTAATTTGTCTTTGGGAGGGGAGACATAATTTACCTGACAATGTTCAGGTTTATTCTTTAGGGAAAGAGAAAGGATATTCAAAAATGAGGCAGTTTTTTCTATTACAAAAATTTCTTTTCAAAATTTTAAGAGATGCGGATGGCGTTTTTGTTCATATGTGCCCGATTTACGCTATTCTTAGCTTTCCTTTGGCAAAGTTGTTCAGAAAAAAGACGCTTTTATGGTATCTTCACAAATCAGTAAATTGGAAATTGAAATTAGCCGGAAAATTAACAGATAAAATCTTAACTGCTTCTTCTGAAAGCTGCCGGTTAAAAAACAGGAACAAGATTGAAATAGTGGGGCATGGAATAGACATAGATAAATTCCAAACTACAAACTACAAACTACAAACTACAAACTACAAAATACTTTGCGTTGGGAGGATATCGTTGATTAAAGACCAAGAAACGTTGATTGAGGCGGTTGATATTTTAATCAACCAAAAGGATATTAAAAATTTGGAACTAAAAATCATTGGCAGTCCCCTGGAGAATTATGAAAAGGAATATTATAAAAAAATAAAAAATTTGGTAAAAGATAAAAATTTAGAAAATTATGTAGAGTTTTCAGGAAGTATTTTTCATAAAGAAATGCCGCAGTATTATCAGAATAATGATGTTTTGATAAATTTGTGTCCAACCGGAGGAATAGACAAAGTTGTTCTGGAAGCAATGGCTTGTAAAATGCCGGTTTTACTTTGTAATAGAGCTTTTGAAAAGGATTTAGCGGAATATAAGGATATATTGTTTTTTCAGGAAAAAAATTCGCAAAATCTGGCTCAAAAAATTTTAGGGCTGAAGAATCTCAATAATAAAATTAAGATTGAGCTCGGAAATTATTTAAGAAATCAGATTGTTCAAAACCATGATTTGGATAATTTAGTAAAAAAAATAGTTAATGAGTTTAAAAAATAGAATCAAGACAATTATTTTTTGGGGATTGAATTTGATTTCAGAGGATTTTCCTCCAAGAAAAGCCGCTATTTTAATGTATCACTCGGTGGATTACAACCCGATATTTTTTACCGTGAAGCCGGAAAATTTTCAGAGACAGATGGATTATTTAAAGGAAAAGAAATATAATGTTATTTCTTTGGCAAGGTTGATAGAATGTATAAAAAGCAAAAATATTCCTTTGAAAACCGTTGTTTTGACCTTTGATGACGGATATGAAGACAATTATTTTAATGTTTTTCCGATTTTAAAGAAATATAATTTTCCAGCAACATTTTTTTTAATCACCGGCAATATGGGCAGAAAAAACGTTTCAGTGGTATCCGGAAATATCTACCCCCAAATACTGAACTGGCGGCAAGCGCAAGAAATGCATAGTTCGGGCTTAATTGATTTTGAACCCCACACCGTCAGCCATCCAAAACTGCGCAAAATTTCTTTAAGAGAAGCCGAGCGAGAAATTTTAGATTCAAGAAAAACTATTGAAGAAAATCTAAACAAGAAATGTTCTTTTTTTGCTTATCCCTATGGAGAGCATAATCATGAAATAGAAGATATTTTGGAGCGGAATGGTTTTTTGGGCGCGGCAACCGTTAATCAAGGATTGGTCGGACCTAAGGATAATTTATTGCGATTAAAAAGAAATTCTATTGATTATTCGGTTGATTTTATTCAATTTAAGGCAAAATTGAATCTTTCCATAGATATTTTTAAGTTCATATTTCGTAATTCAGGGTAAAATAATTAAAAATTTCAACAATGAACGATATTAAAATTTTGTTAAATTATAATTTTAATCCGGCAGATTTAGATTTTTCTTCCGATAAATTTGAAGATTTATTTAATTTCAAGCGGCGAGATTCTTGTTTTGCTTTTGTTTACGAAGACGATGGCGATATCTACGCTATTCGCGATCATTTTGGCCAGATTCCTCTTTATTATCGCGCTGACGCAAAGATAAGATTTTCAACATCTTTAATTAGCCTTTTAGACTCTGAATGCCATGTTAATTTTAAAGGATTAAAACATTTTTTAAGTTTTGGCACTTCCAGGATTATTCCGCCTTTTGACGAGATAAAGGTTGTTCCTTCTGGTTCAGTGATAAAAATAAATAAAAAGACAAAAAAAGTTAAATTGTTGTACCAATATCTTCCCATGGCAAAACATTATAAATTCAAACGTTTTAATGATCATGTTGATAAATTTGAAGAGTTATTTTCAGAGGCAATTCAAAGAACAATAAAAAACAAGGAAGTCGGATTGCTTTTAAGCGGCGGTATTGATTCCGGGTTAACCGGATATTATTTAAAGAAACAGGGGATAAGGATTAATGCTTATAGCTCGGCTCCTCACGGAAGGACAAGTTCGGAAATAAAATTTTCAAAGATTAATGGCAAAATTATAAAACCCGAAAATCATTTTATTAGTTATTTAGAAAAAGAAGATTTTTTATTTTCTTTTGAAAATTTATTTTCATTTTACAAAACCATCAACGGCATCGACACTAGTTTAGGGGTAGTAAAATTATATCAGGATTTCCCGATTGAAAATGAAAAACAGGTCTATTATGCTCAAAATTCCGATACGGCGAATTGTTCTGTTTCGTCCCAATATGTAGCATATTTCTCAAAATTTATTTTCTATCCTTGCAGAAAATTTTTGCATAGATATTTATCGCAAAAGGATTGTCTCAGAAATTATTTAAATTTTGTCAGCAAAGGATTAATCAATAAGAATGAAGAATTTGAGAAAAGGTTTCCTAAAAAAGATTTTTCAGATATAGAGAGGTTGTCATTAGCCGGAATACTTATTGTTCACAGCCAGAGCGACAGCGAGGTAGTTACCGATCCCTTGATTCACCAGAATATTTTAGTTTCTAATCCGTTTTTTGATGTGGATGTGGTAGAATTTTTTCTTGGAATTCCATTAAGATATCGTTTAGCATTTCAAAAGAAATCGCCGACTAAGATAGTTATTGAAAAATCAGCGCCAAAAAAGTTGGCTGCAAGATTTTTTCCAGAAGAGGTTTATAAACGGAAAAAAGGGTTTAATGTTCCTCTTGGAAAATTGCCAGATAATTTTTTTGACATTCTGCCTTTAAAAATAGACGATATAATAGTGGATAATTTACACGAAGATCAGAAATTTTCCTTAAAAGTATTATTAGAATGGTGTAGAAAGTTTAATATAAAAGAGTTATGAAATTAACTTATATTGCCAATATTCGCCTTCCAACTGAAAAAGCGCATGGAGTAGGAAGAATGAAGCTTTGTGAGGCTTTTGCCAAACAAGGGATAGAGGTTGAATTAATTCATCCTTGGCGTTTCAACAAAATAAAAAAAGGCCCCTTTGATTATTATGGGGTTAAAAGAAATTTTAGGATAAAAAAATTACATCATCTTGATTTCATTCCTTTAGATAAGTTTTTAGGCCCTTTGGCTAGTTGGATTGGCTCTTTAGAATTTTCATTTATTAGTTTTTGTTATATCTTGACGAGAGGGTTTTTTAGGTCAAATATTGTTTTTTTCTCCCACGACCATTTTCCTTTATTTTTGTTTTCGTTTTTCTCTCAGAATACGTTTTATGACATCCACGATTTTCCACGTCTTAAAACTTTTTTGCATAAATTTTATTATCAGCTTCTCTTTAAAAGATTAAAAGGAATTGTCGTTACTAATTCTTGGAAAAAGAAAGAATTAGAGAATATTTTTGGAATTGTTGGCAAAAAAATTCTAATAGCTCCCAATGGAGTTGACATTGAGGAATTTGATATTAGCCAAACCAAAGCGGACTGTCGGAGAAAATTAGGGTTGTCCCTTAAAGAAAAGATTATTTTGTATACAGGTCATCTTTATTTTTGGAAAGGCGTGCAAGTTTTAGCCGAAGCGTCGCAATACCTCCCGAAGGATGTTAAAGTTTATTTTGTCGGCGGTACAAAAGTAGATATTAAAAACTACAAACTACAAACTGCAAACTACGAACTAAATATAGTCGGGCATAAACCGCATAAAGAAATCCCTTACTGGTTGAAAACAGCTGATGTTTTGGTTTTGCCAAATACGGCTAAAGAAGATATTTCAAAATATTGGACGTGTCCCCTGAAACTCTTTGAATATATGGTTTCAAAAAGGCCGATTGTCGCTTCAAATTTGCCGTCAATAAGAGAAATCCTCAACGAGTCAAATTCGGTTTTGGTAAAGCCAGACGACCCTGAAAGTTTGGCAAGCGGTATAATCAAGGTTTTAGCAGGTAAAACCTTGGCTGAAAAAATTTCAGACAGGGCGTATGAGGATGTTATGGAATACACTTGGGATAAGAGGGCTAAGAAGATTCTTGAGTTTTTGGGCCGCGAAGATTAATTAAACTATTAAGGGCGCAAAAAGCCAATAAAATAACTAAGGGTATAATGGGAAGGGTATATCTGGGATTAGGCATAAAGACAAAGACGGTATGGAAAATCCAGAAATAGAGGATTGTTCCCCAGAGAATTAATGTTTTTTTTCTTTGGAAATAGAGAGAAAGCGCGGCTCCCAGAATTACCATATAGGTAAGGATTGCGTTAATTGTAAAAGCTTTTTTTGCCCAGGAATATTGTTGTATTAAGGATTCCGCTCTTGTTCCTTCGGCTCCGGGATTCCAGAAGAAAACCGCTCTGGACACGGGCGAAGTCCACCATAATGACCAGTTCACTTCCCAGAATCCGTGAGGTTTGAGGTCTTGTTTTGTTTTTGTTAAAATGTCAAATGTATATGAGAAATCCGGATTAGTTGTCCAGTGATAAATTAACCAGGGAGAAACAATCATAAGGAATACAATTATTGCGATTAAAGTATTTTTAGAAAAAGGAATTTTTAGCAAGATAAGCCAGAGCAGAATAATCCAGAAAGGAAGAAGAAAAACAATATATTTTGTTAAAGCGGCCATGCCTAAAGCGGTTCCGGATAAAATCGCGTTCTTCAGGGAAGAAGTTCGCTGAAATTCTAAAAGAAAATAAATAGAAAGCATAAAGAGAAAAATAAAAATTATCTCAGTCAGGATTAAAGTTGTATAGAAAAAAAGATACGGCCAGAAGCAAGTGGCCAATGAAGCGGCGCAAGAAAAAATGGGGGAAAGATTAAGATGTTTCCTGGCCATAAGGTATATTAAAACCCCAATGCCGGCCAAGAACAATATTTGTATTATCCTTACTATTTGGAAGCTGTCTCCGAATATACCATAGACAAGAGCCAGAAAAAGAGGGTACACAGGCCCTGTAACAGAAGGTAGAGGATTTCCATCTTCACAAATTAATCCTTTGCCTTCTAAAAAATTTCTGGCTGCCGGGTCATAATAAGCGATAGTGTCTCCATCCACCGGCGGAATATAGCCGAAATTTAGATAAATCAGTCCAGCGCCCGCAACAATGGCAAATATTAAGAATAAGATTTTTTTCATTGACTAATTATACCATTAGCGTTAATTTAAAAAAAGAGATAAAAATCATGAAAAGATGTTCTAAATGCATACTGCCAAAAACTTTTCCAGGAATCAGTTTTGACGCTGATGGAGTTTGTAATTATTGTAGAAATTATAAAAAAATAGAAGTAAAGGGCGCGCCGGCTTTAAAAGAGATTTTGTCAAAATACCGCGAGATTGGCAAAAACAGGAAATATGACTGTATGGTTTGCTACAGCGGAGGACGAGACAGCAGTTATGTATTATATCAACTGGTAAAAAAGCATGGACTAAGGGTTTTGGCCGTTACTTTGGATGGCGGGCTTATAACTGAATTTGGATACAAAAATATGGAAAGGGCGAAAAATATATTGGGCGTAAATCACGAGATTTTTATCTTAAATCAGAAAAAAATTTTAAAACATGTAGGCAAGAACATAAAGGCATGGCTAAAAAAGCCCTCGCTTTTAATGATACCGATTTTTATGGCGGCTGATAAGACAATGGGTTTTGAGTTGAGTAAAATCGGCAGACAATATGGCATTCCATTGCTTGTTATGGGCGGCAATACAGGAGTGGAGAATACTTCTTTTAAGGCGGGATACGCCGGTATTTATGAAGAACCGAATCAGATAAAATTATGGCAGAGCATTAAGCTCTTGAAGGCCTATTTCATGGAATATATTAAGAATCCACGCTATATTAATGGTTCATTAGCGTATATAATTCCGGGTTGGTTTGATTTTTTCGCTTTTCAGACCCATAATAAAAATTTTATTCATTATTATGATTATATAAAATGGAATGAAACAGATATTTTAAAAACAATCCAAGAAAAGCTGAACTGGGAAAGTCCTCCAGATACTGTCCAAACATGGAGAACCGATGACGCCACAAGCCCTTGGTATAATTTTCTTTATTATTCTATGACCGGTTTTACGGAAAATGACGAATTATTGAGCAATATGGTTAGAGAAGGAATGATTAGCAGGGAAGACGCTTTGTTAAGAGTTGAGCAAGAGAATAAACCAAGATACGAGGAAATTAAAAAATATCTTAAAATGGTAAACGTTGATATAGATATATACGAGTTAGAGAAGAAATTAAAAATATATCAAGGGAAATAATGCTGAATCTTACTACATTTTTTCCAAAAACTAAATTTACGCGCGATGTTTCCTGGAACGCTTTGAGTTTTGCGGTAATGGGAATCAGCGGGATAGTTCTTAATATATTGATTGTAATGAAATATGGGGCCGAAATTTTGGGCGCTTTCAACCAGGTTTACGCTATCTATATCTTGGTCTCCCAGCTGGCCGTGTTCGGCCTTTACGCGTCGGTTTTGAAACATATTTCAGAGCATTCTGAAAACCCTGATTTTTGCGACGAAATTCTTACCAGCGCTTTGCTTATTGGCATTGGTATCGCCAGTTTTGTTTGTCTTCTTTATTACGGTTTAACTCCTTTTGCGGGGAGATTATTAGACAGTCCGGCTGTTGCCCAGGGATTAATTTTTGCTCTTGTTGGTCTTTGGTGTTTTTCCTTGAATAAGATTTTACTTGCGTTTCTGAACGGCAAGCGGCTGATGAAAGCTTTTGCTCTTTTTAATGTCTTCCGCTATGTTATGATGCCGTTGTTTTTGGCGGTTTTGATATTATTAAGAATGCCCGGCTACATTTTGCCTGTTATTTTTAGCATAACCGAGCTTATCCTTTTAGTTGCCTTGCTTGTTTTTACTTTTCGTTTTTTTTCAATCGCTTCAATAAACCGGTGCAAAAAATGGTTTAAGGTTCATTTGCGATTCGGGAGTAAATCTTTACCGGGCGGAACTGCTACAGAAATGAATTCCCGGATTGATGTTTTAATGCTTGGCATTTTCTGCAGTGATAAAATAGTTGGTGTTTATAGTTTAGCCGCGATGCTTGCCGAGGGTTTTGACCAGATTCCAAGTATATTCCGAGTAAATTACAATCCATTGCTTACAAAGTTTGTTGTCCAAAAGCGATTAGGAGAGATTCGTTCGCTTATCAGAGGGTTTTTGATGAAATGGATTCCTTTCGCTTTAATAATCGGTTTTTTGGCGATACTTGTTTTTCCTTTACTGGTAAAAATAATTGCCAGCGGCCCGGAATTTTCTCAGGCATGGGTTATTTTTGCCATTTTGATGATTGGCATAATAATTAGGTCGGGCTATTCTGTTTTTTGGGAATTGCCGGTCCAGTCAGGTTATCCCGGTTATCAGACAATATTAATTGGGGTTGTGGCGCTGAGCAATATCTTGCTGAATTATGTTTTTATTCAATGGTGGGGGATATATGGCGCCGCGATTGCCACGACAATTAGTTTTGTTTTGAGCGTATTTTATCTGAAATTGGTTGTAAGAAAACTTTTGGATATTAAAATATAGCGCTTTTTGCGCGCGACTAACTGGACAAAAGGCCTGATTTTTGCATATAATTAAGTGTGATAAAATTATGGTTGAAGAAAAAACAAAAAAGAAAACAATTTTAATTACCGGCGGCGCCGGCTTTGTGGGTCATCATTTAGTAGAAGGTGTGTTAAAAAATACTGATTGGCATATTGTTGTTTTAGATTGCTTAACCTATGCAGGCAATCTTAATAGATTTACGGATATTTCTATTTGGGAGAAAGAAAAGCGCAGGGTTAAGTTTGTCTGGGACGATTTGCGTTCGCCAATTTCAGAAACCAGCCATAAGATAATCAAGGATTTAGATTATATTTTTCACCTTGCCGCGGAATCCCATGTCGGAAACAGCCTAAAAGACGCTGTTCCTTTTGCGCAATCTAATGTAGTGGGAACAACTTATTTGCTTGAATATATTAAAAACCGCCAGCCAAATTTAAAAAAATACATTGGATTCAACACGGATGAAGTGTTTGGCCCCGCTCCCGAAGGAGTATTTTATAAAGAGACGGATAAATTTTATCCTTCCAACCCTTATTCGGCGGCCAAGGCGGGACAATGGGCAATGGAATTTGCGTTTGCCCATTCTTTCAGACTTCCTATTATTCAGACGCATTCAATGAACATTTTTGGCGAGCGTCAGCATCCTGAAAAGTTTATCCCAATGACCGTAAAAAAGATTTTAAGAGGACAGCCAATAATTATTCACGGACTTCCCTGCCAAATAAGTTCTCGCTGCTGGATTCACGCCAGGAATGTTTGCGACGCTTTATTATTTTTATTAGAGCAAGGCAAAATAGGGGAGACCTACAATATTGTCGGCGAAGAAAGAGATGTTTTATATTTAGCCAATAGGATTTCCAAAATTATAAAAGGCAGAGAGTTAGACGAGAAAGAAATAAAATACATTGACTATCATAAAACAAGGCCGGGCCATGACCGGCGTTACGCTTTAGACGGGACAAAATTGAGAGAAATGGGTTGGAAGCCGAAATTATGTCTGAACGAGAGTTTTGATAAAATGGTGAATTGGATGATAAAAAAAGAAAATTTAAAGTGGCTTGATTTATGAAAGTAAGTATGAAAGTAAGAAGGTTAAAAGTTCATTCTGATGAGAGAGGATGGCTGGTGGAGGTTTTAAGGGTTGATAAGATTAAAAAACCGATAAAGCAGGTTTATGTTGCGACGATTAAGCCGGGAAAAGAAAGAGGAAATCATTATCACTCTAAAAAGACCGAGTGGTTTTTTATAGCTGAAGGAGACGCGGATATTTTCCTTTACGATTTGAAGACAAAAAAGAAAAAGATTTTCAAACTTTCTTCTAAAAAACCAAGAATGATTGTGATATCGCCGAACGTGGTTCACACTGTTAAAAATTCCGGCAAAAAAACAGCTTTTTTAGTAAGCGGTGCGGACAATATTTACGACCCTAAAAAACCAGACACTTTTTTGTATAATGAAAAATTACAAAAATCTTAAAACATCAAAATTAAGAGAATTTATAAGGACATACATCCTGAGCCGTCCTCTTCTTCAAACAAAATCCGCTGCCGGCAGGGTTTTAGATTTGGGCTGCGGATGGGGTTTTTATTTCAAAATGAATCCCTTGGCCTATGGGATAGATATAGACGATGATTGTTTAAGGCATTTAAAAAATTTAGGGTATAATGTTGTTAAAGGAGATATAACTAAAAAATTGCCTTTTGAAGATAATTCTTTTGAATGGGTTGTTTGCCACGATGTATTAGAACATTTTATATTAGATGACGTTAAGCGGATTTTTCCGGAGGTTTGGAGAATTTTGAAGCCCAATGGCTGTTTTTTAATTTTAATACCGAATCAAAAGGGCTATGATTCCGGTTTGAAAAGAGGAGTCGGCCATAAGCATTTTATAACCCTTCAAGAAATTTTAGCCGTTGCCAAAAAAAATTTTATCCTTCAAAAATATTATTTTTATCCTTTTCCCAAAATGATTGGCGATTTTTTTACTCACAATAAAAAAGTGATTGTTTTGAAAAAGGTTAAGTAATTTTCTCAATATGTTGCCGAAGAATCCTCTTATTTCTGTAATTGTTCTTAATTGGAACGGAAAGAGATTTCTGAAAGATTGTTTTTTATCTTTGGAAAACCAGGTTTTTTCTGATTTTGAGATTATATTAGTGGATAACGGCTCTGAAGACGATTCGGTTAGATTTACGAGAAAGAATTTTCCTAAAATAAAAATAATTGAGAATAAAGAAAATTTAGGGTTTGCCCAGGGCAATAACAAAGGAATGGAAGTTGCTGAAGGGAAATATGTTTTTATTCTTAATAATGACACAGAAGTAGATAAAAATTGTCTTCAGGAGTTGCTTAGGGTTATTGAAGAAGATAAAGAGATAGGGATGTGCGGCCCAAAAATACTCTCCCTTAAAAATCCCCAATTAATAGATTCAGCGGGCATAAATATCTATTCTGACGGCATGTCAAGGGGAAGGGCCAGGGGAGAAGCAGATAAGGGGCAATATAATAAAATAGAAGAGATACTTTTACCCAGCGGATGCGCCGCGCTTTATAGAAAAAAGATGCTTGATGAAATCGGATTATTTGACAAAGATTTTTTCGCTTATTGCGAAGATACTGATTTAGGATTAAGGGGAAGGCTTATGGGATGGAAAGCCGTTTTGGTTCCTTTTGCCGTTGTTTATCATTATTATTCCGGAACCAGCGGAAAGTATTCAAGCTTTAAAGCGTTTTTAGTTGAACGCAATCATTTTTGGGTGGTTTTGAAAAATTTTCCATTATTTTTGGTTTTTTGTCTGCCCCTTTTTACTTTTTATAGATATTTATTTTTGTTTTATGGAATTTTAACTCGCCGGGGTCCGGGAGCAAGATTTCAATCCTCAAAATTCAATTTGCCTTTTATCGTAATAAAATCCTATTTTTCCATGATTAAAAGACTTCCTGTTGTTCTTAAGCAGAGGCGGGCAATTCAAAAGAACAAGAAAATAAGCAACAAAGAGATGTATAATTTATTTAAAAAATATAAATTAAAAATTTCTGAAATTACCTTTAAAGAATAAAAGCATGAAAGTGTTATTTATAAACGCGATAAATCCGATTGTTGAGGTTGAACAAAGGTATCCAAATTTGGGCATTGGTTATTTGATATCTTCTTTAAGAAAACATTTTGGAGAAAATGTTTTTGATTTTAGGGTTGCTGATAAGAATATTAAAGATGAGCTCTTGAGATTTAATCCCGATATCGCATGCATTACTTCTGTGAGCCAGAATTTTAATCTGGCGAAGGAGTGCGCGAAGTTTGCCAAGACAAAAAACATTCCGGTTATCATCGGAGGCATACATATTTCAATGCTGCCCGATTCTTTGTCTGACGATATGGACGTGGGATGTATTCGCGAAGGAGAAAAAACAATAATTGAGCTTTTTGAACTTTTTTTAGAAAATAAAGGATTTCCCAGAGAAAAATTAGAAAAAATTAAAGGCGTTTGTTATAAAAAAAATAAAAGAGTTGTTTTGACAGAGCCGAGAGAATTGATAGATAATTTGGACAGTATTCCTTTCCCTGCCAGGGATTTATTAAAGATAGAAAAGCATTCTTATCTTTTTTCTTCCCGCGGCTGTCCTTACAGGTGCGTATTTTGCGCTTCTTCCAGATATTGGAAAAACGTGAGATTATTTTCAGCTGAATATGTTGTAAGAGAAATTAAAGAATTAGTTGAGAGATATAATGTGAGATTAATAAGTTTTTTTGATGATTTGTTTATTATTGACAGGGAACGGATTAAGAAAATAACCGAATTATTGAAAAAGGAGAAATTCCATAAAAAAGTGAGATTTACATGTTCGTGCAGGGCAAATCTTTTAGATGACGATATGGCCCGTTTGTTGAAAGAAATGGGCGTAATTTCAGTAGGAATGGGATTAGAGTCCGGGAACGAAAGGATTTTAAGGTACTTAAAGGGCCAAAACATAAACATCAAAGATAATATTGAGGCAGTGAGGGTTTTAAAAAAATACGGCATTTCTGCCGACGCTTCATTTATAATAGGTTCGCCGGACGAAACAAAAGAGGAGATATTAGATACATATAAATTTATTAAAAATAATCCTTTGGATTTGGTAGATATTTATGTTTTAACTCCTTTCCCCGGAACCCAAACATGGGATTATGCCAAAGAACGTAAATTAGTATTTGATGATATGGATTGGAGTCGGTTGAATATTAATTTTGACAGAAATAACTATAAGAAAGCGATTATTTTATCAGAGGTTTTGGACAGAGAAGAGATTTGGCGTCTCTATCAAAAATTTCAACGTCAGCGTTTAATCCGCAATCTAAAAAGCATTTGGCGGCATCCCTATCTTCAAGATGTTCCCAAGGTTTTTCTCAAGGCGTTAATTCAAAAGATAAGAACTATTTTTAGTTGGACTTAAGTGTTTTTTAGATTTTTATTAAAGATTTTAGTCCCTTTAGATAATAAGAAACATCGCTGAAAGAGTTGATGTTTTTTATTTTTTGCCGGATGTATGCCGGCCGAAAATAAAAGGACCGATAAGCGGTTTTAAGATATTTTTGGAGAGCGCTTGAATCAAGTTCGCATAAACTGATAATGTTTTTCTGGCCGGTTAGGGCGTAAGAGCCGGTTTCCCAGTTGTTCGGGATTTTTTCTTGGGACTGAGCGATTTGATAAAGTTCGGTGCCGGGATAGGCCGTGGCAATGGAAAATTGGGCAAAGTCAATGTTCAATCCCTTGGCAAAGTTAATGGTTTCCTTTATTTCTTTTTCGGTCTCGCCCGGGATGCCGAGCATAAAATAACCTAAAATTTCAATGCCGGCCTTTTTAGTCATTTTTACGGCTTTTTTTATTTCTTCAATGGTTATTCCTTTTTTTAAGATATTGAGAATTTTTTGATTTCCGGATTCAATCCCGTAACCAATCCTGTAGCAGCCGGCCTTTTTCATCGTTAAAAGGAGTTCTTCGTCAACCAAATTCACCCTGGTTTCGCATTTCCATTTTATATCCAGATTTTTTGCGAGCAATAATTCGCAGAGTTTTATAATTCTTTTTCTGTCCAATGTAAAACTGTCGTCATAAAAAATAAGTTCTTTTATCCCGCGCGTTTCTTTCAGCAGTTTCATTTCTTTTAGAATATTTTCCGGGCTGCGGGCTCGGAATTGATTGCCGAAAGCCGGTTTTGAGCAATAAATACAATGAAAAGGGCAGCCCCGGCTGGTGATGAGAGTTGTGGCCGGCTTGGAGCGGCTCTCCAAATGAGGGGAATATTGTTTTAGAGGCACCAGGTCTCTTGCCGGGAAAGGCAGTTCGTCTAAATTTTCAATAAACCCTTTTTGCGGCAGGTCAATAATTTTATTTTTGTCCCTGAAAACAACGCCGTCTAAATCTTCTTTGCTCTTTTTTCCTTCAAGGTATTGGATAAATAAATTCAATTTTTTCTCACCTTCGCCTTTTATGATATAATCTACTCCCCGCGCTTTTTTTAGGGTCTCTTTTGGAAGCAGGGTTGGATGGGGGCCGCCCAGAATAATTGTTTTTTGAGGAAAGTTTTTTTTAATTAAATCAGCCAGATAGAGCGCGTTTTTAATTAAAGGGCTCACCGCGGTAATGCCTATCAGCTCCACTCCCTGATTTATTGTTTTGAAAAGGGAATCTTTGTCAAATTTTTCTAACAGATAATCCAAAATCAAGGGTTGATGTCCGGCCGTTCTTAGAGAAGCGGCTAAATACATCAGTCCCAGGGGAGGAGAGATAAAAGAAGTTTTTCCAGGAGGATTAATTAGAAGAATTCTCATTATATTTTTTTTTGCGGTCTGTTATTTTGTTTTTGGAGGGCGTTTTTACGGACAATTTGAGTTATTTCATATTCAATTTTTTCCAATTTTGCGATTATTTTAAAGAGAAGGAAAAAGATAAAGACAATGGCAAAATAAACCACCACGTCTATGCCTCGTTCCAGCCCGGATATTTTAGCTAAAGGCATGGTAATTTGCGGCAGCGCGGCAACTATTATAACAGATGACCAAAGGCCGGTCCAAAATAAAAAAGCAAGCAAATTAATCCTGTTTTTTTTAAAATCAGAGATTGTTTTTAAGAGAATTAAGATAGTTAAACCAATGGCTAAAAATTGAATAAGTGTCATAAGTTTATTGGGTTAATTTTAAGATTAAAAGTTTGCCCAGGGTTTTCAAGCCGACAAAAAATCCCTGGCCCTTTGCCAAGGAATAAGGGGTATAAATTGCCTTAATATGCGTTTCTTTCAGCCGAAATTGATTGGCCCGGACTTGCTTGATGATTTCCGAGGAAACCTCCATTTTATTAGTGTAGATTTTTAGATTTTGAGCCACTTTTTTATTAAATGCCCTCATTCCGGATTGGCTGTCAGTTGTGTAAATTCCAAAAAAAATGAAAGTCATCAGATTAAAGAAATAATTACCCAGCCGCCGGAAGAAAGGCATTGATTGGTTTTTCAGAAACCGCGAGCCAATCACTATGTCCGCTTTTCCTTTGATGATTGGTTTGATAAGATTGGGGATTTCATTTGGATTATGCTGTCCGTCAGCGTCTAATGTTACAATAATATCTCCGTCGTTTAATAATGCGGCTTCAATTCCAGTGCCCAGGGCGCCGCCTAATCCCCGGTTGATTTGATGGCGATAAACCTTTGCCCCGGATTGAAGAGCGGTTTGATAAGTATTGTCTTTTGACCCGTCGTCAATAACAATAATATTGTCGGTGTATTTTTTGACGCCTTGAATAACATTTCCGATTGTTTTTGCTTCATTATACGCGGGGATAATAACAATTAATTTTGTCATTTTTTAACAAAAATGATATTATAAACGAAATACTTTTCTTAATTATACCTTATTTTTTGTTATTATGAAAGTTTTATTAATCAATCCAAATTTTCGAGGGTCAAAAAATGTTTATGATGTCAACATAAGATTGCGCCAGCCCCTGGATTTGGCTTATATATCGTCTATTTTAGAAGAAAAGGAAATTGATAACGAAATATTAGACGCTAACGCGCTAAACTTAAGCGAATCCGATATTTTAAAGCGAATAAATGTTTTTTTTCCTTCTTATATTATTATAACAACCTCTCCTTTGGACAGATGGGAATGTCCCCAAACAGACATCAGCATGGTTTTTTCTTTGATAAGAAAGATTGACACTTCATTCAAAATAATTGTTTATGGCGCTCACGCTTCTACTGATCCCGCGTGGGTTTGGAAAAGGTCGGGTAAGCGGATTAACTATATTATTAAGGGCGAGCCGGAAAAGCCGATATCTGAATTATTTGATTCAATTTTAGCCGGGGAATCAAATTTTATTAAAGGGGTTTCTTATAAAAAGGGCGATGATTTTATTATAGATGATAATTACAATATTTATGAAAATATAGACGGCATACCAATGCCTAATTTTAAAAAATTGAATATGGATTTATACGGTTATAACGGAGAGGATTTGAAAAAACCGTTTTCAATTTTGCTGTCTTCCAGGGGTTGTCCGTTTAAGTGCGTTTTTTGCTTAAGAGAGATGTTTAAGAATTACAGGATTCATTCTCCGGAGAGGGTGATAAGGGAGATAAAATATCTGAAGGATAATTATTCCATAAATTCAATTTTTTTTCAGGACTGGGAATTTTTAATAAACAAAGAAAGGGCGAAAAATATATACGGATTGATGAAGGACAATAATTTATATGTGGATTTTGGAATTAATGCCAGGGCAAAAGATTTGGATTTTGAATTAATAAAGAAATTGCAAGATGTGGGGCTGAAGAGAATTAATTTAGGATTAGAGAGCGCTTCCGATAAAATTTTACGAGCGGTTAAAAAAGATATTACCAGGGATGACTTGCTTAACGCCATCAATATATCTAAGGAAACAGGCGTTATTCTTGGATGTTACGGTTTATACAATCTTCCGGGCGAAAATATAAGCACGATAAAAGAGACGGCAAAGTTTGTCGCTGAAAATAATATAGAATTCAGGCCCGGCGTGGTTCTGCCGTATCCGGGTACCGAGTTAGCGATGGGGAACGATATTAATTGGGAAAACGTTGACGTTAAGGCGGGCAGAATAAAAACAACAATTAATCCAATGCTTACCGAATTGATATATAAATTTTTTGTTAATTATTATAGAGACGGTTTATTTTTTATGTTTAGAAAAAATAACATAAAGAAAGGCCTTTCTTTATTGAAAAGGTTTTTTCAAAGAATATTTTTATGGATTTTGAAATAATTATTCTTTACGAACCAGAGCAGGTTGAGGTTGCGCTATCTTGCTTCAATAAGCGGGAATTGGCAACGCGGGATAAATTGCGTATCGTTGCGCTGGACTATGAAGTGGAGATTGCGCTTCGGCAGCGCGGTATTCCATATATATCTTTGCAGGAATATTTTACGTCAGACAGCGGCGGTCTCGGAAGATACGCGCTTCAAATCAGCCAAAAGTGGTTTAAGGCGCCGGAAATGGATTTTTTTCAGCATCATAACATTGGACTTTTAGAGGTTAGGGGGCCTGATTTCGTATATTATCTAAAATTAATTTTATATTATTTAGAAGCGTTAAGTTGTGTTCTTGACAGGCATCCTAATATCAGCAAATTGTGGATTCCGGAATCAAGCCAGTTTGTGCCTCTTACCGCGGGCCCGGTGGCGCCGTTCGCTTATAAAGTTCCGGTTGATGTTGCTATGCTGCTTGGAAAGGCGCGAGGCATTTCCGTATCAGCGCTTCCCTGCAATAAACAACAGTTTTATAAGCAAAGAGCGCTCTCTCTGCGGCGCCGGTTGATTACATTTTTCTTTGAGCGAGTCCTGCGGATTGTCAATTTTTTGACAAACATAACTCGTCCGCCGCAAGAATTAAAGCTCTTTGTCATTGACCATTGGCGCAACATAGGTTCATTTATTCGCAAAATGAACAATGTTGAGCTGGTTATGATGGAACGAAAAGAGATTTTAAAAATGGGGAGGCAATTTTGGAAAAAACGAGCCAGGTTTTATCATAGAAAGGATTTTATCACTCCAAATATCCGAAAAATTGCCTATGACAAGCAAGCGCGGTTTCGCTCCATATGGGACGGATTGAGCGCGTCTCCGAAATTTCCAGAGATATTCCGGCACAAAGATATTTCATTTTGGCCAGTTGTAAAACAAGCCGTGAACCATATAATAACGAAAGACGCGGAACAGATGATTTGCGAGATTGAAAGCATAAAGCGGCTATTGAAACATTTTTCAATTAATCGTATCCTATTGCGCGCCTCTTTTCACGATCATTTTTATGTTATCGCCAAACTCGCCCGGCAGATGGGGATTCCGTCTTTAGAGCTCCAGCACGGCCTTGAGAATTCAGAAAGCGTTTTTGGTTATTCTCCGGACAGGGTTGAATGTTTTGCCGCTTATGGTAAACTGACAAAAGAGATATTCATTAATCAGCGCAACGACCCGCAGCGCATCGCAAAGGTCGGTTCTCCCAGATTTGACAGGTATATCAGACAAAAGAGCGACAGGCAAACCGTGGAAACATTGCGAACCCGTTTGAATTTAGATCCGTCTCACCCTGTTATTCTATTGATTGTGCCCCTTGTTATGGCTCCGGTAATGAGTTGGACTTATAACAGCTATAATATTGTGGAAATATTTCAAAGTGTCCGCAAGGCGCAAAAAGAGATGCCCGAACTGCAGGTTGTGCTAAGGCCCAGGTCAGTCGGGTTGCGAGAACAGTTCTGCCAAAAGGTTGCGGCCGAGATTTTTAAAAAAGACGCGATTATCGCTGAATATGAAGATATAAAAACCCTTCTTACTTTGAGCGATGTGGTGGTTTCTTCCAGGTCAACCGTTGTATTGGAGGCGATGATAATCGGGAAGCCGGTGATATTATTCACTATGAAAGGCGGGGTCGCGCAGTTTCAGTTATTTGAAGACGCTGGAGCGCTGCGAATCGCCCATACCGCGGAGGAGATTTCAACGCATATTCATTCTTTAATTTTTAATAGCAAGGCGCGAGAAGAGATGATAAAAAACGCCAGCGCGTTTTTAAAGGAAAATTATCTATTTGACGGAAAGTCCTCTGCCAGGATAGTTGAGATTCTGAAGAAAGGCAGATGTTAAATAATTTAATTAATAATAATTTTTGAATATGAAGGTGTTTGAAAATAAAACAATTTTAATAACCGGCGGGACCGGCTCTTTTGGGAAAAAATTTATTGAAATAGCCCTGCGCGAGTATAATCCAAAGATTATTCGGGTATTTTCACGGGACGAACTCAAACAGTTTGAGATGGAACAGAAATTTAAGGATTCCCGGCTGAGATTTTTTATTGGCGATGTCAGAGATAAAGACCGGCTTTTGCGGGCAATGCAGGATGTAGATATCGTGATTCACGCCGCGGCTCTAAAACAGGTGCCTTCCTGCGAGTATAATCCGTTTGAAGCCGTCAAAACCAATATTTTAGGGGCTCAAAATGTAGTGGACAGCGCTATTGACAATAAAATAGATAAAGTGATTTTTTTAAGCTCTGACAAGGCGGTAAATCCGGTGAATTTATACGGAGCCACAAAACTTTGCGCGGAAAAACTTTTTATTCAGGGAAACGCCTATGTGGGCAAAGAAAGAACAACAAAAATCAGCGTGATAAGATATGGAAACGTGGTCGGAAGCAGGGGAAGCGTTGTCCCTCTTTTTATGTCTCAAAAAGCAAAAGGCGTTTTAACTTTAACCGATGAGAAGATGACCAGATTTTGGTTGACCCAGGAAGAAGCGGTCAATTTTATTGTTGAATGTATTGAAAAAATGTCAGGGGGCGAGATATTTGTTCCTAAAATTCCCAGCATAAAAATCATTGATTTGGCAAAAGTTATCGCTCCCCAGGCAAAAATCAAAAAGATTGGCGTCAGGCCCGGAGAAAAGCTCAATGAAGTTCTTTTAATTCCAGAAGAAGCCGGGCGCGCCAAAGAGTTTGAGAGATATTTTGTTATTGAGCCAGAACATCATCCTTGGGGGAAAGTTGATCTCGTCGGAAAGCCCGTTCCCCGGGGTTTCAGATATAGCAGCGATACCAACAATTGGCGGCTTACCAAGGAAGAACTTAAAAAAACATTAGAGCGCCTATGAAAAAAATTCCCTATGGGCGTCAATGGATAGACAGCAAAGACATTAAAGAGGTTGTTAAAGTATTAAAAACTGACTGGCTCACCCAGGGTTTAAAAGTCGCAGAATTTGAGAAAAAACTCGCTGAATATTGCAAAGCGGAATACGCGGTGGCTGTTTCTTCGGGAACAGCCGCTTTGCATCTTGCCTGCATTGTGGCTGGAATTAAGCAGAGAGACGAAGTCATTACTACTCCTTTAACTTTTGTCGCAACTGCCAATGCCATAGTTTATTGCGGGGGAAAGCCGGTTTTTGTTGATGTTGAGAAAGATACTCTCAATATAGACCCAAAAGAAATTGAAAAGAAAATAACCAAAAAAACCAAAGCTATAGTTCCGGTAGATTTTGCTGGTCATCCTTGCGATTTATGCGAAATTAAAAAAATAGCCAAGAAACATAATCTTTTAATAATTGAAGACGCCGCGCAGGCATTAGGTTCTGAATATTCGCCCCCACACCAAAAATTTGGTGTGGGGGTAAAGAAAAAAATTGGCAGTTTTGCCGATATAACAATTTTTAGCTTTCATCCTGTAAAAACAATCACTATGGGCGAGGGAGGCGCGGTCCTTACAAACAAAAAGGACTTTTATGAAAAATTAAAAATTCTCAGGCATCACGGAATAGTAAAAAATTCGGGAAAAGGCGGCTGGTATTACGAAATAGAAAATCCCGGCTACAATTATCGCCTTACTGATTTTCAATGCGTTTTGGGAATCAGCCAGATAAAAAAAATAGACAAATTTATTAAAAAAAGGAGAGAAATTGCGGTAAAATATAATGAGGCATTCAAAGATATTAAAGAAATTATAACGCCTGCTGAGAAAAAATATGTGAAATCAGCTTGGCATATTTATCCAATCCAATTATGTTTGGAAAAATTAAACGTTGATAGAAAGAAAATTTTTGAAACGTTGCAAAAGCAGGGAATCGGGGTTCAGGTTCATCATATGCTTATTCATTTATTTCCTTTTTATCAGAAGAAATTCGGCTATAAAAAAGGAGATTTTCCAATAGCCGAAAGATATTATCAAAGAGCGCTTACCCTGCCCCTTTTTCCGAAAATGACTGACAAAGAGGTTGATAAAGTAATTAACGTAGTTAAAAAAGTGATTAAGCGGTATCAGAAATGAAAAAAATAAAAATAGGAAACAAAATTATAGGAGATGGGGAACCGTGTTTTATCGTGGCGGAAATAGGGTGCAATCACGACGGCAAACTTGCGCGGGCAAAACAAATGATTGATGCGGCGGTTAAAGCCAAGTGCGACGCCGTTAAATTTCAATTATTTTCCGCGGACAAATCCTTTAATAAATATCTCAAATATGAAAGAAGAGGTTGGATGGCTTTGCTAAAAAAACTGGAATTGCCAAAAAAATGGCTTCCTGTTTTATCAAACTATTGTCAAAAAAAAGGAATTATTTTTTTTTCCAGCGTTGGAGACGAGGAAAAAGCGGATTGGCTGGAAGCAATAGACGTTCCGGCTTATAAAATTCCTTCTTATGAATTAACCCATCTTCCTTTAATAAAATATATTGCCAAAAAGAAAAAGCCGATTATATTATCTTCCGGAATTGCCGATAAGAAAGAAATTAAACAAGCGATAGAAACGATTTACAAAGAGGGAAACAAAAATGTTATTTTAACTCACTGCGTTTCCGCTTATCCAACCAAATTTGAAGACCTTAATCTAAAAACAATTCCCTATTACAAAAAGAAATTTAACATTCCGACAGGATTATCCGACCATTCTCTTGGAATTTTGAGCAGTTCAATTGCCGCGGCTTTGGGCGCGAATATTGTGGAAAAGCACATTACTCTTGATAAAAAATTGCCCGGGCCCGACCATTATTTTGCTTTGGACAAAAAAGAAATAAAACAATGGGTCAGCCAGATAAGAGATACGGAAAAAGCCTTGGGGAAAATAAAAAAACAGCCTGCTCCCGGAGAAAAAAACGAGGTTTTATGGCGAAGAGCGATCTGGGCGAAAAAAGACATTGCCAAAGGAACAAAATTTAAAAAAGAAACGCTGATGGTCGTCAGGCCTTCCCCTGTCGGTTCTTTGGCGCCAAAAGAAATTTATAAAGTTTTAAATAAAAAAGCAAAAAAAGATATTAAAAAAGGCGAACTAATCACTTCAAATAAGCTATTATGATAAAGAAAAAAGTTGTAGCCATTATTCAGGCAAGAATGGGTTCAACCCGATTGCCCGGCAAGGTCCTGATGAATATCAGCGAAAAACCAATGCTGTGGCATGTCATAGAACGGATTAAGAAATGTAAAAAAATTGATTCTATTGTGGTTGCTACAACAAGCAAAGACGAGGACAAAGCAATAATAAAGATAGCCAAGAAATGCGGAGTTGAGACCTTTGCCGGAAGCGAAAATGATGTATTGGACAGATATTATCAAGCCGCAAAAAAATTTAACGCAGATATTATAGTAAGGATTGTTGCTGATTGTCCTTTAATTAATTCTTCTACCATAGATGAAATGATAGATTTGCGCCTGAAAGAGAACGCGGAATATGTCGGCGGACATCCTGTCCTTCCATCAATAGAACAAGGTATGGAAGTAATTTCACGAACCGCGTTAGAAAGAGTTAAAAATTCGGCAAAAAAAGATTATCAAAAAGAACACGTTACTATTTTTATCCGGGAGAATCCAAAATTATTTAAAGTTAGGGGAATTAAGCCAAAATTGATCTTTCAGAGGACGGATATGCGCTTAACAGTTGACACTGAAGACGATTTAAAATTAATGAGGGAAATTTATAAGAGATTATATAAAGAAGATAAAATTATAGACCTAAAAGACGTTATAAAATTGTTGGAAGATAATCCAAGGCTAAAAGCAATAAACAGCTCTGTTAAAATAAGTGAAATTAATAAATACGCTCTGAGCCTTAGAAAACGTTAATGTTTAAAAAAACAAAAATTATTTTTAGATGCGACGCGTCTTCAGATATTGGATTGGGCCATTTAATCAGAGATTTGGCGATAGCAAAGAAAATGAGAAAAACTCATCAGATTATTTTTGCCTCAATTAAAGACCCGGCGAATTCCTATATTAAAGAGAGCGGTTTCAAGATTTTTTTTAAAAAATCAAAAGAAAGAGAGGAAAAGTTTTTGAGCCGCGTTAAAGCCATTCTGATGCCGGATGTTATTGTTTTTGATAAAAAATACCCTTATTCCTCGGCAATTTTAAATAGTTTGAAGCGAAATAAAATTAAAATAGTAATAATAGACAATATTTGCAAAGGCATGAAGATTGCTGATGAGATTATATTTCCATGCGCGCGCCTTGATAAAAATCTATTAAAAAAATTTCTTTCGCAAAAACAAATTAAACAAGTAAAAACCGGACCAAAATATGTGATAATCCGGGATGAAATTTTAACGTTAAAAAAACAGGTTAAACGCGATTTTCATACGCCGTTGAATATTGTAATAACCACGGGCGGCAGCGACCCCAAGGGTGTTTTATTAAAATTGATTTCCTGGTTGAGAGAAATGAATTTAGACGTTAATTTTTTAATCCTTGTCGGGAAATCGTTTAAGTTTCAAAAGAAATTAAAAAAAATAAAGAAAGATTTACCCCAAAACTTTCACATCCTGCCTTATTCGCTGAAAGAACTTGCGAAAGGAGATACGGCAATTTGTACTTTCGGCGCCAGTATTTACGAAATGATTTATCTGCAAATACCATGTCTTTGCGTATCTCACAGCAGAGAGAACGCTCGCGGCGCCAAAATATTGGAAAAAAGATGCAGAGTTATTAAAGATTTGGGATACATAAACGATATAATTCCGCAAAACTTGTATAAAGCGATTAAAAAATTGCTAACAGATAAAACATATTGCAAAAATATGATTAAGCGATGCAAGAATTTAATTGACGCAAGAGGCGCCGCAAGAGTGGCAAAGATAATCGCAGATGAATAAATACCCGAGTTGTTATTCACAGGATAGTTCTTGACTTTGTTTTAGGTTGAACTAAAATGAAAGTGTAGTTTAATTAAAGTTGTAATAATTTTATGGTTCAACAACAAGAAAAAATATACAGGAGAAAAATTATAGATGAGATTTTGAAATATGTTTTTGAAAAAGAAACGATTGTTCTCTATGGAGCCAGGCAGGTGGGCAAGACATTTGTTTTGTATTGGTTGAAAAATTTTCTCTTGGAAAAAAAGAAACAAGTTTTTTATCTTGACTTGGAAGACAGAAATTATTTAAGGGTGTTAAACCAAGGACCCGAGGGTCTTAAGGATTTACTTTTGGAGCAGGGAATTGATTTAAAGAAAAAAATTTTTGTTTTAATTGATGAAATTCAGTATCTAAAGAACCCAACCAATTTTTTAAAGTTAGTGAGCGACCATTATAAAAATTTTAAATTGATTGTTTCAGGCTCTTCTACCTTTGAAATCAGAAAAAAAATTGGCAAAGCCCTGGTGGGAAGGGCGTTAGTTTTTGAGCTTTTTGGACTTTCTTTTGAAGAATTTTTAGTTTTTAAAAATTATCAAAAGCCGATTGAGCCGGCTTTAACTAAAATCAAACAAGAAGAGTTAAAGAAACTATTCACCGAGTTTGTTTTATATGGAAATTATCCCAGGATTTCTTTAATTTCCAGCAAAGAAAAAAAGGAAAAATATTTGTGGCAAATTATTGAGACATATCTTAAAAAAGACATTAGAGATATAGCCGAGGTTAAAGAAATAGAAAAATTTAATAAACTCTTGGAGGTTTTAGCTTCTCAAACTGGCAAACTTTTAAATATTGAGGAGTTGTCCAATACTTGCCATCTGGCAAAGCAAACCATTGAACGATATCTTTTTGTGCTGGAAAGCTCGTATGTCATTAAATTAGTAAAGCCATTTTCTAAGAATCTGCGTTCTGAACTTTTCAAAACGCCAAAAATTTATTTTTATGACAGCGGACTTAGTCATCTTTTATGGCTTAAAGTAATCTCTCCGGAAATTTTAGGCGAAATTTTTGAGACAACTGTTTTTTCAGAATTGATAAAAAAACTAGGCAAAAATTCGGTTTACTTTTGGCGCACCAAAGACAAAAAAGAAATTGATTTTATTGTTAAAATAAGGAATAAGGTAATTCCAATTGAAGTAAAGGTAAATTTTGTTTCTTTTTCTAAAACATCTATTAGCTATTTTTTAGAAAAGTATAATTTAACAAAATATTATTGCGTTGCCCTAAAGGGAGAGAGGGAAAAGAAAAAACAGTTAATTTTCCCATGGGAAATTGCCTCAAAGTTTTAACAAGAGGGAGGGAAGCGCTTATCTCAATCATCTTGAAATAAAGGCGCCGCAAGAGTGGCAAAATTAATCAGAATGCAAATGAAATTTTAAAAAGCGATAATTTGTAGCCCGAATAAACACCCAAATAAGTATTGACTTTTTTAGATAATTTACTTAAAATAGTAAAATATGCTTTATCCTCGTAAAATCTATCCTCTTTTGAAAAAAGAGTTCAGAAATAAAAATATCGTTGTTTTGACAGGTAGTCGGCAAGTGGGCAAGACCACTCTCTTAAAAATGCTGGAACGGGATTTCAGAAAACAGAAAAAGTCAACTCTTTTTTTGGATTTGGACCTGATAGACAATTTAGAACACTTTGAAAGTTCGGAGAATTTTTTGAATTATTTGAAACTAAATGGTTTTGATACAAAAAAACCTCATATTATTTTTATAGACGAATTTCAACACTCTCCTAATCCCACTAAAATTTTAAAAAATCTTTCCGATCATTACCCTAATTTAAAAATTTATATTTCCGGTTCTTCCAGTTTAGCAATGGCAGACCACTTAAAAGAAAGTTTAACAGGAAGAAAATCGGTTTATCATCTGCATCCCCTAAGTTTTGAAGAGTTTTTAACTTTCAAAAAGGAGAGTCAATTCTTAAAATATCTTAAAAATTGGAAAGATGGTTTAAATCTCTCTTCCAAACAAAATGAGAGAATATGGAGGATTTTGGAAGAGTTTTTAGTTTTCGGCGGCTATCCAAAAGTTGTTTTGCAAAAAACCAAGGAGGAAAAGATTAAAGAATTAAAAGAAATTTTTAATTCATACATCCGTAAAGACATTAAGGAGTTCCTAAAGATGAAAAACATTGTTTCTTACAATAGGCTTATTGAACTTTTAGCCGTTAATATCGGCAACTTGGTCAATCTTTATAAAATGTCCTCCGAACTTTCTCTTTTTCGAGAATTAGTTGAAAAATATCTGTTTTTATTGGAAGAAACATTTGTGATAAAAATGATCAGACCTTATTTTAAGAATAAAAAGAAAGAAATTGTTAAAATGTCTAAAGTTTATTTTGAGGATTTAGGATTACGTAATTTAGCTTTGAATAACTTTAATTCTCTAAGAATTAGACAAGATAACGGGGCTATTTTAGAAAATTACCTTTTAGGAGAAATAACAAAAGCCAACTTAACATTATTTGATTTAAAATTTTGGCGAAGAAAAATGGGCTCAGAAGTTGATTTTATTTTTTCTCAAAATGGAGAAAATATTCCCATAGAAGCAAAGTATCAGAAATTTAGTTCTCGAAAATTTTCTTTGCCGTCAGGCGTTAAAAATTTTATTGAAGAGTATCATCCCAAAAGAGCGATAGTGGTTAATAATAATTTAAGTAGGAAGGGAAAAATTAAAAATACTATTATTGAATTTGTTCCCTTTTATTTTTTTAGCCAGATAGATATTTTGAAATAAACCCCGCGCAACAGATAAAACATATTGCAAAAATATGACAAAATTACTATTTTTAGGATGCAATTTTGACCAAATTCCATATTTAAAAGTTGCCAAAAGCAATGGCTATTATGTTGTCGGCACTGATATCAATAAAAACGCTCCGGGCATAAGATATTTAGACAAATATTATCCGGTGGGATACGAAGACATAGATGATTTAATTGATTTGGGCGAAAAAGAGAGGTTTTCATCTGCTGATAAAGTATTTACCGCGGCAAGCCATTTTGCTTATGTCGGAGCAAGCGCTTTTGCCAAGAGGTTTAATATCCGGTTTCTTAGTCCAAGGGCTGTTGATATTTGCCTGGATAAAACCAAACTTTACAGGTTATTCAAAGAACAAAATTTAGAGGTTCCAAAATGGACGCTCGTTGAGAATCAAAATAAATTAGGCAAGATTAGCAAGAAATATAAGGTTTTTTATCTAAAATCCGATTATGGCAAATCGCCGAATTATTGTTATAGGGTAGAAAACAATAAAATTCCTAAATTGCCCCGAAAACATGATTGCTGGTTTAGGAAATATTTTATCGCGCAAAAAGAAATAGCGGGGAATCATTTTAGAGTCAACTGGCTCAATGGCGAATTGATTTGTTTTTTTAAGATTTCTGACGCCATTGCCCTGCCTTTTCCCTTTATAGATTTAAACAAAAAAACTTACAAAAGTATAAATAATTTGATTTCTAAACTGGGGCTGCAAAGTCATTTAATAAAATTTGATATTATTTATTATAATAACAAATATTATTTTATAGATATTGGCTTGGAGCCGCCCATGCGGTTAAGATTATATTTAAAACATTTAGGATATAATTTTGAGAAAATATATTTTGAGCATATTGTTGAAAATAAAATCAACTATCCGCAATTCTTTGAGCTTCCTAAAAATTTAATCATAAAAAATGGAACCGTTAAAAAAATATAATGAATTTAGTAATTATAAATTCCGGGCAGAAAAAATTTTTGCGGGAATGTCTAATTAGTCTGCTCAATACTTCAGAGACCATAAATTTTGACGTCCATATTGTAAAAGAAAAAGAATATCGCGAAGCAACCCTGAATGCCGTTTTACAAGAGTATGGAAATGACGACATTTTAATTTTCGGAGACGATATTATCTTTACCAAGGGCTGGTTTGAATTTTTAACGCGAAACAAAGATAAAGGAGATATTATTGGTTTTTCTATGTTATATCCCGGGACAGATATAATACAGGACACGGGCTATGATTTAGCAAAAATTGACGATGAAATTATTTTAAAGCCGGAGAATAGGGGAAAACAAAGAAACGAGATAGAGAAATTCAATTTTAGGGAATGCGATTCAATAAACGGCTGCGCTTTGTTTATTAAAAAGAGAGTAATTGAAAAAATTCCCAAAGCGCCCTTGGAAGGAATGAATCGCTGGGGAGAAATTCTGTATATGAACGAAGCCAAAAAGCAGGGATTTAAGGTGATAGTTCTGGGCCATTATTTGTACCACTACGGTAAAAGCACTAAAATCAACCCGAATAAGTTATTAAGTTCGGAAAGTTATCTGTTGGAGAAAAAACTTTGGAAAAATATCGTTGATAGATATATTGATAAGAAGCAGATTAAAATCCAATTTAAAAAAGTTTTGTCAGACGAATTAAAAAACACCTTATTGGCAAATAAGAAAATTTTATTTTACGGCGCGGGCACCGTCTCAGAATTTATTTATGAAAAACTAAAACAAGATTTAGATTTAAGGTTTATAGATTTTTGTTCTGGATTACTTGAGGAAAAAGGCAAAAATTTCTGCAACAAAAAATTAAGTTTTATAAAGACGTTCAATTCAAGAACTATGACATCGTAGTAATCACGATTTTTCAGAAAGAACAAGAGATTTTTAACTTGCTCAAAGATTATATTGAAAAACAAAAAGTATATTATATCGCCCAGAAAACAGTTGATAACACAATAAAATTTGAGACAAAATCTTTCCCAATTTTATGAATAATTATGTGGTTGTTATTGGCGGAGGGAAAAACAGCGTTTTGGTTGTAGACAAGATTCATAAACTTGGATTAAAGGCGCTCGTAGTTGACCGAAATTCAAACGCTCCCGGCATAACTTGCGCAAATGAAAAAATTATTCTCAGCACTTATAAAAGCAAGCCGATTATCAGAGAATTAATAAAATTTCAGAGTCATCAAAAGATAGTTGCCGTGGCAACCCGGTCATCCGGCATCCCGGTTATCACTGCCGCGGAAATCGCAGACGTCTTAAATCTGCCCGGGCCCGGCAAAGAAGCGGCAAGGATTCTTACATATAAGGATTCATTTGCTAAATTATGCGCCAAGCGCGGCATACCTACTGCCGGAATTCAGCTTTTGGATTTTCAAAGAATTCAGGAACAGGTATCAAGATATATTCCCTGCGTTATTAAACCTACATTGGGACTCGTCGGCAAGAAAGGCGTAAGGTTAATATTAAAAGAATCAGAGATTGATTCAGCCGTGGAAAGCGCCAGACAAGCGTCCTTGAGTAAAAACGTTTTAATAGAAAAATACATTCCCGGAATAGACATAAGTTTAATATCTATGGTCTATGACCGCGAGCTCTATCCCTGTTTTTATTTAAGGGAGAAGAATAAATTTGACAAAGAAGGAAAGGTTGATTTTAATGGTTTTTATTTGTTTGACGAATTAAAAAATCGCGAAAAAAAAGAGCTTGTTAAAATAGCCAAAAGAATTGTTGAAGCGGCGGATGTTAAATTTAGCCCATTTTTAATATCTTTTAGATTGATGGATAACAAAAAGGCAATTCCCGTTGAAGTTAATCTGGATTTTGGCGGAGAAAATGTTTTAGACGAAGTTGTTCCTCAAAAAACAGATTTTGATTTTATCAAATGTTATTTAGAGTCCATAATTTACAAAACCAAACCCTTAATCAATATTTAAAAAAACTTGACATATTTTTTTGATTATCTATTATAAATTATTTGAAAGTTAATTTTCCACACATTGTTCAAATAAAAATATATAACCGTATAATATGCTACGATAAAGGTATAATATGTTAACAACGGGCGCAAAATTAATAAAGGATATATTATCATAAATAATTATGCATAATTTAGATAAAAAAAGAAAAATTCAAAAAACTATATTAATTTTAGGAGCAGGATATGACCAAGAAATAGCCATAAAATTAGCGAAAGAAATGGGATTGAGGGTGATTGCCGTAGACGGTAATCCGAATGCGCCCGGATTAGACGTGGCGAGCCTCAGGATAAATGCAGATATAAAAAACGTTAAGGAGATGATAGAAATAGGCAAGAAATATAAAATAGATGGTGTGATGACCCATGCGGTTGAAATACCTCAAGTTGTTGCTCAGGTTGCAAAAGCGCTAAATCTTCCGGGTTTGGAGCCGAGTGTTGCCGAAAGAGCAACAAATAAATTAAAGAGAATTCAGTGTTTCAAAAAAAATAAAGTTCCTTGCCCAAAATTTGAAATTATTAGAACATCAGAGGAAGCGAAAGAAAAGATAAAGAAATTCGGTTTTCCTTGCGTTATTAAACCAGTTGACAGCGCAGGAGGAAAAGGGGTCAGATTAATACGAAATGAAAAAGAAATCAAGACGGCTTATAAGGAGGCCATTTCTTTTTCAAAATTTGGTTCGGTTTTAATAGAAGAATATTTAAAAGGCCACGAATTAAGTACTGAAGCATTTGTAATGGGGCGGAAAATTTATCATACTAGCTTTGACGATAGGAATTATAAAGATAAAGAAAAATATTTCCCTTATTTTATAGAAGATGGTGGCGACCTTCCGACAGAGCTATCAGAGCAGGAGATTGATAAAGTTAAGATTGTGATAGAGAAAGCGATAAAAGTTTTAGGAATTAATTTTGGCGCTGCTAAAGGAGATATTATTATTGATAAAGAGGGTCCGAGAATTTTTGAAATGGCGGCTCGAACTAGTGGAGGTTTTTTTTGTTCAGTTCAAACGCCAATTCATAATGGAATTCAAATTTTAAGGCCTTTAATTGCTATGAGTGTTGATAATAAAATTGATAAGAATGACCTTAAATTAAAGTATAATAAGCCATCTATAGAAAGATATATTTTATCTAAATCAGGAGTGATTAAATCTATCACTGGAGTTGAACAAGCCAAGAGAATGCCAGGTATTTTATTTTTAAAATTATTAGGACAATATAAGAAAAATTCTTTAATACCCAAAATAGTGGGTAATATTACTAAAATAGGAGTAGTGATTGGTACTGGGAAAACTAAAGATATTGCCATTAAAAATGTAGCAAAAGCAGTAGCTAAAGTTAAAATTAAATTATTATAAAATAATATTTAAAATTATGAATGAAATAATAAATCCAACGAAGATAATTTTTGGGATAGACTCTCTAAATTTTTTAGGAGAGGAAGCTTCAATGTTTGGTAAAAAAGCTTTTATTGTAAGTTATGAGAATTTTCTTGAGAAAATGGGAATAAAAAATAAGGTTCAAAATATGTTAAAGAAAAATAATGTGGATTATTTTGTTTTTGATAAAATTAAGCCAGAACCAGACTTGTCTTTAATGGAAAATGGAAGGGATTTGTTTAAAAAAAATAAGTGTGATTTCGTGATTGCTATAGGCGGAGGGAGTGTGATTGATAGTGGTAAGGGTGTGGCTATGCTTTCTATTAATCAAGGTGCTTGTATTGATTTTTTGGATGATAAAAAGATAAAAAATAGTCCTTTGCCTTTAATCGCGATGCCAACTACAGCTGGCACAGGAAGCGAGGTTACAAAATATTTAGTATTTGCAGATAAGAAAAATAAGAAAAAATTTACAATAAAGTCTGAAAAGGTTTGTCCCAGTTTGGCAATTATTGATCCTCAACTTACTCTTAATTTACCCAAAAATTTAACTGCAACTACCGCAGTAGATTCATTGGTTCATTGCGTTGAAGGGTATTTAAATACTAAAAGCAATCCTTATGTTAGCGCTCTTTCTTTAATGAGCGTCAAAACAATAATTACAAAATTAAATAAATTAATTAAGAATCCAAGGAATTTAAAACTTAGAGAAGAGATAATGTTTAGCGCAACATTAGGAGGAATCGTTATAACTAATGCCAGAACTGGAGTTATTCATACTATGGCTGCCGCTATAGAGCCTTACTGTCATTTATCTCACGGTGAAGTAGTAGGGAGAATGTTACCCAAAGTATTAAGATTTTATATTAATCAGGGGAAATGCCGGAAGGAGATGGTAAAGATGTTTCAGTATATATACGGTCAAAAAATAAATAGTCCTGAAGTATTTATAAAAAAAGTTGAAGATTTTATTTTAGATATATTTAAAACAAATAATTTTAAAGATCAAAATATTTCTGAAGATTTAATTGATGAATTTATAAAAAGAGTATTTATGGATAAAGGATTACCTGAGGTTTCACCTATAAATATTAATGTAAAAAATATTCAAAAATTATTTAAAATAGTGCTTTATACTTAATTTTAATAAAATTTATGGAAAATATTTTAACTTCTAAAGAATTTTTTGATGAGTTGATTAGTCAAAAAATAAATTTTTTTTGTGGGGTTCCTTGTTCGGTAATAGACAAATTAATCAAGATTGTGTCTGAAACTGGTTTGACTTATATAAATGCCACCTGTGAAGATGTCGCTGTCGCTGTCGCTGTAGGCGCCTATTTGGCAGGAAAAAATCCTTGTGTATTGATGCAAAATTCGGGATTTGGAAATGCTGTTGATACTATAATTACTTTAAATCAATTATATAAAACGCCTATTCTATTTGTAATTACTTGGCGGGGTTTTGATGGAACTGACGAGGTTCAGCATTTAGATTGGGGAAAAATTACTCTTCCGCTTTTTAATGTTATTGGATTGCCATATTTTTTAATTTCAAAAGATAATTATAAGGAAAATATAATTAAAGCTATGGATAAAATAAGACATCAGAATAAATCTGTTGCCTTGATTATTCGTAGAGGATATTTAAATGAGAAGAGATGAAGCTATAAAAAATATATATAAAGCAGTTGATAACAAAAGTGTTTTTATTTTTGCCAATGGCAAAATAAGTAGAGAGGGTTATCTAAAATGTGATAATAAAAGAAATTTTTATATGTTGGCATCTATGGGTAAAGCATCGTCTATTGGTCTTGGAGTCGCATTAAATAAGCATGACAGAACCGTTATTGTGTTTGATGGCGATGGAAATATTTTAATGAATTTAGATAATCTTGCGATGATTGGATATTTTCATCCAAAAAATTTGATTCATGTCGTGCTGGATAATAAAAGTTATGCCACCACTGGTGGACAAAAAACTTTATCAAAAAAAATAGAACTGGATAAAGTTGCTAAGTCTTGTGGCTATAACCGGATTTTCAATGTTAAAACCAACGAAGAAATTTTAACTGCAACAAAGGAATGCTGTAATTCGAATGGTCCCTATTTTATTTTAGTTAAAATAGATAAAGAGCAAATTGAAGGCACAAAAATAATTCCTTATAGTCCTGAAGAAATAAAACAAAGATTTATAGAGTCGCTATATTAGAAAAATATTTATGTTTAGAAATATATGATACATACATTTAAAATAAAAAATAAAATAATTGGAGGAGATAATGCTTGTTTTATAATAGCTGAAATTGGATTGAATCATAATGGAGATATAAAAATTGCCAAGAAGCTCATTGATCAAGCGGTGAAGGCTGAAGCTGATTGCGTAAAATTTCAAAAGAGAAATGTAGATACTTTAGCCATTAAAGAAGTTTTAGATGCGGAAGATGATAGATTTCCTGAGTTTGGAAAAACATATCGAGCAATAAGAGAATATCTTGAATTTTCAGAAAGGCAATATAAAGAAATAAAGGATTATTGTGATAAAAAGAACATTATTTTTTTGTGTACTGCTTTTGATATTGAATCTGCTGATTTTTTAGAAAAACTTGGCGTTGAAGCATATAAAATTGCTAGCCATTCCCTAACTAATTTGCCATTGATAGAGCATATAGCGAGAAAAGGCAAACCTATGTTTGTTTCAACTGGGATGTGTACGCTGAATGAGATTGATAAGACCGTAAATTTAATAAAAAAATATCATTGTCCTCTTTTATTGTTTCATTGTATATCCGTATATCCTCAATCTCCAAAAGAATCAAATTTAAAAATGATTGATATATTAAATAGAAGATATAAAGATATACCTATCGGCTATTCGGGACATGAAATTGGTATAACTATATCTTTAGCCGCAATAGCTCTTGGAGCCAAAGCCGTTGAAAGACATTTTACTCTTAATAGAAATATTGCGGGCTTTGATCATAAATTATCTATTCATCCTGAAGAATTAAAAGAATTAATAACAAAAGGAAGAGAAATTGAGGATGCCTTAGGCTCTGGCAAAAAGAGTATCCTTGGTAAAGAATGGATCACAAGAAAAAAATATCACGCTTCAATTGTTTCTAAAGTAAACATTCCTAAAGGAACAATAATTACTAAAAATATGTTAACTTTTAAAAATCCGGGTATTGGTCTTGAAACCTACTATCTCCCAAAAATAATAGGCAAGAAAGCAGTAATAGACATAAAAGGAGATGTGCTTATAACTTTTAATATGATTAAATAATATTTGATATAAAGATGAAAACCAAGAAACTTTGTTTATACACAATATTCCATTTGAATTTGGCTTATTCTTCCATTCCTGAAAAAGATTATCCATTAGTAATAAAGAGGTGTTACGCGCCTCTTTTTGATATCTGCGAGGAAATGGATATTCCGTTGGGGATAGAGGCGTCAGGATATACCTTAGAGAAAATTAAAGAAATATCACCGGCATTGATTTTAAAATGGAAAAAATTATTAAAAAATAAAAAATGCGAATTGATCGGCTCTGGCTATGCCCAAATTATTGGCCCCTTGGTACCGGCTGAAGTAAATTTTTACAATTTGAAAATAGGTCATCAGGTTTATCAATCAATTTTAGGAATAAAACCAAGGGTTGCTTTGGTAAATGAACAGGCATATTCCCAGGGATTAATAGAACATTATCTTAAAGCCGGCTATAAAGCGATTATGATGGAATGGAATAACCCCAGGCAATATCATCCTGAATGGAATGATTTATGGCGATATTATAAACAGAATGCCATGGGAGCAGACAACCGATGTGTGCCGCTGATATGGGTTGATACAATTGCTTTTCAAAAATTTCAAAGATATGTTCATGGAGAATCAGGATTAGATGAATATATTGATTATTTAAAGACCCATTTAGGAAAATCAGATAGGTTTTTTCCTCTTTACGGAAACGACGCCGAGATATTTGATTACCGCCCTGGTCGGTATGGCAGTGAAGCCGGAATATGCCAAGAAGGAGAATGGAACAGAATAAATCTGTTATTTGAATATTTTGCAAAAAATAAGGAATTCAAATTTCTTTTACCCTCCCAAATTATTAAATTACCAAAATGTGAATTTTCAGACAAGAAATTACGGTTGGAATCTCCTCAACAGCCCATTTCGGTTAAAAAACAGGAAAAATATAATCTCTACAGATGGGCCCTTACAGGGCGGGACGACCTCGGGATTAACACTAAATGTTATCGCATTTACAAATCTTTACTGGAAAGCAAGAATGAAAATCTTGAGGACTGGAAAGAATTGTGTTATTTATGGTCCAGCGATTTCAGGACGCACATCACAGAAGATAGGTGGACTAAATATCTAAAGCGACTGGATAGATTCTTGGAAAGTAACCTCAAAGCAGATACATCTCTGGCAAAGAAATCTCAACGAACAATAAAAACACCTTGCAGTAATAAGCTTTTTCAATGTTTTGAAGACAGGCGGTATTTAACCATTGAGACCGATTCAATAAAATGCGTTTTTGATAAATTAAAGGGTTTATCAATAAATTCATTTTGGTTTAAAAATAAATCAAAGAAACCCTTGTTTGGAACCTTGCCGCTTGATTATTACGATGACATATCGTTTGGCGCGGATTTTTATACCGGACATATGATTATTGAAAAACCTGGAGAACATAAAATTACCGACTTAATTATTTGCGTTCCAGAGCTCTTATTTGACGGCGAATTTTCGCTAACCGTTAGAACCGAAATTAGCGCCAGGGGCGCTTTCCTTAAAAAGGAATATCATATTAATCTTAAAAAGCCCTGTTTTGAAATTGAGAAAGAAATTAGTATGCCGGCGAGGGAACTCGGCGTTATACATATTGGCAATATTACTTTTATACCTGCTTCATTTGACAGGACATCTCTCTTTTTCGCGACGCATAATGGAGGCAAAGAAATGGAAAAATTTAAAATTAAAGACGATATTATTAATCACGCTCAGGGACTTTCTTCCCTTATCTCGGCAAAACACGGCTTGGGCGCGACTGAAGGAATAGTAGTGGTGGGCGATAAAGAAAAAAAAATAACCATTGAGCATGGTCAAACAATTTCAGCTTTAATTCCGTCTATCCGCTATGAGCCAATGGCTCACGGGCTATATTTCTTGCGTCTTCAATACTCTGCCAAGGAGATGGATGAAACATTTAGGGAGAGTCGCAAAGAACAGAAACTGAGGTTTTACTGGAAAATAACATGACAGCCGAATTTGCGCTTATTCTTTAGAATATTTTGCCACTATTAATTTCCATTGAGTTAAGCCCAGAGCAATACCGAACAAGAAGAATATAATTCTGCTCATCACCACCCCGGTCAGACCATAAGGTTTTATAAGAAAGAACAAAGCGATTATTAAAACAATATGAGGTATAATACCCCAGTAGAGCCAGCTTTTTGGGTAATAAGTTAGTTTAGACTGCTTTGCGGCGCTTAACAAAGAAATGGGCGCCACCAAAGCGATTGTAATGGCGAATAATTGCGAGAAGAATATGGAATCCAGATATTTGGGAAAAAATATTTTAAATAGATAGGGAGCGAGCAGTATATAAATCAAAGCAACACAGCTGCCTATTAAAAATAATTTAACAAGCCGTTTATGTAAAAGAGCGTTAATTTCCTTAAAAGAATGTCGGACAAGTTTAGGCAGGGCAAGGGTCGGGATTTTACTAAATAAATCTCTAAGTTGCGTCGGAGGAGCGAGAGCAAAAGAATAGATAGCCACCTCTGCGGCGCCAAGATAATGAAAAATAAGCAAGCGGTCCAGATAGATAGTTACTCTGCCGATAACATTAACAAAACTTAGATGTTTTCCGTAAGAGAGGGTCTTGGAGTCCTCTTTTTTATTTGGCTGAAATTTTATTTTAGTAAGGACATAAAAGAAATAATTTAAAGAAGTGCGGGAGATGAGATAAACCGCAATTAACCAAAAAAGATTTTTAGTAAGGAAAAGAGCGATAATCATCGCTCCGACCGAGATAATTTGGTTGGGAATGTTGTATTTTGTCTGAACCTTAAACAATTTTCTTCCAGCTAAAAAATTTCCGTAAATTCCGGATGCGTGCATTAAGGGCAAAAAGACAGCCGAGATTAGCAGGGGAATGGGTAAAAGTTCATTTCCCTGAAGCCAATAGTAGCCGGCCAACCCCATGGCGGCTAAACTTCCTAACGCCCCCCATTTTAATTTAGTTTTAAAACCGACATAAAAAGAACCTTCCAATCCCCGGGCAACTGATTGAGTAACCGCTGTTTTCATTTCCGTGAGAGTAAAAATCCCTAAAATTCCAACCAAAGAAAGGATATATTTGTAATTTCCATAAGTGGCGGGATCAAGCAAATTAGCAAAAGCAATAGCCAATAAAAAAGCGGCGGCAGTTGAAACGAGCTGCTCCGTAGTCAGCCAGAATCCGCCTTTAGCCAAATAGACATTGTCGGTGCCGGTGTATTTTTGAGACCAAATCAGCCAATCGCGGATTTTAATTTTTAGTTGGCTTAACATAGGTTTAATATGTGTTTATCTTATTATATTTAAGAGCCAGATTTTATTCGGAGATGGCTTGATTTGAGTAAACTCCACTGAATTGTCAGCAATGTTAACTACTTGAGATTGCTCAATGATTTTTTTGCTGAGTTCATCGGAATAACCCAAGATATATCTTATTTCAAATTTTTCAAAAGCGGAATTTAACTCCCCATTATCTAATAAATCCTTAATGGTTTTTTCCTGAAAGGCAACCAAAGATTTATTGGTCAAATAATTCAGGCGATAGATGTCAGAAGCGCGAAGGGGACAAGCTATAACTTTTTCGTCAGAAATATTGAGTTCTTCAATTTTTTGGCTGTAGGCCTTGATTCTTAGAGAGTTTTTTTGGTCCTGGTCAAATAACGTGTTCCAAGCCGTATGATTAGCCAGAAGCAGGCCATATAGTGTTGTTAAAACTATGACTGCCAGTAAAATCTTGGATTTTATTTGGCTAAAACAAAAATGTTCGTTAATGATTTTAACAAGCATTACAATTCCCAAGGTTATCCATAAGGCGAGAATCCAGCCAAAATCCATTAAATGATTTCTTCCGGCTAGGGCTGCGAAAGAAAGCAAAAAAATAACAGAAAAAATCCAACCCAAAGATAATTGATAAAGCTCTTTATTTTTTCGCCTCAAAGTATAAATTCCCAGAATCATTAATAAAGAAACAAAAGGCCCCCCAATGTCTTCTAAAGAAAAGAATCTGGAAAGGTGGTCCAAAGATAAAATTAATCCCACTTTAATTCTTTCTAAAAGGCCTGGGGTTCTGATTCCAGCATTGGAGGCATTTTTAATTAAACCCTTTTTAACATAGAAATCTATTTTTTTATCGTTTAGCTGATTTTGATGATTTTGAAGAAATTCTTCTTTATTAAAATGATAGGTGTAGGGATCGGGAAAAAGATGACAATAACGGCCAAAACCAGATGATTTTAGTTCTTCCGGTGCTTCGCTTGTAAAATGAAGCAGATAAGTATTGCCCCCATTTTTCATCGTTAAAGCATCGGGCAGCCACAAACAGCTGAATAAAATTATAAAAGGAATAAAGATATATAATAGATAACGTTTTTGGTTTTTCCACCAAAGAAAAAAGAAAAAGAAAGGAATGAATAAGAAAAAGGTATCTTTTGCCAGACAGGATAAGACCAGGAAAATTCCCGAGAGCCCTAAATAAATATAGTTGTGTTTTTGCTTGATACCACCAAAATAAAATAAAAAGAAAAGGGAAAAAAACAGCAAAGCAAATTCGTAGTTGCTTAAAAGATAAGACATTTGCCAATTAAAAGGCAGCAAGATATAGATTAAAGAAAAAATTCCAGATATCTTAAAACCAAATAAATATAAAACAATTAAGGCGAGAATAACCAGAATAAGAGCATAGAGAGCCATAGACAGCCAAATCAAATTTTTTTCTTTAAGCGGACCCGTTAATTCAAAAAGTTTTCCGTAAAGCGCAACAGTAAGCTTATTGCGGGAAGATGAAGTGTGTCCCTGTTCTTTAATCAAATTAGAAGATAGGACGACATTAAGGTCGTTTTCCATGCCGTATATCCCGGTTTGAGCAAGGTTTCGGGACAAAATAAGCGCGCCTCCGATTTGATGGGGAGTATAACCCTTAAGTAAAATAGTGGAATACCAGACAGAAATAGCCAATAAAAAAACAGCCAATAGAAAGATTGTTATTTTTATGATATTTTTTATCATTTTTTAACGCAGATGAATATTCTTCTTAACCCCAGCCAGGGCATTAAAGTTTTTTCAAATTTTTTTTCAAACCATTTTCCAAATCTGATTAAAAATTTTGGTCCGACCGGAATAAGAATGGTTGTTTTTTCTTTTTTAACCTTTAAGCCGGCCCGGTTAAACATTTTTAGGATGGTTTTTCTTCGTTGGAAACGATGAGGCCCCTCGCTGTGGTGCAATCCCGTAATTGCCGCTAACCAGTGAACCGGCTCCCATAAAACATTGGGGCAGGTGAGCAATAGCTCCCCGTTGGGTTTGAGCACCCGTCCCAGTTCTTTAACAAAGACATCCGGCGGATAGATATGCTCCAATGTTTCAAAACAGAGGATTGCCTCAAATTCGTTGTCAGGGAAGGGAAGGGGAAATTTTGAAAATAATTTTGTTTCAAAATTTATTTTATTATCGGTTAGATTCTTCGCGCAAATTTCCTGCATTTTTTCAGTGACGTCGGCGCAGATAACTTTTTTGATTTTGTTTCTTTTGTGAAAATAAACACTGCCGTTGCCGGTTCTGCTGCAAATATCTAAGATATAGCTTTGGTTTGGAATAGTGCAGAAATTATACCCGTCAATAAACCGTCGGAAATAACTGTATGTTCTTTCGTTGACGTCGTCATAATCAGTGGTTTCGTCCCAATGTTGACCGACCTCTTTTAGTGTCCATTTGCTTTTTTTGACGTAATTTATTTCTTTTTTTAAGTTTTGCCAGATTTTTTTAAAATTCATATTTAATTCATGGTTATAACTTTAAGGCCGGCCCTAACTTTCCTTTTTAATTCAGGCAAGGATTTAATTTGAAGAATTTTTTTGATGATATAATTTGGTCTCAAGTAGAATTGTTTATAAGCGTAAATCACTAAGTCCTGAAGTTCTTGGATGGAAAGATTTTCTTCCCAATATTTTGTTTTAAAGTTTGAGTTGGGATTTTTAGCGAATTCCAACCAATAATCATTAGTAAATATTTTTTGCTCCAATCCTGTTTGATAAATTTTGGTGGCTGGGAAAGGGGTGAAGAGAGTAATTTGCGCAAAATCAGGGTTGAGTTCTTTGGCGAATTTAATTGTTTGCAAGATATCTTCTCTTGTTTCAGTCGGGCAGCCAATCATAAAATAAGCCAAAGTGGCAATGCCATTTTTTTTAGTTAATCTAAAAGTTTCTTTTACTTGTTGAAGAGAGATGCCTTTATTCAAGACCTTAAGTATTTTTTCGGTTCCGGCCTCAACGCCGTAATGGATTCTTGCGCAGCCGGCTTGTTTCAATTTTTTGAGCATTGCTTCGTCAACCGTATCAACCCGGGTTCGGATGTCCCAGCTAAAATTCAACTTCCTTTTAGTTATCTCGTCGCAGATATCAAACACCCGTTGGCGAATAACCGAAAAAGTGTCGTCATAAATAAAAATTTCCTGGATGCCCATTTTGAGGCATTCTTCCATTTCATCAACTACATTTTTCCCTGAACGATAGCGAAAATATCTGCCCATATTTGGTCTGTAGCAAAAAGCGCATTGATAGGGGCAGCCGCGGCTGGTGAACATAGTGGTAATCGGATTTTTTTTAGCCAAGAGAGAGAAATATTTTTGAAAAGGAATTAAGCGCCTGGGCGGAAAAGGCAGGTCATCAAGGTTTTTAATATAGCTTTTTTGTCCCGCGTTTACAATTTCATCGCCGATTTTAAAAACTAATCCTTTGATTTTTCTTAATTTTTTAACATCATCAAGATTATTGAGCAATTCATAAAAAGTTATTTCTCCTTCGCCCAGAACCACATAATCAACTCCCTGAAGATTGATGGTTTCTTGAGGATAAATCTGGGCATGGGGTCCGCCCAAAACCACTTTGGTTTTCGGGTTGATTTCTTTAACGATTTTGATGGTTGCCAGAACATCCAGGAGAGTAAAAGTCATAGCCGTGAGCCCGACTATATTCGGCTGGTATTTTTCAATTTTTTCTTTCAGTTGTTGGTAGCTTAATTTTTCTACTTGGGCGTCAATAATTTTAAGGTCAAAGCAAGAATATTTTTCTAAATAACCGGCTAGATACAAAAGGCCCAACGGCGGTTCATAACCCCTTTCTTCTTTGATAATTTGAGGATTGCAGCTAAGAATTTCATTGATAGCCGGCGGATTAATAAGCAGAACTTTCATTTTAATTGGTAAATTTTTTGATTAAAAATTTGTTGATTAAAGGGAAAATCAGTTTTTTAACAGAATTAGGCAGGAAGTAATAGATTTTTTTGAAAAATCTTTTTATTTTAATTTTTGCTTGAGCCGTTTTTTTAAAATTAAAATTAAATTGGTTGTAACTGATTAGTTCTAATGTTTTGAGCTTTCTGGGCGCGGGAGCGGGTGGTTGAACCGGGTAGCCGAGCAGGACATAAGCGATGGGGTTGAAATTTTTAGGAATAGAAAATATTTTTCTCAAAGTTTTTTTTGGCGGCAAGTGACAAATCCAGCAACCGCCCAATCCCAGGGAATGAGCGGTAAGAAGCATGTTTTGAATAGCGGCGGCAGCGCTTTGGATATAATCTTGATATTCAAGATTTTCACTTACATCTTCATAAAGAACCAATATACCCATAGGCGCGTATTTGATTGTTGGGGCTCCGCCGGCCGCAACCATTTCTTTTTTTATTTGTTCATTTTTAACTACGATAAATCGCCAGGCCTGGGTGTTGCAGTGGCTGGGCGCCCAATGTCCTGCTTCAATTATTTTTTCAATTAAAGAATTGTCTATTGACTGGTTAGAAAATTTTCTAATGCTTCTTCTATTTTTGATAGCTTCGTTAAGTTCCATTATATTTGTTTGTTTTAACAATTAAATCAGCCAGCATGCCGATAGCTGACATTTGGATAGCCGAAATGAAGAAAATAATGGTGGTGGTGTCCATAATTCGCGGGGTGAAGAAGTAACTATAGATAAAAACCCCAAAGCTGAGCAAAAGCAAAATTAAACTGGCTGGAATAAAAATTCTAAGAGGGTTGAAATAGAGCACGGTTCTTAAAATTAATTGGATGAAATTGAGGGTATCCTTGATTGGTTTTATTTTTGATTTGCCCTTTCTTTTATAATAATTAATGGGAAAATATTTGACTCGGTAGTTATTGGTTAATAAAGCCAGGGTGATGGTGGTAGTAAAGGAGAATCCATTAGGCAGGAGATGGATAAATCGGTTAAGAACGTCTTTTTTAATTATTCTTAGTCCGGAATTTAGGTCTGGAATTTTGCTTTTTGTGAGATAATTGGCTAAGCGATTAAGCGCCCATTTTATTGGTCTGCGAATGAGAGGTATTTGCGCTTTGGGATTTGTTCTGGCTCCGACTACCATATCGTAATTATCTTTCTGCTTTATCAACTTAGCGATGTCTTCTATGGGATAGCTGCCGTCAGCGTCAATAATTAAAACATATTCTCCTTGAGATTTTTCAATGCCGGATTTAATAGCCGCCCCGTAGCCCCGGTTTTCCAAATGGTTAATGATTTTAATATTAGAATCAGATATTTGTTGCAGTATTGTCTTTGTTTTATCAGTAGAAGCATCGTTAACCACTATTATTTCACATTCTTGATTGAGATAAATTCTAAGGCCGGCGACTACTTTTTCAATAGAATTTTCTTCGTTATAGGCTGGGACAATAATTGAAATTTTCACCCCCACACCACAACAAGGACTTCCGTCAAACCCTTTAAGGGTTTGACGGCTTGTGAATTCAGTTTGTGATTGTGAATTCGTTTGTCCTTGTTTGGTGTGGGGGTTTATTTGAGACATGTTTTTTATTCTTTTTTGAAGAATAATTGAAAAGTTCTTAATAGGATTCCTAAGTCCAGCAACAAACTTCGGTTTTTGAGATAATATAAATCGTATTGGAATTTTTCCTTACTGTCCATTACTGAACGGCCGTACCTGAATTTGAGCTGGGCCCAGCCCGTAAAGCCGGGCTTTATTAAGTGGCGAATATGATAGTGCGGGATTTCTTTTTCCAATTTTTCCACGAATTCCGGTCTTTCCGGCCTGGGGCCTACCAAGGAAATTTCGCCCCTTAGAATGTTGAGCATCTGCGGCAGTTCGTCAAAATGGGTTTTCCGTAAAAATTTTCCAACTTTAGTTACCCTTGGGTCTTGTTTTTCAGCCCAGACCGCGCCGTTTTTTTCAGCGTCTTTTTTCATTGACCTGAATTTGAACAGAGAAAAGCTATTTCTGTTTTTCCCGATTCTTTCCTGGCGATAAAATATCGGGCCTTTGTCTTCTATTTTAATCGCAAGTCCGATAAACGGCCAAAGGGGCAGGGATAAAATAAAAATAAAAAGAGAGAGAATAATATCCAGCCCTCTTTTTATTTTGTTATAGAATTCTTTTTCTCCCTCTTTGAGGTTTTCCAAAAACCAGGTTTGGCTGATTAAAGAAAGAGGAACTTTATGGGTAATGGTTTCATACGCTTCCGCAGAATTAATGAAATTTATCTGAAAGGGCAGGCATTGGTAAAGATTTTGAAGCAATTTGGGATTTGTTCCCAAGTTTTCAGCGATAATTAAGGTGTCAATTTTCTCTTTTTCAATTTTAGAAAGAAAATTATCCTCTGTATGCCAGATACCCGCCAATTTATATCCCAGATAGGGCCGGGCGTTAATTTCTTCGCTTAATTTTTGAACCGAAGAATTGTTGCCGATAATCGCCACCCTGATAAGAAAATACGAGGAAAACAAGGAATAAAAAAGTTTCCGCCAGATGAAAATCAGAGCCGTGAAAATTAAAATATTGAGAACTAAATTTGTTTTCGGAGTAATTCCAAACCAAGGGATTAAATAAAAAAATATCATTCCCATTGCTATGTTTACAGAGGTTGCGCTTAACAGACGGGGATAAAAAAGAAGTTTGGTTTTAACCAAATTAAGGTCGTAAAGGCCGAAAATATAAAAAACAATCAGCCAGAAAAAGTATAAAACAGAAAAAGGAAACAAGTGTTCAAGAAAAAGTTTTTGGTCAAATTCTTTAAAAAAACCGAAAAAAACCGTTAGGAATAAACAAAAATAAAGCAGAGATACGTCTCCGAAAAGCAAAAGAATTTTTCTAAAATTTAAAACTCTTGACATTAATCCATTTTAAATTAAAAATCGTAAAATTTCAAGGGAAATTTGATTTTTTATTTTATCTGATTTAGAATTATAAAGTATGGGCAAGAAATCAAGAGAAAAACGGGAACGTCGGCTTCAAGATGAATCAGGGGTTGCGGTCTTTGCGCCCAAGGTTTATTTTGGCTTGGAAAAAATCTGTCTTTTAGTCATACAATTGGGAACATATTTAGTTTTGTTTGCCCCTCTTTTGGTGATGAAGAGTTCTTTTTTTCCTTTTGTTACGCCCAAAACAATTTTTTTCAATATCCTAATAGAAATTATTCTTGCCGCTTATTTGATTTTAATTATTTTCCATCCCGGGTGGCGGCCCCGGCTTACCGGTTTGACAATCGGGGTCGGGCTTTTTTTAATAATCCTTGTTTTGACTTCTTTTGCCGGCATTAATCTTGAACGGAGTTTTTGGAGCACTTTTGAGCGAATGACCGGACTTTTCACCTTTTTTCATCTTTTCGCTTTTTTTATTGTTTTGAGCGCCGTGTTCAGGAAACGGGAAGATTGGGAGAAAATATTAGGCGTTTCAATTTTAACAGGGGTTCTTCTTTCTGTTTATATTTTGCTGGGCGATGAAATTTCCAGCCGGGGCGGCGGCACCATCGGCAACACCTCTTTTATGGCCGCTTACCTGCTTTTTGATATATTTTTCGCTTTGATTCTTTTTTTGAGCAATTTTTTAACAAAAAGAATTGGTTGGCAGGTTTATTCCGGAATTGCTTTGGCGATTATGCTTCCGGTTTTATTCACCTCCAGCTGCCGGGCCGGTGTTGCGGCTTTCTGGCTGGGACTTTTCCTCTTTGGCTTGGGTTATCTGTTTTTTTCCAAAAATAAACTCTTTAAGCGAATTGCTTGGGGAATTGTTTTGATTGTTCTTATTTTTAGCGGTTTTGTTTTTGTAGTCCAACCTGATTTTGCTAAGAATAAGGTTGATAATTTAATGTATGAAATGAAGCCCAGATTTACTGTTTGGCAAATGGGTTGGCAGGCATGGCAAGAAAGGCCTTTGCTTGGCTGGGGTTCGGAAAATTTCAATGTCCCGTTTAACAAACATTTTAATCCCTGTTTGTTTTTAAGCGAATGCGGCGGAGAAATCTGGTTTGACCGTTCTCACAACATTATTTTTGATGTCGGTGTCACTTCCGGTTTGATTGGCCTCTTGAGTTATTTGGCTATTTTCGGCATTGCCATTTACGGGTTGCTGAGGTATTGCTTAAAAGAGATGACACGGGATATTTTCCTTTTCCTGGGCATGGCCGCGCTTTTAATTGTCTACTTTTTTCAGAATCTCTTTGTGTTTGATATGATAAATACTTATATGATGTTTTTTCTCTCCCTGGCTTTTATTAATGTTTTAACTAAAAAAGAAGAAGAGGAAGAGGCGTCGAGACCGGCGAGAAAAATCGGTTCAATTTCAGGGCTTTTAGGAGTAGCAGTTATTGTTCTTGTTTCGTTTATTCTCTGGAAGGGGAATATTCAGCCGGCGCAAAGCGCGTATTTTACGGTTAAGATGGTTGGCGCCCGGCAAGCGGAACAAGCCAATGTTTTTTTTCAGAAAGCATTGAATTCCTGGATGGAAAAATATGAGCCAAGAGAACATTTCGCCACTAAGATTTCTCAACTCTCTTTTGATTCCAAACAAAATAAGGAGGCAGTGGCGAAAGGGTTTGAGCTGGCTGAAAAAGAAATGGAAAAAAGCGTTAAAAAGAATTCCCTGGATTTCCGGCCTCATCTTTTCTTGGGCAAGCTTTATAATAGTTCTTCTTTCTTTTTTCAGGACCCCAAAAAATTTGAACGGGCTCAAGAGGTTTTGGAGCGCGCCATTGCGCTGAGTCCGTGTAATCAGCAGGGATATTGGTATTTAGCCGAAGTTAAGTTGGCGCAGGGAAGACAGCAAGAAGCGATTGATTTGCTTCAGAAAGCTATTGATTTGGAGCCGCGCTTGGCGCGGTCTCACTGGTATTTAGCTATGGCTCATAAAATTGGGGGAGAGTATCAGTTGGCTCTGGAAAAAATAAAACAAGCCGAACAAATCGGCTATAACTGGAAAGGAAACACAGGAGAACTCAAGAAAGTAATTGAGATTTATCTCGCTCTGAACGACGATGCTAACTTAGTTCCTCTTTATCAAATAGGTCTGAAGATTGAACCCGGGAATGCTCAGTTCTGGGCCTCTTTGGCGGCAAGTTACGCTAATTTGGGTATGTTTGACAATGCCAGGGGAGCGGCCCAAAAACTTTTAGAGATTGATCCCGGGCTTAGTTCTCAAATTGAAGAATTTTTGAAAACATTGCCTGAATAGGGTTAGGGCTTGTGGGGGCTTGACAGATTTTTTGATTGGTGTATAATTTGGATAGGAGGATTTAAAACAGCATAAAGGAAAAGGAAAAAAGGTGAGAAAAAATGAGAAAACAAAAAGAAGGTGAAGTAAGAATTGAGGCTGGAGCAGGGGTGAATTCTGGGGATTGGTTTGAAGGCAGAAAAGAGGTGAAAGAAGTTGTAGGAAATTCGGCGCAAGAGGCACGGGTTTCCAAGGCAAAGGAGAAGCCGAAAGAAGCAGCGGAGTCGGTGAAGGTAGTGGAGATAGAGAAGGTAGAGGAAGCGGTTGCGCTTCCGGATCTTGGAAAGATAAAGACCAAGAAGCTCACGAAGAAAGATATAGCGGAACAGGAGAAGGAATACCGGAGAAGGAAAGAATATAGTGAGCAGGCCGGGAAACGCCTGACGGAAATTGAGGCAGAGATAGCGAAGATCAGCGAGAAATTTCCTGATTGGGAGTTGGTTCCTAAAGTCAGGGAAGAAATGAAGGGTCTTAAGATAGAGCGCCAGACCATAACCGGAATCGCGGATGAAGGATTGCAGGCCCACATTGGTCTGTCCCAGTATATTGAGGAAATCAGGGAAGCAGTGAAAGAGGAAAATATAGACAAGGTAGATTCTCTCGTTGAGAAGGCAGTAGAGCTCGGCAGATACGAGTGGGGGACAGAAGAGAAAACAGTAGGTAAGTCCAATAAGATTTACTACCGAAGAGGAGTTTTGATACCCACCTCGGACAGTCCCGCAACCAAGGCAGTGGCGACCGAACTGAGAAAGCTGGTTGCAGCGTCTAAAGGGTGGCGCAGAGATGTCTACAGAGAAGCAGTAAAGGCGTTGAAGGCAAAACCTGTAGATATGACCGTCAGAGACATAGTTCATCACCACCCAACACCTGGAACCGCGCCCGAAGGAATAGTGTATTGTTTCCTGCCCTCTTATGAGAGAAAGGACGATAAGAGCGGCGAAAACAGGAGAGTTTCAGAGAGCCACTTTTTGGTAGTGTGCGACGGTACAGTGATAAAACCTTTAGAAGCCGCGGGTCGGCTTGAGAAGGTTTTTAAGGAGTGGAAGAGCAAAAAACGCTTCTTGCCGGTAAGCTTTCTGCGGAGCGGAAGAGTCAGCGAAACAGTCACAGAAGAAGTCAAAAGCGATCTCATACGATTCCTTGGACTTCTGAGAGCGGTCTACTGGCGCGAGCAGGAGGAATACAAACTTCAGCAGGAAGCCGCAGTAGCCAGGAAACTCGAAGAGCAAAAGAAAGTCGCGAAGGCCAAGGCAAAAAAGAAGGTAGTGAAAACTGAGACCGAGGCGCCGATGTCTTTTGAGGAAAAGCTTCTCACGGAGCAGGTACAGATAGGGTTGACAGCCGACCCTATCAAAATGTGAAGTACACCCCATTGCGAAAAAAAACAAGAAATCCCCTTGGTAGTAGAAGAGCAATCTTCTGACTATCAGGGGCTATTTTTTTTGTGTTGTTTTTTTGAAAAATTTTTGCTAATATATGTTAATGGCGAATCAAAAAACAAAAAAAGCTCAGGGAATTAAAAATTTAATCAGGAATTTGGCTTCCATTTTTCTTATTTTTTTGATTATTTCCGGCATTTTTGCCTTGTTTTCCCAGTCCTTTGAAGAAAAAAACGAAATTTCTTTAACTCAATTAAGGGAAGACATAAATCAAGAAAAAATTGAAAAAATAATTGTTTCAGGCAGCGACCTTTCTATTGTTTATTTGGACGGAACCGAGGCCGCGTCAAAAAAAGAAGCCGAGATTGCTTTTTCCGAATGTTTATTGAATTATGGAGTTGAGCGGGAAAAACTTGGTAAAATAGCCGTTGAATTTAAGGAAAAGGGAGGTCTTGCGGTTTGGCTTGGTCCGATTTCTTTTTTGCTGCTGCCTCTTTTGATTTTCGGACTTTTTTTCTGGATGATTTTTCGCCAGGCGAAAACCGGAGCCATGCAGGCGTTTAATTTCGGCAAAGCCAGGGCCCGGTTGTTTGGCGCGGAAGGCCAGGACAAAGAAAAAATTACTTTCAAAGACGTTGCCGGCTTAAAAGAAGCCAAAGAAGAATTAAAAGAAGTGGTTGATTTTTTGAAAAATCCCAAGAAATTTTTAAAAATGGGCGCCAAAATTCCCAGGGGCGTTTTATTGATGGGACCCCCGGGCACGGGAAAGACGCTTTTGGCAAGAGCGGTTGCCACCGAAGCGAATGTTCCTTTCTTTTCTATTTCCGGCTCAGAATTTATTGAGATGTTTGTCGGTGTTGGCTCAAGCAGAGTTAGGGATTTATTTTCCACTGCCAAGAAGCAGCAGCCGAGCATAATTTTTATTGATGAACTTGACGCTATTGGCAGGGTGAGGGGAGCGGGAATCGGCGGCGGACACGATGAGAGAGAGCAGACCTTAAATCAGATTTTAGTTGAAATGGACGGGTTTGACAGGGATGCCACAACTTTGGTTTTCGCGGCAACGAATCGTCCGGATGTCCTTGACCCCGCGCTGCTGCGGCCCGGCAGATTTGACCGCCGGGTGATTTTAGACCTTCCGGATATTAATGAGCGGGAGGCAATTTTGAAAATTCACTGCCGCGGCAAACCTCTTGCCCTGGATATTAATTTAAGAGAAATCGCTGAAAGAACTCCGGGATTTTCCGGCGCGGATTTAGCGAATTTAGTCAATGAAGCCGCTATTTTGGCGGCGCGGAGAAACAAAGAACGAGTTTATCAGGAAGAAATGCTTGAATCAATAGATAAGGTGCTTTTAGGGCCGGAAAGAAAGAGCCATATTTTGTCTGAAAAAGAGAAGAAAATTACTTCTTATCATGAGGCGGGCCATGCTTTGGTTTCCAGTTCTTTGCCGAATACCGAGCCAATCAGAAAAATTTCCATTGTTGCCCGGGGCCGGGCCGCCGGTTATACCTTAAAACTGCCAACTAAGGAAATACATCTAAAGACAAAATCTCAGTTTTTGGAAGAACTGGCAACTTTATTGGGCGGTTATTGCGCGGAGAAGCTTGTTTTTGGAGAAATTACCACTGGCGCGGCAAATGATTTGGAAAAGGCGTCAGATATTGCCAGAAAATTAGTAAAGGAATATGGAATGTCTTCCTTGGGACCGATTTCTTTTGGAGAAAAAGAAGAATTTGTTTTTTTGGGAAAAGAAATCAGCGAGCAAAGGAATTATTCCGAGAAAGTGGCCACAGAGATTGATAAACAAGTGGCTCAGTTGATTAGAAACGCTGAGAAAACAGCCCAAAAAATTCTCAGGAAAAGAAGAAAATTACTGGATAAAATCGCTGAAACTTTAACTGAAAAAGAAACCATTGAGAGAGAAGAATTTGAAGAACTTATTAAACCTCAAAAAAAACAAAAGAAAATACCGAGAAAAGAGAATAAGGAATTTAGGGTTCACCCTGTTAAATAATCCCGCTTCCGGCGGGATTGCGCTGAAAGCGCATTTAACAGGGTAAATCCTGTTAAATAATTGCGCGCGTGTAGCTTAGCTGGTTAAAGCATCCGGCTTATATCCGGAAGATCGTTGGTTCGAATCCAACCACGCGCACATGAATTTTTGGATACCATTTTGGTATACAAAAATTCATTTAGGCAGTGGTTCGGGGGCGCTAATTCCCGAATTCCGAACTCCGCTGAAAGCGGAGCGAGGGAATGCCTTCGGGCAACTCTCCAACCACGCGCACATGTCTTTCAAAAAGGGCGGTTAGCTCATTTGGTTAGAGTGCTTCAGTGACATTGAAGAGGTGACAGGTTCGAATCCTGTACCGCCCACATGGAATTAAAAATTATTTTTGAGGATGATGATTTATTGGTAATTGACAAGCGCGCAGGAAAAAATTCTGACGATTTTGAAAAAAGGGTTCACCGGTTGGATAAAGATACCTCTGGCATTCTTTTAATCGCCAAAAATAACAAGACGCTTGATTTTTTTCAGAAACAGTTTAAAGATAGAGAAGTAGGCAAAAAATATATTGCGTTAGTAAACGGGAAAATTGAAACAAGCGAAGGAGAAATTAAAACCTTAATAGGCAGAGACAAAAAAAATTACAAAAAGCAAAGAGCGTATTTGTCAATTGAGCCAGACGCCAAAAGAAGGGGATTGAGAGAGGCGATAACTAAATACAAGGTTTTAGAAAAATTTCAGGATTATACTTTGATTGAAGTTGAACCGAAGACCGGCAGAAAACATCAAATCAGATGCCATCTCGCTTATTTGGGACATCCAATTGCTGGCGATAAATTATACGCATTTAAGAATCAACCCTGCCCCAAGGGTTTAAACAGGCAGTTCCTGCACGCTTTTCAACTGGAAATTAAGATGCCGAATGGAGAGAAAAAAAAGTTTGAAGCAAAATTGCCAAAGGAATTAAAACAGATATTACAAAATTTATGTTAACTAAACTTCAAAAATTTATTAAACCTCAGCTTAAAGATGATGTGCCCGACATTAGACCGGGTGATATTGTTCAGGTTTATCAAAAAATTAAAGAAGGCAAGAAAGAAAAAACTCAAATGTTTAAGGGTTTGGTTTTGGCTCGGAAGCACGGGAAAGGCGCCGGGGCAACCATTACCGTAAGAAAAGTAATATCAGAAATCGGGGTAGAAAAAATTTTTCCCATTCACTCTCCGAGCATAGAAAAGATAGAAATAGTTAAACGAAGCAAAGTAAGGAGGGCAAAGCTTTATTATTTAAGAACCGCAAAAGGAAGAAAGGCGCGGTTGAAGAAAAAAGAGATTAAAAAATGAGCCCAGGTGGTGGAATTGGTATACACACATGGTTGAGGGCCATGGTTCATTTTGGACGTGCGGGTTCAAGTCCCGCCCTGGGCACAAATTGGGCGTATAGCTCAGTTGGCTAGAGCGTCTCGTCTACACCGAGAAGGTCTCCCGTTCAAGTCGGGATACGCCCACATAAAATTAGGGGTTGACAAATTTTTCAAAAAGAGTTATCCTTTATAAAGAAGGAATTTGAAAACTTCATATAGGAGAAAAGTAAAAAAAGAGGTGATAGGAATGACAGAAGAAAAAGAAAAGTTTGAGGAACGGATAGAAAAAATCAGGGTTTTAAGACGCCAGCGCGAATTTTCAAAAGCAAAAAAAGCGCTGGAGAAACTGAAATCCAAATTAAGCCAGGAAGTGCCGAGTGAAGAATATTTCGGCGAGGCTTTCGTAGGGACCCCTGGAAAATTTCGTTTGATTAAACCGGAGATTCAGCGCAAAATATCGGCCATTATCTACGAAGAGGGCATGATTTGGCAGGAATTAGAGGATTTCGCCAAAGCAAGAGAACAGTTTGTCACTGCTCTGGAAATGCGGGAGGAAACTCTTCGGAACGCCATTGAAGATAAATCGGCGATTGTGGAGTTTGCCCTTTCTTCATTCGGGCTTGCCAGAGTGGAGTATTTCAGAATAGGAGCAGTTGACGAGCGTGTATTGTTTTTCTTTAAAATTGCCCGGCAACGAATTAAAAGAGCCGTGAGAGCCATTGAAGCGTCGGAAAAGGAAGATTTCAATGGCCTGGCAACCCTGTACTATAATCTTTCGTTTATGGAGCAGGCGCGCGGCAATTTTAAGAAAGCGATACATGGATATAGACATACCCTGCTATTGCAGAAACAATCTGGCGATGTAAGGGGAGCTTCTTTAGCCCTCGCGGGGATTATTAAATCCCTTGATGAGTTTGTTAAAATAGATCCTCTTAGCGCGCTAAGAGTTTTCCAGGAGATAGACCATCTCACATGGATCCCGCAGCAAATAAGAATCATAAAGGATGCCACCAATGCTTTGAATTGGCAGTTTAGGGAGCAATATCTGGGAGTAAGAGCAGCAATAGACCAAGAAGATTTGTTAGACACATTAGTTGGGATTGAAACGCCTGATACCTCGGTGGTTCACAGGGAGCCGTCAAGAAGGGCGATAAGCATTCTCAATTTAATGGATAGGAGTATAGAGAGAGCGGAAGAAGCGCTTTTAGGCCATAATGGAGCGGAGCCGAGCTTGTTGATTTCTTTGCTTGACCAGTCGTTCTTAGAAGAGATAAGACAGGATTATATTGAAGTCAATGATTTTTTAGAACAACTGGAGCAAAGCGTTCCTGATGTAAGAGAGATGAGCGTTGGCCGTTTGTCCCGGCGAATCAAGAAAGCAATGGCTTTTTTGAAAGAGAGCGAGTTTACGGGTCAAGAAGAAAGATGCGAATTTGCCCAGGAAGGCATTGATGTAATCCGCCAAATAGTGCTAACTTCAAAGAGCTTAAGTAAAGTAAGAGAAACGCTCTTGGCGAATTACGGGGTTGATTTAAAGATAGCCCAGCTATGGAAGGATTACCTGGCGAAATCGAATTTTTCAAAAGATTTGGAGCGGCTTGCGTTAGCGTTCGGGAAAGGATGTAAGTTCGGACCTAAGGACGAGAAATACAACGTTCCTGCAATTAAGAAAACGTTTCAAGAACTCGAAAAAAAACAAAAAACAGAGGAAGCCTAAAAAACTTCCTTTTTAATTTGACCAAAATTTGGAAATTAGCTAAACTGAAAATGAACTAAGCAGTAAGCCGGGGTAGCTCAGTGGTAGAGCATTCGCCTGAAAAGCGAAGGGTCGTCAGTCCAATTCTGACCCCCGGCACGCGGGAGTAGTTCAGTGGTAGAATGTCTCGTTGCCAACGAGAAGATCGCGGGTTCAATCCCCGTCTCCCGCTCAAAATAAAAATATATGAACGGAGGAAATTTTACCCACAAAGCGCAGGAAGCGATAATGCTCGCGCAGAATATGGCAAGGAAGAGGAATCAGCAGCAGATAGACGCATGCCATCTTCTTTTTGCTTTGCTTTCCCAGGAAGAAAGCCTGGTTTTGACTTTGCTTCAGAAAATGGGAGTGGATGTTGACGATTTAAAGAAAAAAACGGAAAAGACCTTAGAAGCCATTCCGGTTATTACCACTCCTCAAACCCTTGGCCAATTTTATCTAACCCAGGATATGGCAAAGATTTTAGACAGAGCCAGGGAAGAATCGGCAAAAATGGGCGACGAATTTATTTCAATAGAGCATTTCTTTTTAGCCCTGCTTGACACGAAAACCAGGGCAAAAGAAATTTTAGACAAGGCAAATGTTTTACGGTCGGAAGGAGGACCCGCTGTTTTGGAATCCGGGAGTCTGAACTATAACGATGTTTTGCAAATTTTAGCCAAAATTCGCGGAGGGGCAAGGATTACCGATCCTGAGCCGGAAACAAAATACCAGGTTTTGGAGAAATACGCGCGCAATTTAACCCAATTAGCCAGGCAAGGCAAGCTGGACCCGGTGATAGGGCGGGAAAAAGAGATTCGCCGTCTTATGCAGGTTTTGTCCAGAAGAACAAAAAATAATCCGGTTTTAATCGGCGAAGCCGGAGTTGGAAAAACAGCCGTGGTTGAGGGGTTAGCTCAGAGAATTGTCAGAAGAGAAGTGCCGGAAAGCTTAAAAGACAAAGAAATTATTAATTTGGACTTGGGTTCAATTGTTGCCGGAACAAAATACAGGGGAGAGTTTGAAGACAGGATAAAAGCCCTTCTTAAAGAAATTAATCAGTCCAAGGGAAAATATATTCTCTTTATTGACGAGCTTCATACCCTGGTTGGCGCCGGAGCCGCCGAGGGCGCGATTGACGCGTCCAATCTTTTAAAGCCGGCTTTGGCGCGCGGCGAGCTAAAAGCAATCGGAGCCACCACTCTGAAAGAATATCAAAAATATATTGAAAGAGATGCGGCATTAGAGAGGAGATTCCAGCCAATTCATGTTGCCGAGCCCTCGGTGGAAGACACTGTGGCTATTTTGCGCGGTTTGAAGGGAAAATACGAGCTTCATCACGGCGTTAGGATTAATGATTCAGCCCTTCTGGCCGCGGCTGAATTGGCTTCACGATATATCACGGACAGGTTTTTGCCGGATAAAGCCGTGGATTTAATGGACGAGGCCGCCTCGGCCTTGCGGCTGGAACTTGAGTCCGAGCCCGCGGAATTTGACGAGTTCAAAAAACAAATTCAACGTTTAGAAATAGAAAAACAAGCTTTGAAAAATGACGCTTCGCTAAAAACCGTCGTGGCAAAGAAAAAAATAAAGGTCTGCGACAGGGCTTTGGGTGATTTGAAAGAAAAAGCAAAAACAATTGAACTCCAATGGAAAACCGAGAAAGATTTAATTCAGAGCGTCAGAAATTTAAAAAAAGAGATTGACGGTCTTAGTTTTCAGGCCGAAACCGCGCAAAGAGAAGCCAAGCTTGAAAAAGTGGCTGAAATTAAATACGGCAAAATTCCCTTGCTCTTGAAAAAGAAGAAAGCAAAAGAAAAGGAATTAACCCGTTTCCAGAAAAACCGCAAAATTTTGAAAGAAGAGGTTGGAGAGGAAGAAGTTGCCGACGTTGTTTCTCGCTGGACCGGAATTCCGGTAACTCGGCTTGTAGAAGAGGAAGCCAGAAAATTGGAAAAAATGGAAGCGCTTATTCAGAAAAGGGTGGTTGGACAAAAACAAGCGATTATTGCGGTTTCCAACGCTATTCGGAGAAGCCGGGCAGGAATTTCCGAGGAGAACAAGCCCCTGGGTTCGTTTATGTTTTTAGGTCCCACAGGAGTGGGAAAAACCGAATTAGCCCGGGCTTTAGCGGAATTTTTATTTAACGACGAGAACGCTCTGATTAGATTGGATATGTCGGAATATATGGAAAAACATACTGTTTCCAAAATTATTGGTTCGCCTCCGGGATATGTTGGTTATGAAGAAGGCGGCCAGCTTACCGAGAAAATCCGACACAGGCCTTACAGCGTTGTTTTGCTTGATGAAGCGGAAAAAGCCCACCCCGAGATTTTTAATATCCTGCTCCAGATTTTTGAGGACGGCCGTCTTACCGACGCCAAAGGAAGAATGGTTTCTTTCAAAAACGTTATTTTAATTATGACCTCTAATATCGGTTCGGAGCATATTGCTAAAATGAGCACTCTTGGTTTTATAGGGAGCGAAGACAAAAGAACCAGACAGACATTGGAAGAAAAAGTGCTTGATTCGTTGAGAGAGCGATTTCGTCCGGAATTTTTGAATCGGATTGACGAAGTTATTATTTTTAATTATCTGGGCAAAACAGAGATAAGAAATATAGTTGATTTAGAATTGGAGAAAGTGATTAAGCGATTAAAAGCCAAAAATATTGATATAAAAATAAGTCAAACCGCTAGAAAATTTTTAGCGGAGCGGGGTTTTGACCCGAATTTTGGAGCCCGACCCTTGAAAAGAGTTATTCAAAAATTAGTTCTTGACCCTTTGGCTTTAAAAATCGTTACCAACGAAGTAAAGGAAGACGATAAGGTAACAGTTGATTTCGCAACCGGTCAAATTGTTTTCAAAGTTTCCAGGGGTTCAACGCGGACCAAAAATCAATAATCATTTGGGCTGTGCTTAACCGAGTTAAGCACAAGCCCAATTAGTTATGTTAAACGTGATTTTTAAAATTTTAGGGATTTTAATTTTAGGCATATTTGGCGGGTTTTTAAGCCAGGCCTTTGTTCTGCCTTATCTTGCCGGACAGCCTTATGCCCAAGATTTTCAGTTTATCAAGGAGTTTAAAGAAAAGGAGGTGATTATAGAACCAAAGCAGGAGATTATAATTCAGGAAAACACGGCTTTAAAAAAAGCGGTCGCAAAAGTAAAAAAAGTAGTGGTGGGAATAAAAAGCGAAACAAAGACCGGGAAAATTTTAAAGGGGTCCGGGTTGATTGTGTCTTCCGACGGTTTAGCGATAACGCTAACAGATATTGCGCCTCCGGGCTCCGAGGTAAGATTGTTTTTAGGCGATGAGGAATTATCCGTTGAGATTTTACAAAGAAAATCCGGCTTGGTCTTGTTAAAAATTAAGGGAAATAATTTTCCCACCATTGGGTTTGCCGAGTTTGAGAAGATAAAATTAGGGGAAAGAGTTTTTTTAGTCGGAAAGATTTTTCAATTGTCTAAGGACGAACAAGAGATTACTCAGACAATGGTAAATCAGGGAATTGTTAAATATTATGGACAGGATTCAATTCATACCAACATTTTTGAAAAATATTATCTTTGGGGCAGTTCCCTTTTCAATATAAAAGGCAATCTCTTGGGAATAAACACTATTGACCAAGAGGGAAAGGTAATAGCTATCCCAGTTGTTGAAATTCAAGAATTCCTCGGCTTTTAATGACTTATTCTCAGCTTTTTTTAGGTTTTTGTTTGGCTTTTATCGGAGGTATTTTTTTAAGCTCTGTAATTTATGTTCCTCAACTTATAATGTTGGGGTTTTTGATTTTAGGAGTTTTTTGGATTTTTGCGTTTTGGAGGCATAAAAAAGTAGTAATTGGCTTTTGTTTATTATTTTTGATTTTTGGCGCCTGGCATCATCAGCAGGCAGAATTAAAAACCGTTGAGTTCGGGCCCGGAGACATTGCTTATTACAATAATTTAGAGGCGTTGGTTAGTTTTCAGGGTCAGGTTGTCAAAGAGCCGGACATAAGAGAAAGCAATATTAAGCTGACCATAATGAGCGCAAAAATATTCATAGAGGACAAGCAAATAACAACAACCGGCAAGGTGTTGGTGAGCGTTAATCGCTATCCAAAATATAATTATGGAGATGAATTAAAAATTACTGGCGTCTTGAAAACTCCTTTTACTTTTGAGGATTTTAATTATAAGAATTATCTGGCTAAAGACGGAATTTATTCAGTGATGTATTATCCCAAAATTGAGAAAAATAAAGGAGGACAGGCCTCCTTTATTTCTATAATTTATGGCAAGATTTTGGGTTTTAAAAATAAATTAAGGGAATCTGTTTATCAAAATTTATCGCCGCCGCAAAGTTCAATTTTAGGCGCTATTATTTTAGGAGATAAACAGAGAATTTCCGCTCAATGGAAGGAGAAGTTTAATATTACCGGCGTGAGGCACGTTACTTGCGTGTCCGGGATGCATATAATAATTCTCAGCGGGATATTGATGTGGCTGGGGCTTTGGCTGGGCCTCTGGAGGGGCCAGGCGTTTTATTTCGCCATTATTTTACTTTTCCTTTTCATACTTATAGTTGGAGCGCCGGCCTCGGCAATAAGGGCTGGAATTATGGGCGGCCTTTTTCTTTTTGCCCAAAAGCTCGGGCGGCTGAGGGCGGCTGGAAGGGCGCTCGTATTTGCCGCCGCGCTAATGTTAATTCACAATCCCTTGCTTTTAATGTCTGATGTCGGGTTCCAGCTTTCATTTTTAGCCGCTTTGGGAATAATTTATCTGATGCCGATTTTTCAATATTGGTTCGCCCCGCGCCAGCCCGTTCCTTTTTGCCCCGCGCCTTTTTTTACGAAAAGGTGCGTGTTTTATATTAAAAAGTTTTTTTCTCCGGTGAGCGGTCTTCTGGCTATGACTTTCGCGGCTCAGATTTTTACTTTGCCGATTTTAATTTATAATTTCGGTTATATGTCCAGAATCGCGCCACTTACCAATATATTGGTTGTCCCTCTTCTGCCCTATATTATGGTGCTGGGTTTTATATTTGCTTTAGCCGGCCTTTTTTCACAGCCCTTGGGTTTGCTCCTTTCCTTGCCCGCTTGGTTTCTTTTAACCTATATTATTAAGCTCGTTGATTGGTTTTCCGGTTTTTCCTGGGCGTCTTTAACCATAGAGAACATTCACTGGCTCTGGCTGATAGTCGCTTATCTGGTTTTGGGCTGTCTTACCTATTATCTGACGGAAAAGCAAAGATGGAAATTCTTGGAGTATTAAAAAAGGACTGAGTTTTCTCAATCCCTTTAACCGAACATAGGTCCTGTTTTTTCATCTTTTCCTACAAAATCGTCAATCATTTTTCTTAACGCTTTTAATTGTTCTTTTTGTTTTTTCTTAAATATGACGTGATACGCCTTTTGGGTTTCATCTCGGTAAATAGTGATGAAGAATACTTTTTCTCCATTTTCCTTATCAACGCCCCAAGCTACCCATCGGCATTTAATTTTCCTATAATTTTCCCGGAGATTAAATTCTTCTAGTGCATTATCCAAAAAATCTTCTTCTTCTTCGGTAAGTTCTGATTCTTCTTCTTCGGCTTCGACCATTTTTCCTTTCCTATTTTTAATGAACCTTGATTATTCTTTTATACTCCAAAATAAAAAATAAGTCAAATTTTTAGGTGTGGGGGTGTTGATTAAAACAAGATTTAGGTTATAAAGAGAATAAAGAGCAATCCCGTTTTTTATTATGCCGATGTAGCTCAGCTGGCAGAGCAGACGCTTCGTAAGCGCCAGGCCGTCGGTTCGACCCCGACCATCGGCTCTTTTATTTTTAGGAATTTTATGCTATATTTGAAAAATGAAAAGCATTTCTGAGAGAATTAAAGATTTACAAACTCATTTCCTCCAAATGGAGGAACGTCTTTGACTTATCCGAGAAGCGAAAAGAAATAAACAGGATAGAAAAAGAAATTCAAAAGCCGGATTTCTGGCAAAACAAAGAAAAAGCGGCAAAAGCCTCCCGTAGAATAGCCGAATTGAAAGAATTTCAGGAAAGATTTGCCGGTTTCAAAAAGGAGATTGAGGAAATACGCGAATTTCAAAAATTAAGAGAGCCGGGACTGGAGAAAGAGATTGAAAAAAAACTTTATGACCTGGAAAAAATGTTTGAGCAGGAAGAGCAAAAAGTTTTAGCAGAGCGTCTTTCGGGAAAGTATGATAAGGGAAAAGCGATTCTTTCAATATATTCCGGAGCCGGCGGAGCGGACGCGCAGGACTGGGCGACAATGCTCTTGCGAATGTACCAGAGATATTCCGAGCGAAAAGGATTCAAAACCAAAATTCTACATCAGTCGTTTGGCCAGCCCGGGGGTCCGGATGGGAGAATCGGAACAAAATCCGTTACCTTGGAAATTAAAGGGCCATACGCTTACGGTTTCCTGAAAAAAGAAACAGGGGTTCATCGCTTGGTCCGAATTTCTCCCTTTTCCAGCCAGGATTTACGCCATACTTCCTTTGTTTTGGTGGATCTTCTGCCCGAGATTTCCAAAGTTGAAGAACAGGAAATTGAGGTCAGGCCCGAGGATCTGAAAATTAATACCTTCAGGGCTTCGGGACCAGGGGGCCAGTATGTCAACCGGAGAGAAACAGCGGTTCGGATTACGCATATTCCCGCGAAAATCAGCGTTTCCTGCCAAAGCGAGCGGCTTCAGGGATTAAACAAGCAAAGAGCCATGAAACTGCTTTTTGCCAAACTATATCAATTGAAAGAAAGAGAGCGGGAAAAAGAACTGGCAAAAATAAAAAGCGAAACATCTTCCATTGAGTGGGGAAGTCAAATCAGGTCGTATGTTTTACATCCTTATCAATCGGTCAAAGACCACAGAACGGGAGTTGAAACATCAGATGTGGAAAACATCTTAGACGGCGATTTGGATGAATTTATTAATGCGGAACTAAGATATGATTAAATTTCAGAATCTTAGCAAAATTTATTCTTCCAGTTTAGGCCAGAATCCCATTTTTGCCCTAAGAAATGTTTGTTTTGAGATACAAGACAAGGAGTTTATTTCCATTGTGGGGAGGTCAGGGGCAGGCAAGACCACTTTATTTAGATTGCTTCTTGCCCAGGAAGAGCCAACCCAGGGCAAAATTTTTTTTCAGGACCAGGATGTCCAGGAAATTAAATCCAAGCAGATTTTCAATTTGCGAAGAAAGATAGGAATGATTTTCCAAAATTATGAATTATTTCCCACAAGGACAGCTTATGAGAATATTGCTTTTCCAATGGAGATAATAGGAGCGAACAGAGGACAAATTGCCAAAGACGTTGCCGAAGTTCTGGAAATTGTCGGGCTTAGCGACAGGAGCCGCAACCTTCCAAAGGAACTTTCAGAGGGGGAGAAACAAAGAGTGGCGATTGCCCGGGCTTTAATTCATCGGCCCCAGGTCATTATTGCCGACGAACCCACTGGCAATCTTGACCCCTGCAATACTCAGGACATAATCAGATTGCTTTATAAAATTTATGAATTTGGAACAACAATGATTTTAGCCACCCACGACAAAGAAGTAATTAACAGTTTGGGAAAAAGGGTAATAACCCTGGAAGACGGGAGGCTGATTCGCGATGAAGAGAGGGGAAGATTCATACTTTAATATGTTTGCTTTACTCAAAAAAATAATTCATTACGGCTGGCTGAATTTTCATCGGCAAAGCAGTTTTAGCGTGGTAACCATTTTTATTATGATGGTGGTTATTTTTTTGTTCACCTCTCTTTTTCTTTTTCAGGGAGCGGTCCAATTTTTAACTTTGAATTTGCAGGAAAAAATTGATATCAGCGTTTATTTCAATCAAGAGTCGTCAGAGCAGGAAATTTTAAAAATTAAAGAGGAATTAGCAGGAATTCCGCAAGTGGAAGACGTTGAATATGTTTCAAACGAAGACGCTCTGGAAAAATTTACCCTGAGACACCAAAACGATTCAATGATAATGGAATCATTGGCTGAAGTCGGCGGCAATCCCTTTTTAGCTTCTTTAAATATCAGGGCGCGGGACTCGGCCCAATATGCCGGTATTTTCAATTTTATAACCAATAGTTCTTTCAAGGAAACCATTGCCAAGGTTGACTATATTGAGAAAAAATCGATTATTGAACGACTTTTTTCTTTAACCTCTGATATCAACAAAGCCGGCATTATTTTTAGTTTGGTTCTGGCTTTCTTCGCTGTTTTGATAGCTTTTAATCAGGTTCGTCTGGCGATTCACAACTCCGGGAAAGAAATTAAAATTATGCGTTTGGTCGGGGCTCCGGATTTGCTGATTACCGGACCCTTTCTGGTTCAGGGAGTAATTATTGGAATTTTGTCGGTTCTTTTCTGTCTTTTGATTTTCTTTCCCGCCTGCTTCTTTTTAAGCCCGAAATTAGAAATAATAATGCCGGGTTTTCATATCTTTCATTATTTTGTCAGCAATTTTTTCTTTATTTTCTTGATTCAGATGTTGGTCGGCGTGGGCATAGGGGCGTTTTCCAGTTTCATCGCCGTCAGAAAATACCTCAAAATTTAATGCCGGGTCGGCTAACGGTAGGCCAAATGCCCCTGGAGCATTGAATCTTGGTTCGAATCCAAGCCCGGCAGCACTTCGACTTCGCGGAGCGAAGGCGAAGTGCCCTGAGCTTGCCGAAGGGCAATCTCAGATAGGGCACTTTGATTTATAAAACATCACATTTTCGCTCCGCTACGCTCAGCGCAAGCTCTTCGCCGCGCGTCGAAGTGGGCTGAGTTCGTCGAAGCCCATTTTTTATGTATTTTGTATATCTTCTACAGTGTGAAGATGGAAGTTTTTACACCGGAGTAACCTCAAATTTTGAAAAAAGATTTGATGAGCATAAAACAAAAAGTGGGGGTTGGCATACAAAAATTCATAAACCAGTTGAGATTTTATATACGAAAAAGTATCCAACAAAATTAGAGGCGCTCAGACGCGAAAAACAAATTAAAGGATGGAGGAGAGAAAAGAAGTTAAATCTAATTAAATTCGGCAAACCAATCATTCAATGAATTCAGGGTTATCCTGAACGAGTTTGAAGGCCAATTCTTAGCGCTCGGCCGGCCCTGAATTTATTGAAGGGTTCTCCCGACCGAGAGGCCTCTATAAATTTATGGAAAAAGAAGATTTTAAAAAAGCAGAAAAGCTATTTAATGCCACACAAAAAGTAGTAGATTCTAAAATTCTCTCAGAGAAAGAAAAAGAGCCTTTCCAAAAAATAAATGCTCAACTTGCTGGTGTTCTGCTTAGTTCGTGGCTACCAAGGGATTGGGGACGGAAAATTATAATGTTAATTATTCTCCTCTTAGCTGTTTTTGGTGCCCTTAAGATAGATGTTTTATTTTTATTACTATTATTAATATTGCCAATTTTTTCGCCGAGAATGATGGGTGGATTAATAATGTTTATTGGTAGAATAATGGGAAATAAATAAACCTATGTTCGATTTTAAGAAAAAAAATCAAGCCGTTGAAGACGAATTACTCAAAGAATTTTTTCCGCATATTTTTGATAAATTCAAAAATTCTATTAGGGAATATTGGGGCAAGAAAGATAAAGAAAATTGGCAAACTATTTCTGAAAAATTAAAAGAAATAAACATAAAAACCACAGAAAAAACGGCGAAAATGATAGGTGTTAAGGAAATAAATAAAGAAATTATAGAAAGATTAGACGCCACCGGTAGTATTATAAGCAATATGCTTATCGCTCAGGGAGAGCTTTGTTCCAAAGAATGTAGTAGAAGAGAAATGACAGATGAAGAGACTAATTTTACACTCTATTTTTTTTGGAAAACTTTGAGCCAAAGGCAATTCATATTTCCGAAAGATATTTCTTTATTGGAAGAATTTTTTACTTGGTTTTCGTTGAAAAAGGAGAATAAAAAAATTAAAAAATAGGGGATATTGACCCTTATTTTTTAGTTAATTTTGACAAAATCAACTGGTGACCAATGAGCGAAGGAGTTTTTTACCGCTTTGGCATTTTAACCGACCGGCTAAAGGGCTTTGAGTCTGAGGAGGATTTACTAAAATTAATTGAAAAATAGAACTATTTTAAAGAAATATAAAGAATAATTAGATTAGAGAATTAATTTAAAACTTATGATTAAATCAAGAGATGAATATTCAGAAAATCTTGAAAGCCAATATAGAAGAATGGGAAGAATTTATGAAGAAATTATAAAAGATTTTGAAAGCACGACTTTTTCAAAAAGTTTCCAAGAAAGATTAGATAAAGTCTATGATTTTTTTTTAATCTGTTACCACCTTAGAGAATGGGTTAAAAAAGATGCTAAGGTTGGTCAGACAATCAAAGATAAATTGCCCACTTTTGAAAAAGAAGATTCTCCCGTTCACTTCCAAATGTGCAGAGATTTATGTAATAGGTCTAAACATGTCACACTAGAAACGAAAGAACATTATAAACCTAACGATGTTAATACAAAAATTGTTCCTTGTGGAGGTGGTATTTTTTCGGTCCACAAAAAAGAATTAGAAGAAGCACGAAATAAAAAAGAGACTATTCATCTTAAAGAAGAAGATGAAATATTTTTAGGTAACTTTTTCGTCACTTTTAGGGGTAGAAATTATGACTTAAAGGGAGTTGTTCAGGCCTGCATGCATGAGTGGAAAGTCTTTTTTGAAGAAAATGATTTATTATTACCGAGGAGTACCCCTTTTCCTATCTCACCGACCGGTTAAGGGGTTTTGAGTCTGAAGAAGATTTATTAAAATTAATACAATAAATAAAATGTCTTTAAAGCTAATACAATTTAAAAATAAGAAAAGGGACATCATTGTCGTTTTAATAACTTTTATATCAACTATTTTACTTAATAGTTTTGTTTTTACTACTAATAAGTTAATCGAAAAAGAATTTTTTACGGATAAAAATTATGAATTCACCATAGAGGATTCTCTGGGTTATTTACCGTTGATAGAGGGTAATAGGTGGGTTTATGAAGGATACATCGAAGAGCAGGTAGGGCATAAAAATAACGAACCGATAACAGAAAAAGAAGAATTTGATAATTATGAGGTCACAGCAAAAGAGGTAATAAAACGTGCGGATGCCTTAGTCGTCTTGATAGAAAATTCATTCTCTATCCTGTCTTTAGAAGAAATAAGAGAGAAGAAAAGATGTTATGAGTTATGGTTTATAACTGGTGGGAAAATTTATACGATTCAAAACAGCGATTTGGCTATTCATTATTTTCAACAAATAAAAAATAAGGAAAATGTGGCAATAGATCATTCTTTGGTTGGTTTAAAGTGGGAATTCCCATTTTACGTGGACAAGAAATACGATTTTTTTCAAGAAGGAGGATTTATTTGGGAATATAATTGGTATAAGAAAAAAATAACTGAAAGTAAAAAGTTAAATATCGCGGGCGTTATATATGATAAAGAATGTTTTAAGATTGAGAACGCTGGCGTAGGATTTACGCAATCAAGTTGGTTCTGTCCCGGTATGGGCGAAGTCGAGTATGATTATCATCACAACGGTGCTGTAACTAACGTTCACTACATTCTTAAGAATTCTTTTATTAAGTATTAAAAACTAAAATATAAGTTTTATAAAAATGTTCAAAATAACAATTGGGAGAAACATAAATGAAGTAATCAAGAATATTGGAAAATTGTTGGCTTTTTTAATTTTTCTATATGGTTTAGTTAATGCCATTATTGGACTTCACGGATATTTTAAAGACCTTATTTTTAAAAACAATAATTTATATCAGAGGTTGTCTCAAATAAATACATTGGCGAGTGATGGTTATGTAACTGAATTATTCGGAGAGCCATTCTTAATAAGAAAATTACCGGCAGATTATCAATTTTCTGGAGACTCCGTTGCGAGCATAGAAAATTTAACCGAGAGAATTTATAGTGATGAAAAATTTTATTTACAGACGATAAGTGGAGAAAATAATGAGGTTGTGGCCTATTCTATTACAACTAGAGATAATGATTTTAATCCGTTAGTTCCTTTGGAGTTATCACGAGGAGTTCAGAATAGTGATGGTTCTTATGGTGCAAAAAAATTTATATCTGACTTAAAATTAGGAAAATCACATTTCCAAGACTTAAAAGATGAAACTCCTTTAAAAATTAGTTTCAATAGTCCAAATCAACACACCTTTTATTTAGAGGGGCATTATTTTGGTAGGCCCGGTGGTTATAAATATTATTTGTTTGGCATTTCTCCTTATGGAAGTCACGAAGAAAGAGACGAAATGTATGATTTGGCCCATGCCTTTATGGAGGGAAATAATGTTTTAGATGACGCAGATTTTTTGAGATGGCGTTCGGAACAGAAGTTTAATACATTCGGGATAATCGATCTTACATTACTCTCTTTCGACATTTCTACTTCAACAGCAGAGATTAACTCAGATTTATTAGATTACTTCTTTTATCTTGGTTTAGGTCCGACAGCAGATGTAATTTATAATTTAAATTGGTAACTCGAATTTATTAGTATTATATTTTATATTCACTATTCTTTCCATTGCCGTGGTCCTTTTAAGTGGGACACCCTACTGTCCCAAACGGAACACCCCTATTCTGTGTCCCATTTTAACTTCAAAACACCCCTGACCGAGAGGCGTTATTTGTAAAATAATTAGAAAATTCGCCAAACAGGCGAATTTTTGCTATAATCAAACAATGAAGCCGTACTACCAAAAAGATAATTTTACTTTATATAATGCGGATAGTTTGGAATTTTTGAAAGAACTTCCTGAAAATTCAGTAGATATGATTTTTGCCGACCCGCCGTATTTACTTTCAAACAACGGATTTACCGTTCATGCCGGCAGGCGAGTGAGTGTAAATAAGGGCGAATGGGATAAAAGCAATGGATTTAAAAAAGATTTTGATTTTCATCTGAATTGGATTAAGGCCTGCAAAAGAACCTTAAAGCCGCAGGGGACTATTTGGATAAGTGGGACTTATCACTCTATTTATCAATGCGGATTTATTTTACAAAATACTGGATTCCATATCTTAAATGATATTTCATGGTTTAAACCGAATGGGTCGCCAAATTTAAGTTGTAGATATTTTACCGCAAGCCACGAAACTTTGCTTTGGGCAAAAAAAGATAAAAAGACAAATCATGTTTTTAACTATGCAAGAATGAAAGTCGGAGATTGGCCAGAGGACTTTCTAAAAAAACCAAATACACAAATGCGTTCGGTTTGGGCTATAAATACTCCAAAACCAATAGAGAAAAAATTTGGCAAACACCCAACGCAAAAACCAACAGATTTATTGAAGCGAATTGTTCTCGCGAGCACCAATAAAGGCGATTTGATTATAGATCCTTTTACTGGAAGCTCTACAACAGGACTTGCCGCTTATCTTTTTGACAGGAGATTTATTGGCATTGATAATGAAAAAAAATATTTAGACTTATCAATAAAACGATTTAAGGAGTTGGATAAAAATTTAAAAAATAAATTAAAATAATTTTATGAAAAAAGGCGGCATAGGCGGAGCTAATACAAAAACAGGACTTTATTTTGAGGGTAAAGTTGATTTTTTGACTTTCATAGCAAAGCAACAGAATTATAGTGTAAAAGGAAACACAATTTTTTATAATGGTGAAAAAGTTGCCTTGTCTTTTAAGAAATATGGACTGTATAAATATTTAGAGAAAAATGGAGTAGATTATAAAAAATTTATTTCCAGCAAACTTTTACCTGATGACGCGATATTTGTTATTACTAATAATACTTTTTTTATTCTTGAAATAAAATTTCAGCAAGGTGGCGGCTCTACAGATGAAAAATTACAGACATGCGATTTTAAGATTAAACAATATAGAAAACTGTTATCGCAATTAAATGTTGAGGTGGAATATATTTATATTTTGAATAACTGGTTTAAGCAACCTAGATATAAAGATGTTTTAGATTATATTATTTCAATAGATGGTTGTTCGTATTATTTTAATTATTTGCCGTTACAAAAAATAGGTTTACCGGTACCGAAGAATTAATTGAAAAATAAAATTATAAATTTAGGAGAAATAATTATTTTAATATATGTTAGATCCCAAAACATTAAATGAATTTACCAATAAAGCTAATCACGCATATCAGCAATTTTGTGTGTGGATGTATGCGAATAACGAATTTGTTAAATATCAGGAAGAGTGGAATAAAATTCCAGAATCAAGAAAACTTTTTAAAACAGAGGAGTTTTCTAGAGAAAAATGTTGTAAGTATAAAAATTTTTGGGATGTTGTGATCACAAGCCTTCAACAGGGTTGGATAATGGGAGTTATTCGACTTTTTGATTCACCTTATTTTTTAAGAGATATAAAAAAAGAGCACCCGAGACTATCTTTATACTATATATTAGAATTACTAGAAGATAGTGATTTGGAGCAATCCATTAAAGAAGAAGTAGATAGACATAAAAACTTTATTGATTCAATCAAAAAACAACGTCCTATTTTAGCCCATAATGAGATAAAGCCAGTTGACAGGAAAATAGAGGCTGGCATCGAAAATTTATTCGAGGCTTTAGACAATATAATTACAAAGATAAAAAGCCAGAAACCCCATCTTAAGAACTGTAATAATATCGGTCGTGAATATATGGAAAAGTTGTCCAAGTGTGGCGTTGAGGAAGTTTTTGAGAAATTATAATTAAATTAAAATGACAAATAAAATAAAAAGGAAAATAAAGGATTGTGAGTTAGAAATTAATCTATTTAGGACTTGTATTACTGATGGCTCTTGGCTTGTTTCTCGTATCGATGTTTTGCATATAAATACGGGTAAAAAGGCGGCTTATGTTTTTGGCACTGATGCCATTGAGGCGACTATTTACGAGAAAAATAACCCAACCCAAAAATTGGTCGATTTAGCTATAGACACATTGATAAATCATCTTGAAAAAACTCCGGACGATTTTAAGATCGGTTTCTTTAGATTTGAATTCGATGGTTGTCAATTTGATTTTTGCGAGCAAGAACCTCGTTGGGCTAATTATGATTGCGGGATAATAGATTAAAGATTATGGAAGATAATAAGCCAGAATTAAATATTTCGATAAGCAGAGAACATAAGGAAAATTTAGAAGCGGTAAAGGAAGCTTTTAAGGGTTTTGATGTGCATATAGATGCAGGCTACATGAGGTTTTCGGAGGGAGATTTGCCGATGCAAATTTTTATATTTATCTCTAAGGCTTTTATAGTTAGAGCCGCTTGGGATTTATTTAAAATCGGAATTAAAAAGATTTATGAAAAGTTTCCCAAAGCTCGACTTGTTATAAGGGACAAGGATTCGATTATGTACACGGTCAAGGTAGATTTTACGGTTAATGTCATAGTCGTGCCGGATAGGTGGAAGGAATTTGAAGATATAAAAACTCTTGATGACGTGATTGAACATCTGAAATCAAAGGATAATATAAATGATGCCAAGAAAAATGAGACATCTTGAATTATTCCTAGATATTGTCTCATTTGTCTCATTTCCCGAACAAAACGCTCTGGCTGTGAATTTCTGTGAAACACCGCTAAAGTTCCAAAACGGAACATAGCACTGTTCCATTGGAACACTGCCTTTCTGTGTTCCGTTTGTTCCGTTTTAGTTTCAAAACGTCCCGACCGAGACGGGTCGGTGGGACACCATAAAAACCGCCTAATTTACCCTTAAAACTCGGGTTCCAAAACCGAGTACGGCAGAATCATTATTATCGCAGGGTCAAAAATCCCTGTTTTTTGTTTCCAAATTTTATCAATTTATGTTATTATTGAATTGTAAAAATCAAATAGCCTAACCCTCGTAGATTTTCTATGAGATATGGCACAAAAAACCCGCTACAGGATAGAAAGCTCGTCGTCAGAGCACCTGTAGCGGGTCATATCTCGAAAGGGGTATGGGTGGCGCAAGCCATCGCTGGCGGCGAGCTTTGTGCTTTTCGTTAGAAGGTATAAATAATAAAAAACCCGCTACAGGTATGCCAAATCAAAATAAACTTTGGAAAACTAATAAACTTATAATTTATTTTTCTGTTTTGTTAGTAATCTTTTTACTTGGCGGATTGTTTTATAGAATAGGTTTTTATCACCAGATTTTAGATAAAACAGGATTAGATAAATTATTATGTTCATCGCAATCTGATTACTTATATCCCAATGAGCAAATAAAACAGCCAGAATTATTTAACAAAGACACTGATTATCCTTTTACTTTTATTGTATATGGAGATAGCAGAGAACCGGCAGGAATTGAAAAACAGATGATAATAGATAAAATTATTAAAGAAAATCCTGATTTTGTAGTTCATACTGGCGATATGGTTTATTACGGGAACGAACACCAATGGAACATCTTTGACATTTTTGAGGGACGAATTATTAAAAAAGGTATCCCATTTTATCCGGTATTAGGAAATCACGAATATAATATAATAGAAAGTTATCATCCGAAAGAAATTGACAAGCAACTCCAGCTTTATTTTAATCGCTTTCCAGAACTTGAAAATAGACAATGGTATTCTTTCATATACGGCAATAGCGAGTTTATTATTTTAGACAGCAATTCTCATTTGTTAGATAGTTATCAATATGATTATCTTGTTGAAAAAATGAAGGATAAAAATGGTTTTCTTTTCATTTTTTTACACCATCCTTTTTACACGAAAGCAATCGGAAAAATAATATCGCCCGAAAGAAAAAAGGTTGCTAAAATGATTAAAAATACAGATATAGTGTTTGCCGCAGATATTCATAACTATGAAAGGTATAAAATTGATGGAATAGATTATATCACTACTGCTGGGGGCGGGGCTAATCCAAGACAAATTAACAGAAGTCAAGATGATTTTTACAATAAAAAAGGAGCAACCTATCATTATTGTAAAATCAAAGTTTTTGAAGGCCATTTTATTTTTCAGATGATACGATTAGATAAAAATAAATGGATAATATCAGATACTTTTACTAAATATATTAAATAAAATCAAACAAAGTTTTGAAAAAGATAAAACAAAAAGCCGAAAATTTAATTGAGAAATAAAATTGTGGAAAATACTGAGAAAAAAAGTTTTTGGAAAAATATGAGAAGGGATAGCGGAGAGCTTAGAGTCCTGATTGTTTTTTCCTTTTCGCTTATTGCTTTAATGTTTGGGATTTCAGGAGAAAAGATAATAAAAAGTGGCGTTGCCGGAGAGTGGGAGATTGTTTCAAGTTTTAAGGGGTGGACGCTTTATATTACTAGCATTTCTCCTGGTTTATTGGTTTTTGTTTTAGCTACTTTAATTCTTTGTTGGGGATTGCCGAGAGTATTAAAAAATCTATGAAAGAAAAAATTAAGAAATAATCTATGAAATGGATTAAAGATTTTACAAATTGGCTAACCGATGATGATAGCGGGGTAAGAATTATTATCTTTATTATTATCGTAATCTTTTTGGTTGGCATTTTCCTTACGGGGGGGGTTCAAATTATCTACTGAGGAGGATAGAACTCTTGATGATTCGGGGTGGCAATCTCCTGGAAATTAAAATTTTCCTACTTAAGAAATAGTGAGTGGCAGGGTGAAACAAAATATACTAAATTGAGTTTTTATTTATGAATAAAGAAAAAAGAAAAAAAGTAGAAGTAATAGTGGCGGCGACAAGATTGGAAAATTGGAATGTCGCGAGGCGAAGAGGGATTGCTTCTCAAGAAGAAGCCGCAGCCGATGCAGATTATATTGCATTTTTTCAGGTTGGACGAAAAAATGAACCTTCAGCGATTACTCATATTGCAAGGGTAAAAAAAATTAATCATAAGGCGATAGTGGATGAATTTTTTAAAAAAAATCCAGAAATTCTTATGCTGTCTCAGAAAGAAAACAAAGGGTGGGAGAACGATATACATCATACAGAATATCAATTAGAAGAGATAAAGGAATTGCCAAGGCCAATTATAGAAAGAAAAAGAGTGGGCACTAGATGCCAAGTAAGGCTTTATACTAAGTATGAACAAATTAAAAAAGCAAAGTATTTAAGCGACATTAAAACCATCAGTCAGATTGAGATGAATGAAAAGAAAAAGCACAAATAAAAATAAAAAATGATTTCTGAAGAAAGACTGAAAGAATTCAAAAAGATTTATAAAAAAAGTGTTCAAAAACGCAGAGAAGAAACAAAATAGCAAAAAGGAATCAGAGGAAGCGAAAAATAATTTATTAGGATTTTTTGATTTACTTCTCAAGATTGATAGGAGAGTAAATCCTCAAAGATATAAATTAAAAAGAGGAGAGACCTGTTGGAATCAGTAAAATTATAAAATGGTTAAAATAAAAAGAATTCGTGGCATATTAAGTGACAAGCTTCTTAATTTTTTTATAGAACGAAGGATAAATAATCTTGGTGCTTTGCGATTTTTTATTTACATTTACGCTTTATTAACAAAAGGTTTTTATGTAGGGGGACATAAAAATGCAAATCACCATTTTATCCCAAAGTTTTTACTTAAAAAATTTCGTATTATAAATACCGGAAACATTTTCATGTATATGAGAGGAAAAAGATCTACTCCAGTTTCTATTAAGAAGGAGGCCGCAGTTGTTCCAAATTTATACTCATTTCGTGATAAAAAAACCAAAGAATTGAGCGACTTTATGGAGAAACATATTTTTGCACATGTGTTGGAAAAATATGGATCGAGAATAGTCAGCCGTATTTTAAAAACTGACAAAATTGATCTAACGCATTTAGAAGAAAGCGTTCTTGTAAACTTTATTGCATTTCAATATACACGCACCCCGAGATTCTTTTTTCAATTAGAACGCGTTTTAACTTATCTCGTGAAGGAAAAGAGTGTTACGCCAAAAGAAATGGTAAAGCCGAATTTCGCAAGAGATGTATTTATAAATAATAGTTATCAATTGCGACCTCCGGAAATCGCTCAATTTCTACAAAAAACATCACTGAGAATTACTGGCGTGAAAAATTTAATGTTGGGTCTATCTGTTCAGATAGCGGATGACATATCGGTAAATATATTTTCCGGTAAGCTGAACTTATTGCGCGCTACGGGATCAGAGTTCTTTTTTTTATCAGACAGTCCAGTCGAAATATTTAATTTTGGTAACAATAGATCGGTCGGTCCATTTTTTTGGGAATTGAACAATGACTTATTAATATATCTCCCTATATCGCCGACACGTTGCATTTATTATACTCATCGGATCAGTCCAGTATATCCAACTATCAACGCTAGTCTGATAGAGAAGTTGTCGCTTCAAAGCATCCACGAATTTGCTTATTCGAATAGAAATTCATCAGTTATTGATAACGCATTGAAATAATAGTTATGCAAATTTCAGAACAAACCGTTAAAAGACTTCAGGAAATATTTAAATAAGATTACGGCAGAAAATTAAGCGAAAAAGAGGCCTTCGACGCCGCTTATAATTTATTAGGATTTTTTGATTTACTTCTCAAAATTGATATGAGAAAAAACCCTCATATATATAAATTAAAAAAGAAAAAGATTTATTAAAGTTATTAAATATAAGAAAATAATATGGTTTATCAATCAAGCAGCAAAAAAGGGGATAAAGCTAGGCTACTTTTTGAGGATTGGAACAAATATGTAGAATCAACCCTTGGTACTGAACCATGGATTATTGTTTACGCATACCATAAGGATAATTATGAAAGAATGGCATACTATTCTGCTTTAATTCCAAGGAGTATGAGAGAACAAGTTCTTAGCAAAAATGATTGGGATTTATTACTTGGTTGGGGTCGTCCTGGTCATATTTATTATGGACAAACAAATGAAGAAAAATACTTTAGATTTGGTAACGATGAAGGCATTGAACCATTAGTTGTTTATCGTAGTTTTCCGGGAACTGGTATGAAAAGCTACGCAGAGGTATCCGAGGAATTTCGCCATTATTTTAGTCTTTATGATGATGCAAAGCATAAAAAATATATCGCATTTGACGAAGATGGCGAGCCAGAAGATGTTATCGTATTAGATGAAAACGAAATTAAAATAAAACTAAGATATATAAAAGAATTTCTTACTAATAAAGATATGTATTTGGCTTTGTTTTTTGAGCACGATAGGGATTCTATATACTCTTTAAAAGAATTAGAGCTACCGAAAATATCAAAAACTATCAAGGGAGAAAATTTTATTTATGACTACTATACAGCTGATCTTGAATTTATTCCCGAAGGAGAAAAAACAAAATCATTTGCTAGAGTAATGGGGAAGAAAATGATAGAAGGGCTTAAGGATTATAAACCACTAAGTATTTGGTCCACTAACGAAAATAAAAAATATGTCAGTTTTATAATCGATACCGACAACGAAGGAAAAGATATTGAATATATTTGTAATCCTAAGAAATTATCTAATTACTTCGGAGCTAATCCTGGCGCTCCTCACTACTTAACCTCCGTATTTTTTAAAAGAGAAGTCTTAGGTAAGTATTATGCAGATCCAAATAGGTTTTCGGTTGAAGATGGGTATTTACGGGGCAGAGGATTAAGAATAGATAATAATCACGAAAAATATGTGATAGTATTTTTGGGTGACTTAGGATATCTATCAGAAAAAGAACAACTCTATTGGAAAAGCTATAATGTTCATTCAGATGGTGTCATAAGTAAGGTTACTTTTAAAAGAGGTTTTTTGGCTCAATTTACTGATCCCGAAAGAGAAGATTTACTTTTCAAATATAAATTTGAAATTTTTAAAAATAAATGGTTTAAAAAATTCAACTGGTATTTATTTAAACCTTTCTTGGAACAGGATGAGCATTTTTATACTTCCCTTCGCATTCCTTTATCTGAGAATCAATTAGAATTTGATCAACAAATACTTTCATTGACCAAAACATTGATTGATTCTTTGAACGAAGAAAAAATTTCTGAATCTATCACTAAAAAAGAGAATCAAGGAGGGATTACGAAACTAGAAGAATACCTTAAAGCAAGGGGAGTATCTAATGGCAATCAACAAATAATATTTTTGAGAAGATTGCAAGATTTAAGAGATGGAGTTGGGCATAGGAAAGGGACAAAATATTTGAGGGGTGCTAGTTATTTTAGATTAGCCGAAAATAATTTTTCTGAGGTTTACGGGGAGATTTTAAATCAAGCTATTCAATTATTAGATTTTCTAGAACAACATTTTTTAGACCTTAAATAACTGTTAAATGAGACACTATAATATACCCCTAAGTAGTGTCTCATTTGTCTCATTTGTGCTATAATTTGGCAATAAAGAGCCCGACTGAGACGGGTCGGTGGGACACTCTAAAAATCGCCTAATTTACCCTTAAAACTCGGGTTCCAGACCGAGGTTGCCAGCCACGAAAAGTGGCTTCGCCACCTCGTGGCAAGCCGCTTTGAAGTGAGTCGGGCGATGAATTGCGTAGCAATTCATTTTCATTTTGCGCGATAACTTAGCGCTCGGTTCTCCCGACCGAGCTACTACAAAATCGCCAAAATGGCGGTTTTTTGTTAGAATAAAGCAAGAAAGAAAAAATTAATTGAGAAATAAACATCATGCGCAATAAATATAACACCCTTACAAACTTGAGAATGTAAGGATGTTATAATTGATAAATGTAGATGTGAGGGGAAAAATGGGGTTAGGTCTGTTTTTTTTCGCCAAGAAGGCGGTTTTTTTTGATATAATCAATATTATGTCAAGCATTCTTACTTATCCACTTGACAAGATTTCTTTACACGCTATAATAGAAATGTATGGTTAAAAATTTACACCAAAAAATTAAACTGTTGAGGCAAAAAAACGATTTCTCGCAGGAGTATATGGCTAAAGCATTGAAAATGTCCCGCCCAACCTATATGCAAATTGAGCAGGGTGAGCGTGAACTCACCATAACCGAAGCAAAAAAACTTGCCAGTATTTTTAGTATTTCGTTTGAGGACTTTCTTGCCGGTAAAGCGCCGAAGTACAAAGTGACTATAGAGCGGAAGAAAACATCCAATAAACCTTCTGATTTTCAAATTCGTGTAACGAAAAAGAATTTAGAGAAATTTAAGCAAGTATTATTGTATGTACTTGGAAAAGTTGGCAGTAAGCCGAATGTTGGTGAAACTGTTATTCATAAATTGCTTTATTTTATTGATTTTGACTACTATGAGAAATTTGAAGAAAGTTTGATGGGAGCCACATATATTAAAAACTATCATGGACCAACTTCAAAAGAGTTGGGGCCAATTCTTGCGGATATGCAGAAAAAAGGAGAGATTGAGGCAGTAAAAAGTAAGTATTTTAAGTACGAACAAAAAAAATATCTCCCACTCAAGCGGCCAAACCTTGATGTGCTTTCAGCGCGCGAAATAGAACATATTGATGATGTTTTAGCGCGCCTATCTGATAAAAACGCGCGAGAAATAGAAAATTATTCGCATAACGATATCCCATGGAAGACCGCTGAAGATGGCAAGCCGCTTTCTTATGAAAGTGTTTTTTATCGTGATGAGCGCTATTCCGTAAGAAATTATGACGATGAACTTTAATGAGTTGCCAGAGTTCACAAAAGAATGTAAGCGGCTTGCAAAAAAGTATAAATCTCTCCCGAATGATTTGCAGGAATTTAGAAAGGTCGTCTCTGTGGCGCCACTCGGCAACAGCAAACATTTTAATATCGTCACCCAATCTGAAAGCGTCAAAATAGTTAAGGCGCGCTTTTTTTGTAGATATTTGAAAGGATCATCCCTGCGAATTATTTACGCATATATTGAAAGGAAAAAAAGAATTGAGTTTATTGAGATGTATTTCAAAGGAAATAAGGAAAATGAAGATAGAGAAAGAATAAAACAATATTTGAAATCTTTTGATATTTAACTCTGCCCACCGCCCTTTTAAATCCGCAGATGATTAAAAGATTTCAAGTGTTTAAGATCCGTGCTTAAACATTAGAAAATAACTATTCTCTTATTCGCGCGAATAAGAGAATAGCAAATGAGAAATGAAGCAGAAATTTTTGCCGCTATCTCGCCAAAAAAGCGGTTTTTTGGTAGAATGGAAACGAAAGGTCAGACATAAATAAACAATTTTGAATAAAATTAAAAAATATGGACAACAAAATTTTAAAAAATTTAAGAGAGGATTTGATAGGAGAACTGCAAGCCATTAATCAGTATCAGGAGCATATAGACGAAACAAACGATGAAGAAATTAAAAAGGTTTTAGGCCATATCAGAGACGACGAAAAAGAACATTTTGCGGAATTGACGAAACTCATCAGAAAAATAGACGAAACCCAGGAACAAAAATTCCAAAAACAGGAACTTTAGATTGGGGGTTGACTTATTTTTGTTTTTATACTAAACTTTTCATTGTATAGTTGCCTATAGAAAAATGTGGTCGGGTTTTCTCGGGAGCTAAATTTTAAGAAAAAATCTTAAAATTATTAATTAACTTTATTCTTAACTTTATTCTTATTTATGGAAGGAACAATTAAGAAACTTATCACAGACAAAGGATTCGGTTTTATTACCGTTGACGGAGAGGAAAAAGATTTGTTTTTTCACAGCAACGAACTTCAGGGAGTAAGCTTTACAGAGTTGAAAGAGGGAGACAGGGTATCTTTTGAAAAAGCCGATTCTCCGAAAGGAGAAAACGCTGTAAAGGTATCACGCGTTTAACCGATTATTTGAATTGCAAAAAATCGCCTAAAAGGCGATTTTTTGGTTTCAAGGATTTAAACTTTTTGGAAATTTTTGGTATAATAAAGACGAAATGATAAAAATTGAAAAATATTCTAAAAATCCAATATTGACCCCGACATTGAAAGACAACAGTTTTGAAAAAGTTTGCGTATATAATCCCGGAGCAATAGTAAAAAACAATAAAGTTTATTTGCTTTACAGAGCCGAAGCGACATGTGAAGAATATATTTCCCGGATTGGCATGGCTTTCAGCAAAGACGGCTTTAAATTCAAGAGATATTCTAAAAATCCAATAATCCAGGGCAAGGGAAAATCAGAAAAAAGAGGATGCGAAGATCCCAGGGTGGTAAAAACAGATTGTGGTTATTTTTTGACCTATACGGCTTATAGCGGGAAACATGTTCGTCTTTGCGGCGCGATTTCCAAGGATTTAATACATTGGAGAAAAATAGGGATATTGGTTCCGAGAGCGAAAAAGTCGGGAGCAATTATCCGGGATTATAAATATAATGGAAAGTATGTAATGTATTTTGGAGTTGGAAAAAGTTTAAAGCTCGCGGTTTCCGAAGATTTAAAAAAATGGCAAATTATAGAAAAATCGGTTCTATCGGCGCGAAAGAGATTTTTTGACAGCTGTTTAGTGGAAGCCGGGCCGCCTCCTTTTGTCGCCAAAGACAAAATTTTTGTAATTTATAATTCCGCCAAAGAAATAAAAAATTATAAAAATGAGAAAGACCGGTTGAGTTATTCTTTGGGATTAGCCATTTTTGACAAAAATAATCCCGCTAAACTTTTATACAGGTCAGATAAGCCGATATTAAAAGCGACAGAATATTGGGAAATGTATGGAAAAGTGAACAACGTAATCTTTGCCACGGGACTTGTCTATTTTAAAAGAAAATGGATTTTATACTATGGGGGAGCGGATAAAAGCATAGGCGCGGCCGTAATTGATTTTTAAATATGAAAAAATTAATATTATCAATAATTATTCTATTGTTTTTGTCTGGAGCAGTAGTTTTTGCCCAAGGCGCTGACCTGCCGTCTCCTGGGTTAACTCCTGACAGCCCTTTTTATTTTCTTGACACTCTGGGAGAAAAAATAGGAATGTTTTTTGCTTTTTCCGCCGAGAAAAAAGCAGAGAAAGCCATGCAATACGCCGGAGAAAAACTTATGGAAGTAAAAGCAATGGCAGAGAAAAATAAAATTGACGCTCTGAACAAATCCGGTCAGAAGTATCAGGAGTATTTAATCTTGTTTTTTAAAAAAGGCGGAGAAGCCTCTGAGGAGGGCAAGGACATTTCAGAGATGGAAAAAGTGTCAAAACTGAAAGCTTTAGATTACTTAAGAATTTTATCAGATACCTATAAAAAAATCACGGAAGAAAAAGTTAAAAATAAGATTGATGAGCTTCGCAATGTAAGTCGGGAAGCTTTTGGAGAAACGATTTGGAGCCAGCATGAAAAAATAATGAAAGAATTACGAGAAGAAAAAATGAAAGAACAATCAGAAAAAGCAACCAAAATGCTTGAAATCCTTGAAAAAGAGGGAATAAGCGCGGAAGCGCAGGAGAAGGTGATAGCCCTGATTAACGGCGCGGAGATTACTAAGGATGAATTTATCCAAAAACTCAGGGTTTATATCCTGGGCAACAAATTCCAAATTAGCAGGCAAGACGGGATGGGGCAGATGGCTGGCGAAACAGAGGATGAATTTATTCAACGGCTTATGCCTGTTTTTGGCAAGCCCGTTTTTGAGAAGATGATTAATGAAATCATTATTCAACAGAAAGCAGAAGAGCAAGATGTAAAAGCAATGCCGGAAGAAATTAATGAAAAGATAGATGAAATAAAAAAGCAATCCGGCGGCGAAGCAATTTTTAAGCAAAAACTCTCTGAAACCGGCATGACTAGTGAGGAATTGATGCAGCAAGTAGAGGTCCAAATTTTAATAGAAAAACTTGTTGCCAAACAAGCCGTGATTAGCGAACAAGACATCAAGGATTATTTTTATAGAAACAAAGCCAGATTTGCCAAGCCGGAAGAGGTAAGGGCATCTCATATTCTGGTTAGAACAGAACAAGAAGCCAAAGAAGTTTTGAGCCGTTTGAAAGCAGGAGCCGATTTTATTGAATTAGCCATGGAAAAGTCAATAGATCCCGGAACCAAGGATAAAGGCGGAGATCTCGGCTTTTTTTCTCAAGGCAAGATGACCCCTGCCTTTGAACAAGCGGCTTTCGCCCTTGAATCAGGAGAAATCAGCGAAGTGGTGAAGACGCCTTATGGATATCATATTATTAAAGTTGAAGAAAAGAAGCCGGCTCAGGAACCCAACCTTGAATTAGCAAGAGAAGAAATTAAAGAGACCCTTACACAACAGAAAATATGGACTGTTAGGTCTGATTTTCTCCAAAATTTAAGGGAAGAAGCCGAAATTGAAATAAGGCTGTTTGAACTTGGGGATTAAAAAATATGTATATAAAAATAGCGTCAATTACTGAAATATTACTGGGATTGGCAATCGGAGGATTTGGAGGATTTGCCCTCTGGGTTTCCAGTCTCACTCCCGGACCCGCGGCAATTACGGGTTTTGTGCTTGGCGCGCCGATGATTTTCTTGGGCATTTTTTTGATTATTTTTGGAATAAATTTATGGAGATTCAAAAAATGGGCATGGATAGCGTCAACGGTGATATTAATAATTGTGATTGCGTTTTTGCTTGCGTTGATTATAGGGTTTAAGGATAACCCTCAGCCAGTCCTTATTTTTTCATGCGCAGGCGCTGTTGTTTGTTTAATATTATTAGTATTGGGGAAAAGAAAAATTTTTTCCGTCAGAAAGACAATAATTCCTGCCAAAAAAGCAATAAAAGGTTTGCAAAAAGTTCAAACAGAAAAGAGAATGAGCGCGCCTTGGAAAAAGATATTAATTATTGCAATTTCAATTCCGATTTTAATTTTAATTTCGGTGATAGAGGTACCAAAGGAAATGGTAATGCCGACGGCAGAGGAACCAATTCAACCCAAAATTGCCAGTGATTGCGAAAAAGAAACTTTCATTGATAGAAAGGACTGGTGTTACAAAGGGGTGGCGCAAGAAACTAAAAATAGCGGTTTATGCGGAAAAATAATTAATGAAGATACGCAAAATTCATGTTATGCTATTGTTATAAAAGACGTTAGCTTTTGCGAGAAACTAACTAACAATTTTAAAAAAGAAATGTGTTACAGCAGTGTTGCAAAAGAAACTAAGGATAGCGCTTTATGCGAGAAAATAATTCTCAGTATACACAATCGTGATAATATGGATGGATGTTATGCTGATGTTGCAAAAGAAACTAAAGATACTGGCCTATGCGAAAAGATAACTAGAAGTTTCACAAAGGACGGTTGTTACTTTGGTATTGCGATAGAAACTAAAGATGCTAATGTATGCGAAAAAATAATTGCTACCGAAGGTATATCCTCCCGCGACAGGTGTTACGATACCATTGCGCGAGAAATTAAAGATGCTAACCTATGTGAAAAGATAAGTTATAGTCTCGCAAAGTATGTATGTTATGCTTTTGTTACAAACGACGCCAGCATATGTGAAAAAATGGCTGGCGAGGGAAAGGATAGGTGTTACTTTGGTATTGCGACAGACACTGAAGACGCCAGCTTGTGCGAAAAAATAATAGATACTGCCAGAGAGAGTGGTACGCAAGACCAGTGTTATGAGAACATTGCGCGACATACCAAAGATAGCAGCCTGTGTAAAAGAATAATTGGAAGACCCGACAGTCGATGGAGGGATAGATGTTACTTTGAGACTCCGTGCAGAAGTATAGCAGCCTGCGTGAAAAAATTGCTGTTAAGATTGAAAAAAGGCATTGAGACATAATAAGGTATAATAAAGATGAAAAGTTAATTTATAAATAAGAAGTTAAAATTAATATGAAAAAATTAATATTATCAATCATTATTTTATCACTTTGCCTTGGGACTGGGGTTTTCGCCCAAGGAACAGAACTTCCAAGTCCCGGGCTAACTCCTGACAGCCCTTTTTATTTTCTTGACACTCTGGGCGAGAAAATTGGAATGTTTTTTGCTTTTGGGGCTGAGAAAAAAGCAGAGAAAGCCATGCAATACGCCGGAGAAAAACTTATGGAAGTCAAAGCAATGGCAGAAAAGAACAAGCCCAAGGCCATAGAAAAAGCTAACCAGAAATATCAGGAATTTTTAGGCGCGGCTAATCAAAAAACGCAGGAAGCTAAAGAGCAGGGTAAAGATGTAGAGAGATTGGTCGTTTTGATTTCAGAAAAGACCTTAAAACATCAGGAAATTTTAGCAGAAGTATTTGAGAAAGTTTCGGAACAAGCAAAAGCCGGAATTGAAAAAGCGATTGAAATGTCGCAAAAAGGCTTTGAAGAAGCGATTAAGGCAGTTTCCGGAGCAAAGAAACAAGAGCTGCAAAAGAGGTTTGTAGAAATAACCGAAAAGGTCCCGGTTTATCCGGGCGCCTCAGAAGTTGAAGTTCCTTTAAGAATAAAACAAGAAATTCAACGCGATTTATCCCTAAATGTTGAGATAATAATTCATAGTTCGGACGACTCGCCCGAGAAAGTCGCAGATTGGTATGAATCTCAGCTTGTTAATAGGGGATGGGAGAAAATAATAACAGAAAAACACGAAATGCCTCAATACAAGAAAGACGAAATCGGTTTAGGGATAGTTGTAATTCTAGGAAAGGAGTTTGAAATAAAGGAGATAGAGGAAGAAAAAACAGCAATTCTTCTTGTAAAAGATGAATTTGAGGCTTGGGAAAAATTTTTAGGAATTTCTAAGGAAGAAGGAGCATTAATAACTAAAACTGCTGATGATTGTGAAAAGATAACCTCCGGAGAAATAAAGGATACATGTTACCTCAACGTTGCATTGGAAACCAAAAATGCTAGTCTATGTGAAAAAACAATTAACAAGGATGGGTGTTATGCTTCTATCGCAAGAGAAACTGAAGATGTTAGTCTCTGTGAAAAGGTAATGGACATCATTAACAAGAACGTGTGTTATATAGCTCTTGCCCAAAGAACTCAAGATAGTAACCTGTGTGAAAAAGCACCTAAGAAGGATATGTGTTACTGGAACCTTGCGCTACATGCTAAGGATAGTAGCTTGTGTGAGAAGATAATTGACAGTGCTATAAGATATAGCTGTATAGCAGCTAAAGAGGAAGAAATTTTGGCCCGAAATCGGCAGCGGAAGATTGATATAAACCAAATTGTTGTTGTAATGGAGGTGTATTACAGTGATAACAATCAATATTTTCAGTCCAAAATGATGCCCGCCACTATTAGAGATTATCTTCCAATAGTTCCAAAAGATCCTTTAACTGGAAATCCCTATTTTTGGTTAGATAATACTTCGGGTTCTTCTACTGGTTGCGACGCTCAACACTATTGTGTTTGGGCAGAACTTGAGGGGGGTGGTTTTCAGGCGGCTTCGGAAAAAAGTCCCAGAGTTAAAGAGATAGACGCGCAACCGGCTAAATGTCCTTGTTGGTAAAATAATAACCAAATGATTATATCCAAAAAACAATCAGGTTTTGCTCCAATAGTAGTAATTTTAGTAATGGTGGTTTTAATTGTCGCGGGAGGAGGGGGATATTATTTTTATAAAAGTTCACAAGAGCAGAAAGAAGCTGAAGGGGTTATACCAATCCAAACCGCAACTGCCAGTGATTGTGAAAAAGTAACTGATAGTTGGACGAAGGGCCATTGTTACCATTACGTTGCATTAGAAACTAAAGATGGTAGTCTGTGTGAAAAGAGTTATTGGGCGGAGAAGTGTTACCTTTCGGTTGCAGTGGAAACTAAAGATATTAGCCTATGTGAAAAAATAATTAGCGGTGTTGACAAGAACAACTGTTACTATGGGATTGCATTAGAAACCAAAGATGCTAGCTTGTGTGAAAAAGTAACTACCACGGTCATACCTTTTGGCAGTATAAGTGACAATCCTAGAAAGGACCAGTGTTATCGGGAAGTTGCATTAATAACTAAAAATAGTAGCTTGTGTGAAAAAATAACTAACCGGACTGTTGCAAAGGACGAGTGTTATATTGATATTGCACAACAAACCGGAGATATTAGCCTATGTGAAAAAATAACTTATAGCTTGAGAAAGGGCCGGTGTTACATTGGGTTTGTAATAAAAACTAAAGACAGCAGTCTTTGTGAAAAAATAACTGACAATGTACAAGAACATATATGTTATGCCATCGTTGCAAACGACGCTAATATATGTGAAAAAAGTAATTCAAAGCTCAAGTGTTACAAAGACCTTGCCCTGGAAACTAAAGATGCCAGCCCCTGTGAAAAAATAACTGACAGTTTCGGAAGGGATCAGTGTTATAAATTCGTTGCCCGAGAGGCTAGAGATGGTAGCCTATGCGGAAAAATAAATATCCGAAAATGGAGGGACGAGTGTTACGGCAACATTGGGCAAGAAACTAAAGATAGCAACCTGTGTGAAAAAATGAGCGCCGGTACTGGAAGGGATTGGTGTTATGGTGATGTTGCAGTAAAAACTCAAGACGCTAACCTTTGTGAAAAAATACTTAGTGCTAATAGTAAGGATTCATGTTATGTTGACGTTGCGCTAAGAACTAAAGACGCTAACCTTTGTGAAAAAATAATTGATAATTATAATAAGGAAAGATGTCACCGTGGACTCTTTCTAGAAATAAAATGAGTCAATCCCAAAAATCCCATGCCAAAATCAAAGATTTGCCGCAGGGCAGGCAATCAGGTTTTGTTCCTTTAATAGCCATTTTGATAGTTGCGGTTTTAATCGCTGCCGGAGGAACGGGTTATTATTTTTATTTGTCCCGCGACGAAGTTTTACAGGACAAAACCTCCCAGAAATTAGAAGAAATTGGTGAAGAGGCAGCTGATGAAACCGCGGATTGGAAAGTTTATGAGAATGAAAAATATGGATATTTCTTTAAATATCCTTTGGAATGCAGATATGGTTCGTGGACATCCGAGATACCTTCCATAGAACACTTTTGTTTTTTAAGCATTAAAAATCCAGACGATGTACTTCTTAATATCCGGTATGTTGGCGAAGAAAATAAGCTGGTATCAGCGGCCTTTTCAGTTTGTCATTGTACCGTTTCTTGGGATAAAGAGCCAGATTCTCCATGTTCTCCGGCCGACTTTTTGATTCATAATCCTCCTCCCGGTACAGAGCTTGTTAATTGGCTCAAGGAGAATTATAAGGGGTTAAATGGAGATATTCCGGACAAGCCAAATTTTGAAATTGATGGGATTCAGGCAGTAAAAGTTCTTAATGAGTTCCCGCTTGATTCCCCGAACGAGAGAATCTTCTTTATTAAGAACGATAGACTTTTTGATATTACGTTATGGTATGTGGACAAAGAAAGCAATAAAGAATTGTATAATCAAATCCTTTTCACTTTTAAATTTGTAGAATTAGAAGAGGTTGATGAAGAAGCGCCAAAAGTTAAAGAGAAGCCGTATATTAAAGTAATTTCCCCTAATGGAGGGGAGAAATGGAAAGCAGGAGAGACCTATGATATTATATGGACAGCTAGTGGAGTTGATAAGGTTGTTATTGATGCAATGGGTTATGGACCAGGTAATGGTGGTGTGGAACTAGGAAAAATTGATGCTATCCTCGGAAAATTTTTTTGGAAAATTGATCCTAATGTTTCCTATGTGCCAGGAAATAATTTGAAGATAAGAATTACAGAGGCCAGTGACTCAGCCTTCTATGATGAAAGCGATAATTATTTTAGTATTATTGAAAGAGAAACCAGTCCTTCTATAAATGAAATAGATATATTTCTGTTTAAAAATTTCAAAACTTGTATTGTTGGCGATAAATGTACTACTGGCAGCGATAAATGTATTTCTGTAACCAGAAAGGACGATATAGGTTATTTAGAATTTGAAGATAATAATAATTTTAAGGCGCTTAAACCAAGCGATTCAACCATTAAGAATTATCAACAGAAAATTTGTTTAAATCCTGTTTTAGATAATACTGAAATAGAATATCTTAAAAATGAAGTAAATCAGTTTATTTCAGAAGTTAATCAGTGGACTAATGAAAGTATATCTCTTTTTCCGAAATTTATAGAAATTTCAGGCGAAATAACAATGAGCAAATGGGGGCAGGGTCTGTATGTCGCTCCTTGGAATGCGGAGCCGTTGATAAAATCATTTATAACAAAAGACACGGATTTTGTTACGGTTTCCAATGATATGTATGATGACGTCCTTAATATAGTAATTCCGGTCCCTGCCTGCGGCGGTACCCTGGGCAGCGATGTTGGAGTTGGCGGAGCAGGTTATAATTGGGTTCCGAAAACTCATCCCGGTGTTTGGTTTGAGTGCGCTAACAAAGGTAATTATATGCACGAATGGTTAAATTTAATGGATTGGGTTTTGTTTAATGTATCTGGCATAAGTGATATATATAAAGATGGTTATCCTTCCTGCGGGCAAGGAAACCAAGATACTTATTTATGGTTTCCCAGCGCTTCCTATAATTCTACAAAAGATCCAGATTTTGAAGCTTGTGGACAGAATTGGGGTAATTATTGTGAATCAGTTAAACCTGAGGATTGCAATTTAATATGGCATAAACATATTTTAACAGAACACTATAATACGGGTACAAATTTGATTGGTAATTATTGTAGAAACGGAAAACAGGATTTTGATGAAACAGGGATTGATTGTGGAGGGAAATGCGTTCCTTGTATGTAGTACAGGGACGGGCGAATTTTAATAAGAGAAATTTGATCGTAAAAAATAATCATTAAAAAAGTAAAAAAAGTTTATGTTTGATTATTTCAAAAAATTATCCAAAGAAAAACGTTTTATTTTGATTCTCGTTATAATAGCAATTGTCGGCACCGGTTTTTATTTTTGGCAGAAAGGAGTTCCGACAGATGTTAAGCCGGCATATAGCCAGACCTATAGATTAGTGAACGAGAAAATATCCCAATCAGCGGGCATTACGGTTTATTTGCCCGGGGCGATAGACAAATTAATTGCCCAAGAAAATACTAAATTTTATCCTGAGATAGAAGGGCAGTGGATAGATTCAGGCAAAGAAAAAATAATTGTTTTTAAACCCGCGGAAAAGTTAAAATTAGACAGATATTATTCCGCTCGGTTGGCTATCGCCCAATCAGAAGAAACCATTATCAAAGCGGATTTTTTGGCGGTTGAAGACCCAAAAATAATCGCTGTTTTTCCCAAAGAGAATTCAGAGGCGCCGGAAAACTCGGAAATTACCATTGTTTTTAACCGGCCCATGGTGCCGCTGACTACACTCGGCTATTTGGAAGAGCAAGAAGTTCCGGTGAAGATTACTCCCGCTACCAAGGGAAGATTTAAATGGATTACGACCAGAAATTTACAGTTCATTCCGGAAGAACGGTTGGCAAGGTCCTCTCATTATAAAGTTAAAATAAAATCAGGACTGGTTTCAATGGATGGTTTAGATGTAAAAGCGCAGGAAAAGGAATTTATTACCCGGAAGGCAAGATACCTTAATTTAACCCAGGGCGAAATTATTTATAACCAGCCCGTTTCTATCTATTTTAACCAGCCAATGAATTTAGAAAAAACAAAAAGAGAAATATCTTTAAAAAATAATACCAATGGAAAAGAAATATCTTTTATCGCTAAATACGCGTCTGGCCCGGGTTTGCCAGAAACACAATTAGAAATCCTTGACCGCGGAGACGACCGCGGAGAATACGATAAAGAAAAGGACTTGGTTTTCGGAAACATAAACATTGATAAATTATTCGCCGGATTAACCAACGCCTTTGGAATTAATTTGTGGCCTTTTAAAAATAAAGAAAAAAAGGAAGAGAAAATAAATCAGTCAATTCTCCAAATTTATCCCAAAGAAGACAGATTTGGCAGAGAAAAGTTTTGGGACAGCAATAATGACTATTCTTTAACCATTAGCAAGGCGTATCCAGCGGAAGGCGATATTATTTTAGACGAAAGCCGGATTGCCAATATCCGCGCGTCCGGCATTATTAAATCCCTTATTGCTGAATCAGAAAGAACTAAATACGCGGAACCCGGGTTTTTTGACCCCCAGGGAAAACTCTGGATTAGTTTTTATGAAGAAATTAACTTAGATAAAAGTAAAATAACAGCCTTGAAATTAAAAAACATTGGTTATGGGGAAAAATGCAAAGACGAGGAGCAAAGAGTTTCCAGGGACGTGGAATGCGAGAAAATAGCAGATAAAAAAAGAATTTATATTACTTTTAAAGAAGCGGAAATCGGCTTGCGGGAAACATTAGAGATTAACTTTGAAAAAATTGTTAATATTGACGGCTTGGCTCTTAATCAAGAGCCGATTTTTAGAGATATTGTTTCTTATCCCGAGTTTAAAATTCTAAGCGTCTTTCCCGGCAATAATTCAGCAGGCGCCTCGCTTACTCAATTTGTTTTTTGCAGCAATTCTTTGATTTCCGCGCCCGCAAAAGAAGATTTTGGAAAACACTTTGAGGCGAATCTGGACTATGAATTATACTCCTGGGGAAATTCCTATAAAGTTAATCATTGGTATTCGGGCGAGAAATGCCGGGTGGGCGAGTTTCACACCAATATCAGGTACGGATTAATGCCTTTGGCTGATTACGAATTAAAATTTAAATTAGAAGATGTTTTTTCGCAGAAACTTGATTATTCTTCAGGTTTTACTACCGGCTCAATGCCAAGCAAGCATTTGAATTTTTTTCATTTTCAGGGACCATATAATGTTAGCTCGCCGCAAAAAACCAAATTGACTTACGCAGTCCAGAATATGGAGTATGTTAATATGGAAATTTGCAAGCTGAAACCTTTGGATTTCCTTTATGAGATTGAGCAGCGGCCCGGCTCTCATCAATTTTCAGGCAGTATCAGCAATTGTCAAAAAATAATCCGGGACAGGATTGAATTGCCAGAAAGATTTTGGCTCAAAAATTATTTTCAAGTGAATATTGAAGATTATTTTCAAGAGCCGATAGGCCATTATATTTTAACTTTTTCCCATCCAAATTATACAACTTATTTTTGGGAAAAAGGAGTAAAGACATACAGGCAGGCTTATGAGAGAAGCTATCTTACCATTACTAATTTAGCCGCGGTTGAAAAAAAGATTCAATCTCAATATGCCGGCTATGGCGCGAATGAACCGTTAACAACCGAACAATTGAATAGATTGGACAATCTTTATTGGATAACTGATATTGCCACATTAGAACCGGTTGAAGGCGCTAAAATAGATCTTTATCAAAAAATCTTGACTCAAAACTTTCGCTTAATTTTTGTTGGTTCTTTTACCACCAACAAACAGGGACTGGCTTTTACCGATGTAATTCATAATTTAAGAGGAGCAATTATTACCAAGGGCAAAGACAGCGCCATTATTCCGGGCAGCGAGAGCAAGCTGCAATGGGCAAGTTCGGCTTTTTCAGCCAGAAAAATTTATCTTTACATTGACAAGCCCATTTACCGGCCAAGCCACGAGGTTTTTATCAAGGGCATTTATCGTCTCGGTTATGACGGCAATTATGAAATCTTTCAGAATAAAAAAATCAATCTAAAGGTTTTTAATTCCAAAAATGATGAAATTTTAAGCAAAGATATATCTATTAATGATTTCGGCACCTTTAACGCAAAACTTATTTTAGACAAGGGAGCTCCTCTGGGAATGTACCGAATTTGCGCTGAAAAACACAGCTGTATCTATTTTGACGTCCAGGAATACGCGCCTGCTCCTTTTGAAGTGAATGTTAAAAGCGACAAAGAAGAATATATTTCCAAAGACATTGCGGATTTAGAGGTAGAAGCAAATTATTATTTCGGAGTGGCTCTGGAAAGAGGCGAGGTAAATTACACTATTAGTTCCCAAAATTATTATTTTGACAGATATTCAGACGGCTATTTCAATTTTGGGCAAAGATGGCATTATTGGTCGCCCTATGATTACGGAGACAAGTTTATTTTAAGAGGCAAAACCTATCTTGACGCCGAGGGCAAAGCAAAGATTTCTCAATTATTGGATTTCCCCGCTTTATTTAAAAATAAAGAAGACAGGAAAAGCAAACTCATTGTGGTGGATGTGACAGTGAAAAATCCCCAGGGCAGGAGTGTTTCATCCCAAAAATCTTTTATTGTCCATAACGGCGAATTTTATTTGGGGCTGGCGCCGGATAAATCATTTTTAGGCAAGAATGAGGCAGTGAAGATAAAAGTAAAATCAGTTGATATTACGGGCAAGGAAACCAAAGTAAAAAATATTACTTTAAGTTTGTACAAAATAGATTGGATTCACAGCAAGCGGCTTGGCGCGGACGGTGGCTATCATTACAAATGGGAAAAGCAAAGAGAATTAGTCAAAGAATATAAATTTAACACGGATAGAAAAGGAAATTATGTCCAGGAATTAAAAATAGCAAAAGAGGGGAGTTACGAACTTGAAGCCAGCGCCTCTGATAAAAGAAATAATTTAGTTTGGACCACTTATAATCTCTATGTTTACGGCGAGAGAGAAGTGAGCATCAAGCCGACCAAAGACACCAAATTAGAACTAGAAGCGGAAAAAATCAATCTGAACGTTGGCGATGAGGGAAGTATTATAATTAAGTCGCCTTTTGCGAGAGCTAAAGCCCTTATTTGTATTGAGCGGGGCAGGATTTTTGATTTTCAAATCAAAGAGATTAAGGGCAATCTTTATAATTATAAATTTATAGTTAAGGAAGAATATCTGCCCAATGTTTATGTGTCGGTTTTACTGCTTTCCGACGAGCCGGAAGTAAAGTTTGGAAAGGTTGAATTCAAAATCAATACCGAGAGAAAAGAGCTTAATATAGAAGTTGAGACGAATAAAACCCATTATTTGCCGGGCGAGGAAGTAATTTTAGATATTTCCAGCAAAGATTATCAGGGGAAACCGGTTTCAGCCGAGGTTTCAGTGGCAGTGGTTGATTTGAGCGTTTTAGCCCTAAAAGGCAATCCGAAAAAGAATCCCTTGATATTTTTCTACAGCGGTTTTCCTTTAACTGTTTCCACTGCCAGCAATATAAAAGATATTCTTGTTGAGGTTGAAATTCCCACAAAGGGCGGCGGCGGCGGCGCTGAAGAAGCGCTGGCAAGAAAAAAGCGCGGCGTTTTCAAGGAGACCGCTTTTTGGCAGGCCGTGATAAGGACCGGCGCAAATGGAAAAGCACAGATTAAATTTACTTTGCCTGACAATTTGACTACCTGGCAAGCAGAAACAATCGGTTTGACCAAAGACACTAAATTAGGGGTTGCTTATCAGGAGTTTATTACCAGAAAGGAATTAATGGTTATTCCCTTAAAGCCCCGTTTTGTTGTGCCCGGGGATGTATTTTACATTGGAGCCAAGCTCTTTAATCAGAGCGGGGAAAAACAAAAATTAACAATAAGTTTTGATAGTTCAACACTAATTTTGAAAGAGAGCAAAAGAGAAAAGAAAATCACAATTAAGCCGGATAAAACCGGTGTAATTTATTTCCAAGTTCAAGCTCCTGCCCAGTTTGAAACAGGGGAGCATAAATTTACGCTTTCGGCAAAAAGCAAAAAATTAGAAGATACTGTTGAACAATCAATTAATATTACCAGAAACAATACCTATGAAGTTGCGGCAACGGCTAATTATACCGCGGAGCCCCTCAGCAAAGAGTATGTTTTTCTGCCTGATAATATAAATAAAGACAAGGGCTGTCTTTCCATTAAGAGCAGCGCCACTTTGTGCGTTTTCCTTTCCGACGCCTTGAATTATTTATTAGGATTTCCTTACGGGTGTTCAGAGCAGATTGCCAGCCGTTTAAATGCGATTGCCATTGTAAAAACAGGACTTAATTTGCCGAACATCAGCGATAAATTTCAATTAGAAAAAATTAAATATCAAAATAAAGAATATACCATAAGCGAAGTAGCGGAAATCGGTCTTGTAGAACTTTATAATAACCAGAAATATGACGGCGGATTTGCTTATTGGAGAGGAGGCGGAGAAAAATCCGATTTTTATCTGACCCTGCATATAACAGACACCCTTTATAATCTTTCCTTGGCCGGATTTGATATTAATCAGAATGCTCTGGACAGAGCCGTTAATTATCTGGAAACAGAAATTAAAAAGGGCAAATCACAATATGAGACAGAAGATATGTATAGAAACAGGCTCATTCTAACAGCTTATACTTTATTTCGCATTCCTGATTTTCAGAATAACTATTTCCTTAGACAAAAATTAATTCAAATAGCCCGGGACGATTTATTCCTGCAGGAAAAAATAAGCAACAGTTCCCTTGCCTATTTGGCTATTTCATTAAGCCACGGATTTGATCCAAGTTTGAAAAATAAAATTTTTGATATTCTGGATAATCAAATAGATATTGATTCCCGCGGCGCTTTTTTGGAAACCAATAAAAACATAATCTGGAGATATTACGAAACCCCGATTAAAAACACGGCCCTCTACTTAAAGGCCTTGGTTGCTGGCAAAAATGAAAGCCAGATTTTAGACAAGGTTTTAAGATGGCTTTTGAATTCCCGGGCAAAAGACGGGGCCTGGGGTTCAACTCATAATACCATTACAGTGATTGACGCTTTTACTGATTTTCTTAAATGGAAAAGAGAGACAGAATCAAATTTCCTTTTGGAATTCTTTATTAATGAGGAAATAGAAGGCAGTTTTGATTTTAATCCAGAGACGATTTTAGACCAGTTCAGAAAAGAAATTCCTTTGTCTAATTTAGAGTTTAATAAAAATAATACTCTTGAATTCTTAAAAACCAATCGCAATGATTTGCCTAACAACCTTTATTACGACCTTTCCTTGAAATATTATTTACCAGCAGAACAGATTCCTCCACGCGATGAGGGATTTAGCATTATCAGGGAATTTTACGCCTTGGACGATAAGGAAAATAAAAATCCCCTTAAGCAGGCTCAGGTAGGGGATATTTTGCGCGGCCATTTGCAAATAACCGTACCAACAACGCGAAATTTCGCGATGATTGAGGATTATATTCCAGGGGGAATGGAAATAGTTAATTTGGATTTAGCCACCGAAGAAAAATCCTTGCGCCTGCGGGAAACAGAGTTAAAAGGCAGAGAACTGCGTCCTGATTTCAAGGAAATACGCGACGACAGGGTCTTTCTGTTCAAGGAAAATTTCAGCCCCGGAGTCTATGAATTTGATTATTATGCAAGGGCGCTAATAAAAGGCACGTTTATTCATTTGCCGGCTGTGGTTTCAGAAATGTATTTCCCGGAAAATTTCGGCAGAACAAACGGAGGATATTTTGAGATTAAATAAAATAAAATTTATGAGCCAATCTTTTTCTAAAATTTGGGTTGCGGTTATTGCTGCTGTTTTTATTATCGGAGGAATTTTAGTTTGGCATTATGATTGGTTTCCGGAAGAAAAAACTGGAGCGCCAGAGATTAAAGAGTTGAAACTAAATTTAAAAACTACAAAGTTAGCAACAATTCCCATCGGTCTTTACGCTGAACATATTACTTTCGGCCCGAACGGTAAAAAAGTCGCGTACGCGGCAGAAAAGGAAGAGAAATGGTATATAATTCTAAATGGAGAAGAGCATGGACCTTATGAAAATATCTGTTGGGGAACAGAGCCTACTTTTAGTTCCGATGGCGAGAGATTTGCCTACGGGGCGAAAAGGGAGAGCGAATATTTTATAGTTCTTGACGGAATAGAGAAAAGAACTTACGATAACGTTTACTGTTTTCATTTTAGCCCCGATGGCGAAAATTATTCTTACAAAGCGAAGAGAGGAGATGAGATATTTATAGTGTTAAACGGAGAAGAGGGTAAACCTTACGATAGAATTTGGCACTCTGCTTTTAGTCCAGATGGTAAAAGTTTTGTTTATAAAGCAAAGCAAGGCGATAACTTTTTTGTAGTTTTAGATGGAAAAGAAATGGGCCCCTATGATAATATTTTAAGCGAGATACCTGTTTTTAGTTCTAATAGTGAGAAATTAGCTTACGCAGCAGAAGAAGAAGGCAAACAATTTGTGGTAATTAACGGAAAAAAAGAGAAAGGTTATGATAATATTTGGGATATTACCTTTAGCCCGGACAGCGAAAATTTGGCTTATGCGGCAAGAAAGGGGAAATTTTCCTTTACAATTTTAAATGGAAAGGAAGGCGAAAGTTATTATGAGAATCTTTGGGGTTTAATTTTTAGTCCCGATAGCAAAAGATTTGCTTTCAAGGTTCAACAAAAAATCGAAGGGGAACTCAAAGAGTTTGCGGTTTTAGACGGAAAAATAGGCGAGAAGTATTCTACCGTTAGTTGGCTTACCTTTGGCCCCGATAGTAGAAAATTTGCTTATCGAGCGGATGAAAGCCGGATTATTATTTTTGATGAGAAAAAAAGCACAATTTATGATGGCATGGGAATGCTTGCTTTCAGCCCCGACAGCAACAATTTGGCTTATGCAATGGAAGAAAACTTTAAAAATTTTATAGCCCTTAACGGAGAGAAAGTCCGGCCTTATGATTTTCTTGCGACAAATCTTACTTTTACTTCTGATAGTAAATATCTTTATTACGGAATTCAAATCAGCAATGAGGTTTGGTGGATAGTAGATAAAATCGAGAATTTCAAATAATTGAATCTAAATATAAAGAACTTCATTGATTGATATAAACAGCGATTATTTCCTGAAAGCCATTATCGCTTTCGGCTTTTATTTGAAATTGACCGGTTTCAGTTGGAATAAAAATAGCGGTTTTGCTTCTGCTTAAAAATTCATTATTTATAGACCATTTTACATTTTGTTTGGCTTGTAAAATTATTTTAAAGTTTTTTCCCGAGAGAAAAGCGTCTCCGTCGTGTGGATGAAGAATTAAAGAAACATCTCTCTCTTTCAGGGCGTTTAGCGAGTGTTCGTAATCATCATCTGGCAAGCCGTATTCTATCCCGCTTTGAGCGGGGTAAAACTCCTTTAAAAGAGCAAATTCAAAAGGAGTTTTTTTATTGTATTCTGAGTTTAAAAGCAGTTCCATTGTCTCTGCCCAGATTCTGCCGGCTCCAAGCTGGCCCGAAATTCCGCCCATAGGAGCATTGTCGTGATTGCCGAGCCAGACCCCGACCAGGAAGTCGGGAGTATAGCCGATTACCCAGCTGTCTCTGAAATCCCGGGAAGTGCCGGTTTTTAAGGCGTAATTTTGCTGGAACAAATTGAAATCGCTTTTTAAACCAAATTGTTCAATTCCTGTTTTGCGATCGCTTAGGATTTTATTGATTAGCTGGATATATTTTGGATTGGCAATCTTTTTCTCAGAACATGGATTTTGAGCATTGTATATTTTCAAATCCTTCAAAATTCCATTATTCGGGAAAATAGTAAAATATCTGGATAAATTTAATAAGTCCATCTCTAAAACGCCCAGGGCTATTCCTAATTGGTAATTTTCTAAATTCTGAATCGGTTTAAATTCCAGGTCCTGCTCCAAAAATTTATAAAAATCTTCCAATCCGACATATTCCAAAACCTTTACCGCCGGCACATTCAAGCTGTTGCTTAAAGCGTAATGCAAATTTACTTCGCCGCGGTATTTATAATCAAAGTTTTTAGGATAAAGAGGGAAACCAATGGCAGTGATATATTTATATTCTCTGTCGTCTGCCAAAGTATAAGGCCTTAAATCTTTTTCAAACGCTTTAAGAAAGACAAAAGGTTTGATGGTTGAGCCAATGGGCCGGGGCTCTAATAACATATTAATTTGGCAGCCCTCTTCAAAAGATTTTGGGTTTGGCGAGCCGACAAGGGTTAAGATTTCATTTTCCGGCAATTTAATCACTGCTACGGCTCCATTTTTAACGTTTTTCGCCTTTAGGTCTGCGATGTTTCTTTCCACTATTTCTCTTATTTTTTCAGTGAGTTCCTTGTCAATGGTTAACGAGTGGTCATCGGAGGAATCGTCAATAAAATTTTGAATCTCAAAATATGTATTGCTGGAATGAGAATATTGCCCCATGGTTTCTTTTACAACACAAGAATCTATCAGAAATAATTCATGGCTTAAGCCCAATCTTTGGGCTAAAGCAAGGGCAATTTCTTTGTTTTTCGCTTTAGCCGGATTATTTTTGGTTGGGCTGCTGATAGCGGCTAAGAGCTGCAAAATTTGCCCGTCAGCAAGTAAATCCGGCGATAAATTAAAATAAAGCCGGCTGGCTTCTGTTAATCCCCGGGCTTGATTGCCGAAATAAACAGAATTAACATACATTTTTAAAATCGTTTCTTTGCTTTGAAAAAGTTCCAGACCAAAAGTATAAAATGCCTCAACAATTTTATTTTTCAGATTTCTTTCCAGCTCTTTTCCCTTTAAAATCTTTACCAATTGCTGGGTGATGGTGCTTGAAGCTCTTTTGGGACAGATATTAAAATATCCCAAGGCGGCTTTATATGTGGTCCAGGGATTAAAGCCAAAATGAAAATAAAAATATTTATCTTCTTTTTTGAGCAAAAGCTTTTCAAATCCAGAAGGAATTTCATCTGAATATCTTGCCCAAGAGCCATTTTTATCGCGTTCAATAAAAATTATTTTTCCCGTTCTGTCCCTGATTAGCAAAGAATTTTGCGCGTTATAAATATTTAGCAGTTGTTTTTGCAGGAAAAAAGCGCTTATCAGAAAAAAAATAAAGCCAATGAATAAAATGGCTGTGATAAACGGCCTGAGATTGAACGGTTTTCCTGAATTAGGTTTCAGCATATTTCATATCGGCTAAAACTTAATTTTTAGAGTGATGATTTCAAAGGGGTTCACAGAGAGTTTGATTTTTTTGCCTCTGCGCTCAAGATTCTTTTTCCACTTTGAATCCTCTGTTTCCAAAAGATTTACTAATTTGACCTGTTTCGGCTCCTTGAATAAATTGATTTCGCCTTTGGTTTTTTCGCCTTTGGTTTCAAAGAACCGTAAAATTATTTCCTCGCTGTCTTCGGCTTTTTTAAAGCTGGTTAAGATCAGATTTCCAGGTTTTATTTCCAGGAAAGAAAATTTTGAAACAGGCCGCGTTTTAGAAGAACGATTAACGTTCTTGTTGGTTAATTGGACGGCGAGCAAGCCATAATTATATTCCATGCCGGGTTTGAACGAGTTTGCGTTTTTCCAATCTTTGGAATGAGGAAGGGCAGAGTAAGAAAAAGTATAATTTTTAAATTCAGCCGCGTCCGGCACAGGCACCGGCGGACCGGTTCTTCCGTCAGAAGAAAGCATTACCACCGACCTAAGCAGGGTCAGATAAATATCATTGTTTTTTATTTCATTGGCGGGAATGCCCTTGTTAATTATGGTTAATCCTCTGTCTTTGTCGGAGTAGTCAAGCCAGTTTAAGCAGGGATATATCCCGCAAGGTTTTTCTTTCCAGCCCTCGGGGTTTAAAAGGCCTTGGTTCGTTGGCCGTTGTACCACGCCGAATTGCGACTCGCAGTTGTAAGTCGGAGAATGAATATTAGTGGAGAATTTAACCCTTATTCTGATTTGCGGATGGCGATTATTGATTTTGGTGAAAAAATCAATTCTGGGCAGGTCTTTATAAATAATTATTTTTTCGGTTATTGAGATGAATTTGTGTCGCCACAAAAGCGGCTTCTTTTTTTTCGTTAAACGGTACGGCCATCTTAAAGAATAATAATCTTCTTCAAGATTAATCACGGTTCTCGCCGCGCTTTTTTGAATTTTAAAATTTTCAACCTTAAACTGGCCGTATTTTATTCCTTGTCCTGATTCTGTTTTTAAGGGGGATTTCAAATTTTGACGATGATAATAAAGGTCGCCGATTTCCTCTTCCAGAATCAATTCATTGCCTTGCGCAAGCCAGTGATTATTCTGGAAGATGTCAATCAGGCCGGTAGAGGGATCTAATTTTATTTTGAAGAATTGGTTTTCTATATTGTTGCCAATAATTTTCATACGGCGTTCGCTTTTTCTAAAAACAGGAGGATCGGGCGTTCTTTCTATAATTTGAAAGGTTTTGTAGCCAAAAGCGGGAACAGTCGCGATAAATCCGATTTTTACTTTTGACAGAGAATTATCTTCATATTTAGCGGATTCTAAAATTTCCACCTCTGTTTCTTCGGTTCCTGATTTGAGGCCCTTAATTTTTTTAATTGCGCCCCTGTCAAAATTCATTTTCAATTCAACCCAATTTTTAACTTCCCAGGACAGAGAATTAAAAACAACAATGTCTCCTTTTGAATTTTTAGAAATAATAGAGAAAGAATTTTTAAAAAGATTAGAAAGATGGGTTTCAAGAAAGGAAAAACCCTGTTTTAGTTCTTCATAACATTCATCAATTCCAGTGCCGGGCGCTACGTCATGGAACGCGCCGAAGAGAATTTTTTTCCAGCATTGGGAAAGTTCCGAATGGGGGTAATAATGGTTTAAAAGCCAGGCAAGAGTAGCCCATCTTTCACAGCTGAGCATTAGATTTTCGTATTTTCTTAATCCTTGTTTAATCCACATCCGGCTGGAGCCGACGTTGGGGAAGACCTCGGAAAATTTTCCGGAATAAAGCTCTCCTTTTCTGTTTTTCAAACCTTTTTGAGGAGTTAAATTTTTGACTTTTTTTTCAAGGGCTTCAAAGAATTCAGAAGGCGAAGCGATTTTTATTTTCGCGTTTTGGTGGGTTTTGTTCCAATTTTTTATTGTTTTAGCGGTTTCCGGCTGGGGAATTGTTACTCCGCTTCCAGAGGGCATTAAAATACAATTCGTGGCCGCCGCTTCTTTTAATTTTTGATAACTTTCTTCTAATTTAGCAAGGTTCAGGCCGGCCCGGTATCCCAGCGGCATCCAGTGAGCCAAAATACGAGTTCCGTCCAGGCCCTGCCACCAAAATTCAGAGGGCTTGTTTTTGTCCGCGCCTCTTCTAAAGGCAAGATATTTATAACCGCATTTTTTATAAATCTGGGGGAGTTGGGCGTTGAGACCAAAGCTGTCTGCCTGCCACATTACGGGCACTTCTTTCTTGAATTTATTTTTAACGTATTTTTTCCCTGTCAAAATTTCCCTGACCAGGGTTTCTCCGGAAGGAAGCATTGTGTCGGCCATTAAGTATTCTCCGTCGGCAATTTCAATTTTCTTTTCTTTGATAAATTTTTTAATTTTTTCAAAGAGAAAAGGGTTTCTTTCTTCAATTTTTTCCAATAAATAAGTTTGTTCAATTAAAAATTTGTAATTATTTTCCTCAATTAAAGCCACGGCTTTTTTTAAGATAAGCTCAATATTAATATATAAATAATCTTCTTTGGTAAAAACCCAGACCGCGTCGTAATGGGTATGGGGAACCAGATAAATAATGTCAATTTTTTTACGGCTTTTATTTTTTTTAGATTTCTTGAAGGGCATATTTTTTCACGGCTTTGGTCCAGCCCTGAGGGCCGATGTTTTTTATTTTAATCAGATTTTTTATTTTTATTTTTACTTCCCAAATCCCGGGCGGTTTTTGAACCAGGACCGGAATATCCACGGCTTTCAGCATTGTTAAATCATTCAAGCTGTCTCCCATTCCCATGGTTTTAATTTTCTTGAATTCTTTTTGAAAAAATTTGGTTAAAATTTTAATTGCTTTTCCCTTATTCGTATTTTTTCCCATTATATTATAATATCTTCCTCCGTGAACAAGTTGAAACCCGCTTTGTTTTATTTTTTCTGAAAGAATTTTTTCCTTGTCCTTGGATTCGGAAAAAATAAAACTTTCATTATAGGTCTTTTTCTTGGCCAATTGAGCCATTTTTATTGAGACGCCGGCGTCCCGGGCTACTTCTTTGGCAGTCATATCTCCAAACCCGATAATTTTGAATTTAGATTCTTTTCTGATTTTTTGAAGGGCCTTTCTTATTTTTTTATAAGGAGCGCCCAGTTGAATCACATAATATTTTTTAAGGACTATTTGTTTTTCGCGCTTGCGCGAGATAAGAGGGTTAAAAGTAAAATAATTTTTGGGAATGAAAATCGCCCCCCCGTTTTCTATAATAAACGGGTCGTTTATTTTCAATTTTTTTTGATAGTATTCATTTTCAGCCCTTGTTTTGCCGGTGCAAAAAATCAGAGGAATTCCTTTGTTTTTTAATTTTTGGAGCAAGGGTTTGGCAATTTGATAAGAATAGGTGTCTCTGTCAAGCAAAGTTCCGTCCAGGTCCGTAAAAATAATAAGTTTTTTGTCCATTTTATAATTATAAGTAAAGCTTCTAATTACTTCGTTCGGTCGCAATACAAAAATTCCTTTGTTCAAAAACAAAAATTCATTTTTGTTTTTTCACTCTTTCATTTTTGTATTTCTCCCTCACTCGTAATTATAGCAAATTTTAAAAATAACGCCAAGAATAAATTTCTTGTAAATTTCTTGTTTTTGCTTTTAACCCGAGATTTTGTCATAATGGATTAATATGTCTTTGCCACCCTACAAAATTAAATCAGTAGAGCCGATCAATCTTATTTCCAAAGAACAAAGGATTAAAAAAATAGAAGCAGCGCTGTTAAATGTTTTTGGGTTGGAAGCAGATGATATTTACATTGACCTTCTTACTGACAGCGGCACAGGCGCAATGTCCCAAAAGCAATGGGCCGGAATTATGGAGGGCGACGAAACATACGCCGGTTCCAGGAGTTTTAAGCGGATGAAAAAAGCAATCCGGGATATTCTGGGTTTTGAATATGTTTTGCCCTGCCATCAGGGCAGGGGAGCTGAACAGGTTCTTGATAAATTATTGATTAAAAAAGCGCAAATAGTTCCGGGCAACGCGCATTTTGACACTACAAAAGCGCATATTGAAAACAGGGGAGGCATAGCAATTGACTGCACAATTTCAAAAGGTTTTGAGCCAAAAATAGAACATCCTTTCAAGGGCAATCTGGATTTGGAAAAATTGGAAAAAGTTCTCAAAGATAACAAGAATAATATTGCCTATATTTTAATAACCATTACCTGCAACACTATCGGGGGCCAGCCGGTTTCTTTGGAAAATATTAAAAAGGTTTCAAAAATCGCTAAAAAATATAAGAAACTATTATTTTTTGACGGCGCGCGTTTTGCGGAAAACGCTTATTTTATCAAAAAAAGGGAAAAGGGCTGCCAGAATAAAACTATTAAAGAAATTGTAAAGAAAATGATGGATTGCGCTGACGGGATGCTGATGAGCGCCAAGAAAGACGCTATCACTAATATCGGCGGTTTTATCGCTTTGCGAGACAAAGAGCTTTATAAAAAGTTGGTTCCCTTGGATATTTTAATGGAGGGCTTTCCAACTTACGGCGGAATGAGCGGCCGGGATATGGAAGCGCTTGCTATTGGAATTTATGAAGGAATTGACGCAAAGTTTTTACATTATTACATAGAAAATCAGGTTGGTTATTTGGGAAAAGAATTATCAAAGCAAGGTATTCCTATTATAAAGCCAGTTGGGGGCCACGCTGTTTTTATAGACGTTAAAAGATTTTTGCCTCATATTCCCCAATCCCAGTTTCCGGGCCAGGCATTATGCTGCGAGATTTATATTGAGGGAGGAATAAGAGCCGTGGAAATCGGAACATTGCTCGCAGGTAGAAATCTTGAGACAGGGGAAAATATTTTTCCAAAATTAGAAATGGTTCGTTTATGTATTCCTCGCCGGGTTTATGGAAAAGACCATCTGGATTATGTGAATAAAATAATAACCCAGGTTTGGAAGCGCAGGAAAACCATTAAGGGCTTAAAATTTCTTTACGAGGCCCCTATCTTGCGGCACTTCCAATCCACCTTCAAACGGATTTCGTAAAAGAGTTGACAAAAATTGAGAAAAGAGTAATTTAAAATTAAAGATGGGAAGTGAAAAAAATGGCGTTCTTTAAAAATATCCTTGAGAAAAGAAAAATACGATTAGAAAGAAAAAGAAAGACGTTAAGGTCAGTAGAAGATATGAGTTGTTGGGAGATTTATTGGAAGGCATTTAAATTTTATCCAAGGTGGTGGTTATTTTATGTAATGATAATAATGGCTTTCATATTTTTCGATCAAGGAAAAATAATAGTGGTGATTGCTTTGTTATTTATTTTACTTTTTTTACCCCTATTGTTGGTTGTTCAAAACAGATTGTATCGAGATATCAGAAAAGAAACGGAAAAGCGGAATAAATAAAAAGAAAAACAAAAAGACGTTTCTGAAAACGTCTTTTTATTTTAAGATTATATGATTATACCTTAGCGAAACAAGGTTCTGCGAGCGAAGCGAGCAGGTTCTTATTTTGTTCGTTGTGTAAAAGAGTTGACAAAAATTGAGAGAGGTGGTAGGGTATAAAATCGCAGCAAAAAAGGAGGTTGCTGCGAAAAGTAAATTGAAAATAGGGAAATTTAAGAGGTGAAATAAAGAAAATGAAGGAAGAAGAGATTGAAAGATTAGAGCAAGAATTAAAGAAAGGGAAAGTTTATATGACCGAAAAATTTGAGCGGTTGAAGCGAATATATAAATTGTGCATAACAGGACTTATTCCAGCGACAAAGACGCGTTTCTTGAGGACTGGTGAGTATTGTCCGAGGTGCGGGGCAAAATTAGCATCAGAAAGAGTATATTGTTTTAATCGCTTATTTTGTTTTCGTTCGTGCGGTTATGAGTGGATATGGGTCGTAACGTCTGATGAAAAACAGCGAGAGATAATAAAAGAGCTGAAAGAAGAAGTTGGCGTGGCCGTCAAATTGGAAATTTAAAAGAGAAGGAAAAAAGAAGGGACAATTGTCTCTTTTTTATTTTGCTTTTGGGTTGAAATTTTTGTATCATAAAAATATGAGGATACATTTTATCGGTATTGGGGGAATCGGCGTGAGCGCTTTGGCGCAGTATTATCTGGCAAAAGGCAACATAGTGAGCGGCTCGGATTTGGCGTCTTCGGAAATTATAAAACTTCTTCAGAAAAAAGGAGCAAAAATTTTTATTGGTCATAATAAAAAGAACTTTAATTTTTTCGTAAACGCCGAAAAATTAAAGTCAAAAGAAAAAAATGAAAGGTTGGTTGTTTATAGCCCGGCGGTGAAAGAAGATAATCCGGAATTAAAAGAGGCGAGAAGAATAGGGATTAAATGCCAGTCATACCCAGAAGCGTTAGGCGACCTAACAAAAAAATATTTTACAATTGCCGTTAGTGGCACTCATGGAAAGAGCACCACTACCGCTATGCTCGCTTTGATTTTAATTAAAGCGGGTTTAGACCCCACAGTAATTGTCGGCACAAAATTAAAAGAATTCGGCAACAGCAATTTCCGAATGGGGAAAAGTAAAATTTTAGTTATAGAGGCCTGCGAACACGAGGCCTCTTTCTTGAATTATTCACCAAAAATGATTGTTTTAACCAATATTGAAAAAGAACATCTTGATTATTATAAAAACCTTGAAAATATTTTAAAGGCGTTTAGGCGGTTTGCGGGGCATTTACCAAAAGAGGGAGTGTTGGTGGCGAATGGAGACGACAAGAACATCCAAAGGATGTTAAACAAAAAACAAAAAACAAAAAACAAAAAATTACAATTCAAAATTCAAAAGTTTTCAATTAAACAAAAAGAGGCAGGAAAATTAAAAACAATTTTGAAGGTGCCGGGAGAGCATAATATCTATAATGCTTTAGCAGCTTTGACCGCGGCAAGAGCGTTGAGATTGTTTGATAGAGATGTATCGGATAAAAATAAGTTATCCGATAGAGCGTTTTTTAAGGCATTATCTAATTATAAGGGCTGCTGGCGGAGGTTTGAGATAAAAAAAGCAATGATTAATAATAAATTATCAGTGATTATTTCAGATTACGCTCATCACCCAACTGAAATAAAAGCAAGCTTGAGCGCGGTTAGAGAGAAATATACCAAAAAAGAAATTTGGTGCGTTTTTCAGCCACATCAATTTCAAAGGACATTTTATTTTTTCAAAGATTTTGTAAAAGTTTTTCGCGACGCCTTAAAGAAAAATCAGATAAATTCTTTAATTATTACTGATATATATGATGTTGCGGGCAGGGAAAATAAAGCAATAAAAAACAAGGTAAGTTCTGAAAAATTAGTAAAAAAAATAAACAAGCAACAAGCGATTTATGTTCCCTGCATAAAAAAAGCAGAGAATTATTTAAAAAAGCGTGTAAAAGGAGGCGAAGTAATAATAATAATGGGCGCAGGGGATATCTATAAAGTTTTCCACAGGTTTGTTTGACAACATTTATGATATAATTAAATCTGTGGAAAAGTAAATGTTTAATAAAAACAAAATGTCCTGGATTGGTAATCAATGTTCTTTAGCAATGATTAGCAAATACAGGGTTTTTGTTATTTAAGTTTTATGTCCAAAACAAAAAAACAAGTAAAGGATTTTTTTAAAAAATCTATTATTTTATTCGTGGCTTTAACCACTTTTTTGGGGATGACAGGTCCCTTTTTATTTGCGCCAAAGATTGCTGTTGCAAGTCCTCCGAGCGCGGGTCATATGTCAATTAATATGATTGACGGCGAGGAAAGTTCCAGCACCACATTAGAATTCTTTGCTTATGTTATGGATGATTTGTCAACCTCTACTACTACCCCTCCTTTACAAGTGAGCGCTCATTATAAAACTGCTAATCAGGGTTGGAGCACCAGCACTAATTGTACTTCTGTTGAAACAGGGGCTTCTCTTTTCAGATGTATTCTTACTGATAAGGTGGCTCAGGGCAGTAATCTTAGGACTTTTCAATATTATATAAAAGCAGGGGACGGAACCGCCACTTCTTGCATCTCTTACGCTGTTAACAATGATTGTTCTGCTGCTGAAGCTGATCCATTTCAAGCCACGGTTTATAACACTCCCAGTTGGACAAATGTGATTTCAGGATTATATTCTACCACAACTCCGACTGACATATGGCCCGGAGTCAAAGACGGACGAGATTTTCAACTTGCAATGGCTATTCCGGCAACCCCTACCAGCACTATTTATGTTGCCTCAACCACTGAAAATGTTGTTGCTTTAGGCGCGATGAACACATGGATTTTACTGGGTTCCGGCGGGGGCCAGCCCAAGAAATTTAAAATTACAGCCACTACCACTGATATTTTTTACGGAGAGGGATATATGCGATTAACTCTTTCGGGTTTGACTGAATACGGCTATACTCTTCCCACATCCCTGAGCAAGTTTATTGCCGGAGCCACAGTGTTTATACCGGGCATTGGAATCAATACTACCAGCTCCGATGTACAGGCAACTTCTACTTTTGGCAATTTTGTTTTAAGAAACGTTCCGGACGGCTGCTGGGATGTTATGGGCTTTAAGCGAGGTTATAAGATGGCTGATAAGAAAGGAATTTGTATATCGGGAACCACAACCAGCACTATTGATATGTGGCTGCCTTACGGCTCATGGGGCGGCGGCGGCGACACTGAAGGAGCTTTTGTGATATGGACCGCGCCAATGGACGGAATGATGGGCGCGCCAACTGAAATAGAACTTTCAAAAATGCCCATCCTAATTAACTTTTCCGAGAATTTGGCTACAAGCACTGTCACCACTACTAATGTTTTATTGAAAAAAGTTGATCAGTCTACCGGAACAGCCACTGCGGTAAGCGGTTATCAACTTCAATATGAATATCAGAACAAAACAACAAGCAGTTTTGGCCCGGACGCCAAGATTATTGTTTATTCTTCAATCGCTTTAGCCACTTCCAGCCAATATATTGTTATTGTAACTTCTGACGTGACTGATATTCAGGGAAATCCTGTAAGCGGAAACAGAGGGGCAGGGGGACATGATATTTTCTTTGGCACCAGCGGTTCGTTTTTCGGACCAGGAGGTCCGCCTCCTGATATGTTTGGCATGGGAGGAGGCTTTATGCCGCCGTTTGTAATGAATGTCTTGCCGGGATTTGGAGATATGAATATTGCCAGGAATACGAAAATCGCTATTGAATTTAGCGAGTCAATGGATTCCACCCTTTTGAGCGGAAATATTCAACTTTGGAAATTAGACAGCAATTATAATGAAGTAAGCCAAGTGAGTATTACTCCGGCTTTGGCGCGGAATAATAACGCGATAGTTATTGTTACACCGGGCGCTAATCTTGAATCCGGGACCAGATACAAGATTAAAATTTTAGGAGGATTAAAATCAAGTTCCTCCGGCATGACCATGGGTCCTCCGGGTTCTACTGAAACAATGTTTATGTCAGAGTTTGAAACCGGTTCTGTCATAGATGGTTCGGCTCCCGCTATTTGGGGGACTTCTCTGGACAGATATGAATCAGGCGGCAATTATACCGGGGTTCCGGTTTCAGGCATATTTAAGGTGAGCATTTCCGAACCAATTGACCCCGAAACCTTGAGCGTAAGCACTATCTATTTGAGACAAAAGGGCAGTACTTCTAACATCACCGGAATCGCGGAATATGATTTAATGGAGGGAAAGGCGCTTTTAATGCCTTCAACAGCGCTTAACGCCACCACTACCTATATTCTTACTTTAACTTACGGAATTAAGGATTTTACTTCCGCGGCTAACGCTTTAGCCACAACCACTTATGAATTCACCACTCGCTGGACAGACGCGGACAGCCCGAGAATAGAAGTTGCTTCGGCCGATGATTATCAAATTAGCGTCACTTTTTCCGAACCGATGAACGCTGCAAAAATTACCGACACCAGCCAGTGGTCTTCGGGACGGACTAAGGGAAATACATCGGTTTTAAATCCGAGAAATTACATTGTTAATCATAAATCTACGGCCCCGGGCGACCCTGGAGTAAATTACGTTAATCCCAGTATTGCCTGGACCAGTTTATCAACTGCTGCCAATGTTTCTATTACTTACGACGCTATTTTTAAGACAGTAAATATAGAGGGTTTAATGCTTGAAGGAGGAGGGTTTGGTATAACAGTGGCAAGCACTACTGATATTTCAGGCAACGAGTTGATGAGTTCAGGAGCAAGTCCTCCTGTTTACGGCGAAAATATGGCTGGCGGGCCAATTATGCGCTCAATGGACACTTTTGGAATGATGGGTCCCGGAGGCGGCGGAATGTTTGGAGGAGGAGCCGGAGGCGGCGAGATGTTTGGAATGTTTGAAGATTTTGGCGGGAAAAATCCCGGGATGATGGGAATGATGCCTGTAGGTGTTTGGCCGATGAATATGGTCGCCGGAATGATTTCTTTATATATGGCAGACCTGCCTATTTCGCAAGCAATCCCGGCTAACGGCAAGATTGTTCTCGGTCCTTTCAAAGGGGATGATGGTTTTGATATATCCGGAGCCACCGACGCCGACCCGAATAAAATTTTCGTTCATCAGGATATTAACGGGCCAGGGCCGGGTCAGCCCCAGATTTCCAGTATAAGCGTTAGCGGGGAATATATTACCGTTACTTTGGGCAGTGTGGGAACCGGGGCCCCGGATTTCATCCATTTTGAAATAGACGGAATCAGGAATCCATCTTTTTCCAAAGGAGGTTATAGTATAGGGGTTGAAACCCAGAAGAGCACCGGCGTGCAGATAGAAGCGTTTACCGGCGACAAATCGCCAATGCGATTCTTTATGATGCCGGCGCGAGAAGCAGGTTATGTGATTGTCGGTTCGGTAACTTCTACTGTCGCGGTGGCGCCGAACACAAACGGATTAGCCGGAGTAAAAATTTTCGGCGGTTCGCCAATGACAGGGCCTTTATTTACCACTACTGTAAATGACGCTTTTGGCAGCAGCACTGACGGCGAATTTAAATTAGAAGGATTATCCGAGGGAATGGTAATGCTGGAAACCGAACCATATATTGAAATTAATGACAATCAATATATAGCTCAAATGCCTGGCCCGATTTTTCTGGATACGGCTCACACTTATAACTCTATCGCCGAAGCGGTTGCTCAGGGCACTCCTGATTGTACGGCTGATTTAACTGCCGGTGAAAAGTGCTATTACTATAAGAAGTTCACGTTGATTCCGGTTTCCGCGAGCGCGGTCGCTCCTTTAGTAGTGAAGATCGCCGGGTTTGGCGCCAGTCCTTCCGTTACCACTACTTTGGATATTTTTGCCGGAGGTCCGCAGGGATTTGCCGTAAAAACCGTTACGATTGGAGAATATACTTCAGGGCTTACAGACCCATGGAACAAGGATGAATCAGTTAAATTATATCTGCCGAGCGAAGGTTTTTATATGGTGGGAATCGGGCCCGCAATGCCCAAGGGTCCGATGGGCGCCGGTGTTCCGCCGCCCCCGACAATTTGGATGCCGCCCGAGCCCAAGCAGATTAACGTTGCTTCTTCAACCAACGGCTGGGTTTGGGATATTGAGGGCGCCTCAACCAGCACAGTCACCTTTACTATTCATTCCGCTAATCTCACTTTATCCGGTTATGTCTATGATAAAGACGGAGCCCTTTTTGCCAGTTCTACGGAAACAGAGGTTTTTGCTTTTTCTCAGGCAGGGATGTTTGGCAATCATACCCATCTTAAGACAGACGGAAGTTTTAGTATTAAGGTAAAAGCGGGTTTTTATAAAGTAGGAACATTCCTGCCGGGAATGCCGCCTTCCGGCGAAACCGGAATAGAGATAAAAAGCAACGGCGATGTCTACATAGAAGGAATCAAATCCTCTGACAACAAAGTGAGAATCTATTTAGCCAAGCCGGATTATACTCTTTCCGGTTATGTCTATTCAGATGTTAACGGCATATATACGGCAACCGGTGTTTCGGTCTACGCTTATAGAACCGACGGCCCGGGCCACGTGGAAACAATAACAGATTCTATGGGCAGGTACACGCTTTATGTTACTTCCGGGGCATGGACTTTGGGCGCCTATCTGCCTGACTATGGAAATTTGCCGGAAAAAACCTTTACCGTGGCTCCTTCTAAAACCGGTATTAAACTTAAACCCTCCGCAGACGTTCAATATATTACTATCAGAGAGAGAATCTACGAAGATAAAGACGGCAGCGGCGATTACGACGCCAGCAAAGATGCGGTTGTTAACAGGGCTAGCGTGACCATAACCGGAACTAATTACACCAGCAAAACCATTACCGATGACCAGGGCGTATATGAGTTTAAGGTGCCTGCCACCACTACTTATGAGATTGTTGCCAGGCATCCGGATTTAGGCAAGATTCCGCCGGTGAGCAAGACAGTAACCTCCACTGATTACATCTATGACGGCGTTTATCCCAGTTTTCTTGATTTACCGGTGCCTACAGCGACAACTGTTGATATTTACTTTTTTGACCATCAAGGCAACGCCACTACCGTTGATAAAGCTTTAATTCAAATGGATAAAATGGGCTCTAAGGGTATCAGCAACGAAGTAGTGGTTAACAGCGCTTCTTCCACCAGTTTGAAAGTTCCTTGCGGCGCTGATTACGATTATTTGATTGACGTTGATATCCCGGGAATTCCTAAAAACCTTTTAAGTATTGTGCCTTTTGATTACGCCACCAGCAGTATTGCCACCACCACTGTCGCGGGAGTAAGATTTGCCACTACCACGGTTGACGGCTCTGCCGGAACAAGCGGCGACGGCCATGAAAAGATTAAAATTATTCTTCCTCCTTTTTTCACAATATCCGGAACCATTGAAGATGGAAGCGGCAACGATGTTCCCGGCGCGGTAGTCCATATTGAACTGCCCGGCACTGACGTGGAATTGGATGTTAGGGCAAGCACCACGGCCGGTTATTACGAAGCGAAGATTTACGGCACTACCACTGCCAGTTATCTGATACAGGCCGACCAGGCCGGCCATATTGACAGTTCGGATGTCGTGAACGTAACCTCTACCTCTGTTAGCCACGATTTGGTGGTTGAAGCAGCGGCTCACACGATTTCCGGAACTATTATAGTAGACGGTTCGGCTTTTGATCCCTCTGTGGGACAACCAATGGTTTGGGCGGAAAGATTCGGCGGCGGCAGCGTCTCAACCAGAGCCAAGCCCGACGGAACTTACAATTTGAATGTTCCTAATGGAAAATGGAGGGTTTCCGCAATTTTTGAAGGCAAGACAGACGCTACTTTATTCAGAATCGCCGATATTTCCGGAGGAGATGTTAATAGCATTGACCTTAATATTACCGCTTCCAAAACCGGCATTGTGGCAAAACAAGAAAGTGTTCCCAACCTTAGTTCGGTCGGAGGAACGGTGAAAAACAGCGACGCTGACTTTAAGATAGAATTTCCCCGCTACGCGTTTAAGGATTCGGATGACAGAGTAGTGAAACAAAAAGAGATTTCCAACGCGCCGGCTTTTACTCCCACGGCTAATTTGATTGCAAATACCGCGGACAGCGTCCACATCTATAAATCAAACTCCAAGGGCAACAGTTCTGACATGGGTCTTCAGCAGGAGGTGGCTATTGATAAGGCCTTTACACCGACTGAATTAGCAAGCAGCGGTATGGATACTATTCAGGAAATTGAGAATTGCAAAATGGCTTCCTTTGGAGAAGGAGCCAGCCAAAACTGGGAGACAATGCCTACAACTATCGCTTATCTTGACGAGAACGATTATCCGGTTATTCCCAATGAAACTCTTAGCAATGTGGAGAAAGTGGTTTTTAACGGCACCACTAAACACTTCTCCATAGTGGGAGTAACCGATTCCAGCCCCAAGGGCAAGGCGCCCGCGGCTCCCACTAATTTCAGAGTGGAGAGCGGCGGTTGGGACGGAGTCAATCTCTTTTGGGACGCTTCTGCTTCTTCTGATATTCATGGCTACAGTATTTATCGTTCGTCTTCGGGCAGCGGGTCCACTTATAACCGAATTGCCAGCGTGGGTATTAACACTACCACTTATTTGGATAATACTATCTCAGCCGGAATTAGCTATCATTATTGGGTGAGCGCGGAAAGAGGATTGCCTTCCAGTGAAGTTTCCGGAAGCGGTTCCAGGGGAACGGCTCCGGTTTCAGGCGGCGGCGGAATTAGCGGCGGGTTTGCTTATGTAGCGCCAGAGTTTGAGGAGGAGGTAGCGGTTGTTGAGGAAGAAGCGCCGGATGAAGAAATAAAAACAATAGAAGAAAAATTTACAGAAATCAAAATTCCGGTGTTTGAAAAATTGGTTTCAGAAATGACAATTTCAGAACTTAAAACAAAAATTATTGACATTGCGGCAGTTGTTGAACAATTGAAAGTTTTATTGGCTGAGATTACAGAGGTTGAACCTATGGAGCCGGTTGAAATTATTGGAATTCCAACTGAACACGAATTTGCGACAACTCTCATGTCCGGCCAGGTTTCAGATGATATTAAGTATCTCCAGATTTTCCTGAATTCAAACTCTGAAACTCAACTGGCTAAATCTGGAGTCGGCTCTTCCGGATATGAAACCAATTATTTTGGTCCTTTAACCAAAGTCGCGGTAATAAAATTTCAGGAAAAATACAGCGAGGATGTTCTTAGTCCATGGGAGTTGATTAAGGGAACCGGTCTGGTTGGCAGCACAACCCGGGCGAAAATTAACGAATTATTAGGCAGATAAAATATAAATTAAATCGGTCGACAACCCCCTCCTTTCGCGCTTGCGCGAAAGGAGGGGGTTTATTTTTCTACCCTTGACAAAAATACATAATCGTTATAACTTAAAATAGTTAAGCAGTTATTTAAAAAATAGGAGAGGTGATAAAAATGGCTGGACAAGGAATGGGACAAATGCCGTATGATAAAGGAACGGTATTTTCTCCTGATGGAAGATTGTTTCAGGTAGAATACGCGAGAGAAGCGGTAAAAAGAGGAACTACTGTTATGGGAATAGAATATCGGGATGGCGTTATTTTACTCGCAGACAAGCGGATAGTTTCTCGTTTATTAAAAGATAGATCTGTCAAGAAAATATTTCAGATAGACGAACATATATGGGCGGTGTCTTCTGGATTAGCTGCAGACATAAGAATGCTAATAGACAGAGGACGGTCAGAAGCGCGAGCTAATAAGATTGTATATGACGAACCAATAGACGTGGAAACATTAACAATAAAGATATGTGATTATAAACAAGCATTTACGCAGCATGGCGGAGTAAGACCGTTCGGCGTTGGAATGCTCGTGGCTGGCGTTTTTGATGGAAAAAAGTATCTTTTTGGAACAGATCCGAGCGGAGCATTGCTTGAATATAAAGCAGTTGCGATTGGTTCCGGGACAAGTATAGCAACAGAATTATTTGAACAGAAATACAAAGAAGATATGAAATTTGAACATGCTATCTTGCTCGGCTTGGAAGCGCTCTATAAAGTGACAGAAGGAAAAATAAGCAGTAAAAGCGTGGACATCGGTTTTATAGATATAAAAGCAGAAAAGTTCAAATTATTAGATTGGCCAGAAATAGAAGTATACATAAAAAAGATTAAAAACACAGAAAAGGAGGAAGGATAGAAAATGACAACCACAGTAGGGTTAATATGCAAAGGCGGTGTAGTATTTGCGAGCGATAGACAAAGTACGATGGGTAATCTTATTTCTTCTAAAACCGCAAAAAAGATTCATCAAATAGACGACAAAATTGGTATAACAACAGC
>DAOVPY010000010.1 GCA_030628945.1 Candidatus Nealsoniibacteriota bacterium
GGGGATGACGCCAAATCAGCATGGCCCTTTGATGTCCTGGGCTGCACACGTGGTACAATGGCCGGTACAATGCGTTGCTAAGTCGCAAGGCGGAGCTAATCGCATCAAAATCGGTCTCAGTTCGGATTGAGGTCTGCAACTCGACCTCATGAAGCCGGAATCGCTAGTAATCGCAAATCAGCCATGTTGCGATGAATATGTTCCTGGATCTTGTACTCACTGCCCGTCACATTAGGGAAGCCGGCAATAGCCGAAAATCCGCTTTTGCGGGCATAAGCTAAGGTCGGTAACCAGAATGAAGTCGTAACAAGGCATCCGTAGGGGAACCTGTGGATGGATCATATAATTTACTTTTTTTTCTAAACTATTAGTTTAGAAAAGTGTTGACTGGAGTTGAAAATTGAGAATTCTGTTTTTAACTCTAAAGCATTGGTCTCGGAGCTTAAAATTGAGACCTTTGGGACAACTCTAAGAAACTGAAATTTTATAAAAAGTCCGGTGATTTAATCGCCGGGCTTTTTAGTTTTCTCAAAATTTGATATAATAAAAAAGCGTTTAACGGAGAACAGTTCTCCGTAAAACCTGAAAGAATTTTTTGAAGTCTAAAATTTTGATATAATGAAATTATATGGGCGATAGAATAACAACTTATCATCCTTGTCCTCAGTGTCACAAACAAATGGAAACATATGACGCTCCCTCGTCTTTGATGTATATTAGTCAGTGCGACCATTGCGGTTATAAAGATAGGCGAGAATACTTTGAGATTAGCGAAAATGAAATTCGTCTCATAATTTCCGAGCAGTTGGAAGAATTAAAGAAGAAAAATTCAAAAATTAAAAAATTTAGAAAATGGTTGGAAAAATTAGAACAAAGCGAAAAATTTGAGTATAAACAAAAAGCCCCCGACGGAGACAGAACTCCATAAGGGTCTTTTTCATAGTGAATTATTAAAGTATAGCAAACTGAAAAACTATGTCAAGGGTAAAATTGGGGAAAAATATTTTGTGATATTTGTGATAAATGATAAAATAAGATAGAATAAAAGAAGATGGGTATTTTTGCAAAAAATAATCTCGCTCGCCAAAATTTTTTCAAGGAAAAATTTTGGCGGGTAAAAAAGTTTTTGACCGGGCTGGTGATTTTTGTTTTGGTCGTAGGTTGGATTTTTTCCGGCTGGCCCAGGATTTGGCAGGAGCCGCCAGTGCCGCCGAAAATTCAGGAAGCGCTGGCAGATACTCAAACTTTTACAACATCCGGAACATGGACCTGCCCTTCAGAGGTATCTTTGGTTGATGTTGAGTGTTGGGGCGGCGGAGGCGCGGGAGGCGGCAACAACACAGCGGCTGATGGCGGCGGAGGCGGAGGCGGCGGAGCTTATTCCAAAACAATAGGCGTTGTTGTTGCGGCCGGCAATTACCCTGTTACAGTCGGAGGCGGAGGCGCGGGTAATGCGGGCACTACCGGCGATTCAGGCGGAGACAGTTCGTTTACTGGTGATTCTGAAACTGTTCTTGCTAAAGGCGGCGGCGGAGGTTATGCTCCTTCTGGAGGCGAGGCTGGTGTTGCTGGCGCCGGCGGGCAATCTTCGGCTGGTACAGGGGACACTAAATACTCGGGCGGCAGCGGCGGAACCGGAGCTAATGCTGTTTTTGGATGCGGCGGAGGCGGCGGGGGGGGCGCGGGAGATGCTGCTGACGGAGGCGTTGGAGGCGCCGCCGCTAATAAAACAGTCGGCGCCGGCGGGACCGGCGGGACGGCTGGCGGAGGCGCTGGAGGCGCTGGAGGCGCTGAGAATTTAGATGGAAATATAGGGACAGCTCCTGGCGGCGGCGGAGGAGGCAGCGGAGAAGGAACATCTAAAACAGGCGGCGCCGGAGCTGCCGGGAAATGTATTTTAACATGGAGTACGGTGATTGTTTCCATATACAGAGGCACAGATGGAATTGTTGCCTATGGCAATGTGCTTTTAGAGGGTTCAACAAGCACAGAGCCGGCTGGTCTTGATGACGGTCAGACATTTGGGAATAACGGCAGCGCTGATGAAAAGTTCAGCGTTATAACAACTGACGCCAGTAATGGCGCGCCTTGGACAGCGGTGTCCGGTGAGCCCGGCGATAATCAATTTCGCCACAGCTTTAGCACTACCACTGTTCCAAACTGGAAGATTCTTAACACTGCCACCTACGTGCTTGCCTCAAGCACTGTGAGCGTAAACGCAACCACAACTATTTATTTACAGATTGAGATGCCGAGCGCGTCTGATTATGTCGCAAAAACTATTACTGTAACAATTCTTGCTGAAGAAGCAGGCGGGTAAAAATAGTTTTCCACATAGTTGACAAAATTTTTTTGTGGTATAATAAAAAAATGCCTTTGACTAAAACAGATTTAAAACAAATAAAAGATGTGGTTGTTGAAGCGGTTGATCCTTATTTTACCGCGATTAAGGGAGATTTTAATAATGTTGACGATGATTTTAAAAAAATTAGCGAATGTTTTAATCATATTGACGAGCGTTTTGACACAATTGAAAAATTGCTTATTACTGACCACCAACAAAGGATAGAAAAATTAGAAGTTAAGGTGAAAGAATTACGAGAATTATTAGCAGTAAAATAAAGGTCGAGAATTGGTTGGAAGTGTTAGCTAGGTTTCCAACCGAATTTTAAAAATAAATTAAAAATTGTAAAGTAAAATCCTATGGAATTCACAAAATTTTTGATTGTCTCTATTTGTATTTTGGGAATGGTTGGTATTGCCATCGGAATAACGGTTTTGGCGGGAGACCAAGGCACTATAACCTGCAGTGTTACCGCTAAAGGCGTTTCTATATACAGAGGAACAGACGGAAATGTTGAATATGGTAGTGTGAGTTTAAGCAGTTCAACGAGCACAGAGCCGGCCGGGCTTGATGATGGTCAGACATTTGGGAATAACGGCAGCGCTGATGAAAAATTTAATATTAAAAGTGCTGACGCGACCGGCGGCGCAGGCTGGACACTAACTGCAGACTCGCCCGGCGATAGCACATTTCGCCATAGTTTTAGCACCACTACTACGCCAACATGGCAGATTCTTAATATTGCCGGGGACTATGAGACCGTTTCAAGCACTGTGAACGTAGACGCAACCACAACCGTTTATCTTAAGATTGAGATGCCGACTATTTCTGACTATATAGCAAAGAGCATTGCCGTAGTGGTTCAGGCAGTTGGAATTTAATTATTTTAGTTGGACCTGCTAAAATTAAGCGGCATATTTTTGTTGTCTATGCGGAAATTTATTATTCTATTGTTAATAATAGTTCTGATTTTGCCTTTGACGGTTTTTGCCAGAATCGGCGTGGGAATAGGCGTGAGCGAAATAAGAGTTGAAAAACCCTTAAAAGCGGGCGGAATTTACGATATTCCGTCTTTGCCGATTTTTAATACCGGAGACGAGTCAAGTGATTATGGAATAGGGATTGCTTATCATGTTGAACGAACCGAACTCAGGCCCCCAAAAGAATGGTTTAGTTTTAATCCATCTCCAATTCATTTGGAACCGACAAAATCCCAGCAAGTGTTGGTGAAATTGACTTTGCCGGTTAAGGTAACTCCCGGAGATTATTTTTGTTATTTGGAGGCTTATCCAGTAGTTAAGACACAAACCGGCGCTAGCGTCGGAATAGCGGCCGGGGCCCGACTTTTTTTCACCGTGGTTCCGTCCAATATCGTGCAGGCAATCACTTTCAGGGTTTTTTCTTTCTGGACAATATATTCTCCCTGGACATGGATTGTTTTAGTAATGACTCTTGGAGCGATAGTTATTGTTTTGTTTAAAAAATTCTTCCGATTTCAAATTGGAGTCAGCAGAAAATGAATTCCAAAAAATAAAAAAATAAGAAGAATAATGAGACGGATAATGAAAAAAAATTCTCCAATAATTTTGATTTTTGGAGTTATTGTTTCAGGAGGATTGATATTTGGTTTTTATATTTGCCCGGTTAGAAATTTTTCTAACCGGGTTTTAGCGCAGACAACCGGTATTACAGCCACGGTTGTAGTGCTAGTATGCGGAAACAATCAAAAAGATGGAAGCGAGCAATGCGACGGTTCTGATTTGGCTGGAGAAACCTGCGTAACTCGCGGTTATAGCGGCGGAACTTTAAGTTGTAAGACAGATTGTACTTTTAATGTTTCCGGCTGCACTACGGATGCTCCGCCGCCTTCGGGCGGCGGCGGAGGCGGCGGAGGATTTTATGTTCCTTCTGAAACGGAAACCAGAGTTGTTCTCAAAGGCAAGGCGTATCCAGGAGCAGAAATAACTATTTTAAAAGACGGACAAGTGGCAACCGGAATTATTGCCGATTCTCAGGCAAATTTTAAGACAACCTTCACCACTCTTACCGCCGGCATTTACACTTTCGGCGTTTGGGCCGAAGACAAACAAGGAAGGAAATCAATTACTTTTTCTTTTACGATAAACGTTTCCAAAAATATGACCACCACTATTAGCGGTATTTTTATTCCTCCCACTATAGAATTGGAAAAAATCAGAGTATTCAAAGGGGAAATTTTGAATATTTTGGGCTCAACCGTGCCCGAAAGCGAAGTTAACGTTCATATTGAATCCTCTGAAAAAATCATTAAAAGAACCGACGCGGATGACAAAGGCGATTGGGATTTTGCTTTTGATACCAAGATTTTAGATGAAGGCGCGCATACTGCGCGGGCAAAAGCTATTGCTCCTGACAATTTATTAAGCACTTATTCCAGCACTTTGGTTTTCGTGGTGGGCGGGAAAGAAATGAAGATATTGATGAAAAAAGGGGATATTAGCGCGGATGAAAGAATCAATTTAGTTGATTTTAGTATTTTGCTTTACAACTGGGGAGAGCCCAAAAATCCGGCTGCTGATTTGAATGATGACAACAAGGTAGATTTGCAGGATTTTTCAATAATGATGTACTATTGGACAGGATAGCCCCGCCACTCGCTGCGCTCGGGCGGAATTTCTAATTTCTAATTTCTAATCAAATCACAATGACCAATTTCCAATTTAAAAGTTTTAAGTTTTTAGTTGTTATTTTTAGCTTTTCGCTTTTAGTTTTTAGCTTCTGCGAAGCAGCGGTTTTATATTTGGAGCCGGCTCAGGGCGAATATCAGCCAGGGGATACTTTCATAGTTGAAGCGCGGATTGATACCCAGGGCGAATGTATTAACGCGGCGGCAATTAATTTAAGTTTTTCCCGGGATATTTTAGAAGCGATTGATTTCAGCAAAGGCAATTCAATTTTAAGTTTATGGCTCAAGCCGTTGGAAATTAATCAAGCAGAGGGATTGGTCTCATTTTCCGGCGGAATTCCGGGCGGTTATTGCGGCCGTTTGCCCGGGGACCCGGGACAAAGCAATTTGCTCGGAAGAATCATCTTTAAGGTCAGAGAAAAGAACGGAGAACTGTTCTTTGTTAAACTTGAATTTGGGGAGGATTCGCGAGTGTTGCTGAATGACGGGTTTGGAACTCCATGTGAATTAACCTTCAAAGGCGCAACTTTTAATATTTTGGCTGGAGAATTAGAGGAGGTTAAAGACCAATGGCAGGAAGAGCTTGAAAAAGACAAAATTCCTCCGGAAGTGTTTGATATAGAAATTCAGCAGGACCAATCTATTTTTGAAGGGAAATATTTTATAATTTTTCAGACCCAGGATAAACAAACCGGACTTGATTATTATGAAGTTAAAGAAGGCGATAAAAATTGGCAAAAAACAAAGAGCCCTTATCTATTGGTAGACCAGGAATTAAAGAGTATAATAAAAGTGAGGGCTGTGGATAAAGTCGGCAATGAGAGAATCGCTGAATATATCCCGGAGGTTTCAAAAAGATCCTCGCTTTTTTGGCTTGTGCTTTTGATTTTTGTCGGGTTCGGGATAATTTGGAGGATAGTAAAAAAATTTCTAATTTCTAAATCCTAATTTCTAATCAAATCCCAAATCCCAATTTCTAATGTCTAAATTTTTTGGTCATTGGGGCTTGGACATTGGGTATTGATTAGGTTAATTAGGTCAATTAGGAATTAGAAATTTAGCAGATATGAGGAAACTATTTTTCATTCTGTTCATCTTAATACTTCCTTTTGTGATTGCGAGTTCCGCGCAGGCGGCTTCGCTTTATCTCTCTCCGCCCAGCAGCACTTTTATGGTAGGCGACACTTTCTCAATAGAAGTGAAAGTCAACAGCGGCGGAGAGAAAATTAACGCGGTTGAAGCAACCTTGGTTTTTAACCCGGAGCAAATTTTGGTTAAGAGTTTTTCAAAAACCGATTCAATTTTTAGTTTATGGATAACTGAACCGACTTTTTCCAACTCTGACGGAAATATTGTCTTTGTCGGAGGAACGCCGACCGCTTTCACCGGAACATCCGGAACTATTTTGACAATTACTTTTGAGGCAAAGGCAAGCGCCTCGGTTCAGGTGGGTTTTTCGTCCGGTTCGGTTCTGGCGGCAGACGGCAAGGGCACAAATATATTAGGCGATATGAGCGGCGGGGTTTATACGCTGAAATCCAAAATTATTACTCCGCCGGCAAAAGAGGTTCCGCCTGAGTCCGAATATATTCCCCCGGGAACGCCAGGCGCCGCGCCCGGCGGGCCGGTTCTTTTTTCAACAAGCCATTCAAATCCCAATGATTGGTATTCTAACAATGAACCGGAATTCTCATGGAAACTATCCGCAGACATTACCGCTGTGAAATTGTTAATTGACTGCCAGCCGACTTCCATTCCAACCGTAATTTACAGCCTCGTAATTTCAGGGAAAAAACTTGAAAAATTAGATGACGGAGTTTACTATTTTCACGCCAGATTCAGAAATAAATACGGCTGGGGCGGGATTACTCACCGCAAAGTTCTGATTGACACCGAGCCGCCGGAGCCGTTTGAAATAAGAGTTGATAAGGGCGAAGACCCTACCAATCCCAGCCCGATTTTATATTTTAAAACAACTGATTCTCTTTCAGGGATTGAGTATTACGAGGTAAAAATCGGAGAGCAAGACGTTGTTCCGATAATAGCGACAGCGCTGAAACATAATCCTTACAAACTCTCGCCTCAAATGCCTGGAACCCATACTATAATCGTCAAAGCGTTTGACAAAGCCAATAATTTTACAGCGGCCGCCGCAGATGTTGTAATAGAACCAATAGACAAGCCGGTTTTTATTGATTTTCCGCAAACAATCCGGGCAGGAGATACTTTAATTATTAAAGGAACTTCTTTATATCCGCAAAGCGCGATTGCGGTATTTGTTAAAAAACAAGGAGAGGAAGTAATAATTAACAACGTTAAAACCGACGATATAGGAAATTGGCTTTATATTCATCCTAAGGGTTTTAAAAAAGGAACTTATCAGATTTGGGTTCAAATTACCGATAAGAGGGGGGCAAAAAGCGAAACCACAGAAAAAATCACCTGTATGGTTTCTTTGCCTTTTGTTTTAAAATTTGGTAATCTAGCTATAGATTATCTAAGTATGCTCATCACTTTAATTATTTTAATTATCGGCGCCATTGTTGTAATTTTTTACAGCTGGCACCGAATTTCTATCTGGCAAAAACGGCTGAAGCAGGAAACAAGGGAAGCAAAAAAAAGCGTTGCCGGCGCGTTTCAGGTTCTGCGTGAGAAGGTGCGGGAGCTGGTTGAAGAATTTGACAAAAAACCGGGTCTGAGCAAAAGAGAAAAGAAAATCAGGGATAAATTAGAGGAAGCCCTTAATATCTCGGAAGAATTTATCAGCAAAGAAATCAAAGATATAGAAAAAGAATTGAAATAATCCTTTTTTGCCCCCCCACACCTGCGTACAGGTGTGGGGGCTTGCCTTTTCATGAATTTTGATTTAAGATGAAACAAATAAACGCATGAGGGACGCGAATAAATTCATAATTAACGGAGGAAAACGACTTAAAGGAGAAATTGAGGCGAGAGGCGCAAAAAACTCGGCTTTTTCAATTTTAGCCGCGGCTTTGCTTACTGACAAAGAATGCGTTGTAAGCAATCTTCCCCTTATTGAGGATTTATTCAGGATGATTGAAATTATGAAAAGCATGGATGTTGATATTGACTGGCTTGGAAAACGAACTATAAGAATAAACGCTAAAAATCTTGACCCGTCAAAAGTGAAAAAAGATCTGGTGCTGTTGTTTCGGGGTTCAATCCTGCTTTACGGGTCTCTTTTGGCAAGGTTTGGAAAAGTAAAACTTCCCTGTCCAGGAGGATGTATAATTGGAGCCCGTCCCATTACCACTCATTTGGACGCCTTTTCCCAGCTCGGAATTCAGATTATTCCTTGCGATAATTCTTTTGAGCTTAGAATCAGTTCCAACGAAGTCAGACCTCGCCAATCCAATGTTATTTTGAATGAATTCAGCGTAACCGCCACGGAAAATATTATGCTTTTTGCCAGTTTGCTCCCGCAAACAACCGTAATTAAAATTGCGGACTCCGATTATCAGGTTCAGGAGCTGGCAAAATTTTTAAACAAGCTCGGGGTAGAAATAAAAGGAGTCGGCGCTCATACCATTACCATAACAGGCAAGAAAAAATTAAAGGGAGCAAAGCATCATTTGATTTACGACCCGATTGAAGCCGGAACGTTTATTTTAATGGCAGCGGCCAGCAAAGCGAATGTTCTGATAAAAAATATTGAATTTCCATTTCTGGAATTCCCTCTCAAAAAATTGCGGGATTTCGGCGTTTCTTACGAGGTTGCGGAAAAATCACCAGGCAGGGGTTCAATTAAAATTCTGCCCTGGAAAACTTTAAAAATCGATAAAATCCAAAGTTTGCCTTATCCCGGCATTCCCTCTGATTTACAATCGGCTTTCGGCGTTTTGGCGACTCAGGCAGACGGACCCACTTTAATTCACGACCCGCTTTACGAAGGCCGGTTAAAATATCTTGAGGAATTAAATAAAATGGGGGCAAAAATTATTTTTGCCGACCCGCACAGGGCGGTTATTGACGGTCCTACCCGGCTTTTTGGAACAGAATTAGGGTCTTTTGACTTGCGGGGAGGGGCGGCCCTTATTATCGCGGCATTGATTGCCAAAGGCCAAAGTGTTATAAATAATATCTATCAGGTGGATAGGGGATATGAGAGGATTGAAGAGCGTTTGCAGAAAATAGGAGCGGACATACGTAGGATAGAATCCTAAATTTTTAATTTTTAATTTTTAATTTTTAAATATGTTTATAAGAAAAATCGGTGTTGATTTAGGCACCTGTAATTCATTGATTTTTACTCCCGGCAAAGGAATTGTTTTGCAAGAACCTTCGGTAGTGGCAATTTCTCTTGATGAAAACAGGATTTTAGCAGTGGGTCAGGAAGCAAAAGAAATGATTGGCAGGACTCCGGACAGCATCAGGGTTTATCGGCCCCTTAAAGACGGGGTGATTGCCGATTTTAGGGTTACCCAGGCAATGTTGAGATATTTTATTAATAAAGTAAGCGGACGTTTGCGATTTCTAAAGCCCGAGTTAATGATTGCCGTTCCGGACGGCATTACATCAACCGAGAGGAGAGCGGTAATTGAAGCCGGTCTCGGCGCCGGCGCCAAAGCGGTTTATGTCGCCAAAGAGCCGATTTTAGCGGCTATTGGCGCTGGAATTCCCATAAACGCCTGCTCCGGCCATTTAATTGTTGATATCGGAGGCGGGACGTCGGAGGTGGCAATAATTTCTTTGGGAGGCGTAGTCACCTCAAGTTCGGCGCGGCTGGCAGGGGATAAAATGAATATGGCAATTACGAGTTATATGAAAAAAAAGTATAATTTAGCGATTGGCGAGCAGACAGCCGAAAATATAAAAATAAAAATTGGAACCGCTTTGCCGGAGAAAGAGGAAAGAAATCTTGAAATCAGGGGCCGCGATTTAATTTTGGGGCTCCCCCGCGATATTAAAATTTCCTCCAATGAAATCTGCGAAGTGCTTTCCGAACCCCTTACTGAAATTGTCCAGACAATAAAACAGGTTTTGAGAAACGCTCCGCCTGAACTTTCGGCAGACATAATGGATAAAGGCATGGTGCTTTCCGGCGGCGGCGCGCTTCTTAAAAATATTGACGAATTTATTGTTCAGGAAACCGGCGTGCCCTGCTTTATAGCCGAAGAACCTTTACTGTGCGTAGCCAAAGGAACTGGAAAAGTTTTAGACAATCTGGAGGTTTATAAGAGAAGCATAATGTCTAAGAAATAAAATTCTTATGTTGATTGGGCATCGGAAACAATGGCGATTTTTACAAGGAGCAATTAAGCGAGGCAGGATACCCCATGCCTTGCTTTTTACCGGAGAAAGTAATTTAGGAAAAAGGACGTTAGCGATTGAATTTATTAAATTGCTTAATTGCCAAAATCCTGTTAATTGCCAGCCCTGCGGGACTTGCGAAAACTGCAGAGCGATTGCGAAAAATATATATCCCGAACTAACGATAATTGAGCCCGAAGAAAAGGAGATTAGAGTGGCTCAAATAAGAAAACTGCGCGCGCGCCTTAATTTACGTTCTTTCAGCGATTGTTTTAAGGCGGTGATTTTAGACAAAGCAAACTCTTTAAACCAGGAAGCACAAAGCGCGTTTTTAAAACTGCTGGAAGAACCAAAGGGCAAGACCCTTTTTATTTTAATCGCGCGCCATCCGGAGATGCTGTTTCCCACCATTCTTTCGCGGGTGGAGATTCTCAAATTCTATCCCGCGCCAGACCATGAAATTAAAGAAGAGCTCAAAAAAAAGGGACTTTCTGAAAATCAAGCCCAGGAGATTGTTTCTCTTTCATGGGGAAGGCCGGGCAGGGCTGTAAATTTTCTCCAAAATCCAAAAGAATTTGAGAACGCAAAACAAGAACTAAAAGAAATCGTTCGTTTAATAAATTCGGATTTATCTTTTCGTTTTCAATACGCAAAAAAAATATCCGCGCAGCCCAAGGAAATAAAAAACATTTTAGATATCTGGTTGAGATATTTTAGAAATGAACTAATAGAGAAATCCCAAGCCTCAAGTTATTCATTGTCTCGGTTGAGGAAAATTTTGGAGATTATTCAAAAAACTCAGTTTTTGCTTTCCAATACCAATGTTAATCCAAAACTGGCGATAGAAATGGTAATGCTGGAAATTTAAGCGAAAATTTTTAATATTATTGGGGCGAGTTGACGCCTTTTTTATTTTATGATAGGTTATTATCATTAGTTGTTTGAAAAAGGAATATTGAAATGAGTAAAAAAACAAGGAAAAAAGCATTGTCAAATAGAGTCGCAAAACTTGAAAATAGAGCAAGAGAATCAGAAAGTAAAAATCAGGAATTAGAAAAAGAAATAAGAAAGTTGAAAGCGGAAAATATTCAAGCAAAGGAACATAATTGTCAATTAGAGGAAAGAATAATAGAATTAGACAAAAGAACATTGAGAAAGGAATAAAAAATGACAGGATATAAATATTTTGAGGGGTATCAAGAATTTCGGAAATATTTAAATGAAATAGAGTCAGCGACGAAAAAACCTTTTAGTTGTCCTTTACTTGTTGTTTTGCCTGAGCAAGTTAAATATGGTTATGGAGATAGCGCAGAGATATTTGAAGCCGGGGCGTTAATCTGCAAAGCCAGGGTAGGTTCTGTGCTCGGAGCCGACACTATCAGGTGTAATTTTCACGGAGAAATCATTTTAGACGATAACAGATGCACCACTGCTCGTTGTGGATGGAACGGCAGTCAGTTTATTGTAGCAATTCTTGGATTTCAACCTAAAAAGAAGAAGATATAATGTCTTCTTCTTGTTTATTTTTTAGATTGTTTTGGGGTTGACCCTCACACCTAATTAGGTGTGAGGGTTGACAAGTGTTTGGAAAAGAATACTCTTTAAAATAGAGGGTGTGAATTTGTTAATTGGGGTATAAAAAATATGACTAATAAAATTGAGAAAAGAATAATAAAAGAAACAGAAGATTGGAGAATAAGAAAATCAGAAGAATCATCTGAAAAGCAAGAAGAATTAGAGCGCGGAAAACGCGAAAAATATGAAGAATGGCAAAATGCGGAAAATGAAGAAACGCGCGTAAAGGAAGAAATTGACAAGGTGTTTGAAACAATACCGGACAGAAAACAGGCCGAAGCTGTTGTAATAAAGAAATACAGCGCTTTAATGGATAAAGCAATAGAAAAATCCAGAATAGCATGGAGAGAATGGCTTAACGCGTGCGTAAAATCTAATCCGGAGTTGACTAAGAAATATGGCCTTACAAAAAAAGATTATGTAAATTTAGGAGCAACAGATTTAGTGAAAAAAGCCGTTGAACAGCGAAAAAAATTATTAAGAGAGGAATAAAATGAAATCAAAAAAAAGTCGGGCATAAGTAATCGCTCGGCTTTTACTTTTTCAAAATCGCACTTGACCCCCACACCTACTTTGCTTCTCAATTTCGAAGCGGCACACTAAATGAATAATTTGTCCTGCTTTGCATGACTGGGCTATTTGCCCACCGTGTGCCGCCAGAGTTTAACCCTTTTTTTCGATGGTCAAAGGAAAGTGTGAATTGCGTGGCAAAGTAGGTGTGGGGGTTGACAGAGATGATTTTTTATACTTAAATCTTAGTAGATTCTTTTACATTTTAAAAGGGAAAAAAGGAGAAAAAAATGGAAGAAGTAGAGAAAAGTATATTTTCGATGGAAGCGTTTTTGACGCCAGAGCGGTTTGTTCTTTCGGATTATCCCAGGCGTCCGACAAGTGCTTTTAATCCTGCCGCTTATGTCCGGCAAGGAAAATTGGTTTTGTTGCCTCGTTTGATTTTTGACGATAAATTTTATGTTTCGTCTGTTGGTATTTGTGAACCAATATCATTTGACGATTTAGCAAAAGAGGTGATAGAAACCCGATTGTTAAAATATCCGCAACGGATAGAAGAAATCAATGGAGTTGAAGACCCCAGAATAACAGAAGACGGGAAAAAGCTTTTAACTGTCGGAGTAGGCGATAATTTTCATAAATCACAAACTATGTTAATGGATTTTGACGGCGAGCATCTGTCAAACGAAAGACTTTTTTATTTCAATAATTCGGTTTGGGAGACAGGCAGAGACGCTGTTTTAATAAACGATAAAGTATTGTTGTTTCGTCCAGACGCAATTCCCAAGTCTTTCACGACCTATAGAGTGTTTTATGAATTGAAAGACGGCTCCGTTTTTATAGAGTCAGACGGACTAAAAGCTATTTTAGAAATCGGTAGGGGAGAAAAGAAGCGGGGGTTTTCAACAAACGCGGTAAAAATATCGTCAAACGAATATCTTGTAGGCTGGCACGGGGCGTTAGAAGATACTTCTTACAAGAACGGATTTATGTTAGTTAACGACGAAGGATTACCCCTCGGTATTACTGATTATCTTTTGGAAACAACAGGATTTCTACAGTATGGCAACCGTCCGTTTACGCTTTTTGGCTGCGGATTAATAAAATTGAAAGATAAACTGTTTTGGGTTGGAGGAGTTGGTGATTGGGCAATAGGAATTTTTACCGCTGATTTGGACCTTGCCATGTCAAAACTCAAGTGGTTAAATGGATAGTAAATAATAAATAGGTCGGGCATAAAGAAATTTGCTCGGCTTTTACTTTTTTATTTTTTTTGGTATTATATTAGATATGGAATACAAAGAAATAATAAACAAAATAAAACCGGAGATGGAAAAGGTTTTGAGTTTTTTGGAAAGGGAGCTGGCGAAAATTCAGGCAGGCAGGGTTTCGGTTTCATTAGTGGAAGATATTATGGTTGATTGCTTTGGCCAAAAACTTCCATTAAAACAATTAGGGACAATTTCTTCCCCAGAGCCGCGCAAGCTTATTATTCAGCCGTGGGATAAATCATATTTGGAATCAATTGAAAAAGCTATTTCCAAATCATCCATTGGAGCCGCGCCCATAGTGGATAAAGAAGTAATTCGCATTGAACTGCCGCCTTTAACCGAGGAATTCAGAAAAAATTTGTCGCGAGTCTTGTCCGAGAAACAGGAAGAGGCAAGAAAGACCATCAGACGCTGGCGCGAGCAGGCATGGAAGGAAATCCAGCAAAAAGAACGGGAAGGCGAAATTAGCGAGGACGACAAGTACCGGGCAAAGGACCAACTGCAGGACTTGATTGATGAATATAATGAAAAGATTGAGGAGCTTGGCGAAAGAAAGAAAAAGGAAATAACAGAGTAATTTTTATGATTTTCGCTATTTTTGTTTTTATTTTAATACTTAGCGTTTTGATATTTGTCCACGAGTTCGGGCATTTTATATTAGCCAAAAAAACAGGGGTAAAGGTAGAGGAGTTTTGCATTGGCTTTCCTCCGCGAATTTGGAAAAAGAAAAAAGGGGAGACCCTTTATTCAATTGGAGCTATTCCTTTTGGCGGTTTTAATAAACTTTACGGCGAAATAGACGAACAAAATAAATATATTAACGACCCTAAAAGTTTTGCGGCTAAGCCGCCGCGCGTAAGGGCGCTGATAGTTTGCGGCGGAGTAGCGGCGAATATTCTGTTAGCTGTAATTGTTTTTTACTTTTTATTGGGATTTAGCGGATTTCAGTCTCAGCAGTCCTTACTTTACGACTATCAATTTCCTTTCGGCGAACAGCAAAATTTTGTAATGATTTCAGCCGTTGCTGAAAATTCGTCGGCAGAAAAAATGGGCATTAATGCGCAAGATATAGTAATTAAGGGCAATGGAACAGAATTCAGCAATTCAGAAGAGTTTATTAGTTTTATAGGAAAACACAAAGGCGAAGAAATTACCTTGAGAGTTAAAAATTTATTTAAGGAAGAGGAAAGAAATATAAATATTACTCCCCGCGCAGAGCCGCCAGAAGGCGAAGGCGCTTTAGGAGTGGCGTTGGGGGATATTGCTCAAATTAGTTATCCCGGGCTGTTAGAAAAAGCTGCCGTGGGATTTTTACATTCGTTTAATATTCTGCATTATTCCTGCTCGGGTCTCGGACATTTAACTAAACTTTCTTTTCAAAAAGGAGATATTGAGCCATTGTCTTCCTCGGTCGGAGGTCCGTTGATAATTTTAAAAATAGCGTCAACCATGGAAATGAGCTTGGAAAATATTCTCCGTCTTTTGGCTTTTATTTCTTTAGCTTTAGCTTTTTTTAATATCCTGCCCATTCCGGCTCTTGACGGCGGCAAGTTGGTTTTTCTGGGAATTGAAGCAATCAGAAAAAAACCGGTTCCTGTAAAAATTGAGCAAAATATCACCGTGTTTTTCTTTGGTCTGCTGATTTTGTTAATGATATTAGTTACTTTCAAAGACATCCAGAGATTGTTTTGATTGACAAACAGTTCTTAAAATGTTATTAAAAATATAGGAATAGGAGGGTTTTAAAAAATGAAAAAAGGATTGCGGGAAGGATTGAAAGAAAGCAGGAATATGCTCTGGTGGGTTAGTTTAATTTCCGGAGTGATTGCTATTTTCGCTCTAACATTGAGGGCAATTTTTCCTCATATCGGAGCTCAGTGGTGGTTGGTTGCGGCTTACTCCGCCCCATTAATCACTTTTGTAATTATAAAACAAATCGTTGGGCGGAATGACGGCGAATACGGTTCAAGAATTGGGCACATATTTGTGCCAATGTGGTGGGCGGTGTTTATGTCCATCATAGTAATAAACTTTATTCTGGAGGTAATCAACATTACCTCCTGGAGGTTAATAATTCCGGAGGAATTATTTGTAACCTTTATTGAAGTATTAATACTGTATGGAGCTTCGGAGATTTCCAAGCACAGATTTTCAGCGAAGAATAACAAAAAGTAAAAAACAAACAAAGGCGGTTCTATTTAATCGCCTTTTGCATTGCGTCAATCTCTTTGGACAAGAATTAAATTTTATGATAAAGAGAGAAAAGGGCCTCATCGTCTAGCGGCTTAGGACGCATGGTTCTCATCCATGTAACAGGGGTTCGATTCCCCTTGAGGCCGCTAAAATTTATGTTAGAAATATATTTATCAATTTTAATCGCTGGGTTTGGCGGCGGCGCGGTGAGAGGACTGGTTGGTTTTGTTAAGCATCAATTTTCCTACAAAAATGTTGGTTTTAATCTGCCTTATTTTATGGCGATGCTCTTTATTTCCGGCGCTATCGGTCTTTTAAGCGCTATGGCTGTTAAAGAAGCCGGGATTACTTTTTTGGGCTTGGATTATATTTCGCCCGCCCTTGCTTTTATTATCGGCTACGCAGGCGGCGATTTTCTGGAAAATATTTATAAAATTATTATTAAGAAATCAGATATTTGGCTAAAAAAAGATGATTGAATTCCTTAAATATAGCAAATTCTTTTATATTTTTTCCGGAATTTTGATATTCGCAAGCGTTATTTGTCTGGCTGTTTTCGGTTTGAATCTGGGCATTGATTTTACAGGCGGAAGTATTTTGGAAATAGAATATAAAGGCGAGCGGCCATCAAACCAGGAAATAAAAGACCAGCTTGTTGATTTTGATTTAGGTTCAATTTCCGTACAGCCAACCAATGAAAAAGGCGTGATTCTCCGGCTTAAAGACATAAATGAAGAAACGCATCAAAAAATAATTCTGAAATTAAAAGAAAACCAGGATATAGAGGAGCAGCGTTTTGAATCAATCGGTCCCGTTATCGGGCAAGAGTTAAAACAAAAAACTAAAATCATTATTGTTTTTTCTCTTTTAGCCATTGTCTTCTATATCGCTTTTGCTTTCAGGAAAATTCAAAGGCCTTTGAAATCCTGGCAGTTTGGCATTGCCTCCTTAATTGCTCTGGGACATGATGTTTTAATTCCGGTTGGCATTTTTTCAGTTCTGGGAAAATTTTACGGAATGGAGATTTCTATTCCCATTATTGTCGCTTTGTTGGTGGTATTAGGATATTCGGTTAATGATACGGTAGTGGTTTTTGACCGGATTAGAGAAAACCTTTTAACCGGCAGAGTAAATGATTTTGAACAGGTAGTGAATAAATCTCTGCTCCAAACCCTTACTCGCTCCCTGTGCACTTCTTTGACCACTATTTTTATTTTAATTGCCCTTTTCTTTTTTGGAGGAGAAACCCTGAAACCTTTTGCTCTTGTTTTAATGTTCGGGATTATTGCCGGCACTTATTCTTCTTTATTTTTAGCCCCGCCTTTTCTGGTAAGCTGGCTTGCGTATTGCCGCAGGAGAAAGGATTGACACGGATTTTTTAATATGGTATAGAGATATAAAGACATAAAAATATAATGATTTTTAATTATTCAAAAATTTGCAACGGACTGTTGAGCGATTTGTCGTCAAGAACCAAAGAGATTATTTCTCGCCGTTTTGGCTTGGGAACAGAAAAATATCGCAAAAGGGAAACTTTGGAATCAATAGGCAGAGATTACGGGATAACCCGGGAAAGGGTTCGCCAGATTGAAGAAGACGGATTTTTTAGATTTAAATCAAAAATAAAAGACCAACAAAAAGTTTTTCAATACTTTTCTGATGAGCTTAAAAAGAGCGGGAATTTAAGAAAAGAAGATGTATTGTTGAATTCTTTGGGACGTTCCAAATTTCAAAATCATGTTTTCTTTTTGTTAACTTTGGGCGAACCGTTCAAAAGATTTAGCGAAATCAAAGAATTTTACGCTCTCTGGACAACGGATGCCGGGTATCTTGTTTCGGCCAAAAAAGCAATTAATTCTTTTTCCAATCAACTTAAAAAAGCAAACCAACCTTTGTTGCTCAAGGATTTTGTCCTTCCCACGGGTTTTGCTTTTTCTTCTTTAACAGCGCGTGTTACGCCCTTTTATATTGAAATTTCAAAAATAATTCAACAAGGCCCGGAAGGGCTGTTTGGTTTGACAAATTGGCCTGAGATCAATCCTTGCGGAGTTAAGGATTGGGCTTATTTAATTCTTAAAAAACAAAAAAAGCCGTTGCATTTCAGGCAAACGGCGGAGCTCATCAATAAGTTCTACGTTAAAAAGTCTAAGACATTGCCCCAGACCGCGCACAATGAGTTAATTAAAGACCAAAGATTTGTTTTGGTTGGCAGAGGTCTTTACGCTCTAAAAGAATGGGGGTATGAGTCGGGGGTGGTCAAGGAAGTAATTTCTCAGCTTTTGAAAAGGGAGGGAAAGCCCTTATCGCAGAAAGAAATTGTGGAAAAAGTATTGAACCAGAGATTTGTCAAGAAAAACACTATTTTGCTCAATCTTAATAATAAGAAACGGTTTTTCAAGAATGAGGATGGAAAATATATTATAAAGCAGATTTGATGTTTGAAAATTTAAAATTTAGAATTTCAATTCTGTGTTTGAAGAAATAACAGTAATTATAGTAAGCATTAAAGAAGGTTGGGTTTTGGTCCTGCCGTTTTTTTGGGTTGGCTGGGATATTTTGAAAGCTTGGTACTGGATTTTTATTCCTTTTCTTTTGGTCAAACCTTTTTTGTATCTCTGGCGCTGGTGGCGCAGAGACAAATGGTTTGCAGGTTTTAAATTTATTGTTTTAGAAATTAAAATGCCAAAAGAAATCTTAAAACCTCTCCGCGCAATGGAGCAGGTTTTTTCCGCTTTATGGGGCAATATCTACGACCCGCCCGATTGGTGGGAAGAATGGGTTGATGGTAAAATGCTTCTCTCTTTTCAGATGGAAATAGTAAGTTTGGGAGGAGTGCCGCATTTTTTTCTCAGAATTCCGGAGAAAAACCGAAACGCTGTTGAGTCATCTCTTTATTCCCAATATCCCGAGGCTGAAATCTCGGTGGTGGAGGATTACACAAAAAATGTTCCTCGGGATATTCCCAATAAAAATTGGAAAATGTGGGGCACTGATTACTTTTTGATAAAAGAGGATGTTTTTCCCATTAAGACATATCCAAAGTTTTTTGAAGAAAGCACTCAAGCCTCAAAAGAAGAAAAACGGATAGACCCTATGTCCACCATATTGGAAGGAATGGGAAAATTTAAGCAGGGAGAACAGCTTTGGATTCAGATTTCAGCTTGTCCTGTTACTGATGAAGATAATAATTTTACAGCGCGCGGAAGGGCAATCGCGGACAAATTAGCCAGCAAGCCCAAAAAAGCAAAACCTAAACCAATAATTCAGGAAGCCGCGGAAGCGTTAATAACCGGGAAAGTGGCTGAAGAAAAACAAGAGCAGCAATTTTTTTGGCCGGAGATGATGCTTACTCCCGGAGAAAGAGAAGTCGTCGCGGAAGTGGAAAGAAAAGTCAGCCAGTATTGTTTTGAGTGTTACGTCAGGTTTATTTATCTCGCCAAAAAAGAAGTTTATTTCGGCGGCGCCAAATCCATTCCTTTTGGTTATTTCGCCCAGTTTGACACGGCAAATCTTAACGCTATAATTCCCTGGATGAAGACTATTACCAAGGTTCACAAGCATTGGTTTTTGCCATGGAATCTTTTTCATCCCCGCCGGCTTTTTGTGAGGAAAAGGAGCTTGTTCAAGCATTATAAAGAACGAATTCCTCCGCTTTGGCCTTGGGCAGGAGGCACTTATATTTTTAATACCGAGGAACTGGCAACTATATTTCATTTTCCCGGCAGAGGCGTGGCGCCGGCTCCTTTTGTGCCTCGGGTTGAAGCAAAGAAGGGCGAAGCCCCGGCAGGCTTGCCCATAGAATAATCGTTCGGCAAAATTTTCATTTGCCTCGCAATAATTTATATATGGATAGCGATATTAATTTTTTCGGCAAAGTAACCTTCCGGAATTCAATGAAAAAGTTTGGAATAAAAACCGACGACAGGCGCCGGCATATTTATGTTGTGGGAAAAACCGGAATGGGCAAAACCATTATGCTGAGAAATATGGCTATTCAGGATATTCAGGACGGAAAAGGCATTGCTTTTGTTGACCCTCACGGAGAAGCCGCGGAAGAACTTCTTGATTTTGTGCCTCGGTCCCGAATTAACGATGTGATTTATTTTAATCCGGCTGACATTGAATATCCCATTGCTTTTAATATTATGGAGAATGTTGACGCTAAGTACAGGCATTTAATAGCCGGCGGATTAATGGCTGTTTTCAAAAAAATCTGGCCCGATGTCTGGTCAGCCAGAATGGAATACATTTTGAATAATTGTATTTTGGCTCTTTTAGAATATCCCGGCTCCACTCTTTTAGGAGTGAATCGGATGCTGGCTGATGTTGATTACAGAAAAAAAATCGTGGAAAAAGTGAACGACCCTATGATAAAGACCTTTTGGGTCCAGGAATACGCTCGCTATACCCAACGTTATGAAATAGAAGCAACAGCGGCAATTCAAAACAAAATTGGCCAGCTGATATCCTCGCCTATAATAAGAAATATCATTGGCCAGGTGAATTCAACTATTGCGATGAGAGAAATAATGGACCAACAAAAAATACTTATTGTCAATCTCTCAAAGGGAAGGATGGGAGAAGATAACTCCCGTTTGCTCGGCGCTCTTATTATTACCAAACTGCAATTAGCGGCAATGTCCAGGGTGGATATTTTGGAACAAGAAAGAAAGGACTTTTTTCTTTATGTTGACGAGTTTCAGAATTTTGCCACTGAATCATTTGTTAATGTTCTGTCCGAGGCGAGAAAATATCGCCTCGCCCTGATTTTAGGACATCAATATATCGCGCAGATGGAGGATACGGTAAGGGACGCGGTATTTGGCAATGTCGGCACTATTATTTCTTTTCGAATAGGCGCGGAAGACGCTGAGTTTCTGGAAAAAGAATTTTTGCCTGATTTTTCGGCTTCGGATTTCGTTAATTTGGCTAAATATAATATCTACTTAAAACTAATGATTGACGGAGTTGCCGGCAGGCCATTTTCAGCCGAAACCATGGCTCCTCTTCCTGAACAAAAAAAATCAGAAAAAGAAAAAATTATTAAATTTTCGCGGGAAAGATATGCCAGGCCTCAGAAGGTTATTGAAGAAAAAATAAGCCGCTGGGCAGGAGTTGAAAATTTAAAAGAAGCGCCTCAGGCGCCTCGAGCCCTCATGCTTTATGACGCAAAATGCTCTGTTTGCGGAAAGGATACCAAGGTTCCTTTTCAGCCGGACGGCGTCAGGCCCGTGTTTTGCAAATCCTGCCGAAAAAAAAAGGAAGAAGAGCCTCCCGCTGAAAGTCCCGCTGAAAGCGGGATTGAAAGCGGGAAAGAAAAACAAGAAAAAGAAACTTCTATTTCCATGGAAGAAGCGATTAAAAAAGAGCCAATGCCTTTTTCTATTCCCAAGAGACCGCGAGAACAAAGGGAAAAACCAAAAAGAAAAGAAGTTAATTTGGAAGAATTAAAAAGCAGTTTAGAAGAAGCGCTGGATAAAGAACCGGAAAACAATAACAAAGAAGGAATTATTAAACCCGGTGAAACCGTCAAGTTTTAAATGAAAACTATCCGAGATTTTAATGTTGATGGAAAGCGAGTATTGGTTCGCTGCGACTTCAATGTTCCCATGAGTAATGGGGATATTTTGGATGATTTTCGGATTAAAGCGGCTATTCCTACGATTGAATATTTATCTCGGCAAAAGGCAAAAGTAATATTAATAAGTCATTTAGGAAGGCCTAATGGCAAGCCGGACTCAAAATTTACTTTGAAACCGGTTGCTTTGCGATTGGAGAAATTATTAAAGAGAAAAATTATATTTTTAAGTGATTGTATTGGGGAAAAAACGCAAAAAAAAATAGAGAAAATGAAACCAGGAGAGGTGTGTCTTCTGGAGAATTTGAGGTTTTATAAAGGCGAGGAGAAAAATAATGATGAGTTTGCCAGGGAATTGGCAAAATTGGGAGATATATATATTAACGACGCTTTTGGGGTTTGCCATCGGATTCACGCTTCGGTAATTGGAATTTCGCGATATTTGCCTTCGGGAATAGGATTATTATTGGAAAAAGAAATAAAAACGTTAAAAAATCTGATGGTCAATCCTCAAAAACCATTGAAGGCAATCATCGGCGGCAAGAAAGTGGAAACAAAGGTAAAATTAATTGACAAACTCTCGCGAGTTGCTGATTTTACGCTAATTGGGAATCTGCTCAGCAACGAATTAAAAGAGAAAAATTTGGAAATAGAATTTCCTCAAAAAATAATACATCCAATAGACGCTATTATTGAACAGGGCAAAGAATTAGATATTGGACCAGGAACCATAAAAATTTTTCAAGAAAAAATCGCCTTAGCTAAAACGATTTTTTGGAATGGTCCTTTGGGTAAAATTGAAGAAGAAAAATTTGCGCAAGGTTCTTTGGCTGTTGCCAAAGCGATAATTGAGTCAGGGGCTTGTTCAATTGTCGGCGGCGGCGATTTGATCGCGTTTTTGGGAAAATATAATTTGAGAGACAAGTTTGATTATGTTTCCACTGGCGGCGGCGCGATGCTGAAATTTTTGAGCAACGAGAAACTGCCAGGATTAGAGGTGCTGCAAAAATAAAAAAAAGGATATCATCAATGGGTAAAACCCCATCTCCATCCTTTTAATATTACCTTGAGTTTTCAAAGCTTTGCAGGTCGGGAGAGCTGCGTGTCCCCGGTCTCTCCGACTTTCTGCGCTTTTCAATTTTCAAATAACAACAATTCTATTGTAGGGAAAGCAGGTTTGGTTCTTCGTGGTGAAAAAACCAAGGAAAGAGAGTTTCAGGTTGTTGCCTTCTTGCTCCCGCTTTCGTTTATTTCGAAATTCCGTTGTTTTTATTTCCCGCTTTCCCTTTTGTTGGTAGGGCACGTTCGCTTATACTTCAATCAGCACAGTTTCTTTGCCTCCTTTTTCGGCCAACCCCGCCAACACTTTCTATTATACTCCCTTTAAAAATTTTGTCAAGTTTTATGCCAGCTGAAATCAAAAATCTCAAAAAAGTTGCTTTGCGAATTCTAAAAGCAATTGCCAACAAAGAAAAAATCATTATTTACGGCGACGCTGACTTGGACGGCGTTGCTTCGGTTATTATTCTGGAACAAGCCATAAAAGATATAAACGGAAAAATAAAAAGGGCATATTTTCCTGACAGGGAAAACGAGGGCTACGGAATAACCGAAAGCGCGCTTAAATCTTTGGCAAAAACAGCGCCCGCGCTCTTTATTACCGTGGATTGCGGCATAGGAAATTTTAAAGAAATAAAAATAGCGAACAAAATGGGTTTTGAAGTTCTTATTGTTGACCATCATAAGATATTAGGAGAATTACCAGACGCTTCAATTATTGTGGACCCAAGGCAGAAAAGCGATAAATATCCATTTAAAGAATTGGCTGCCGCGGGAATTGTTTATAAGTTGGCAAAACAGATGTTGAGCGAAGTAAAAAAATGGGAAAACCCGGAAAAATTTTTGGAATTAGCCGCAATGGCCACTCTGGCTGATATGATGATTTTGGAAGCGGACAATGAAAAATTGGTAAAACAGGGAATTTCAGCTTTGAATTATACCAAAAGGCCGGGCTTGCGAGCTTTGATAAACTTGACTGATTGTCCCGAACAGATAGACATAGAAACAGCCAAAAGAAAAATTATTCCTCCTTTAAATTCCGGGGGACCGACAAAAAATCATTTAAACGAAATTTATCTGCTTTTAACCGAGACCAATCTGAATAAAGCCAAAAAAATGGTTAAAACTCTGATTGAAAAAAATAAGCGAAAAAAAGAGGAAATAAAGAGAATTTTTAGAGAAGTGGAAGACAGGGTCGGGCCGGATGATGGTTCTCCCATTGTTTTTGAGGGAGATTCTGATTGGCAATTAGTATTGCTTGGTCCTGTTGCTTCAAGGATTCTTAAAAAATATAAAAAGCCGATTTTTCTTTTCAAAAAAGGAAAAAAAGAAAGCCCTGGAGCGGTAAGAACGCCCGCGGGCTGCGACAGCGTGAAAGCAATGGAAAGCTGTAAAGAGCTTTTGGGCACTTATGGCGGACATCCGCCCGCGTCCGGCTTTCGTCTGAAAAACCAAAACTTGCAAAAATTCAAAGATTGTTTGATTAGATATTTTAGTAAACGCTCGGCAGAGGAAAATTTTTAGTAATAGACCCGCCCAGACCACCCCATACTGAAAATTTTCATCCGCCTCGCTTCGCGAGATGAAAAAAATTTCCTTGAATTTAAACAATAAAAAAGCGACAGAAAAAATTTGTAATTTTTTGAAAAAAGAGTTTAAGCAAAGGAAAAAATCCTGCGGGATTTTGGGTGTTTCCGGCGGCGTGGATTCCGCGACAGCGGCTTTTTTATTGAAAAAAGCAGAAATAGATTTTTACGCGGTTTTTCTGCCTTACGGAAAATTGGCAAAAAAAGACAAAGTCAAGAAACTGGTTCAAGCATTAAATTTGCCGTCAAATAGATTCATTGAAATTGACATCACGAAAATAGTTGATGAGGAAATAAAAACGATTCAAAAAACCGTTCAATTAGATAAAATAGACAAAGGCAATATTATGGCAAGGACGAGAATGATTATTTTGTACGCTTTGGCCCGCAAACTCAATGGTCTGGTAATTGGAACAGAGAATTTGAGCGAGTATTGGCTCGGCTATTTTACTCGGTGGGGCGACCAGGCGTCGGATATAAATCCTCTTGCTCGTGTTTGGAAAAGTCAGGTTCAGGAATTAGCAAAGTATTTGAGCGCGCCCGCGGAAATTCTCAATCAAAAACCCAGCGCCGAGTTGTGGCCGGGCCAGACCGATGAGAAGGAACTCGGATTTAAATATCAAGAAGCCGACCCGCTCTTAGAACTTTTTTGTAATAAAAAATATTCAAAAAACAAAATAATAAAATACGGTTTTAATTCCAGTTTAGTAGATTTAGTTCTAAAAAGAATTAAAGCCACTGAATATAAACGGGAACAAACGCCTTTATAAATTTATGTTAGTTGCTTGTTTCGGGCTCAGCGCCAATCCTCCCCATTCCGCTCATTTGATTGCGGCGCGGGAAATACTAAAAAAGACGCCTGCCAAAGAGGTTTGGCTTATTCCATGCTGGCGCCACAGTTTTAGCAAAAAACTCGCGCCAGGAAAACACCGCTGGAATATGGTAAAATTAATGGAACAGTCCGGCATCAAATGCTCTGATGTAGAATTTCTTCGCAAGGGAATCAGTTATACCATAGACACTGTTCGCATTCTTAAAAAAATGTATCCCAGCATGAGGTTTGTTTGGGTGATTGGTTCTGATATAATAAAGGACCAGAGTTATAAAAAATGGAAGAATTGGCAAAAATTAGCCAAGGAAATCAAATTTTGGATAGTTCAGCGAAAAGGCTTTGAAGTTCGCAAACAATCATTGCCTGCCTGCTTTGCTTTGCTTCCGATAGAGACCAAAAACATTTCCAGCACTTTGGTGAGGGAACGTCTTAAAAAAGGATTGTCAATTAAAGGATTAGTCATCCCTAAAATAGAAAAATATATTCTTGAAAAAAACTGTTATTAATATTTTTTATAGTTAGTTTTTTTTATGTCTTTTTTTAATAAAATTTTCGGCGACGCCAATGAAAAATATTTGAAAGGACTGCAGCCGTTTTGCGACAAAATCAATAACCTTGAATCAAAATTCAAGGGTTTTTCCAATGAACAAATGAGAGAGAAGACAGCAGAATTTAAGGGAAAATTGGAAAAAGGGCAAACCTTAGACGACATTCTGCCCGAGGCTTTTGCCTTAGTTCGCGAAACAGCTAAACAAACCCTAAATCAGCGGCATTTTGACGTCCAAATAATCGGCGGAATAGTTTTGCATCAGGGCAGGATTGCGGAGATGAGAACAGGAGAAGGCAAGACCCTGGCTTCTACTTTGCCGATTTATCTAAACGCCCTTGCTGGCAAAGGCGTCCATGTGGTTACTGTTAATGACTATTTGGCTAAAAGAGATATGGTCTGGATGGGACAAATTTATCACGCGCTCGGTCTTTCCGTGGGTTGTATTGTTCATGACGCGGCATACTTGTATGACCCTGAATACCAAGAAGAAAATTTTAAATCCCAGGACAAAGATAAAGAAAGAGACATAATGGGCGGGTTTAAGGTTGTGGAGAGTTATCTGCGGCCATGTTCGCGGAGAGAAGCGTACGGCGCTGATATCACTTACGGCACTAACAATGAATTCGGCTTTGATTATCTGAGAGACAATATGGCTTATGATTTAGAAAACCAAGCCCAAAGGGGCTGGAATTACGCGATTGTGGACGAGGTGGATTCAATTTTAATAGACGAGGCCCGGACTCCTTTAATTATTTCCGCTCCGGATATTCAATCCTCCAAAATGTACGGCGAATTTGCCCGCATTATGCCCCGGCTCAAAAAAACCGCGGATTATGATATTGACGAGAAAATGAAAGCAGTTACCCTTACCGACCAAGGGATTGAAAAAGTGGAGAAAATTTTAGGGATGAAGGACATTTATCAGGAAAAAGGAATCAAATATCTTCATCATTTAGAGCAGGGCTTGCGCGCGGAGGTTATGTTTAAGCGGGATAGGGACTATGTGGTAAAAAATGGCGGTGTGATTATCGTGGACGAGTTTACCGGACGGTTGATGCCCGGCAGGCGATGGTCCGCAGGACTCCATCAGGCAATTGAGGCAAAAGAAGGGGTTGAGGTCCAGCCGGAATCAATGACCATGGCTTCTATTACTTTTCAAAATTATTTTCGGCTTTATAAAAAAATAGCCGGAATGACAGGCACTGCCGCCACTTCGGCAGAGGAGTTTTACAAGGTTTACGCGTTAGAAGTGAGCATTGTTCCAACCAATAAATTAATGGTCAGGGATGATTTGGCTGACAGGGTTTATAAAACCGAAAAAGGCAAATTTGAAGCAGTGGTTAAAGAAATTAAGATAGCTAATCAAAAACTGCAGCCGGTTTTAGTCGGGACGGTTTCTATTGAGAAAAATGAATATTTGGGCAAATTATTGGAGCGGGAAGGAATTCCCCTTCAAATTCTCAACGCGAAACATCACGAAAAAGAAGGAGAAATTATTGCCCAGGCAGGACGGCTCGGCGCTGTCACAATTGCCACGAATATGGCTGGCAGGGGAGTGGATATTATTTTAGGCGGGAATCCACCTCGTACAGATGAAGCGAAAAAAGTTATTAACGCGGGAGGACTTTATGTAATCGGCACTGAAAGGCACGAAGCCAGAAGAATAGATAATCAATTGCGAGGGAGGTCAGGGCGCCAGGGCGACCCGGGTTCAACCAGGTTTTTTGTTTCTCTTGAGGACGATCTCTTGCGAATTTTCGGCGGCGACCGGATTAAGAATCTAATGGAAAAATTTCATCTCCCGGAAGACCAGCCCATTGAAGCAAAATTGGTTTCAGGCGCCATTGAATCGTCCCAAACAAAGATTGAAGGAATGAATTTTGACCTTAGACATCACATTTTAGAATACGATGATGTGATGAATAAGCACAGGGAAACGATTTATAAAAAGAGAAGAGAGATTCTGGAAAAATCCAAAATCCAAAATGGCTTAAGGGATTGGATTTTAGAAATAGTGAAGAAAGCAGGTTTTTCCGAGGCAGATTATGAAAAAAAGGAGAAAGAAATCAGCGTTGAAAATATGCGGAAAATTGAAAAAATTGTCGCGTTGCGGACTCTGGATTTTCTTTGGATGGACCACTTGGAGAATATGGAATATGTAAGGGATTCGGTCCGTTTAAGGGCTTACGGCCAAAAAGACCCTTTGGTTGAATATAAAAATGAGGGACACAAAATGTTCCGGCGCCTTTTAACAACCATTGATTCCAATATTGCCCAGACTATTTTCAAAGTAAGTTTAAAAAAACAGGATTCGGGTCCAGCTTTCAGCCAGCCCTCCACAACTTTAGGAAATGCGACTTCCGATAAAATTTCCAGCAAGCCAAAGGGGCAAAAAGTAGGCCGCAACGACCCATGCCCGTGCGGCAAGAAAGACCCGACTACCGGTAAACCAATAAAATACAAGAAATGTTGCTGGCCAAAGTATGGTTAAATTTGACAATTTGTGAATGGAATATACAATGAACTAATGTGCAAAGAAAAAATTATTGTAATTTTAATTATTGTTTTAGCGGTTTTGGCTGTTAATTTGTCTTATCCGAAGTATTGGAATCAGACCGCTGATTTTGTTAATAATTATCAATTATCAATAATTAATTATCAATTCAAGATACCGCATTTCTGGGACAGGCCTTTTAAATTGGGACTGGATTTGCAGGGAGGAACTCATCTTTTATACGAAGCGGATTTGTCCAAAGTTGAAAAAGAGAATTACGATTCTTCTATGCAGGGCTTAAGGGATGTGATTGAAAGAAGAGTTAATCTTTTCGGGGTTCAGGAGCCGATAGTTCAGATTCAGGAAATCAAGGGCAACTATCGGCTGATTGTTGAATTGGCCGGAATACAGGACCCGGGCCAGGCAATAAAAATGATTGGCGAGACCCCGTTTTTGGAATTTAAAGAGCAAAAAACAGAACAAGAAACCCAAAAGATTTTAGACAAGCAAAAAGAAATTCAAGAAAGAGTCAAGGAACTGCAGGAGCAGGGAAAGACCATAGAGGAGATAGTGGTTGAATTAGATAAAATAGAAGATTGGCAATTAAGCCAGCAAGACCCTTATTTTAAGAGCACTTCTTTGACAGGGCAATATCTGGAAAAAGCCGAAATAGGTTTTGACCAGACAACAACTTATGAGCCAATAGTTTTAATCCAGTTTGACGATGAGGGAACAAAAATTTTTAAGGATTTAACTTCTCAAAACATTGGAAAGCCCTTGGCAATTTATATTGACGGATTTTTGATTTCCGCTCCAACTGTTCAGGAAACGATTGCAGGAGGCAAGGCGCAGATTACCGGCCGGTTTAATCTTGACGAGGCAAAAGAATTGTCCCGCAATCTTAATGCCGGGGCTTTGCCGGTTCCCATTGGAAGATTTAACACTGAAACCAATGAATTTAAATCCGGAGAGCCCTTGTCTCAACAAACAGTAGGCCCTACTTTGGGAGCGGTTTCATTGGAGAAGAGTTTAATGGCAGGGATGTACGGCTTTTTGGCAATAATTTTGTTTATGGCGCTTTTTTACCGATTTTCAGGTGTTTTGGCTTCTTTGTCTTTAGTGATTTATGTTGCTTTAATTTTAAGTTTGTTTAAACTGATTCCTGTTACCCTTACCCTGGCCGGAATCGGCGGTTTTCTTTTATCAATCGGAATGGCCGTGGACGCTAATATCTTGATTTTTTCCCGGATGAGAGAGGAGTTGAAAGAGGGAAAAAGTTTTTCGCTTTCCGTAGAACACGGTTTTCGCCGGGCATGGCCCGCGATTCGGGATGGCAATATAACAACACTGGCAGTGGCTTTGATTTTATTCAGTTTCGGAAGCAGTTTTGTAAAAGGTTTTGCTTTAACTTTAAGTTTTGGAATTTTATTGAGTATGTTTTCCGCAATTTTTATCACTAGAAATTTTTTGAAATGTTTTTGCGGCACGAGATTGGAAAAAATTAAGTGGCTGTGGAGATAATATGAAAAATTTTTTATTCACATCTGAATCAATGACCGAAGGCCATCCGGACAAAGTGGCGGACGCGATTGCTGACGCGGTTTTAGACGCGGTTTTAGACAAAGATAAATACGGCAGGGTAGCTTGCGAGGTTATGACCGGCATGGGTTATGTTATTGTGGGCGGCGAGATTACAACAAGGACATGGGTTGACGTAAATAATTTGGCGAGAGACACTGTCCGCAGGATTGGTTATAACAAGCCGGAATTTGGTTTTGATTATCATACTTTGTCTGTTTTTAACGTTATTCACGGGCAGTCCTTGGATATTGCTCAAGGGGTAAAAAAGACCGGCGTTAAAAAACAGGGGAGCGGGGACCAGGGCATGATGACCGGGTTTGCCTGCAAGGAGACAAAGGAATTAATGCCTCTGCCGATAATGCTTGCCCATAAATTAGCCCGGCAACTGGCTGAAAAGAGAAAAAAGAAAGTTCTGCCCTGGCTTAGGCCTGACGGTAAGACCCAGGTAACAGTAAGATACGTTGATGGAAAACCAAGGGAATTGGATTCAGTGGTGATAGCGGCCCAGCATGACCCGGAAGTAAAATTAACAAAGATTAGAAAAGAAATTTTAGAAAAAGTCATCAGTCCGGTTTGTTCAAAATACCTTAGCAAAAGAACAAAATTTTACATCAATAATACCGGCAGGTTTGTTATCGGCGGGCCGGTCGCTGACTGCGGCGTAACCGGCCGCAAAATAATCGCGGATACCTACGGCGGCGTAGGCGCTCACGGCGGCGGCGCGTTTTCCGGCAAGGACCCGACCAAGGTGGACAGGTCGGGCGCTTATATGGCTCGTTATGTCGCCAAAAATATTGTTGCCGTTGGTTTGGCTGAAAAATGCGAGATTCAAATTTCTTATGTTATCGGCGGCGCAAAACCGCTTTCAATAAATGTGAACACTTTTAACACAGGCAAAGTTAGCGAGGAAAAAATAGCAAAAATTATTCCTCAAATTTTTGACCTTTCACCGGGAGGATTAATTAAAGAGCTCAATCTTTTGCGCGCGATTTATCAAAAAACCTCATGCTACGGCCACTTCGGCCGCGCTGAACCGGAATTTACCTGGGAGAGAACCAATAAAGCGAAAGAAATCTTAAAAGCGTTATAAAGGGCTTGCCCCCACACCTAAATTAGGTGTGGGGGCTTGACAAGGGGTTTGGGTTGAGTATTATTAAAATAGGTTATGAAAAAAACAAAAAACGCATCCAGATTCTGGATAAAAATAAAAATAAGAAGCGGTTAATTATTTGGTAATGGAAATTAAGTTTTTGCAGATTTGAAATCGCTTCACATGGCGATTTTTTGTTTTTTATGTATTGGCAAGTTCGTTGAAAAATTCACCCTGTTAAATGCCCAAAAGGGGCAATTTCACCTTTGGTGAAATTATTTAACAGGGTAAATAAAGTGATTATTAATTGCTAGCCAAGGTACCGCTGCCAAGCAGCGGAATTAAGGGCAAATGGTGGATGCCTTGGGATATCGAGGCGATAAAGGACGTAGGGTGCTTGCGATAAGCGTCGGTGAGATGGCTACCAATCTGTGACCCGGCGATTTCCGAATGGGGAAACCCGTCCCGCTTTTAGTGGGACATCCCGCAGCAATGCGGGAAGCGTACCCGGGGAAGTGAAACATCTCAGTACCCGGAGGAAAAGAAAACAAAACCATTGTTTTACAATGGTATATTCCCTTAGTAGCGGCGAGCGAAAAGGGAGGAGCCCAAACCCATCACTCAACTTGTTGAGTGATGGGGGTTGTAAGTTAGATACGCGCCAGAGCAATCTGGACAGAGCTTTAGAAATTGTGATTTGTTTAGTCAAAGCTTCCTGGAAAGGAGCGCCAAAGACGGTAACAGCCCGGTAGACGAAAATCATCACATGCTCTGAGTATCTATACTTGAGTACCTCGGGAAACGAAAATCCAGAGGGAAGCAGGCCGGACTATCGGCCAAGGCTAAATACTCGATATCACCGATAGTGAACCAGTACCGTGAGGGAAAGGTGAAAAGCAGGCCGGTGAGGCCGGTGAAATAGAACCTGAAACCATTATGCCCACAAGGAGTCGGAGTCCCGCTTTTAGCGGGATGACGGCGTGCCTATTGAAGAATGAGCCAACGAGTCCTCCTCTTTTCTTTGTCTAATCCCGTTTCGGGAGAAGGCGTAGAGAAATCAAGTGTTAATAGCGCGTTCTCGGATTTTTCCGGGAGTAGAAAAGAGGGGGGACCCGAAGCCAAGCGAGCTTGCCATGGCCAGGGTGAATCCAGCAGAAATGCTGGAGGAGGCCCGAACCCGTGAGCCGTGCAATACTCTGGGATGAGCTGTGGTAAGGAGTGAAAAGCTAATCGAGCTTGGTAATAGCTGGTTCTCCCCGAAATAGCTTTAGGGCTAGCCCTTCGTATTATATTTTTCAGGGGTAGAGCACTGGAAAGAATACCGTGGCTTTTGCTAGGTATTCTTACCAAACTCCGAATACTGAAAAATTTAGCGAGGGAGTCAGACTGCGGGGGCTAA
>DAOVPY010000007.1 GCA_030628945.1 Candidatus Nealsoniibacteriota bacterium
AGCGTCAAGCACAAAAGCCGCGCTCACCGGAACCCAGACAGGAAGCGGCCCTATTTTTCTTGCCACCTCCACTTCCAAGATGACTTCCTACGCTGTGAAAATCACTAATCTTGGTTCTGGCAATAGTTTTGTTGTTGAAGACGCTGACACCGACTCCACGCCTTTTGTTATTGACGCTGACGGCAATGTCGGGGTCGCGACAAGCACTCCGTCAGCGAAGTTCGCTGTTCACGGCGACATAATGGGCTCAGGCAACATCGTATTGTACGGAGAGGCAACTTCAACCATTGCCTGGGGTTTGCAACCAGCGGCAGACGCCGACTCCCGCTATTTCCTTGGTTCGCCATCTTATCGCTGGGCAAACATATACGCGGCAACAACAACTATTGGCGGAACAATTGTTATTGATTCTGACGACATTCGCGCTTCAGGCGCTCTTACTGTGAAAGCAGCGAACGGAATGACAGTCACTTCAACTGACCTGATGTTCAGCGCTTCGCAAGGCGGCATTTCCGCCACATCCTCGGATTATATTGCTTTGGCAACTGCCGGCGTTGAGCGGATGCGGATTTTGTCAGGCGGCAACGTCGGCATTAAAACCGCTGTGCCGCAGTACGACCTACATGTACTTGGCAAATGCGTTACCGGCGACACCGAACTTATCACAGAAGACGGCAGAAAATTAAGAGTGGACCAAGTACAAGGAGGCGAGAGAATTTATTCTTTGAATCAAAAAACCGGAACGCTTGTTCCGGAAAAGATTCTCGCGCTGATGGATATGGGTATCAAGCCGATTTACAAACTGGAAACCGAGGACGGAAAAACAATCCGCACTACCGGCAATCATCCGTATTTAACACAACAGGGTTGGCAAAAAGTTGTCAATCTCAAACCCGGCGACGCAATCGCGGTGGCAAATTTATTCTCCCTTGGAGCGATGCCACAGAGTGGGGAAAACCCCAATAGCAATGGCAAGCACAACGATTGCTCCCACGATATAGAAAGTAGTCATGGCTTCAATCATGATAATTTATTTTCTTTAATGAATATTAATCCTAATATCCAGACACTAACAGAGAGAATTAACCCGGATAATACAAGTTCCGGTCTGAATTCAATAATAAAAAACGGAATAACCATTGACGCAAAGAATACCTGTCCCATATCAGCCAATATCTCTGAAACGAATTTCAACTGGGATTGGGATAATATTGTCATCAGTTTCAATAATAACAAGATAAAGAGCGATGTCAAGTGGGAAAAGATTATTTCTATTGATTATGTTGGCTTTGAACAGGTCTATGACCTGTCAATAGAAAACACCCATAACTTTGTCGCAAACAACATCATAGCGCACAATACATATATTAGCGAATCCTTGAGCGTGGCTGGCGCTGTCACGACCACAGATATCCTGATTGATTTTGCCGGTGTCGGCAACATTACGGCCGCTTCCGGTTCAACGTGGAAAACAACGTCTGGCAATCTCACAATCACTGCGGAAGACGGAACTTTGTTTGCCACTGGAACTGACATCCGGCTCGTGAGCGCAAACGGCGGGATTTACGCGACCTCCACCACCAACATAGAATTTGCTTATTCCACCCAATTCCGCATCGTCACTTCAAGCGATTCAGACATTCTGAAAATAGATGACGAAGGAAGCGTGTTTTTGTCCAAAGCAATGTATCAGCCAATTTACGGCTCCGACGACGGTTTAGTGTTATATCTTCCATTTTCAGAAGGACACACGTCTTCAACAGCAACAACTGCTTATGACCGCAGTCCGTATGGAAATGACGGAACCTTAATGTATATGGCAACGAGCACTCTGTCTCCTTGGTGCACCAGCACTGACAGCACCAGCACGCCCAAATTCGGCACTGCCTTACATTTCGACGGCGTTGATGACTATGTGAACATAAGTAGTCCATCCTTTTCAGTCGACCAACAAGGTACAGTTGAATTCTGGTTTAATATAAATGTGTATACGTCCGATGATTCTTTTGTATCTTTTTCCAAGCCATCTTCTGGTATAGTAGATGAATGGAGAATAGCAATGACTCCCAATAATTCAATCCGTAGGGTAGCTTTTCTTAATGGTGTAGAACAAACAACAGTTTTATCAGCTAACAATATTTACACTAGTGGTGTTTGGAATCATTTTGTTATGACAGTTGATGCTTCCCAAAGTCGTATGTTTGGCAACGGCGTAGAATTTACAGTTACTGGTGGTACCGACATTACTTGGTTTGGAGATTGCATTACTGATGCTGATATCTTCCAAATAGGTGGAATACTAAGATCAGATAGTCTTGTAGGTGAGTTCAACGGCACCATCGACGAAGTGAAAATTTACAACCGTGCCCTCTCAAGCGAGGAAATCAAAGCCCACTATCTCCGCGGCACTGGCGCCCACGGCGTTGTGCTCGCGGACAAGTTCAGGGTGATAGATACGAACAATGACGTGAATTTCTATGTCGGCTCCGACGGCAACGTCGGCATCGGGACGGCGAGTCCAGGGACATTAGATAGTGCAGTACTCAGCGGCTCCGGTAGAACATTTTTGAGCGTCCACGACAGCGATAATATAGCTTTTTTGACCCTCAGCACGGGTGCAGCTATATCCGATGATACCGGTTTGGGAAGAATTCTGTTTGGGGCACCTAACGAAGCAAGCGGACATGGCATACATGCGATGATTGAGGCGGAGGCCGATGGGACTACCGCAGGACAAGAAGGAGGCAGGCTTACGTTTAATACAAAGATCGATGGGGTCGCTGGAATTGATGAAAGGGTAAGGATAGATAATGCGGGCAACGTCGGCATCGGCACGACGGGACCAAACTCAAGGTTAGAGATTTCTGGCACTCTTGCATCGCCCGCGAAAGTGTATATCAATAACACGGGTGGATATTGGGCAGATGAGGATGAAATAGGCAGATATGCTTTTTACACGACAGACACATCTGACATTGGGGTACGAGAACTTGCGGGGATACGTGGAGTCAGTGGTCAGGAGGGAACTACAATGGCTGGTGAACTAGCTTTTTACACAAGTCCATATAATACAGTGCAGGCTGAGGCTGTCAGGATTGACAAAAACGGCAACGTCGGCATCGGCCAAACGAACCCTTTGGTGAAATTGGATGTAGAAGGAACAGCAGAATGTGACGGCGCCGGATGCTGGGCAGAAGAATCAGACATTGCGTACAAAGAAAACATCAGAGACTTGGACTACGGGCTTAATGAAATTTTAGCAATCCAGCCCAGAAGATATAGTCTGAAAGAAACAAGCGAAGAAAGCATAGGTATGATTGCTCAGGAATTAGAAAATATTATCCCAGAGATAGTAAGAGGAGAAGAAGGAAGTAAAAGCATTGGTTATAGCGGACTTGTTCCTGTTTTAGTTAATGCGATTCAGGAATTAGACAGTAGAACAAAAGAAATCCGAGAAAAATTAACTGTTCAGCAGGATTCTAATGGTCAGATTGTTCAGATTGATATTGCTTCGGAATTGGCTTCTCTGGGTTTGATTGTCAACGAGACAGGTGTTTTGGAAGTGGATACGCTGAAAACCCGCAAACTTTGTGTGGGAAGCGTTTGCGTTACTGAAGCCGAATTTCAGTCAGTGTTTGGTTTTGGAAGCGAATGCGAGTCAGCATTGGATAGTGATGTCTGCGAACACGGGACAAACCGCGCCTGCAGCACCGAAGTCGGCGCGTGCCAAATCGGGGTTGAGGTGTGCCAGAACAACGTGTGGCAGGCCTGCCTCGGCGCTATATTCCCGAGCCCGGAAATCTGCGACCAGGTTGACAACGACTGCGACGGAGAAGTTGACGAAGATGGCGTCTGCGACACCTCTAACACCCCTTATTCTCCCTTAATATCCTCTAACGCTTCCTCTACTCCCACAACAACTGAATCCATTATTGCGGCGTCAGCAACAACAACCACCGCCACCACAACAACCGATAATTAAAGGAAGTTAAAGCTGGAATTTTTAATTTTTAATTTTTAATTTTGTAAATAAATCCTAATTTTTAATTTTTAAACCTATTATCCAAAATTTACAGCAACCACAGCGAAGCGACCCCTGCGAAAAAGCATTTTTTAAAAATTAAACCAAAAAGCCCCTTGAAACAAGAGACCTTCTGACGTGGAGCCAAGGGGAATCGAACCCCTCAATCCGAGTGCTGACCACGGATTCCGCACCAAACGGTGGCCCCTTAAACTCCACAAAATAATTTTAACATTCTGAAAACAAAAAAGAAAGCCCGAGAAAATTTCGGACTTTCAGGGTCACGATTGAATCCGTGATCAGCACTATCAGTATAGCAAACCCAACGACCTTGTCAAGTGGAAAAGGAGTGCAAGTCCAAGATGACGGGGTCTAACCCCGCTGATAGCGGGGTTAGACCCCGCATATCCCCGCATATCCACATCAAAACCCGATAATAAAAAATCTATGGAAATTCGCATTTTTGATATTTCTTTCAAGAAATTTATCAAAAGTTTGCAAAAATCAACAACCGCTAAAGTTTTGCGGAATATTGATTTACTTGAAAAGTTTGGCCCAAAATTAGGGCAACCCCACACAAAGAAAATTTCATCTCGCCTTTTTGAACTCAGGGTGCGTGGAAAACAAGAGGTTAGAATTTTTTATAGTTTTTATAAATCGCGAATTTTTCTTTTACACGGTTTTGTTAAAAAATCGCAAAAAATCCCTCAAAAAGAATTTAATACTGCCATTCAGAAATTAAAATTGCTTGACAGAATATAACGTATACGTTATACAGAAAGTGTATGAAAAATAAAACTTACCAACAATTTAAAAAGGAATTATTAAAAAATAGAGAAATTAAAAAACTCTACGAAGATCTCGGACCTGAATTTGCTATAATTGAGATGGTTATAAAAAAAAGAATTGAAAAAGGTTTAAGCCAGAAAGAACTGGCTCAAAAAGTTGGCACGAAACAATCGGCTATTTCTCGATTTGAATCAGGGAATTACAATCCTAGTCTTTCCTTTTTACAGAAAGTAGTTGAAGCGTTAGACGCGAAATTGGAAATTGCCTTAAAATAATGGGGCCGTCGCGAATCCTGGCCTGCCCTGTTAAATAAAATTCCTTGAATTTTATGCCGAAGGCATATTTGACAGGGCGAGCTTACGTTGAACACGCCAATTCCCTTCGCCTGCGAAAAAGCATTAAATGAAAAATTATTGAAAACAAAAAGCCCCACTTTCGCGGAACTTTGGAAAATAATAAGATAGACGAAATATCAATATTCTAATTTGAGGTCTAATTTATCAGCAATTTGGCGAATCCATTGTTCATTCCGTTTGACCTGATGGGATAACATTACCATTTCCTGAAAATATGTATCTGCTTTCTTGGCATAAGCATCAATTGAAGATTGAAGATTTATTAAATCCTCCTTGGTAGCAAGATTAGATACAGCTTCTTTAAGGTCATCTTTAGTAACAAAAACATCAAAAGCTCGAACTGAAAACTTCTCCAAATCTTGTTTGGTCGCTAATTCCTTTTTTAGTTTTTGAATATCTTTATCCTCAAGCATACTGTATTTTCATATTAACCTCTCCAAAAACTCTGTCAAGTTCTCAACTATTTAATTATCAATGATATGAACAATACATTTCAAAAAATCACAGAATTCCTTTTTTGCGAAATAGTGGAATATCCAAAATTTACAGCAACCACAGCGAAGCGACCCCTGTTATTTGACATTCCTATCAGTCGTTTGCTAAACTAATAATACGACCACAAAATAATGCGATTTTTAAATATTTAAATACTTTTGTGGTCATATAATAATTATGGCAATTATAGAAAAAATAAAGAAAAATAAAAATGAATATTACTATATAAGCAAGAATTTCAGAGTAGGCAGAAATAAATGAAAAAAAATCAGGAAATATGTTGGGAAGAAAAAACCCGCTACGAGATATAATCTGTTAACATACATTTTATTATAAATTTCAGGAGAGAGTAAGAGACACAAATTAAGCCCTTTGAGGGGTTTTTTGTTTTGTGTTAAGATAGAAAAATGGAACAAGAAAAAAAGCGGTTAATTGTCATTGATTCTAATTCTTTAATTCATCGGGCTTTTCACGCTTTGCCTCCTTTGACAACAAAAAAAGGAGAAATAGTGAACGCGGTTTATGGCTTTCTGTTGGTTTTTTTGAAAGCCATCAGAGAATTTCAGCCCGATTATATCGCGGCTTGTTTTGACGTGCGGGGTCCATGTTTTCGCCACAAAAAATATAAAGAATATAAAGCCAAAAGACCAAAAGCCCCGGATGAACTTTATCAGCAGATTCCCAGAATTAAAGAGATTCTTAAAAATTTTCAGGTGCCGATTTTTGAGAAACAAGGATTTGAGGCAGATGATTTAATCGCCACTATTTCAGATAAAGCGCCGAAGCAGCAAATTTATCCGGAAATTGAGACAATTGTTCTAAGCGGTGATTTAGACACACTTCAATTTATCAATAAAAACACCAAGGTTTGCACCCTGGGCAAAGGAATAAAGGAAACCGTAATTTATGATGAGGAAAAAGTAAAAGAACGTTTTGAAATTTCACCAAAGCAAGTAGTTGATTTTAAAGCATTAGCCGGCGACCCTTCCGACAATATTCCCGGCGCTATCGGCATAGGTAAAAAAACAGCGGTTGAACTGCTGAAAGAATATAATAATATTGAAAATCTTTACGATAGCATAGAAAAAGGAAGGGCTTGGGATATAAGGCCAAGAATTAAAGCTCTTTTATTAAAGAACAAAGAACTGGTTTTTTTATCTCAGGTTTTGGCGCGGGCGGACAAAAATGTGGATTTTGATTTTGAACTGGAAAAATGCGCGTTAAAAGGATATGATAAAAAAAAGATTAAGGAAATTTTCCAGGAGTTAAATTTTTATAGTTTGATTGACAGACTGCCTTAATCATAGGAGGATGTTTTACCAATTAAATAGAATATGATACGAATATGCTAATTTTATGCCAATAATGCTAATTGCTAATAATTATATTCGCAATTCGTAGATTGGCATTAGATTCGTAAATTGGCATCATAATATTTCTATGACGAAAATATTAATTATTGAGGACGACAGATTTTTAAGAGAGTTGATGTCCAGAAAACTTGAAGAGGAGGGCTATGAAGTTTTTGAAGCTATTAACGGGGAACAGGGCTTGAAACAAGCCAAGGAAAACAAACCAGATGTTATTTTACTTGATGTTATGATGCCAGGCATCAATGGTTTTGAAGTTTTGTCTAAGATTAAGGGCGATTCGGTTTTGTCTTTAATTCCGGTTATTATGCTTTCTAATCTTGACCAGAAAGAGGACGCGGAAAAAGCGCTTAAACTGGGAGCGGCTGATTATTTGGTGAAGGCTCATTTTACCCCGGGTGAAATTATAGAGAAGATACAAAAAGTTCTTAAATAAAATCGGCATGATTCTTTTTCTCCACGGTCCAGACACATATAGGTCTCGTCAGAAACTTGAAGAGATAATAAAACGTTATAAAAAAATCCACAAGAGCGGCTTGAATTTGAGGTATTTGGAAGGAGGAAAATTGATTTTTCAGGATTTTCAGGAGGAATTTCGCACTCTTTCAATGTTTAAGGAAAAAAAATTGCTTATTATCAAAAATGTTTTTTCCAATTCTCATGCCTCGCTGTTTAAGGAGAAGTTTCTAAAAAGGATTGAAGAGTTTAAAAATTCAAACAATGTCATTGTATTTTATGAAGAAGCCAATGTTCCTAAAAACGATTCTTTATTCAAAATTTTAAATAAACAAGCCAAATCCCAGGAATTTTCGTTTCTCAAAGGAGAAAAATTAAAATCTTGGGCAAGGAAAGAATTCGCGAATTACGGAAAAAAGATATGCCCTCAAGCGCTTAATCAATTGGTTTATTATGTTGGCAAAGATTTATGGCGATTTTCCAACGAGATTAAAAAATTAGTAAGTTATAAATTGAAATGCAAAGATATTGAAATATCAAGCAGGGATTTGGATTTTTTGATAAGACCGAATATTGAAACAGACATTTTCAAAACCATTGACGCCATGGCTTTAAGAAACAGAAAACAAGCTCTTTATTTTATTCATAAACATTTAGAAAAAGGCGATTATCCTTTATATCTTTTAACAATGATAAATTTTCAATTTCGGAATCTTTTATTAATTAAAGCCAGACACCAATACACGAATAATACGCCAATGACACGGATAAATGATATAAGCAAGAAGTTGGGGATGCATCCGTATGTAGTAAGGAAAACTCTTGGGCAGGCCGAAAAGTTTAGCTTTATTGACCTAAAAAAAATCTACCGAAAAATTTTTCAGGCAGACCTTGATATTAAAACAGGGAAAATAGAGCCAGAAACAGCGCTTGATTTGTTAATAGCGGAAATTTAGCTCGCGGATTTATTGATTAGTTTGGTTAGTCGTGATTTCTTGCGGGCGGCGGTATTCTTTTTTATGACTCCAGTTTTTGCGGCTTTATCAACGGCTTTATAGATTTGGGGCAATAGTTTCTTGGCTTTCTCGCTTTTTTTTTGTTCAACCAAATTTCTCGCTTCTTTGAGAAGTTTTTTTATTTTTGTCTTGTATGCAAGATTTTTTTCTTTTCTCTTTAAATTTTGGCGAACCGCCTTTTTAGCGGATTTTGTGATTGGCATACAATTTCAGTATATCTTTATTGAAGCGATTGTCAAATAGAGGGAATCAAGTTAAACTAAGATAATATGATTGCTTATCTTAAAGGAAAAATAGAGCAAAAAGCAGAGGATTTTGTAATAGTTGGGGTAGATGGGATTGGCTACAAGGTTTTTTGTTCCCATAATGTTTTAGAAAAGCTTTCAGAGAACAAAGAAATCAAACTTTTAACGCATCTTTATCTCAAAGAAGGCATTATGGATTTGTATGGATTTTTATTTTCAAAAGAACGCGAACTTTTTAAAATCTTGCTCGGGATTTCCGGGATTGGGCCCAAAGCCGCTTTGGCGATTACTTCTGTCGGTTCCGAGGAGCAATTAAAAAAAGCCATAGAAACTAATGACCAGAAATTTTTTGAAGGAATCAAGGGTCTTGGCAAAAAGAAAATCCAGAAAATAATTCTGGAATTGACCGGCAAATTTAAGGAAATTACAAAAACTAAACTAATAGACAAGCCAAAAGATGAAGAGGTAAGAACTCTTATTTCTTTGGGTTTTTCTTCCCGAAGAGCCAAGGAAGTTCTTTCTCAAGTTCCCGAAGGAATTGAATCCTCGCAAGAGAGAATTAAACAAGCGTTGAAAATCTCCGGCAAATGCAAATGAAAGAACTAATTAAAAAATTTGTTCCTTGTTTTGCTCTGGATTTTTATCATTTTTCTTTGCCAATGCTGGGCGCTTTTTTATATCGGTTTCCTTCGCGAAAATTGATTGTAATCGGAGTAACCGGCACCAACGGAAAATCTACGGTTGTTGATTTAGCTGTTAAAATTTTAGAAGAGGCAAATTTCAAGGTTGCTTCAGTGTCTTCAATCAAATTCAAAATTAGAGAAAAAGAATGGCAAAATCCCTTGAAAATGACAATGCCGGGCCGCTTAAAACTCCAGAGATTTTTAAGGAAAGCGGTAAACGCAGGTTGTCAATACGCGGTTTTAGAGGTAACTTCCGAAGGCATAAAACAGCACCGCCACCTATTTATTGATTTTGATGTCGCTGTGTTTACTAATTTGACGCCCGAGCACATTGACTCCCATGGAAGTTTTGAAAAATATCGCCAAGCCAAAGGAGAATTATTTCAAGCGACAAAAAAAGTCCATATTGTTAATTTAGACGATGAGAACGCAAAGTATTTTTTACAATTCCCGGCAGACGAGAAATACGGTTTCACATTATTAGAAAATAGCGGAGGACAGGCCTCCGCTATTTTAAAAATTGCAGAGGCAAGAGATTGTCAGATTTTGACGGATGGGTTGAAATTTTCTGTTGACAATATAAAATTTGATTTGAATTTATTGGGGAAGTTTAATATCTACAATGCTCTTGCCGCGATTTGTATGGCATTGTCGCAAGGAGTTGATTTGGAAATTTGTAAAAGTGCCTTGGAAAAAATCAGAGGCATTCCGGGCAGGATGGAAGTTGTGATGAAAGAGCCATTTACTATAATAGTGGATTACGCGCATACTCCCGACGCATTAGAAAAGGTTTATGAGAGCATCGCAAATTCTAAATTCCAAATCACAAATCCCAAACTGATTTGCGTACTCGGAGCGGCCGGAGGAGGCAGGGACAAATGGAAGAGACCGGAAATGGGGAAGATAGCAAAGCAATATTGCTCTCAAATAATTTTAACCAACGAGGACCCGTATGACGAAAACCCGCTTCAAATATTAAATGAAATTGAAAAAGGGTTCTCGCAAACTAGAAACTGCGAGAAAATTCTTGACAGGCAAGAGGCAATAAGAAAAGCGTTGAGTTTGGCAAAATCAGGCGATACAGTGATTATCACTGGAAAAGGTTCTGAACCTTGGATGTGCGTTGCTGGAGGAAAGAAAATCCCATGGGACGAAAAAAAAATAGTAAAGGAAGAATTGCATAAATTATCAAAATGAAAATTAGTCAAAAGATTATTAAAAAAGGGCGAGAAAAAAGGGCAAAAGAATTTTCAATCTTTTTTAGATATTTTATTCAACCTTTTTCAATTTATTAAACCGCCGAGAGAAAATATGCCTTTTAATTTTAAGAAAGAATCCGAATGGCAGGCAATTTTTAAGAAATTTAATTTGAGAATTATTTTTCAGAAAAAGTTTAAACTTTTTGGAATTTTCCCCCGCGCGCTTTTTATTGTAGGGAAAGATAGATAACAAAAGAGCTGTTGAAAAAATACACGGGTTGAACCCGTGTATTTTAATATTCGTGTATTTTGGTTAGATTTTTATCTAACCAATCAGTTTGTTTTTCAAGGGTTTGAAACGCGACTGGAAGAAACGGAGTTGTTTGGGTTCAAAAACCATTTTCAGGCCTGAAATTTTTTTCCGCATTTTATAGAGTTTTATCACGCCTTGAGCAACTATATTCATCTGAAGATTAGTATAAACCCGGCGGGGGACAGTAAGCCGGACTAATTCCAATTTTGATTTTCTCTCTATACCGGTTTTAGGGTCTCTGCCAACTGAAACAGCGCCCCGCTCCATTCCCCTGACTCCGGAGACAATATAAAGCGCGGCCGCCAGGGCCTGGGCAGGATAAAGATTTTGAGGAATATGGGGCAAAAACCTTTTAGCGTTTAAATATACGGCATGGCCGCCGATTGGGACAACTATTGGAACCTTGGCTTCAAGAAGTTTATGTCCCAGATACTCAATTTGATTTACCCGAGCCGCAATATGGTCGTCATCCACCATTTCGTAAATTCCCCGCGCCATTGCTTCCATATCCCTGCCGGCCAGTCCTCCATAAGTGTGGAGCCCTTCAAAAACCACTACCAAAGATTTTGCCTCGGTAAATAATTTTTTATCGTTGCAAGCCAAGAATCCGCCAATATTCACCAAAGCGTCTTTCTTGCCGCTGGTAGTTGTTCCGTCGGTATAAGAGCAGATTTCTTTTACAATTTTTTTAACAGATTTATTTTTATATGGTTTTTCTCTTTGCTGGATAAAATAAGCGTTTTCCACCAATCGCGTTCCGTCAAGCATAATTGGAATTTTGTATTTGTCGCAGAGTTTTCTCAGCGCTTTGAGATTTTTCATTGAAAAGGGCTGTCCCCCCGCCATATTGATATTTGCCTCTATGCTCATATAGGGGATTTTTTTTGCCCCATGCTTTTTAATTAATTTTTCCAGTTTTTTTAGGTCAATATTTCCTTTGAAAGGATGCCAATTTTCCGGTTGCTCGGCTTGAGCAATACTTACATCCATCCAGATTCCGCCAGCCAATTCCTGGTGAATTCTTCTGGTGGTGAAATACATATTATTTGGAATAATATCTCCTTTTTTAATCAGGATGCGGGACATTAGATGTTCGGCTCCTCTGCCCTGGTGAGTAGGCACTACATATTTATAGCCGTAGATTTCTTTGACGGCTTTTTCTAAATTATAAAAATTCTTGCTGCCTGCGTAGGCCTCGTCGCCTAACATTATTCCGGCCCATTGGTTGTCGCTCATTGCGTTGGTTCCGCTGTCAGTGAGCAGGTCAATATAGACATCGTTTGAATGCAAAAGAAAAGTATTATAGCCGGCTTTTTTTATTGCTTTTTCCCGGGTCGCGCGGTTAGTTATCTTGATTGGCTCCACCACTTTTATTTTAAAAGGCGGCGGAATTACTTTAAATTTTTTGTTCATACATTTTTATACTACCACAGAATCAACTATTGACAAGGATTATTGAAATAAGTAAGGTAATAAAGAAGCACATTGTAAACAGCATAGGAGATGAGAAAATAGAAAAATGTCGTTAGGAAATAAGAAAATTGCCTTTATTGGCGGCGGCCAAATGGCCGAAGGAATTTTGAAAGGAATTTTAGAGGCGGAAATACTTGACAGTAGAAATAGTATTGTAATTTCAGAACCGGTTGCAAACAGAGCAATGTATTTAACAAAACATTATAGAATTGCTGAAGTTTTTTTTGACAACAAGAAAGCAGTTGAATTAGCAGATGTGATAATTTTAGCGGTCAAGCCAAATAAGGTGGGAGATGTTTGTTCAGAGATTGCTCCTGTTCTTACTGAAGACAAATTATTGATTTCAATTGCCGCGGGGATTAATTTATTTTCTATTCAAGAACATTTGAAGGAAGGAAAATCAAACAGAGATTTCCGGGTAATAAGAGTAATGCCAAATATTTGCGCGACAGTTAGTCAAGCAATGACCGGAATTTGCGCTGATTCGCCATACAAGAGAGAGGATGTAAAAGAAGAAGATTTGGATATCGTAAAACAGATATTTGGCGCCTGTGGTGAAGTTGAAGTGATAAGAGAAGAAAAAATACATGCTTTGACTGGCGTGTCCGGAAGCGGACCGGCTTTTCACGCGTTAATCGCGAGCGCTATGCAAATGGCCGGAGTGGAACAAGGACTTTCTGCTGATGTATCTCTGAGATTAACGGCCCAGACAATGAAAGGTGTGGCAGAAATGTTGTCGCGAGGCATATCGCCGGAAGAAATTATAAAAATGACGAGTTCTCCGGGCGGAACAACCATAAAAGGCATCCGCGTATTAGAAGAATGGGGTGTTCGGGCGGCATTAATGGAAGCCATTGCAACAACAGCGGAAAAGTCAAAAGAAATGGGAGACGAGAAAAGAAAATGACAGCAGAAGAAGCTATGGACAAAGTGCCAATATGTTCTATATAATAAAGAGATGAAAAAGAGGAAACAAAAAATGGCAGGAGAAAAATGGGATTTTTTAGAAGAATGGGCAAGAGAAAAAATCGGGATTTTCCATTGGGTTTATCCGGATGTAATTTCGAGTAAGAGTCCGGCGGTTCTAAGTAATTTTTTGAATGGCAAGTGGGTTAGAGCCAAGAAAAGCAAAGCAGTTATTAATCCTTTGAACAACGAGAAGTTTATTATAATACCAAATACCAGCGAAGATGAACTAAAGCCGTTTATAGAATCCTTGAAGAGATGTCCGAGCCACGGGCTGCATAACCCTATTAAGAATCCCGAAAGATATGTAATGTATGGGAAGATTTGCGCCAACGCCGCGAAATTCCTCCGGACACAAACCGGCCGTGAATACTTTGCCAAGCTGATTCAGATAGTAATGCCCAAGGATATTGCGCAGTGCTACGGCGAAGTTGATGTAACAGCCGCGTTTTTGGAAAATTTCTCCGGAGACAGGGTGAGATTTTTAGCTAAAGGCCAAACAAGCCCGGGAGATCGTTTAGGGCAAGAACCGACTGATTACAGATGGCCTTATGGTCCAGTGGCGGTTGTTTACCCGTTCAATTTCCCGTTGGAAATTCCGGTTTTGCAAATGCTGGGCGCCCTGTTTATGGGCAATAAAGCCATTATCAAAGCAGACAGCAGAGTTGGAATTGTGATAGAAGCGTTTACGCGGCTTCTGCTTGATTGCGGTATGCCGCCAGATGATATGCTGCTGATTCACTGTCGCGGCGAAGTAATGGAGAAGATAGTAACTAATTCTGTTATTAGGTTAACCCAATTTACCGGAAGCAGCGCAGTTGCTGAACGGCTTCTAAAACTCACCGGCGGCAGAGTCAGGAAAGAGGATTCTGGATTTGATTTCAAATTTTTGGGACCAAATTCAATCCCGCGAATGATTGATTTTGTGGCTGAACAATGCGACAAAGACGCATACGCTGCCAGCGGACAGAAGTGCAGCGCTCAGAGTATTCTGTTCATTCATAATAGCTGGGGCGGTTTGGGTTTTGCGCTGCAGAAATTAAAACCATTGGCTCAGAAAAGAAAACTTGAGGATTTAACAGTCGGGCCTGTTCTCACTTGGACTAATCAGCAGATTCAGGAACACCTTGAGAAGTTGCTCAAGATTTCCAACGCTACATTACTTTTCGGCGGCAAACCAATTTCCCAAAAACACAATATCCCGGAATGTTATGGTTCTTGGGAGCCAACAGCTGTTTTTATCCCGTTGAGGCGAATATTGTCCAATTTTGATTTAGTGACAAAAGAGATTTTTGCGCCGTTCCAGATAATAACAATCTGGGAGACAAAAAAAGAATTAGAAATGATTCTTAATATATTTGAGAAAATGGGCAGTCGTTTGACAGCCGCAATAGTTGATAACGACCCTGGTTTCCTCAATTATGTTTTGAGCAGGACTACTAACGGCACAATTTACGCCGGCATTAAAGCGAGAACTACCGGCGCGCCGCAAAATCATTTCTTTGGTCCTTGCAGCGGGCATCCAGCTGACGCCGGCATTGGAACAGATGAAGCCATTAGAAATGTTTGGTCCCAGAACAGGACCATTATCAAAGATACCAATTCAGGAGAATATTAAAGATAAAAGAAATACAGGGATTCAACCCCCTGTTTTTGTTTTGACAAAAACAGTGATGCGTCTTAAAGTAAAATAATGGATAAGCAAAAATATAACAAACATAAACAAAAAATTGGGACGCGGGCGATTCATATTAGAGCAGGGAGACATCCGGAAGGAGCGCATATCCTGCCTATTTATCAGACCGGAACTTTTGGATGCGAAACCTTGGAAGAAACAGCTAAGGCGTTTGAAGATAATTCAAAAAGTTTTCTTTATACTCGTTTTGACAACCCTAATTTCAGGCAGGTTGAGAAAAAAATCGCTTCTTTAGAACAGGGAGAAGATTGTCTTGTTTTTTCTTCGGGAATGGCTGCAATAAATACAACCATTCAGTTTTTGGCGAGAAATAGTAGTCATGTAATTTGTACCCAGACCTTATACGGCGGCACTGACGAATTATTTACCAATATATTGCCCAAACTTGGAATTGAATTTTCTTTTGTGGACACGCGTGACCCGGAAAATGTAAAGAAAGCCGTAAAAGAAAATACTAAAGTTATATTTTTGGAAACGCCGGCAAATCCCACTTTGGCTTTGGCGGATATCAAGGAAATTTCGGAAATTGCGCGTAAAAAAAATATTCTTGTGGTTGTTGATAACAGTTTTGCCAGCCCTTATAATCAGCGGCCATTGACATTAGGCGCGGATTTAGTGATTCACAGTATCACCAAATATCTCAATGGCCACGGCGACTTGATTATGGGCGCTGTAGTCGGAGAGAAAGAGTTGTTGAGAGGAGGCAAAGATTCTTTGTTTCATTGGCGGGATATAACTGGCTGTGTCGCGGCTCCGCTTAATTGTTTCTTAGCGGAACGGGGGCTGCAGACATTTGGAGTGCGGATGGAAAGATATAATAGCAATGCCTTAAAATTAGCGAATTTTTTGGAAAATCGCGCTGAAAAGGAAAAAGTATATTACCCCGGTTTGGCGAGTCACCCTCAACACCAATTAGCCCAAAAACAGATGTTGACCGAGCAAGGAAAGCCGGGTTTCGGCGGAATGGTTGTTTTTGAATTAAAAGGCGGGATGTCCGCTGCCAAGCGTTTTTTAGAATACTTTTTGAAAAACGAAACCGCGGTTTCTTTGGTAATCAGTTTGGGTTATATTGACACTCTTATTCAGCATCCGGCAACAATGACTCATGCCGCCATTCCCAGAGAGGAACGGTTGAAAAAAGGAATCACCGACGGTTTGTTAAGGGTCTCTGTCGGTATTGAGGACTGGGAGGATATCAAAGAATCCTTTGAACAAGCCCTCAACAGTATAAATATATGACCTGGGAAAATCAATTAAAAAAGAATATTTGCGGCATTGAACAATTAAAAAAATATATAAAATTGACTCCGAAAGAAGAAAAGCAATTGCGAAAAGCCGCAGAAATACATCCGATGAGCATCAGCCGGCATTACTTGTCTTTAATCAATAAAAAAGACAAAAACGACCCCATTAGAAGAATGGCGGTTCCCTCGGAAGAAGAATTAAATCTCCTGGGTTCTTATGACACAAGCGGCGAAGCAGAGAATACAAAAATGCCCGGGCTTCAGCATAAGTACAAACAGACGGCGCTGATTTTAGCAACCAACAGATGCGCGACTTATTGCAGGTTTTGTTTCAGAAAGAGGCTGGTCGGCTTGCCGAATAAAGAAGTCCTGCGCCGTTTTGACGATGCGGTGAGGTATATAAAAAAACATAAAGAAATTAATAATGTGCTCATCAGCGGAGGAGATCCTTTTATGCTTCCAACTCGGTTAATTGAAAAATTTTTAGAAAAACTCTCGCCTATTTCGCATCTTGATTTCATCCGTTTCGGCACCAGGACGCTTGTTACATTTCCGGACAGGATTTTAAAAGATAAAACATTGTTAAACGTCCTCAAAAAATATTCAAGGAAAAACAAAAGAATATACGTTGTAACCCATTTCAATCATCCCAATGAAATCGCTGAAAAGTCCATTAATGCCGTTGCCCAGCTTATGAAACACAATATTATCATTAACAACCAGACAGTTTTGCTTAGAGGCGTAAATGATAATCCGCGCACTATGGCGGAGCTGCAGAATAAATTAGTAAGCATCGGCGTTAATCCTTATTATGTTTTTCAATGCCGGCCCGTGAAAAGGGTTCGGCACCATTTTCAGGTTTCCCTTTTCAGGGGTTATAATATTATTGAAAAGGCGAAAAAGAAACTTAACGGCCACAGCAAGAGATTTAAATATATTATGTCTCACAAGACCGGCAAAATAGAGATTGTCGGAATTAAGAACAATGGAATATATTTTAAATATCATCAGGCGAAAAATTCTAAGAATATCGGAAAGTTTTTCAAAAGAAAGCTGAATAAAACAGGCGGTTGGCTGGACGATTTTCAATAATAACATCATTGAAACTTGCATAAAAAATAAAGTTGGTATAATATCAATTGAGCGCAAGTTCTTTAAAATATAGATATAAGCGCGAAAAAAGAGAAAAAGAAAAATGGAGGAGAAAGACGATATATATGGGTCTACATTAAAGCAGTTTGACAGGATAGCGGATATGCTCGGATTAGATGAATCAATAAGGGTGAGAACTAAATGGCCTGTTAGATCTTTAGAGGTTTCTATCCCGATAGAGATGGATGACGGCCGGACCGAGAGTTTTTTGGGGTGGAGAGTTCAGCATAATAGAGCCCGGGGTCCCTGCAAAGGCGGAATTACGGTCCATCCAGATGTCAATCAGAGAAAGGTGGCTAATAATGCTACCTTGATGACTTTAAAGTGCGCGGTGGCTGATATTCCTTTTGGCGGGGCTAAGGGCGGAATTCGGGCCGACCATAAAAAACTCTCTATCCGCGAATTTGAATCTTTGATTCGCAGATATACCACTGAGATATTGCCGCTTATCGGGCCTGATAAAGATATTCCGGCGCCTGATGTAGGCACCAATGCTCAAGTAATGGCGTGGATTGCGGACACTTTCAGTATGACCCAAGGCAAGACCGTTTTGGGAGTAGTGACTGGAAAACCAATTGATATCGGCGGTTCCTTAGGCAGGCAGGAAGCAACCGGCAGAGGTTGCGTAGTCGCGCTTTTAGAATCTTTGAAATTTTTAGAGATTAAGAATATAAAAGGACTTACTGTCGCAATAGAGGGAATGGGCAATGTGGCTCGGCCGGTTCTTGAGATTTTGTGTCAAAAAGGAATGAAAGTAGTCGCAATAAGCGATTCTCAAGGGGCAGTTTATAATCCCCATGGGTTAAACGCTAAAAAACTTTTGGAACATAAAAGCAAAACCGGCTCGGTGAAAAATTTTTCCGGAACTAAAGATATAATTCAGGGAGAACTCTTTGAACTGCCTGTTGATATTTTGGTTCCCGCGGCCATACCGGGCTCTATTAACAAGAAAATCGCCGAGAATATTCAAGCCAGAGTGATTGCCGAGGGCGCTAACGCTCCGGTTACTCTGGACGGCTATTCGGTTTTAGAAGAAAAGGATGTATTTATAGTGCCGGATATTTTGGCGAATTCAGGAGGGGTAATAGTGTCTTATTTTGAATGGGTCCAAAATTTACAATCTCTTTATTGGACTGAAAAAGATGTTAACGACAAACTTGAAAGAAAAATGGTTAATGTCTCCAGACGAGTTTTTGATTTCAGCAAACAAACAGAAGTGAGCTCTAGAGACGGCGCTTTTATGATAGCCCTGAAGAAAGTGGCGGAAGCGACTCGCATTCGCGGCCTTTATCCAAGATGACCTCAAACGAGGTCATTTTTAATTTGACAGAAATTCTTAATAGCATTAGAAATAATAGACAGCCCTTTGACATTTGAATATCAAAGAAAAGCAGGAGAAGATTATGACAGAAAAAGAAAAAGCAGAAGAAAATAAGAGAGCGAAAAACATAACCTTGGTATTGGGAGTAATCGGAGAGGACCCGCATGCGGTAGGTATTGTCATATTGGAACGTAAATTCAGGCAAGCCGGGTTTGAAGTGATTAATATCGGCGCTGAGTCGCCGCAAGAAGAATTTATTCAAGCCGCTGTTAAACATAAAGCTCAGGCAATAATAGTTTCTTCCTTATACGGTCAGGCAGAACAGGATTGTCAGGGATTTAGAGAAAAGTGCGTTAAAGCGGGATTAAAAGATATTCTACTTTATATCGGCGGAAATCTTGCGGTTGGCAAACAGCCCTGGGAAAGAGTTGAGGTAAAATTCAAGAAATTAGGGTTTAACCGCGTTTATTCACCGGGAACAAAGTCATGGAAAGGCATTGAAGATTTAAAAGAGGATTTAAAATTAAAAAAAGACGAGAACAAAAAATAGGGGAGAAAAATGAAAACACAGATTTGCAACAAACAGATTGACGAGAAAATATTCCGAGAAATCCGCAAAGAAGTTCTTACCAGCTGGCCCACAGGCAAGCAGGTGAATTTTGAAGCGTCCATAAATTTTCACCGTTATTTTCCAAAGAATAAGGTGAGCGCGATAAAATTAGCTCAAGGCAAAAAAAGAGGGATTACTTTTGTTCAGCCCCGGGCAGGCGTGGCTTTAGTAGAGAAGCAGATAGATTTATTAAAAGCTTTGGAAGAAGCCGGAGCCGATTTTCTTCCGGTTACCATTGACAGCTACACCAGGCATAATAAATATAGAATAGCAGAAAAGGAAATTCAGAAAAGCAGGCAGTTGGGCATTTCAACCCTCAATGGATTTCCAGCGGTAAATTACGGGGTCTGGCCCTGCCGAAAAATCATAGAGACCTTTGACGCCCCGGTAGAAATAAGGCATGGTTCGCCGGATGCTCGGCTCTTGGCCGAAATTACCTTGGCTGCCGGATTCACTGATTTTGAAGGAGGGGGAATCTCTTATAATATCCCTTATTCTAAATTGGTTTCTTTGGACAAATCAATTTTTAACTGGCAATATGTTGACCGTTTAGTTGGCTGCTATCAGGAAAACAAAGTAATCATAAATCGAGAGTCGTTTGGAGCTCTAACCGGAACATTGGTGCCGCCTTGCGTCTCAATCGCGATAAGCGTCATAGAGGCCTTGCTGGCCGCTGAACAGGGAGTGAAGAGCATTACCTTGGGTTATGGCCAGGGAGGTAATTTAATTCAGGATGTTGCCGCGGTTAAAGTTTTAGTTTCTTTAGCCGAAGAATATCTGCAGAATTTTGGTTACAAAAAGGTATTAATTACCACTGCTTTCCATCAATGGATGGGAGGTTTCCCGGAAAATGAGAACCAGGCAGCCGGAGTGATAGCTTGGGGCGCGGTAGCAGGCGCTTTCGCGAAAGCCGATAAAATCATCTGCAAAAGCACACATGAGGCAGTAGGCGTACCCACGAAAGAAGCAAATATTTTAGGGATTAAAATTACCAAGCAAATAGTGAATATGCTGAAAGACCAAAAATTCCCTTTCAATGAGCCATTAGAGGAAGAAATGGAAATAATTACAGAAGAGACAAAGTGCATATTGATAAAGGCGTTTGAATTAGGCAAAGGAGATATTGCCAGAGGCACGGTTTTAGCTTTTGAAAAAGGCGTTATTGATCTTCCTTTCGCTCCCAGCAGATACACTTTGAAAAAAGTTATTCCGGTAAGAGATAATAATGGAGCGATACGGTTGTTAGATACCGGCAATTTACCGTTTACTGGAAGAATAATTGCTTTTCATAAAGCAAAGATTAGCGAAAGAGCAAAACGAGAAAATCGGCCGGCAGATTATGATATGGTTGAAGATGATATTTTTGCCGTGGCAAACGGAATGTTGGTCGGTCGGCCGGGGACAAGGGAGTTGTATGAAGATGACGAAGATTGAGAAGGTTTTGGCAGCGCCGGGTCTGGCTGGATTTTATTTTGACGACCAGAAAGCCATAAAAGCCGGCGCCAAACCTGATGGCTTTACGTACTTAGACAGACCAAGAATAAACGGTTTCAGCGCGGTAAGGCAGCCGGGCCAGTGTGTTTCCATAATCCTTATTTTGGACAATGGGCAGGTGGCTTTTGGCGACTGTGTTTCGGTGCAGTATTCCGGGATGAGCGGCCGCGATGAACTTTTTTTAGTAAAGAAGTATATTGGGATTATAGAGCGGAATGTCGTTCCAAGATTAGAAGGGAGAGAGATTTCCAGTTTTAAGTCATTAGCCGAAGAATTTGATAATCTGAAAATTCAAGGCGCAAGAATGCATACCGCGGTCAGATACGGACTTACTCAAGCAATTTTGGAAGCCGTTGCCAAGATAAAGAAAAAAACAATGGCTGAAGTGATTGCCGAGGAGTATGGAACCCAATTAAGCAAGATGCCCATACCGATATTCGCGCAGACAGGCGACGATAGGTATCTTAATGCCGACAAATGTATTCTGAAAAGGGCTGATGTCCTGCCCCATGGTTTAATGAATAACGTGGATACTAAATTAGGAAGAAGTGGAGAACTATTGGTAAAATATTTAATCTGGCTCAAAAAAAGAGTTAAAAAACTGGGTGATGAAGCGTACAAACCGATTTTTCACATTGATGTCTATGGCACCTTTGGATTAGTTTCTAATAATGATTTGGACCAGATTGTTTCCTATATCAAGGGTCTGGAAAAAATATGTTCGCCTTATAAATTGCGGATAGAAGGCCCTGTTGATGCTGGGAGCAAGGAAGCGCAAATAAAAATTCTTCAGGAGTTGAGAAAAAGATTAGAATCTAAAGGGTCTGAAGTTGAAATAGTGGCTGACGAGTGGTGCAATACTTTGGAGGATATTAAGGATTTTGCTGACGCAAAGGCGGGCCATATGCTTCAAATAAAAATGCCTGACCTCGGCGGTATCAATAACTCCATTGAAGCAGTTCTCTATTGCAAGAAAAAAAGGATAGGCGCTTATCTTGGCGGCAGTTGTAATGAAACCGACAAGTCAGCCAGAATTTCTGTCCACATTGCTTTGGCAACTCAGCCGGACCAAATCTTAGCCAAACCCTGTATGGACGTTGACGCAGGGCTAATGATTGTGTGCAACGAAATGAACCGAACATTGGCATTAACGAAAATAAAATAAAAAACAAGGGCAATTCGCCCTTTTTTGTTTTTGGTTTAGATAATTCGGAATATTTTAGAGTTTATCCCAGTCCATTTTATCAATTTCCGTTTGTCTGATAATTTCATTAACCAATCTGGCGCTAATATCACTTTTATGTTTTGAAGGAATGTGAATTTTAAGAGAACCCTTTTTCATAAATAGATGTTTGCCGCCGCTGTAAGGACCTTCAAAGCCCAGTTTTCTGAAATTCTGAATTAATTTTCTCCAAGAAATGTTTTTAGGCATATTCTGGCACAGGGCTTCGTTTAATTCTATGGTTAATCTTTATTGAAAAACCAGGAATTTTATCTCCATCTTGCAATTTTAAAACCAGCCATTCTTCTAAAACTTCACAGAGAGCTTCTCTGCATTTTTCTAAGTTTTTTTCTGAAGCCCAAACACCTTGAAGTCCGGGAATTTCGCCAAAATAACTTCCATTTTCTAAAATTTTATAGCGAGCTTGAGCTAATTTTTGAGAAATATAAGTAGTAAGCATATTGTATTCTTTTGATTTTTTATCATCTATTTTAATTTTACTTTTTTAAAAATTTATGTCAAGCTTGTTCGTTTTGTTATTGACAAATTTCCTTGAATTTGGTTAAATATAATATCACAACAAAGGAGGATTGTGAACATCTTTTAAAATTAGGAGGTGAGAAGGAAAAATGAAACCGTTAGATAAAATAGATAAATTAGGCATAATAATGGGAATAGAGATAATGATATTGGCAATTGGGACCGTGTTCACAGCGTTTTTAATAACCGTATTCTTCGGGCCGTTAGGATATATTGCCTGCTTCGTAATTTCGGTCCTGCTGGCAATAGTAATGATGAGGATAGCTCTTATCATATCTCGCCATGCCGAAAAAAAAGAGAAGGAAATATTTAAGAATAAGGGAAATTAGGATCAGTCTTGTTTTTTCAATGAAGTGCAAAAGAGGCTAAACACCTCTTTTTTGTTTTTGGTACAAATTTATTATATAAAACAAAAAAGGGATTTTAGAGTCCCTTTTAATTTTGTTCATTTGAAGAATTCAAACAAACTTACTGACGTTTCCTGCGTCTTTTTTTCTTTTTCAGCGATATGTTTCGCGAAATCTAAAAGTTCTTTTGCTTGCTGATAATGCATCTCGTCTACCATTTTGCCTTCAAAAGAAGTAGCTCCCAGTCCTTTGTTCTGTGCTTCCTCAAAAGCAGCAGCAAGCTGTTTAGCGTATTCAACCTCGTTTTCTGACGGCGAGAATATTTCGTTTGTAATTTGTATCTGGTTGGGATGGATAAGAAGTTTCCCCTTAAATCCCAGACCCAGCGCAGCTTCGGTTTCCTTTTTTAACCCCTCCTTATCTGTTAAAAGTCCCATACAGGGAGTATCAATAGCCGAAATACCGGCTGCCCTGCTGTCATTAACTATTTTGGAACGGGCGTATAAGAGTTCGCTTTGCTCGGAAGAAAGACAAGAAATACTTCTCCCTATGTCTCTGTAATAATCGCCGGCGCCAAAAGCAATGGCAATTATTCGCTCGCTTGCAGCGGCTATTTCATAAACATTCATAATGCTTTTGGTTGTCTCAATCATCGGGATTATTTTCAGATTTCCTATTTTTAATCCCGAACTGTATTCAACATGTCCAAGCAGATGGTCCAAGTTTAGAATATCTGCTCTTGTTTCGGCTTTTGGCAGCATTATGCCGTCTAAATCTTTAACAACAACAGATTCAAGGTCTTTTAACGTTAATTCGGTAGAAAGAGCGTTAACTCGGACAAATACATAATCGCCCCCGGATTTAACCGTTTTAATGGAATCTCGGATAAAAATTCTGGCTGTTTCTTTGTCTGACAAAGCCACAGAATCTTCCAAGTCCAGTATAACAGCGTCAACTGCTAAGGTTGCGGCTTTGGCAATCATTCTCATATTGTTTCCCGGCACAAATAGCGCAGATCTTAAAAGTGTCATTTCATCTCTTCTCCTTCAAAATTTTTTTGACTGTTTTTGCTATATCTTGATATTCTACAACATATGCTCCGGCTTGTTTCAGGGTTTTAATTTTGTTTTCTGCCGTTCCTTCCGCGCCTTCAATTCTATTACTGGCATGAGAATAACTTTTTGCGCTTGAAGGTAAATTTTTACCAGCCACATGGACCACGAGCGGCTTGGTAAATTCGCCTTTTTTCATTATTTCAGCGGCTTCGTTCTCCGCTTTTGTACCCGGTTCGGCGAATATAACCACTACAAGGGTTTCTTTGTCTGCCTCAAAAAGAGGAAGCAATTCAGCAAAGGTTAATCCCACTACCGGTTCCGAGCCGATATGAAGAGCAGTTGAAATTCCTAAACCCATTTTCATCAAAGCATAACTGACAGTTGTGGTTTGACCTCCGCTTCGCGACATCACGCCAACGGGTCCGGGTTTAAAAATTTTTTCAGCCAATTCTTGGCTTCCGCCTAACCAGCCCATTACAGCTTTTTCAGCGGTGATGAGGCCAAGAGAACCTGGTCCTAATAAGCGAGTTCCTTTTTTGCGAGCGAAGCTAATCATTTCCAAGCTGTCATGCAATGGCACTCGTTCTACCGGAATGACTATGAATTTTATGCCCGCGTTTATTGCTTCAAACACAGCTGTTTTAACCTGGGGCCCCGGGACAAAGGCTACGCTGGCATCTATCTGGCCGTGTTTTTCCATTGCTTCATAGATGGTGTTATATACCGGCACTCCCCAGATATTCATACCTTTGCGGCCAGGGGTTACGCCTGCCGGTATGTTCATGCCGCATTCAAGCATAAATCTGGTTCTCGCATTTCCTTCTCTGCCGGTTATTCCTTGAATTAATACAGAATTTTCTTTCTTTATGAGTATGCTCATTTTTTCTTCCTCCTGTATTCGTCTAAACCAAACATATTAAGAGTAATAAAAAGGCCTTTATTGCCATAGTTCTGGCAATAAAGCTCGCAAGCCAGACATTCAATACATCTTTTCTTAAATTCCTCAGGATTGGCAATAGTCAATTTGCCATCCTTAATTCTGAACAGGTTTCTGCCAAATAAACTACAGGCCTTTGCGCAAGCGTAATTTTGGCAATTTTTGCATTTCTGCCTGTCAATTAAAATTTTGCCTGTTCTAAAAGAGGATTCATCAGTTGCCATTTTTATCACCTTCCCTATATTCTTTAATGAGTTTTTTCATACGTTCAGCCAGAAAATCCAGTTTGTAGACATAATCAGGGCCATAGATTTCTATGCGCGCCGGAAGTTTTTTTAATCCTTGTTTAAGGATTTCTATGGATTCCTTTTCTTTGTTTCCGGCTATTAAAATTATTACCGGAAAATTTGGCTTGTCTTTGAGTTCTTCTTTCAGCGCTCTTACTATAGCGTGAGCATGATGCCACTGTTCCTGATTAGCGATAACCGCGCCCATCAGCGCGTATCCGTCAATGGGTTGGGAGAATATAAGTTTAATCATACGGTATATTTTGGATGCCGGCGGGTTGCCGCTGGTGTCTACATAGTTGGCTCTTTTTATGCCTTTGCCAACAAAGATATCAGACGCCACTATGCCCGCTCCTCCGCCGATAGTGTGAAAGCCGATATAGCCGTCTCCTTCTTTAAAATCTTTGGCGAGCTGAACGAAAAAGCCGGTGCCGCGATAATCTTCTTTTTCCATTTCCAAGGCAATTTGCTCTAATTTTGTAGATGAGGAATCAATATCGTCTGTATTTTCTATGTTAAGTTCAAGATGCCTGAATATAGAAGCGTTATCAATGATTATTTTGCAATCAGCCGCGTAAATTTTTCCTTCTTTGGTTAAAACCAATGGATTAATTTCCGCGCTTTGACAGTCGTATTTTTTGAATATTTGATATAGCTGACGAAGTGTTCCGCTCAAAGGGTTTATCAATGGCGACCAAAAGTCCACATCTCTGATAAATTCAATCTTTGATATTATTAATCTTTTTACGTCATCAACAGTTAATTCATCAAGGATGTCAATATTTAGAGTTGCCACTTTTTCTTTTGGAAGTTGTTCAAAATCAATTCCGCCTTTTGCGCTGAACATTAAAACAGGCCCCTTAACTTTGCAAGAGTTGTTCACTACAATACCTGCATAAAATTCCTTTTCAATAGATAATTTTTCCTCTACCAAGACCTTCTTCACTTTGAGTCCCTTGATGGTCTTGCCCAATAGGTTTTTCGTTACTTTTTTCGCTTCCCCGGCGTCATCAACAAACTTTATGAATCCGGCTTTGAATCGTCCGGTGGTTCCAACCAGCGATTTAATCACCACTGGCTTGTTTATTTTTTTCGCTATTTTGTACGCTTTCTCGGGTGTAAAAGCAACATCGCCTTCGGGTATCAGTATTCCCGCTTTTTTCAATAATCTTTTCCCTTCATATTCGTTTAATTTCGGCATTTTTTTTCTTTTCTTCTCCTATATTTTTTCAAAGAACGTCTTTATTTATTAACATAATCAAATTTTCTGGTCAACCGCATTTTTATTTTTGGAGAAAATAAGATAGAATAAAGATAAGTTGATGATTAATAAAAAAGATTTCAGGAAAATAAATGATTGGCTATGGGAGATTCCCAAGAATTTTCGCCAGGATATGCGGGTTCCTGCCCGGATTTACGCTTCCGAAAAAATGCTGGAACATATTTTTCAAGACAGGTCAATTCAGCAGTTAATAGACGGAACAACCATGCCTGGAATTGTGAAATACGCTATTGCTATGCCTGACTGCCATCAGGGCTACAGCGTGCCGATTGGATTTGTCGGCGCAATAAAGGCGTCTGACGGCGTGATTTCTCCGGGGGCCTGCGGTTTTGACATAAATTGCGGGATGAGATTGTTAAAAACAGGTAGGACAAAAAAAGAAATTAAACCGCATTTGGAAAAATTAGCCAACGAAATTCAAAAACAAGTGCCTTCTGGTTTGGGCAGGGGAAGGCAAATTAAACTTTCTATTGAGCAAATTGATAAAATTTTACAAGGCGGAGTCCCTGAATTAGTAAAGCAGGGGTACGGCGAAAAACAAGATGTTGAAAATTGCGAGGCGAACGGCAGATTGGATTGGGCAGATATGTCAGCAGTGTCAGAGCGCGCTAAACAGCGGGGGAGAGATCAGGTTGGGACACTTGGCTCTGGGAATCATTTTTTGGAAGTTCAAAAAGTGGATGAAATTTTTGACGAAAAAACAGCTGAAACATTTGGTTTATTTAAGAGCCAAATAGTGATTATGATTCATACCGGCAGCCGCGGTTTGGGCCATCAGGTTTGTACTGATTATCTGAAAACAATGATTCCGGCAATGGATAGATACAAAATTAAGATGCCGGACAAAGAGTTTGCCTGCGTTCCGTTTAAGTCGCCAGAAGGGCAGAGATATTTTAGCGCAATGGCCGCGGCCGCGAATTACGCTTGGGCAAATCGCCATATGATTGCTTATTATACTAAAAAAGCGTGGCAGCAGGTTTTGGGAGAAAAAGAAGAATTAGAATTATTGTATGATGTGGCGCACAACATTATTAAAAAAGAAAGATATTCCATTGAAGGTAAAGAAACAGAAGTGATTATTCATCGCAAAGGCGCGACCCGGGCTTTTCCACGCGGGCATTTGGAAATTCCAAAAAAATATAGAGAAGTTGGCCAGCCGGTTTTAATTCCCGGCTCAATGGGCACTGCTTCGTATGTTTTAACGGGCCAGAAAACAGGCGAACAAGCGTTTTATTCTACCAGTCACGGCGCGGGCAGAACAATGTCCCGTCATCAGGCAATGCGCGCGATTTCCGGGCAAGAAGTGATAAATCAGTTGAAACAAAAGGGGATTATTGTGAAGTGTCAAAGCGCGCGAGGAATTGCCGAAGAAGCGCCCTTGGCTTACAAGGATGTGGGACAAGTGGTTGACATTGTCCATCAGGCTGGACTTTCAAGAAAGGTTGCTCGTTTAGTACCTTTAATCGTTATCAAGGGAGAGTAAAACTATAAAAATATGAAGAAGAAAAGATTGCCAAATTCAACGCGGAAATTTATTCGCAGAGAAAAAGCGCGCATCCGCGCGGAAATTTTAGATATAAAAGAGCAAGAAAAACAAATTCAAAAGCTCTACAAAAAAATTTAAGAAATAGCGAAACGAATAAAAATTTTTATTCGTTTCGCTTAAAACAAACCTATGAAAATAAAAGAAATTTTTAATTTAGCGATAGAAATGGGGATTACGGCTGATTTTCGCGGTAAACAAGGAGTGGAAAAATTTCTCAAAAGGAAGAAACAATCCTTTGAGAAATTGTCGGATAAAGAAAAAAAGGAGTTTGACAAAGAGGCCTTGGAAAATCCCTATTTGGATTCCCGGATTTACCATATTGCCGAAGATAAGCCGATAAAAAGGGTTTTAGTGGGGATTGATATTGCCCCGGCCGAGCTCCTTATGGCAAAAGAGCTCGGGAATATTGATTTAATCCTTGCTCATCATCCTATTGGCAAAGGTTTGGCTCATTTGGCAGATGTAATGGATTTACAATGCGATGTTTTGAATTATTACGGCGTTCCGATTAATATTGCCGAAGGCCTTATGAAGGAAAGCATTGAAGAAGTGGCGCGGGGCGTGAATCATATTAATCATCAAAGGACAGTTGACGCGGCAAAGATTTTAGGTATGAGTTTGATGAATTGCCATACTCCCGCTGATAATTTAGCCGCAAAGTTTTTGAAAGAAAAAATTGAAAAAGCCAAGCCGGAATTATTAGAAGATTTAATGAATTTATTGAAGGATATTTCTGAATACAAAGAAGCGATGGAAATCGGGGCCGGTCCTAAAATTTTTACCGGAGCTCCCAACAGAAGATGCGGGAAAATCGCTTTAACCGAAATTACAGGCGGCACTTCTGGCTCGGCAAAACTTTACGAAAAAATGGCTCAAGCTGGTATCGGCACAATAATAGGCATGCATCAGGATGAAGAACACCGGAAAGAAGCGGAAGCGGTTCACCTTAATGTGATTATTGCCGGACATATGTCTTCGGATTCTTTAGGCATGAATTTGTTTTTAGACGAATTAGAAAAAAAGGGTATAGAAATTATTCCCTGTTCCGGCCTAATCCGAATCTCCCGATTATAGAATATAGATAAATATAAGCAACACCGAGACCCGACCTCGGTGTTGTAGACTTCTAAACGGGCAAAGAAACCCAAAAAAGAAAAAGCCAGCAGCGAGGACGGGCCTCGCTGCTGGCAAATTTCGGCAAATTTATGCCTTATCGCCGCGAACAATTTGTCAATGGAGAGATATATCATATTGTTGTAAGAGGGATTGACAACAATTTGCTTTTCAAAGATTTAGACGATTATTATCGCGGCATTTTTTCTATTTATGAGTTTAATAACGCCAATCCAGTGAGCATTAAGGAGAGGCGCAAAAGGATTGAGTTTGCAAAAAAGATATTAAGAGAAAAACAACACCGAGGTCGGGTCTCGGTGTTGCTTCCTGATAAAAGGGAGCGGTTGGTGGATGTTTTTTGTTTTAGCTTTATGCCGAATCATCTTCACTTGTTATTGAAGCAACTTAAGGACGGCGGGATAAGTCAATTTATGAAAAAATTAGATGGTGGTTACGGAAGATATTTTAATGAAAAATACAATCGCAAGGGGTATGTTTTTCAAAGCAGATTTGTGTCTGTACATATTGAGACCGACGACCAATTAAAAATCGTCTTTGTTTATATTCATACTAATCCCATATCTTTGATAGAGCCGAAGTGGAAGGAAATAGGAATTAAGAATCCGGATAAGGTAATTAAGTTCTTGGAGAATAAGCATAGATGGTCAAGTTATTTTGATTACATTGGAAAAAAGAATTTTCCATCAGTGACCGAAAGAGATTTTATGCTTAAGGTGATAGGCGGTGAACAAGGTTGTAAGGATTTTATTAAAAATTGGGTGAGATATAAAGGCGAGCTCAGAGAATTTTCCGAGATTGCGTTAGAATAAAATAAACAAATGAAAAAATATTCTTCTAAACGGGCGAAGAAAGGGAAGTGCGCTTATCGCACGCCGTCAAGATTTATCTCTCAAAAATCTGGTCAAATTTCTAAACGTCAAGCCAAAAAGAAATGAAAAAACGGCTGAATAGCCGTTTTTTCATTTCAAGGTTTTTATCATATAAGTGTTTTGCAAGCGATATCCTAATTTGCGGTAATACTCGCGCGCTCCGATTCCGGAGATAACCGCGATTTTAGATAACTTGAATTCTTTTTTAGAGATTTTTTCCGCTTGTTTAATAAGTTTTTTGCCCAATCCTCTATGTTGGGCAGCTATTTTTTTTCCGGCAATTGGCGTCATTTGGCCATAGGTATGAAGTTCCCGGATAACAGCCGCATTTTTTAATACAGATATGCAGCAGCGAGGACGGGCCTCGCTGCTGCTTTGAAGAGGCAGGCGGAGGCGGAGCAAGCTGTAAAGTTTTGAGCGATTTTTGTTTTCAAAACTTAGAAATATCTCTCTGCCGCATGAAGCATCGTAGTCCCGGCGGAAGTAAAAAATTTTTTCTTTTGGATTATAATTTGCCTTAACTTCCCTGCACCTGATACAATGGCAGGACATCTTTCTTTTTTCCATTTCTCTTTGAACCACCTGCCTTAAATTTGAAATTTTGCTGCCGGCTTCAATTTTTTGAGCCGGTATATCTCTGAACAACCGCGCTAACCTTACCCAATAGGGGAGGATTTGCTTTATTTTTATCAAAAGTTCAACCAATTCTTTGTCAGAATAAGGGCGGTATTTTCGTTTTTTCCACATTTGATAAAGTTTTGTTCCTTTGCAAACAAGGCAGGGATAAATTTTCAACCAGTCCGGTTTAAAATTTGAGTTCTCAAAAATTTTCTTTACGCTTTTAAAATCTCGTTTAGGGTTGGAACCCGGCAGATTCGGCATTATTTGATACATCACCTTAAATCCGGCGTCTTTTAAAAGTTTTGTGGCTTTTATTGTTTCTTGAACCAAGTGTCCTCGTTGGCATTTTTCTAAAATATCGTCGTATGTAGTTTGAGTTCCGAGTTCCACCATTGTTACGCCTAATTTTCTTAAATTAAGAATTTCTTTCTCACAAATTAAATCAGGCCGTGTTTCTATGGAAATTCCCACAATTCTGCATTTCGTTTTCTCATTTCTTTTTTGTTCTTTTTCTAAAAATTGACAGGGGTCAGACCCCTGCAAGATTGACAGGGGTCTGACCCCTGTTATCTTTAATTTTTTGAACTCGTTTGCCGCTTGAAAACATTTAGCAATGAATCCTGTTTGATATTTTTTCGGATAGAAACTCCAGCTTCCGCCGATTATTCTTAACTCAATTTTGTCTATGGGATGGCCCTGGATTTTTAAGCTTTGAAGCCGATTTCGGGTTTGAATATAGGGGTTAAAATTCGCTCTTTTCGCGCGTTCAACGGCCGGCTCCCCTGAAAGATAACTCTTGGGCAGACCTGGTTCGCTTGGGCAATAGATGCATTTTCCGGGACAGGGCCAGGGCTTGGTCAGGACAGAGACCACCACTACACCGGACAAACTCCTTATTTTTCTTTTTCGCAGCAGATTTTCCAAAATTTCGTTCTTTTTTATACTTTTCTTTTTCAGTAATTTTTGGTATGCTTTTAATAGTTCCACATTGGAGGGAGAAGAAATTTTACATTTTTTCGCCATTTTTCTTTTAACCAAAGACAAATCAGATAGAGTTTCCGCTTTATTTTTGATTAATTCCCGGATTGTTAATTCCAAGGCATTCATATAATTATTATCTTTTTCTCCCTCACTCGCAATTATAGAATATTAAAGAAATTTGTAAATGAAAAAGAACTGCTAAGCAGTTCTTTTGGCTTCAATATATTCTTATCTACCTATAGGGCACATTTTTTTTCACCTCCTAAGGCCTCATGGGAATATAAACATCGCCTGGTCCTATTTCAGTCATTTTTCAAAGCCAGAATTTTCTATTATTTTCTTCATTTTTTCAAAAAGATAACCAGAGGTTTCTTTCGCAATTTCTAAGTAGTGTTCTCGGGTTTCCTGTATTATGTGTTTTTGTTTTATTTTTGAACATCCTTTAAGGGTTCGGAGATTGTCAAGCCGGTCAGCTAATTTAACTTTTTTTATCACTCTATCGGCATTTTTCAATTTCTCAATATATTTTTCATCTCTTTCCCGCTCTGGAAGCGATTTATCTTTAGTGAGTGTTTCTACGATAAGTTTAACTACCGGACAGAAAAATAATTCAATTTCTTCCCATGTTAATATAGATGATTCCTCTTTTATATCATGCAATAATTCTGCTGCAATCATATCTGATGCGAGCAGATCTAAATCGATAATGTTTAATTCATCTATTAAAATCAATGCCGCTCTTTTGGGATGTTCAAAATAACATTCGCCATCATCCCGAAGTTGACCCTTATGCCCTAATTCCGCGAATTTATAAGCAAGCATTATTTCTTCTTTTTCCTCTTGTCTTAACTCAACCAACCTTTTTTCAAAATCCTCTTTTTTTATTTCAGTCATTTCCTATCACCTCTTTTTTTAATGTGCTGTCTATAAGCAATATAACAGATTTAATTGAAATTTGTCATAATTTTGGACAAAATTCAGTTTCCACTCTATATTAGGTATTATTTTTGGACAGAAATAGGATAAAAATTGCAAAAATTCCCTATTTATGCTATAAAAAATTGTCGACGCAATTGGTCAACAATAAAATTTTTAATATGGCTTTAGAAAAATTTCTAAAAAATTTGGGGTTAGACGAGAAAAGTCAACAGGTCTATGTCGCTCTTTTGAAACTGGGCGATGCTTCTGTTTCCCGGATAGCCCGGGAGTCCCGGATAAAACGGACTACCTGTTACCATATTTTAGAACAATTAAAAGATAAGGGCTTAGTAAGTTCTTATATTGAGAAAGGCGTTAAAAGATTTGTGGCCGAAAGTCCTAATAAATTGAAAAATGTTTTAGAGGGACAGCTTTTTGCTTTGGAAAAATATCTGCCGCAACTGCGGTCTTTTTACAACTTAGCCGGTTCGCCAACAGCGATAAAATTTTTTACCGGAGAGGAGGGCGCCAAACAGGTTTCCGAGGATGTCCTTAATTCCAAAAAGAAAACCATTTATTCCATGGGTTCTATAAAGAACGTTAAAGAGGCAACTGGTGTGAGCATCCGTTTTACAAAAAGACGGCTCGCGAAAAAAATTTTTGAAAAAGCATTGCGGATAAGAGGGGAATTCGGGGAGGATTACATTAAACGTCAGAGACAAGAATTGAAAGAAATAAGATTTTTGCCAGAGAATTTGGAAATTCCAATATTAGTTTTTGTTTATGACAATAAGGTGGGCGTGATTTGCTCGCAAAAAGAGGGATTTAGTTTTATAATAGAAAGCGAAGATTTTTCCAAGACAATGAAAATGATATTTCAGGCAATCTGGGACATTAGCGCGCCCTCTGCTTGTTAATCTCATGGATAAAGATTACGCGAAATATTTATTGAACAAGACCCTTCAAGATTATAACTTGATTGCCGAGGATTACGCAAGGACGCGGGGTTTTATCTGGGACATTGAGTCGCTGGCTGAATATGTTTTGCCCGGGGAAAGGATTCTGGATTTAGGATGCGGGAACGGCCGGTTGCTTGAAATTATAAAAGATAAAAAAATAGATTACATCGGCGTTGACGCTTCGGAAAAGTTGATAGAAATAGCTAAAAAGAATTATCCTAACTCCAAATTTCAAGTTGCTGACGCGCTAAATCTGCCTTTTCCTGATAATTATTTTGACAAGATTTTCAGCATCCGGGTTTTGCATCATTTTCCGTCAGAAGAATTCCGTTTTCAATTTTTAAAAGAGGCAAAAAGGGTTTTAAAGCCGAAAGGTTTTTTGATTTTAACTGTTTGGAACGTCTGGGGATGCAAAGATAAAAAATATTTGTGGCTGTTGATTAAGAGTACTTTTTTAAAAATTATCGGAAAGTCAAAATTAAATTTTGGCGATACTTTTATTCCCTGGGGAAAGAAAGTTTTGCGTTATCAGCATTATTTTACTAAAAACGAACTTAAAAATCTTGTTAAAAAAACCGGTTTTAAGATTAAAAAAGTTTACACAACTTTTGGTCCAAGACAATATTCTGACATTTATATTGTCGCAGAAAAATAAATTTGCCCCTGTAGCTTAATGGATAAAGTAGTGGCTTCCGGAGCCATTGATCCGGGTTCGAGTCCTGGCAGGGGCACCATGGAAAAGCCGATTGTTTTTAGAAATAAAAGAAAGAAGCAGTTAATGGGGATTTTGCATATTCCAAAAGGAAAGGGCAAATTTCCTTTGGTTGTGATGTGCCACGGATTTGGCGGGACAAAAACTCAATTAAAATTCGTAAGATTGGCCAGGTTTTTAGAAAAAAATAAAATTGCCTCCTTTCGTTTTGATTTTGAAGGATGTGGCGACTCTGAAGGGAAGTTTGAGACAATAACTGTAAAGAGACAGATTTCAGATTTTTCAGCAGCGATAGAGAAAATTTTAAGGCAAAAAATCATAGATAAAAGTAAGATAGCTTTTGTTGGTCATAGTTTAGGCGCGGTTGTTATTGTTTCTTTTTTAACACAGACAAAATTTTCGGCAAAAACATCAGTTTTTTGGGCTCCGGCTTTAAATCAGAAAGAATTATTAACTATTTGGAGTACCAAAGAGCAATTGAGAGAATGGAAGAAAAAAGGATATATAACTATTTTGGATGATAAAATTGGCTCGCAGTATCTTAAAGAAAATGAAGACAAAGATTATTCTTTAGTTTTATTTCAAATTAAAGCGCCAATTTTGACAATTAGCGGCAAGAAAGATGAGACAACGCCGGTGAGATTTTCCAAAGAACTTGCCAAGAAATACAAAAATGTCAAATTAAAGGTTTATCCCGAAGCAGAGCACGAATTTGAAGATTATTATGTACAACAGAAGTTGATTAGAGATACAGCGAGATGGTTAAAAAAGCATTTAGAGAAATAAGGATATAAGGAATTGGGGATAAGTTGGGGAAAAGTTTCGTATTTTTAGTTTTTATCTATGAAACCTTATATTGATTATACATTATTAAAACCCGAATCTACCCTTAAAGAATTTTCAAAATTTTGCGAGGACGCAAAGAATTATCCAAATATTGTTCGCGCTGTTTGCGTGTTGCCCGACCCTGAAATTGTCCGGACCTGCCTTAATGTTTTAGCGGGCAGCAATATTATGGTTTGTTCTGTCGCTGATTTTCCTTTTGGCCGCAGCGGAGAGAAAGTAAAATATGAGCAAGCCAAGATTATTCAGAAAGCCGGGGCAAAAGAGATTGACGCGGTGATAAACACGGGCGCTTTGCGCGAAAGAAACTATAAACGTGTTTTAAAAGAACTTCAAGCGATAACCAGGGTTTTTCCCAAGACCGCGAAAGTTATTTTGGAAACCGGGCATAAATGGTATACAGAATATTTAATAAAAAAAGCGACTGAATTAGTCGCTGAATCCGGCGCCTTTTGCGTGAAAACTTCTACCGGGTTTATCCAGAATATTCCGGTGGAAGAAAAAGTAAAGCATATCCAATGGATGCACGAAGCTGTTCCCGAACTTATGAAAAAAGTTGCCGGAGGCGTTAAAAACAAGAAAGATGTTCAGATTTTTTTGGATATTTTACCGAGTAATAAACTGATTTTTGGCGCAAGCGAGAAGTTCTGGCTATTTTAAGCAGCCGTTGAACGGTTTGTGATTTCTTTTTAAAAACTTAAAAAAGTTTTTCTCATTCTCAAAAACCTTGTCGCAGAAATAAGTTAAAAACGGACTCCCTTTTTTGCCGGGATATATCACCCAGACGTCTTTATTGGTTTCATGCGCCTCCCGGAGCTCGTTAATTACGCCGGGCGAAGGCACAACTTTAGGGAAAAAGCCAATGATTTTTTTACTTTGCTTGATAAACCAATAAAGGTCGCGATTAACTATCTGGTTGTAAAACATCGGGTCGCTTTTTTTCTTAAATTCAACTGTTCCGGAGCTCTTTTCCACGGCCCTTGGGTCAAAAACTGTAAAATACTTGTTTAATTCGTCAATAAATTTATCAACTCTTTCTTGGTCTTTTTTATTTTTAAGATGAGTGATGGGCATACTGATATAAATTGGCTCTAATTTCGGGCAAAAGAGAATTTTATAAAGGGTTGAAACCGGCTGTCCCGCCGGGATGACAAAAAACGGTTTTGCGCACATATCGGCCCAGGAACAAGTTACTTCCACTTCAATATTCTGCCAGAGTAAAATTTCCTGAATTGTCAATTTTTCCGATTTCCACTGTTTTTTTGAGTCAAGCCGTGATTTTATATATTGAGCGTCATTTATAATGGTGGAAAATACGGCAGTATTAAATTGGCCGAGGTAAAACCGGCCGTAAGCCCGGGTAAATATTTTTTTCCAGTAAAAGAAGCTGTGGATACTCAAGAGCACGGCATCGTTTTTTTCTAAATCCTCTGGCAGGTTTGTCAAAATATTTTCCAAGACAGCGCTTTTTAACGAGTTTAAGACAGACGGATTGGAATTCAGCACATTTTCCTCAGTGATTGCCACCCCGATTTTTTTTGCTTGTTCAAAAAGCATATCTCCGACATAATAAACTTTCACCTTCTTTTTGTGGAGTTTGGCGTATTCTTCAAATTTTCGCAGATATTGTTTGCGGCCCGAACCGGAAATGCCGGTAGTAATTAACAGCATAAGTCATCTTCAGTATAGCATCTTTTTGCGAAAAGGAGTAAAATGCACTAATGCGGTACAAATATAAAATTGCGGTGAGCGGCGCTTCGCAGGTAAAGCGGTGCGCTAAAAATATTAAGCAAATATCTGAAGAAATCGGCAAAGAAATTATTCGGCAGAATTGTATTTTAATTACCGGCGCGACTACAGGCGCGCCTTATTATTCAGCCATGGGAGCGAAAAAAGCGCGCGGCATCAGTATTGGTTTTTCACCGGCTTCTACTGAAAAAGAACATTTGAAAAGGTACCGGCTGCCAGGCGATGTTTTTGACTTGATGGTTTATACCGGTTTTAACTACGCCGGCCGGAATTTACTGATGACCAAGGCGTCCGACGCGGTGATTATTATCTGCGGCAGAATAGGGACGCTTAATGAATTTACAATTGCTTTTGAAGACAAAAAGCCGATCGGCGTGTTGGAAGGAAGCGGCGGAACAGCCGATTTAATAAGGATAATTTTGAGTAGCGGATATCGGGGTCCTAAGAAAACCATTTTCAGCAAGAATCCCAAGAAGCTGATTGAAGAAGTGATAAAATTAATCAAAAAAGACAAAGGTCGGAATCATAAAATTAAAAATAAAAAATAAACGTTTATGCCAAACAAAGAAACTAAAGTTGTTGAGCCCCCCGAGGAAGGAAAATTAATAGGCAAAATCAGCCATTATTTTGGGAATATCGGCGTGGCGATTATTGAACTTTCCGGGACATTGAAAATTAAAGATACTATCCGGGTGCTCGGAGGCGAAACAGATTTTACTCAGACAGTGGAGTCAATGGAGGTTGAGCATAAAAAAATGGAACAAGTTAAGAAAGGAGAATCTGTCGGTATTAAATTAGATGAAAAGGTCAGAGAAGGATATAAGGTGTATAAAATTTAAGAAACGTGGATATTCAAATTCAAATTCTTTTTCAGCTAATGTTAGCCGCTTTTTTAGGCGGCTTAGTTGGGTTGGAAAGAGAGTATAGAAGAAAAGAAGCAGGGTTAAGAACTTATGCCTTGGTTTGTCTGGGCAGCGCTTTTTTTACTCTTATCGCTTTTGATTTTTATTCGTCTTTTTCAGGATCGCCCGGCGTTAATTTAGATTTTATTAGAGTTATTCAGGCAATAGCCATTGGCATTGGGTTCATTGGCGGGGGTTCAATTATTTTTAGAGGAAGCGGAGTGGAGGGATTGACTACGGCGGCCGGGCTTTGGGTGGTGGCAGGGATTGGGATAGCCGTTGGAGCCCGGATTTATTTTCCAGCCGTTTTTGTCGCCTTTCTAATTGTGGGAATTTTAGCAGGAGTGCGAATGGTAGAAGAAAAATGGTTTAAGAGTAAAAATGCTTAAATTTTTCAAGGCCTTAGCGGTTTTTACCGGCACAATAATCGGAGTGGGAATTTTCTGTTTGCCCTATGTTGCTTCAAAATCCGGTTTTTTGCCGGTTGTTTTTTATTTTATTTTCCTGAGCGGAATTGTTATCGCACTTTACCTCATCTTAGGTCAAGTGATTTTGGGCACGGAAAAACTTTACCGCCTTCCCGGTTACGTTGGCGAATATTTAGGAGAGAGGTGGAAAAAGGTTGACCTGTTCATTTTTGGCTCTGGTTTAGTCGGCGCTTTGTTGGCTTATTTGATTGTGGGCGGAGAATTTTTAGAATCTCTTTTTGGCCCCTGTTTTGGTTCTCTTGTGTTGGGTTGGCCGGGCGGTCCCAACATTTCTATTTATACTCTTTTATTTTTTTGCCTTGGAGCTTTTTTAATTTTTAGAGGAATTAAAGCCATTTCTCAAATTGAATTACTGCTTTTATTGGTTTTTTTCGTTATTTTAGTCATCTTTTTTGTCAGAGCCCTTCCTTTTGTAGATGTTGGACATTTGAAAACAATGGATTGGAAATTTTTTACCTTGCCCTACGGAATAATTCTCTTTTCTTTGGGAGGGTTGGCAATTCTGCCGGAAATTAAGGAAATGCTCGGCAATGAGAGAGAAAAAATTAAAAAAGTTATTATTAGCGGAATTTCCATTTCCGTTATTGTTTATCTTCTTTTTATTTTGACTATTTTGGGAGTGAGCGGGCCCCAAACATCCAAAGAAGCAATCTCTGGTTTTGCTTATGCCATTGGCGACAACATTATTGCTTTGGGTTTTATTTTTGGTATTCTCACTTGTTTTACTTCTTTTCTCACTTTAGGTTTGACTCTTAAAAAGGTCTTTTGGTATGATTTTAATATTCCCAAACACCTTTCCTGGTTTATCGCTTGTTTTCTGCCGCTTTTCTTGTTTTTGTTCGGCTTAAGAGAATTTATTCATGTGATTGGTTTGACCGGCGCTATTGCTCTTGGCGCCGACGGAATCCTGATTGTTTTTCTCTATCGAGCGTTTTTAAGAAAAAAAGGACTCAATAAGATGAATCCCTTGATTTACTGCCTGCCGGTTTTCTTTATTTTGGGAATGATTTTTGAAATTGCTTACTTCGTGATAAGATGAAGTAATATGATGATTCAAAAAATTTTTGGCTGGCTGCTTCTTTTAGCGGGAGTGGCAATCATATTTTACAGCCTTTACGCATCGTTCAATATTTTTACCGGAGCGAATCCAGCGCCCGAGATTTTTAGCAGAGCGTCTTTGGAGGAAAAAGAAACAATCCTAATTACTGAAAAATCTCATGATATTGAAGCCCAAATGGAGCAAATAATAGGAGAGCAATTAAAAGGAATACTCCCATTCGGCTCTTTACCTACGCTTTTGGATCTGACGGCCTGGTCAATTTTTGCCGGCATTCTTATCTTCAGCGGCGCCCAAATCGCGGGTTTGGGGATTAAACTGCTAAAATCATAGTTATGAAATTTATAGCGGATTTTCACATACACAGTAAATATTCTCGGGCGACTTCGCCGCAGATGGATTTGGAGAATCTGGACAAGTGGGCGAAAATTAAAGGAATAAATGTTTTAGGGACAGGAGATTTTACGCATCCGGAATGGTTTAAGAATTTAAAAGAGAAATTAGAACCGGCAGAATCCGGTTTGTTTAAATTAAAAAAAACTAATTCTGAAGCCCGGTTTATTTTAACCTCGGAGATTAGTTGTATTTATTCAAAGGCGGGACGGGTGCGGAAGATTCATATCGTTGTTTTCGCGCCATCGCTGGCAATAGTTGAAAAAATCAACACGCAACTGAGTTGGATTGGCAATTTGAAAGCAGACGGCAGGCCGATTTTGGGATTGGACGCTAAGGAATTGGCAAAAATTGTTTTGAATATATCAGAGGATTGTTTGATTGTGCCGGCGCATTGCATGACTCCCTGGTTTGGTATTTTTGGCTCAAAATCCGGATTTGATTCTATTGAAGAATGTTTTGAGGATTATTCGCGATATATTTTTGCTTTGGAAACCGGGCTTTCCGCTGACCCGGAAATGCTTTGGCGAATTCCCGATTGTAGAAAAGTAACGTTAATTTCCAACAGCGACGCCCATAGTATGGCTAAACTCGGCCGGGAGGTAAATGTTTTTGAAGGAGATAAATTAAGTTATCAGGCGATTGCCAGCGCAATAAAAAATAAAGGAGGCCCTACGTCCGCCGACTCTTTGAAACTTATTTACACAGTTGAATTTTATCCCCAGGAAGGAAAATATCATTTTGACGGCCATCGGGAATGCGACATTTCTTTTTCTCCTCAGGAATCAAAAAAATATAATAATATCTGTCCGAAATGCGGCAGACCTCTGACTATCGGCGTGCTCAATAGGGTAGAGCAAATAGCAGACAAACCCGAAGGATTTAAGCCTATCAAAGCGATTCCTTTCAAGAGTTTGGTGCCTTTGCAAGAAATCATTGCCGAGGTTTTAGGAACAGGTGTCGGGACAAAAGGTGTTTCTAAAGAATATCAAAAACTTATTGAAAATCTTGGAAATGAGTTTAATGTCCTGTTAGAAGCGTCCCAAACAGATTTGGATTCAGTCACTTTACCGGAAATTGCCAAAGGCATTATAATGGTAAGAGGGGGCAAGGTTCAGATTGAACCGGGCTACGACGGTGTTTTCGGCAAGGTGAGAATTTTTTCCAAAAAAGAACACAAAAATTTAGTAAAACAAAAAACCTTATTCTGAATTTTGGCGGGTATGATTGAGGAATATCATTTTGGCTCAATTACTATTAATGGGAAAATTTACACTGAAGATGTGGAAGTCAGATGTAATGGCGCCGCCTCTGGTATTGCCAGAGGCGAGCCTCGCCCTTTTGGGCGGGAGGTTTTAGAGTGGCTCCGGAAAGAGAGCCATATTATTGATATTGAGGCCGTAAAAAGAGCGGTAGAGCAGAATCCCGAAGTAATAGTTATTGGCACCGGCGAGTCGGGAATAGCAAGAGTTACCGAAGACGCCCGGAATTTTATTAAAGAAAAGGGAATTGAATTGATTATTGATAAAACCGGGGAGGCAACTAAAACCTTTAATGTAATTTGCGAAGAATCGCTGGAAGAAGAAGGAAAACAAAAAAAAGTAATCGGCTTGTTCCATTTAACTTGTTAACCCTGTTAAATAGTTGAGAAGCAAATTTAACAGGGTAAATTTTTTAATAAATATATGAGGATAAAAACATTAGTAATTTTAATTTCTGTTATTTTGTCCGCGCCTCTTTTTACTTTCGCTGACGGAGGAATGATTGTCTGGCCGCCAAAAGTTCATTTGGACCAAACAGCCCAAAACGCTATCGTCGCTTGGAACGGCGAACAAGAAATAATAATTTTGTCCAATGATATAAAAAGCGATGTCAAAGCCACGGCTTTAAGAATGGTGCCCCTTCCTTCCAATCCAAGTGAAATAAAAGAAGGAAGTTTTGAAACGTTTGAAAAATTAGTGGAAATTATAAATGAAAAAATAGCAAGAATCCAAACTCCCGGTTATGGGAAAGGATTAGCTGAAGGAACGGATGCAGGAGTGGAAATCACTTTCCATAAAAAAATCGGGGCCCATGATGTTACTGTGGTCAAAGTAAATGATTTGGATTATTTTCTAAATTGGATCAAGGATTTTGCTGATGGCAAAGGATTGGAAGTCAAAGAAATTTCAAAACAATTTAGGAATGGAGTAAAAAATTATTTGAAAAGAGATATAAAACATTTTGTTTTTGACGTGATTGAGGCAGGGGAGACAAAAGAAAGCATCAAGCCCTTGATTTATAAATTTGACGCAGATTATCTTTATTATCCATTATTGATAAGCGGGATTTCAGAAATTGGCGAAAGCAGGGCGGAAATTCATGTGTTTCTTATTACTGAAAACAGCGTTTCCGAAGCGCCTTTTAGATGGAATCTTGGGTATTCTGAAGTAGAATTAACACAGGAAGAGTTGAACGAAATAAGCGAGGATATCGCGGAGTTGTTTGAGGCAGAGGTGAAAGTAAGAAAATTTAATTTTTATAATGAGCTCCAAAAATTAAAAAAAGATATAATAGTTTATCCGCAAATCTGGAAAAAACATTTAGACGCTGGAAGCAGGGGAGAAGACGTGAAATGCCTTCAGAAAATTTTAATCAACGAGGGGGTCTGGGAATCAGAAGTCGGGTCTACGGGATATTTCGGTCAAATTACCAAAAACGCTTTGGCAAAATTTCAGGATAAATACAATTACGAAATTTTGAGGCCGATTGGATTAGAAAAAGGAACCGGATATTTCGGGTCTAAAACCATGGAATATCTCAAGAAGTCATCTGTAGAATTTTCTCCAAAAGAAATTCCATTAAAAGCTAAATGGATTAGAAATCTAAATTTAGGAATAAGCGGCGATGATGTGAAAAAATTGCAGGAAATTTTAATTGCCGAAGAAGTATGGCAGAGACCGGATATTGGGGCTACCGGCTATTTCGGCTCCATTACCAAGGCGGCAGTGATTAAATTTCAAGAAAAATACGCCGCAGAGATTCTTGAACCATTGGGTCTAAAAAATGGGACTGGTTATTTCGGCCCATCTACCAGAGCTTATTTAGAAAAAATTACCGAATAAATTTTCATTATGGGAATTTTTGATAAAAAACAATATCTTACAGGCGCGGAATTAAGGGAGCTTTTTAGGAAAATTCCGTCAAGATATTTAACCCGTGAGCAGCGGGCGGAATTAGGAAAGGAATTTAGCAGAGAGCACGGCCGGATTATCACTAAAAGCGAATTCAGAAGAAAACTTTTAAAATTGAGGGGGGAGGAATTTAGAGCGAAAACAAGCGCCGAGAAAAGGGAATTCAACAGGAAAATAAGATACTTAAAGAAATTAGAAGGAATTTAATTCTATGGTGATTTTTTGGATTTATTTTGGATTCCAAATGATTACATTATTTTTTATTTCAAATTTTCCGGACAGGAATTTTTCAATTACCCAAATATTGGTTTTACAGTGATTGGTAATTTCGGAAACCGTGATTGAACTTTTCCTTTCAGATAACGCCATATAAGGCAAGATTTGGTCAGCCATATGCTTATCTAATCCCGCCTCTGTTTTTACTTGTTTTAGCAATTCCAAAGCCGCTTCCTTGCCGACATCTTCGGCTCTTTTTTCTATTTTTCCCAAATTATCGGCTCCGATTATTGTCTTTTCAAATTCCGCGATTAAACAAATATGACTGCCCGGGCATTGAGTTCGGTAATACATTGCCTTTTCTTCAAGAGGCAGTTTTAATTTTCCCAGGATTTCTCTTACTCCCATAATCTGTCTTTCGGCGATATTTTTTTCTTTCAAAAATTCCGAAGCTCCGGAGAGAACCAAAATTTTTTTCAACTCCCCCCGCTCCGCGAAGTTAATTTGCTTTGCGCGTCGCTCCGTAGAGCAAAAGGGCTGGATAATGATTTCAACTTTTGCCCCGCCCTTTGGATAATATCCTCGTTGCAAAATATTTACTTCAATTTTCGCTCCTGTTTTTTCCAAAGTTTTCAAAAAGACATATTGAAAATAATCAATTGTCGGAGAGAAAAAGGTATCAGTGGCTCCGCCGTCAATAGCGATTTTCGTTGTTTTATTTTCTTTGGCAAAAAGGGCCGGCAAAATCAGAGTTTGTAAAATCAGGGTGATGCTTCCGGCTGTTTCAATTTTTATTTTTAAATTTTGGGGTCTGATTTTTTGGGGGTAAAATTTTATTTCTTCTGAACCAAGAAAATCCCCTTCCAGTTTTCCATCGCAAAGCCGGGTCAAGCATTGAACGCCCAAAAGATGCTGGGGCATTAAACCTGGTTTGGACCTTTGTTTTCTGATATTGAAAATGTGGCAGGGTTTTTGAGTAATCGCTGAAAGCGCGCAAGCAGTCCGCAAAATCTGGCCGCCGCCTTCCAGATAACTGCCGTCAATTTTAATTAGTTCATTTGACATAAATGAGATTTTCGTTTAATCTATTTTAGCACATTAAAATCAAATATAAAGAAGAGAAAAGGGGAAAAAGGAGAGGAAAAATGTTGTATAGAGCGGTTAAGTTTTTTGAGAGATTGTCTATGAGAATAAAGTTCTTGGGTGATTTTTATACTGGCCTTGGTGGGGCCTTAGTAGAAAGAGAGATAAGCGTAGCTTCTATCACTTTTGATGATAATGTCCTTCATATAGGATGCGGTTCATTTCCTTATACAAGTGAAATAATTGCTCGAGAAACTGGGGCCAGAGTGACAGCCATAGATTGCGATAACGTAGCAGTAGAAGATGCCAAACAGTATATTGATAAGAAAAAGCTTGCGTCAGTTAAAATTGAAAAAGGAAATGGAATGAATTATCCTTTCGCGGAATTTGATGTAATAGTAGTGGCTCATGGAGTTCAACCAAAAGAAGCGGTTTTGAGAGGCATTCTTCATTCAATGAAAAAAGGCGCAAGATTAATATACAGGAATCCCAAGGGAATTTTAGGTCGGTTGTATAATAACGAATTTATTCTGTTAGATGGGGCAGAACATATTAGACAAAAAAGGGCTATTTTCAGGCAATCAATCTTAGTACGATCAGTTTTAGTGAGAAAAAAATAAAGAAAAGGGTTTTAATACACCCTTTTTTAATTGGGATTAAATATGTTAAAGTTGAAAATGATGGCTAAAAAAGGAAAATTATTTATCGGAACTTCGGGTTGGGTTTATCCGCGCTGGGAAAAGATTTTTTATCCCGAAGATTTGTCAGGGAAAGACAAACTAAAATATTTTTCCCGTCATTTCAAAACCGCGGAAATCAATTATTCTTTTTATCGTTTGCCTAAACCCAAGGTTTATCAGAATTGGTATGAGCAGACGCCAAAGGATTTTGTTTTTGCCGTTAAAGCAAGCCGTTTTATTACCCATATTAAACGGCTAAAAGATGCGGAAAACGCCTGGAAAAGTTTTTTAGAAAACGCCCTGAATCTCAAAGAAAAACTCGGGCCGATTTTGTTCCAATTCCCTCCGAATTTAGGCGCTACCGGCGAAAATATCAAGCGGTTGAAAAAGTTTTTATTAGAAACCGAGACCCGACCTCGGACAACTGCCCGAGGTCGGGTCTCGGTCAAATGTGCTTTTGAATTCAGGCATCAATCCTGGTGTGACGAAAAAATCTATAGATTGCTTAAAAAACACAAGGCGGCTTGGGTAATTGCGGATTCACCCTCTTTCCCTAAGTCCGAAATAGCAACCGCTGATTTTGTTTATCTGAGAATGCATGGCTCAAAGGTTTTATTCAGTTCAAAATACACCAAAAAAGAATTAAAATCCCTGGCTCAAAAAATCAAAAAATGGCAAAGAAATGGTTTGGATGTTTATTGCTATTTTAACAATGACGCCATGGGTTACGCAGTGAAAAACGCCAAGGGACTTTTGAAACTTTGCTGATTTGACATAGTTTGTCGTTGATATAAACTTAAAATAGTAAGTGAACTATTCATTAAAATCAAAGGTCGAAAATTCAGGAGTTTAATAAGGAATACAAAATATGAAAAAAATAGTTTTAGGAGTTTTGATTGGAATAACTATTTTAGCGCTTTCGGGCGTAGCCACGGCAATGCTTATTCCTGCAGCTGATAGAGCAAAGGAAAAAGCGCGGGCAGAAAATTCGCCGGTGATAGAAAAAGTAGAGATAGAGGGTTTGAAGCATTTAGCTTTAAGCGCGCCCGGCCTGGAAAAGATTGTTTTTGTTCATCACAAGAAAGATTTTGCTAAGCCGCCTTGGGCTGGCGGAGGAAAGGAAGGGAAGAAAGAGCCGGCTTGTTATGGTTTTCTTGGAAGAGGGGTTAGTTGGAAAGATTTATCAATAAATTATGTTGTTCATCCGGATTTAGAAGCAACTGTGCCAGGAGCAGTGTTCGCTGGCGCAGAGGCATGGGATGCGGCAACCTCAAAAGAACTTTTTTCCAATGATTATGTGGTTGATGAAACTGCAACTTGGGACAGTGACGCGCCGGACGGCAGAAACGAATTTGTTTTTGGAAATTATCCGCAGGAAGGCGTGATCGGAGTGGCAGTGGTCTGGGGATACTTTTCAGGGCCGCCAAGTTCAAGGAAAATTATTGAATTTGATGTCTTGTTTGACACTGATTTTACTTGGGGTGACGCTGTCATTGATCCTGCAGTAATGGATCTGCAAAATATCGCAACCCACGAGATTGGCCACGGCATTGGTTTGGGCGACATATATGAGACAGCTTGCAGCGAGGTAACGATGTACGGTTATTCTGATTTTGGGGAAATTAAGAAAAGAACCCTTGAACAGCCGGATATTACGGGAACTCAGAAGTTATACGGTGGATTTTAATTATTTAGTTTAAGGAACAATCAATAACAAAATCCCTTGCTTTTAGCAAGGGATTTTGTTTGGCGTAAATTATTTTTTTCCGCAAAAGGGGCAGCAGGGAAGGTCTTTGATTTTTAAATTTCCGCAATGGGAACATTTTTCTTTCAGTTGCTTGCCGCATTTGGGACAGAATTTGTAAGACACGTCAAGTGCAAAAGAGCAGTTGGGGCATTTGTTGTCTTTCAGCCGCCTGATGGCGATTTTTCCCGGAGTAAATACTTTTTTTTGAATGTAATACACTATGCCGCCGAAAATTAATATAACCGCAAGGACCGAGCCGTAATAAATAATATATTTTAGGGCTGGGATTTCCATTAATGCCCGGAAAACCCTTATTAACCATTCCATCGGCAGTATTTGATAAAGAAAAATCAGAACTATTTGCAGAAACAGAAGAGAAGAAGCCGTAAGAATCGCGGTGGC
>DAOVPY010000013.1 GCA_030628945.1 Candidatus Nealsoniibacteriota bacterium
ATTCCTGTCTCGACGGTAGGTATCTACGTGTTACTAACCCGTTTGCCGGTTCTCCGATAAATCGGAGCCCCTTGACTTGCATGCCTTATCCACGCCGCCAGCGTTCATCCTGAGCCAGGATCAAACTCTCAAAAAAAAATCATTCGGGACAACTCTAAAAAACTGACTCGTTTCCGCGCGTAATTTATACGCGCGGCCGTTTATTCTTTTTTCAAAGTTCTTTCCATTTTTTAACCTATTTGCAGTATATTCTTTTAATAAAAATTGTCAACCCCCACGCCTAATTAAGTGTGGGGGTCAAGCAATGCCTATGCGTTTTTCCGGTATTCGCAGATTTCTTTGAAGTCGCAGTATTGGCAGTGCCAGCCGGGTCTGGGATAAAAATTACTCTTTTTAATTTCTTGTATTTCTTCCAGTATTTTTTGTCTTAATCTTTCCTTGTCTTCTTTTGTCCCGCAAAAAGAAATCCTCTTTCTTTGTTCTAAATAATAATAAGTGAGCTTTGACGGTTTTAAACCCAAAATATCTTCAGCCGCAATTTGATAAATTAACAACTGCTGTTTATTTTGAGCGCTTAAACTTTGCTTTACCGCGCCTGTTTTATAGTCAATAATCTCTGAGCTGTTGTCTTGCAATTTATCTATTCTGTCTATCCTGCCAATTAAGGCGTTGCCTCCTATTTTCAGGTTAAATCCCTGCTCCAGCGCCGGTTCTCCCTGGATGAATTCAATTTTGGGCCGGGTTTTTAAGAAATCATCATAAAAACTTTTAAGAATTTTCCTGCCTAATTTATAATATTCCTGCTTTTGTTTTTTGTTCTCGTACCATTCGTCAATCCATTTTTGTTCATAAATTTTCAATAATTCCTTAAAGTCAATTGGAATTTTTTCAGACTTAGTCCGAGCAGAACCGAATAAATTTCCTTGTCCTGTTTTGGCTTGTTTTAAAAATAAATTAACGAATTGAAACAAAGTATTATGAACGGTTTTTCCGAAACTAAAATTCGGCCTTCCTTTCATTGGAATTTTAAGAATATGGGCAAACTTATACTGCAACGGGCATTTTTCAAAAGCAACCAACTGAGTATGGGAAAAATGATCCGGCAGGGTATATTGTTTGTAGTTTGTAGTTTGTAGTTTGTAGTTTGTTTGAGATTTGACAAACACCCGGTGTTTGTCAAAAGCGCCGGCTGGCCGAGAACAGGTCTCTGCCATTTTTCCTTTTTCCGCCAGACCGCATTCTTGTAAAAATCTTGACGGCTTCTTTTTTCTCATTCCGCCGTAATTATCTGCCAAAGTGAAAAATAATCCGTTTTTCGCGCGCGTCATTCCCACATAAAATAACCGCCTTTCTTCCTGCAAATGGATATCTCCTTTTGGCATCACTTCTTTAACCAAAGATTGAGGAATTTCAATTAAATTTTTTCTTTCAATGGTGGGAAATCTCTTATCAACCAATCCAACTAAAAAAACATATTTGAATTCCAGTCCTTTAGCTGAATGAATAGTCATAATTTTTATTGTTTCCGGACCGCTTTCCGGGTCAAATTTCAAAGAACCCTGGTCTCCGGATTCTAATTCCATATCCAGCTGTTCCACAAAATTAGTCAGGCACGGATCAATCTCTCTTTCTTCAAAATCTTTAATTTTATCGTAAAAAAGGTTTATCAGCCGCAGATTTTCTTTGCTGATTGTTTCGTTTTCTTTGGTTGCCAAATAGTCCAAATATCCTGAATTTTTTAAAAAATCAACAAAAATTTCGCTTAAACCATGGTCTTTGATTCTCGCCATCTGTTTTTGAATAAGCCCCAGCATAAAAGTAATTTCTGTCGCTGTTTTGCCGGAAAGTCCCGGAATTAAAGAGAGCTGTTGAAGGGTTTCATAAATTGACTGGCCCTGTTGGGAACTGCGCTGGGTAATTTTGGATAAATCTTCAAATGGAATATTCAGGCAGGGCAAATTCAAAATTCTGTAAACCGCGGAATTCTCATAATAATTAGTCAGCAATTTGAAAAAAGCGATAATATCTAAAATTATTGGCTTGGTATACAAACCGCGGCAAGCTAAAAATTGACAAGGAATACCCGCCCTTTCCATTGCCCGGGCAAAAACATTTGCCGTTTCATTTGTTCGGGTCAAAACGGCAAAATCATTCAGGCGCGCTTTTTCATCTTTTTTTAAGATTTCTTTTATTTTATTTATTACTCCGAATAATTCCTCGCTTGAAGTTTTATAATGTAAATATCCAATAACCCCCTTGTTCTTTTTTGTCGCCTTTAATTTTTTATTAATCTTTTTAAAGCCGCGTAAATCCATTCCTTTTTCTTTTGCCTCTTTGGCAATTTCCACAACTTGATTGATTTGGTATTCCAGGCGGTTGGGATTATTAAACTGAATAAACTGGTGAGCCATATCAAGAATATTCTGGGACGACCGATAATTATCCGTTAAAACTATTTCTTTGGCTTTTGGATAATCTTTTCTAAACTGCAAAACATTGTTAAAAGAAGCGCCCCGCCACTGATAGATTGAATTATGAACCACAATGCCATCGGCTATAAAATTATGGGTTTTATCTATTTCTAAATCGTAAACTGTTATTTGTTTGTTTTCTTCCTTAATGTTAATAATCTGGTCGTAAATTATTTCATTCCCCGTTCTTACTGGAAGATAATGGCCGAGCGCTAAATTTTTAGCAGGCATAACTAATGCCATAGAACTTCGACGATTACCCATGGGTTTATTAAATTTTACGCCTATATTAAATTTAGATTCTATAAATCCTCCTGTTAATTTTTGTAATTTTTCAGCGCATGATCCCAACTTTTTTAAATCATCACTTTCAAGACAAAATCTCATTCCTTTTTTGGCCTTTCCTAACTTAAATCCCGCCGCCTTTAATTTTTGTATTGTAGACCTATTGGAAGTTTCTAAATAAATCCTATGTCTAATCCAAGGATTCAAAATCAGGGTTTTACCTTTTCTTACATGTTCTTTGCTCCTGTATTTCCGATAGCACATTTGCAAGTTAATAACTATTCTGACTTTTTGTCCTCTATTTACGGCATCCAAACAGAAATGAGGCGCATTTAGGTCAATATTTAAATCTTGGGCCAATCTCCGGACACCCGCCCCAACATCAATTTTTTTATATAAACTCTTTAGCAAATTTTCTTTAATAATTATTCCATCTCTTGTTTGAAAACAACTGGTGGGTATTCCATATTTTAACGACCATAATGTCTCGTAATATCTCGCCTCGGCATCTGTGTTAAATGCTTTTATAGCCAAAATTTTATCAGCGGAGCGCTCTATCTGTAATCTCCAGACCAAATCATCGGTTATTCCTATTCTCCAGCCTACATCCCGTCGGTACATTAAATAAGCATAATGATATTTTCCTTTTGGGGTTCTGGGAACAAGACAAAACATCTTGTGATTATCAGTAACCGTTAATTTATAGCCTTTCCTTGTTCTAATAGTTAATAATTTTGCCTGTTTTTTTCTTTTGAAAACTTTATTAACCTTGGATACTCCAATATGTCCTTTGCCTACAGCTGTTAAAATGTTATCTGTTTTTTTGATGTATTTAATTTTTCTCTTTGTAATTTTCCCCTTTCTGAATATTTCTATTTCAGATTCTCCCGGTAGACATTGATCGTCATCGGCGCAGACGGTAAGGTTGTTTTTAGGGCGAGCCAAAAATTTTACTAATTCATATTGAGACCAGTTGGTGTCCTGGAACTCGTCAACTAAAATATATTTGAATTGCCCCTGGTACTTCTCTAAAATTTTTGGCCTCTCTTTAAATAATTTTAAAGTATAATTTATAAGGTCGCCGAAATCCAGGGAATTATTGTCTAAAAGAAGTTTCTGAAACATAGAATAAGCGTTAGCTATTTCCTTTATTCTGTCTGCTTCCTGTTGATATTGGGCCAATCCTTTTTTATGTTTGCTTTTTATCGCCTTGCTTCCAAAAGCTCCTTCGTCTAAATTTAAGCGCAGAGCATCGCTGCGCTTTAAATACTCTTTTGGATAAATTCCTTCGTCCTTACAGCGGGAAAAATGTTCAATTAAAACCCGAATAAACTTAGAAGGATTGCTCAAAGGGCGATAATAATCCAAATCAAATTTCGCGAAATTTTGGCGTACCAAAACCCAGGAGGCAGTTTGGTCCAGCACCCGAAAATCAGTAGAAATACCGATATCCAAGCCATGCTGTTTTAAAATTCTTTCGCAAAAAGAATGAAAAGTGGAAATCCAAAGTTCCACATAGCCAAATGGCAGTAATTTATCAACCCGCTCCTCCATTTCCTCCGCGGCTTTGTCTGTAAAAGTCAAAGCCAAAATTTCTTCCGGTTTGGCTTTTTTTGTTTCAATAAGACGAAGTATCCTGCTGGTAATCACTGTTGTCTTGCCTGTGCCGGCGCCGGCCACAATCAAAACCGGGCCTTTGCCAAACTCCACAGCCTCTTTCTGCTCCTTGTTTAGCTTGTTTAAGCTATTAATATCCTTGCTCATAATATCCTCAATCCTGTTTGTTTTTCTCCATAAAAATATATCCTCTCCTGGCTAACTGGTTCCTTACCTCATTAAAAAATAAAGAGTCCTTTATTTTAATGGGTTGTTTTAAAATTACCTCTCCCAAATCGCGAATCCCCTGTTGCGCGAAAGAGTTTAATAATTTTTCAAGTTTTTCTTTTTCTTTTTTGAAAGAAACTTTTACTTCAAATCTCTTATTAGAGAAAATAATTTCTCCAATTTCCTCTCCTCTTCTATTTTTTAGAATAAACGCTTTTATCATAATATTTTTAATTAAAATTTAAACTATCCAGTAATCTACAATATTCTTCATTTTTTGCGGCAGTTTTTTTTATGTCAAACTTTGGGAAACGTTTTTTCAACCAGGAAACGCAAAATTTATATCTTTTGGGCGCGAATATCTTCATATACAAAGGATTAACTAAGGTGAATGACATGCTTTCGGCAAAATCTTCTTTGCTTTTAAGAGAATCCTCTGTCCATTTATTTTCATTATTGATTTTTTCAACATAGTCAGAAAACGGCGGCTCTTCTTTCCTGACCATTATCCATTGTTTTAACATTTCCTTGCATTCAGAAAGTGATAGGTCATTCTGCTCAATCTCCCGCGGATCTATGCTGTGGCCAAATTCATGGGTAAGATGGTCTGGAAAATTTTTAATATAATCCTGCTTTTCATAATTCGGATCCGGGCTTAGAAAAAATGTAATAGATTTTTCTGATGTATTATAAAGAGCAGTTGAATTACCTTTAATTCCATATTCGTCCGGCATTTGGTCTATTCTGTCTTCATATTCTATTTTTTCTATATTCGCGCAATAAAGCCCGGCAGGCAGTATTTTAGCGGCTTTTTCCAGGATTTCTCTGCCTTGTATTTTTTTGCCGGAAATATCAAAAGTATCAAATCTTTCAAACCCGATAATCTCTGCCGGACTTTCTTTTTGCTCCTTTTCTTTTTCATTAAATTTCTCTAACAAAGAATCTTGTATCTTTAAATTATTTTCCTGGGCAATGAAAATAATTTTTCGGCACTTATTAATTTCCTGGCTTGAAAGCGGCTTTTCTTTTGACAAATCATTTTCTAATTTTTTCCGCATAACAGCGATAATTTGCTCATTGCTTAAAATTTTATATTCCCGGAAAAAAGAAATAAACTGGTCAAGAGAGAATTCTTCCCAGGAAAAATGCTGCCAGCATCCCGCTTCGGGAGAAAGATAGTATTTAAGCATATTTTTACAATCAGCAACAATTTTTTCCGTTGATAAATTTATTTCTAAGCTGTTTTTTTACAAAAAGAAATAAAATCTTCTATTCCGTCAATCCCGCATCCCTTGGGCCCAATGATAAATTCCATCTTTTTTTGGCAGATATTGACGATGTCTTCATCTATAATGAATTCTTTTTTATTCAAAACATTTTGCGCTTTTTCTAAATCAAATCCCTCGATATGTTTAATCAAGTCCTGTCTTAATTTTTCATTTTGCTGCCCGGTTTTTCTCTCTGTCTTTTTGTCTTTCCCTTCCCCTTCTCTTTCTTCTTCTATTTTCTTTTCTCCCATTCTTTCAATTCCAATTTTCAGTTTTTTTTCAAATTTTTCCATAAAATAAAATCGTATGCCATTCTTAAATTCTTGAGAATTTAGGAATGATTTTAACTTCTTATTTTTAACTTCTTACAAGATGATATTTAGAATCTATTACTTCATTGACTTTTTCCAAAAGTAAATTAAAAGTTTTGAACCCTATTTGAGATAGAAAATGCCCTCCTCCTTTTACTAAAATAATATCTACGCCAAGATTTTTTGCGAGTTCTTTTGCTCTCTCTAATGGGATGTAAGGGTCATTGTCCGAATGAATAACATAAAAATTATCACAATTTTGTTTAATCTTTTTCCAGTTAAAATTTTTATCGGCGAAATCATCAAGATTTGGTTCTCCCTCTGCTTCTAAGTGACCAGAAAAACCTGAAACTAAAAAGGCGGCTTGAGCATTTACTTTCCATTGATTTAATACATTAAGGATAAACGGAACTCCAAGACTATGTCCGATAAGAATAGAATCTTTTAAATTATTTCTTATGGGATGTATGGTCTGCAACCAATTCTGAAGAGTTTGATTTTTTCCAATTGGAAATTGAAATAGAAATACCCGCAACCCCCTTTTTTTTAATTCTTTGCTTAACCAAGGATACCAATGAGCGTCTTTGCTTCCATTTGAGCCGTGGATAATAAATGCTGTTTTCATAATTTTTTATTCTAATATTCTCAAGAATTTGAGAATAGATTTCGCTCGGTCGGTAAGTTTGTGACGGACGTTTGCGTGGTCTGATCTTTTCAAAACCAAACCGGCGATAGCCAATCGCCTGATATGTTCAGATGCGGTCTTAAAATTAATTCTTAATGTTTCCGAAATTTCAGCCACTGAAAGTTCTGGCTGGTTTTTTAACAATTCCAAAATTTCAATTCGCCGGTGATTAGCAAACCCTTTAACAATTCTTTCAAGTTGACGATAAGTTTTAGAGGAATAATTTTTGCGTTTGTTCTTAGGCATATTAAATTTATTATAAACTTTTTTATAAAAAAAACAATCATTCTTAAATTCTTGAGAATTTAAGAATGATTGTTTTTAAAACTATCTATTATTTTTCTAAAACCTAAAAATTCCGGAATTTTGAAAACAAATATTTAGATTAGTTTTTTCTTTTCGAGAATAGGCAAAATGCTCAAAACCGTAGCATTAATTTTCGCGCCTTTTGGAGGATTTAAAATAAAATCAACAAATTTATTCAATGGAACTTTAAGCACTTCTATTTCCTCGCTATCCTCAGTTGAAGGTCGGGCTGTTAATTCCACGTCCGGAGCAAAATAAAAACTAATCTCCTCATTGGTTTCTCCGGGAACAAGGGGCCCTCTTAAAATCGGAATAAGTTTTTTAGCTTTGTAACCGGTTTCCTCCAAGAGTTCTCTTCGCGCGGTTTCAATCTCTTTCTCGTCTTTTTTATCGCAAAGGCCGGCCGGCAGTTCTATAATATAACTCTCCAATGGTATTCTATAATTTCTTTCCAAAATCACTTCTTTATTTTTAGTCAAGGCAAAAATAGCCACAAAAGCCGGACTAAATGTTTTTCTTTCAATATACTCCCAGATTCCTTTTTTTTTATTTTTTGCCTTGAAATGTTTTCTTTTAAATCTGAGATATTTTCCGTCAAAAACTGTTTCGGTTTTTAAAATTTTCATAAAGAATAAATTTCAGAAATTATTTTTTTGAGGATTTTTATTGCTTTGGGGATGTTGTAATTCTCAGGAATATGGAGAAACATAAATTTTGTTTTAAGCCCCTTATTTTTTATGAAATCCATTATTATGTATCTGGTGAAATTGCACACAAAATCCCCTGAGCGATAATCAATCTTTGCTCCTTTCGGTTTTTTCTTTGGCCGCAGATTGAGGAGATATTCCGTTGGTCCTTTGGGATTGATTTTCTTTTTGATTGTCTGTCCCCTTTCCCTGTAAATATTTTTCGCTTTTCTTTCAATTTCCAATGTTTTTCTATTTTTTCTTTGGCCCAACCCAATGATGATGTCGGGCTTATATTTTTTAATTTCGCAGAAGATATATTTCTTTTCAAAAACAACCGGCAGAATAACCTTCTTAATTTTAAACCCGTTTTCCATCTTAATCCTTTTTATTATTTCTTCTGAAATATTCTTTTTATATTCTCCAAAAGGTTTAAACCCGTAAATTAAAAATCTTGTCATAAAATTTTAATCTTGGCTCTGTTTTGTACGGATAAAATATAACTATAATAAGCCATAATGTTATTGATATCATTATAATTATCCATAATTTCGGGCAGAAGGCAATCCCTGAAGCCCGGACCAAATCAATTAAAGCGCCGGACAATACCACGATAAAAACCAAAGCCGCGCGCTTTATCGGGTCAAACGCCGCGATAAAAGCAACGATTCCCATTACCAGAAAATGAACGCCCAATCCCCGCGCGGCCAAAAGCATCCATGGGTTACGCGCGTCAAAAGCACGCTGGCCAATTAATTGATGGCCTTGTTCAGGAAAAAATATATGGCCCAGTCCGAGCGCAAGCAAAAAAACAGCCATCACTGCCAACGCGCGTTGAACCAAATGAATTTTTGTCTCAATCTTCATAAAATAAAAAACCGGAAATAATTAAATTGACTGCCTCATCTTCGCTTAAACCCCGCATTCTTAAATAATAGAGCGCTTCATCTGAAATTTTTCCGATTGAAGCCTCGTGCGTAAGCTGGGCTTTTCTGTTTTCGCAAATAAGTTTTGGAGACAAAGAAATTATTGAAGTATCATCAAGCAGCAACCCCTGACAGTCCAAATGTCCTTTGGCCTCGTCTTCGGCTAAAACCCGGGAGCGAGCCGAAATCCTGCTATTTTTCCTCCCGACCAGCCGCAATTTTACTATTCCCGAAGCTCCTTTTTCTTTGAGAATTAATGTTTCTTTAATCTTTATTTCGGTTTTTTCGCAATCCCCCGCCAATATTATTTCAGCGGCCGCGTCTTTTAGGACATTTATTTTTGTGTCTATCTCAAGTTTTTTGGGCGCGGAAAAAATTTTATACTTATACTCTAACCGCGAATTTTTTTCTAAAAAAAACTCGTAATTTGTCTCCACAACATCTTTTTCTCCCCAGGAATGAATATGACTGTATTGAAGCGCGGAATTTTCTTTCAGAATAATTTTTCCTTTAGCCCTGTGAATTCCACACAAATTCTTTTTAAGCGCGCCGCAGGTTCCCCGCATCTTTGCTTTTACGCCTTTTTCTAAAACCAGAAGATTTTGAAGCCCTTGTTTTATATTTTTTTTGGCAATGCTTACGCAGGTTAAAAGCTGTCCTTCGGGCCGCTTTTTAATCCAAAGGAAATACCCTTGTTTTGGTTTTTTGTTAAAATATTTTCTTGTCCATCTGTATTTTTCCCAAGCCAGATTGATTGGCAAAATCTCCGCTCCCTTCTTAAAGCAAATTTTGGGAATTTTATTGTCTGTTTGCCAGTATACATTGTTTGCATTTTTCATAATCATATTTTTTAATAGTTCTTAAAACTTTTTTAAAATCCTTTTCCTTGCAGATAATTTTCCCGTCAACCATTACATTGGTAAAATTCGGCTTTAAAAATTTCAAAATTTCTCCTGAATGGGTTATCAGCAAAATTGAAACCTTTTTTGCCACTAGTTCTTTTTTAATTATTTTTGCCACTATTTCGCATCGTTTTAAGTCCAAGCCGGAATCAATTTCGTCAAAAATTACTAATTTTGGATTTAAAGACAAAACCTGAAATAACTCTGACATTTTTTTCTCTCCCCCTGAAAGGTCAGCATTGATTTCTCTTTCCAACAAATCACGCGCGAGTACGAGTTGCGCAAATTTTTTGAACAATTGACACAACTTCACTCCCTTTATCGCTGGCGGATTTTGCCAGGTCAGAGCCAGTCCCATTTTAACTCTTTTTTCCGGAACAAAATTGGTGATATTTTTTCCTCTAAAAAAAATCTCTCCCAGAGAGATTTTGAATTTCGGATTTCCTAAAATCACCTGCGCCAAAGTGCTTTTGCCGCTGGCGTTGGGACCCAAAAGCGCCCGGGTCTCTCCTCGTTTTATTGTTAGATTAACATCCTTCAATATCTCTTTTCCATTACCCTGAACCCTTAAATTTTTTATTTCCAAAAGATTCATAATTTTCATTCCAATATTCTTAAGAACAATAGATTATTTTAGCGCAATGCCGTGGCGGATAGCGCCTAAAGCGTAGCTCTTCTGGATTTGGGCGGCGCTCAGGGCTTGCTCGTAAATCCTGACATCGTCAATAAAACCCTTTAATTTATAGTGCGCTAAATCATATTGTCCAATTCTGAAAGCAGAATTCCAAATAGGAGTAGAACTAGGAACATGTTCGCTATCATAAACACCATTTATGTAAAAAGATTCCATGTCTCTATCTAAATCGTATTTATAAACTATATGCGACCATTCATTGGCAGACAATACGTCATTTGAGAAAAAATCGCCTCCGAATTGTGTAAGCAGTTTACCGCCGGTTGAAATTAAAATTCTGTGAGTACTATCGTACCCCATAAAAGTTCCGTAACCGTCAGGTTCGTTTCTGCTCGGCTTAATCCACCCCCCTATAGTAAATGAGCTGGAAAAAATTCTAACATTTGGCACGTCAACCCAATCATCTCCGTCAAACTCCAAAGCGTATTTTTCTTCTTTCTGACCAACAAGAATATGATAGGGTGTGGCGTCTTTGGCTCCGCTTGCCCCGCCAATATAGGTCGCGCCATTGATTGCGCCGTGTCTGCCGTAGCCGGAGCGATCCTGCGCAGTGACGCCGCTGCCTTCGTTGAAATCCCAGATACCAACAGCGTAAGCGCCCAAGGTATGATTAATGGACTGGCTTAATTGCAGACTTGAAGTAATCCTGGCTCTTTTTCTGCTTCCTCCCATACTTACTAAAACAATACTGGAGATGACGCCGATTATAGCGATTACAACGAGCAATTCTATTAAAGTGAAAGATTTATTATTCATAAAATTGTAGCGCGGGAGGCCCGTCCTCGTCCGGCTTTATTTTTCAATTTTAACTTTTTTTATTTCTTTTGCCGTGGCTTCCTCAATGGTTAAAGTTAGATCGTTAATTTTTATTTTCTCTTCTTTTTGAGGAATTTTTTCTATTTTTTCCAAAATCACGGCGCTAATCGTATCAGTGATCTTGCCCGGTATTTTTACATTAAAGAAATCATTAATGTCGTCTATCTCGGTATCCCCGTCAACTAAAATAGTTTTTTTGTCCAGACGCATAATGAATTTTTTATCAAGGTCTGTTTCGTCAAGAATTTCCCCTACCAGCTCCTCTAATAAATCCTCCATCGTTACCAAACCCGTTACTCCTCCATATTCATCTACGGCAATGGCCATATGGATATGCCGGCGTTGAAATTCCTTAAATAGATTGTTGATGGCCATCTTTTCCGGAACAATAAACGGCTTTTTGGCTAATTGAGCCAATTTAATATTATTTTTCGCGCTATGCGCTATATGCCTTAAAACATCTCTGACATACAAAATTCCGGTTATATTGTCTTTATTTTCTGAATATATCGGAATCCTGCTAAAGGGA
>DAOVPY010000006.1 GCA_030628945.1 Candidatus Nealsoniibacteriota bacterium
AGCGTCAAGCACAAAAGCCGCGCTCACCGGAACCCAGACAGGAAGCGGCCCTATTTTTCTTGCCACCTCCACTTCCAAGATGACTTCCTACGCTGTGAAAATCACTAATCTTGGTTCTGGCAATAGTTTTGTTGTTGAAGATTCAGACACTGACTCCACTCCGTTTGTTATTGACGCTGACGGCAATGTCGGGGTCGCGACAAGCACTCCGTCAGCGAAGTTCGCTGTTCACGGCGACATAATGGGCTCGGGCAACATCATATTATATGGAGAGGCAACTTCAACCATTGCCTGGGGTTTGCAACCAGCGGCAGACGCTGACTCCCGCTATTTCCTTGGTTCGCCCTCTTATCGTTGGGCGAACATATACGCGGCAACAACAACTATTGGCGGAACAATTGTTATTGATTCTGACGACATCAGGGCTTCAGGGCTTTTGGACATCACCGCGGCGTCCGGTTCAACGTGGAAAACAACATCTGGCAATCTCACAATCACTGCGGAAGACGGAACTCTCTTTGCCACTGGAACTGACATCCGGCTCGTGAGCGCGAACGGCGGGATTTATGCGACATCATCTGACTACATTGCTTTGGCGACAAACAACGCGGAAAGAGTGAGAATCCTCAATACCGGCTATGTGGGGATTGGGACGACAACGCCTTCGGCGTTGTTGGAACTCTGGACAGACGCAGAGGGCGTGAATCTTTTGGAAGTCGGCACTTCAACGCAAAGCGGGTTGTTTGTGATAGACAGCAGTGGCAGAGTCGGCATCGGGACGGCGGGACCAGACAAACAATTACATATTTATAAATCATCTGGAGATGCATGGACACAGATAGAGAGTGATAACGGGATTTCCTATTTAAGTCTCGATGGCAGTCAAACATCAGACGCATGGGTTGGAGGTCTTATAGGTGCTAATAATGGAGATAGTATAGCTTCAATCTATATGGCTCGAACAGGCAATAATGATGCTGGGGCATTGGGATTCTTTACACAAAAGACAGGAGAATCTATAAGTGAAAGGATGAGAATAGACAGTTCAGGCAATGTCGGTATCGCAACTTCAACCCCTGCGCGGAAATTGGAAATTGTGGAAAGCGATTCCAGCGTGGCGCAACTTCGCCTCACAAATATCGCCGGCAAATATGCGGAGTTTGAAGTCAATTCAGTCGGCGATTTGAAAGTCCACACTCAAGGCAAGGATATAATACTCACAAACGATAACCTTTACGTTTGCGCCGACGGCGCCTGTAATGGAGTTAGCCCTTCCGTTGGAGGCAATTTAATTGTTGAAAACAAAATTTATGAAGGAACCACGGCTTTAGGCGCTTGCGGAGGAATAAATACGGTCTACGACATTGATGGAAATAAATATGGCACAGTGGTAATCGGCAGCCAGTGCTGGATGAATGAAAATATGAGAACAGCAAGATATCCTGATGGGAGCGAGATAACAAAAGGACCTTCAGCGCACGGCGGTGGTGGCTGGACAGAGGATCTTGCCTATTATTCCTGTACTCCGAATATCGGTAATAACGGCGAGGACTGTGCCACCGCATCTTCAACTTTGGGAATGGTTTATCAATGGTCGGCAGCAATGGCTTCTTCTACTATCCCTGGCGTTGACCCTGTAGAAGGAGCCCAAGGTATTTGCCCTGAGGGCTGGCATGTTCCCACAGATGCTGAACAGCATATTTTAGACAATTATCTGGCGACTAGCACTTGTGTTGCTACTAGGAATGGATCGTGGGATTGCGACCCAGCAGGAGATAGAATGAAAACGCCTGATAAATGTGAAGGTCTTGGTGGCTGTAATTGCAGCATATCTGGTTTTAACGGTTTCCTTACAGGGACCCGGGGTACTAATAGTAATTACTACCATCGCGGCACGTACACGTCCTTCTGGTCTTCTAGTGAGGGCGCTGCCGGTGAGGCCTGGAAGCGCCACCTGGATTCCGGCTACTCTGAGGTCCACCGGAACGACTACGATAAGGCGTACGGTTTTTCTGTTCGTTGCCTCAAGGACTGATTTGACTATTTTGACACTTTGACTTCTTTTTCTTTGAGAAAAATTTCTAAGAGGAAAAATTATGGCTACATATAATCATTTACCGGTGTATAAAGCAAGCTATGAACTTTTGGTAGAACTGTTTCGCTGGACAAAAGATTTTAATAGAGAATACAAGTTCACCATCGGAGAAAGTATAAAAAAAGAGACCATAAATATGATTACCAATATCTTTCGCGCGAATGGCAGTTATTCTGAAAGAGCAATAATTATTCAATCAGCAAGGGAAAATATAGAAACCATTCGTTTATTCTTGCGGCTGCTTAAAGACCTTAAACAAATAAATCTTAAAAAATTTATCTATCTTAATGAAAAAATAGAGTCAGTTTCCAAACAACTTTCTGCCTGGCAAAAATCAAGCAAATAGTAATTTACTGGCCGGAGTTGCCTTTTGCTAAGGCAAAGGCAAGTGAGCCATTTATCAGTCCAATAATCTTCTTGTTCCGCAAGCGTTAGGAGCAAGGTATTTAATTCTTTCTTTTCGTATAGGAAAGAAAGAAGAAGTGAATGATTATTTTCGCGGCACCGTGTTTCCTTACAGGGAACCGGAATACTAATAGTAATTACAACAATCGCGGCACGAACACGAACTTCTGGTCTTCTAGTGAGGGCGCTGCCGGTGAGGCCTGGAAACGCAACCTGAATTCCGGCTACTCTGAGGTCAACCGGAACGACAACGATAAGGCGAACGGTTTTTCTGTTCGTTGCCTCAAGGACTGGTTATCCCTTTTAAGGGAATTGATGTTTATGATTTCTGAAAAAAAATTGTTATATGATTTGTTTCAGGCGTACTATGACGCGCGAAGAAATAAACGCTCTACTATCAACGCTCTGAAATTTGAGATGTATTACGAAAAAAATCTCTTTGAACTTTATGAAGAAATCAAAAGCGGAAAATACAAAATCAGTCGCAGTATTTGTTTTATATCCTTTGACCCGGTTCAGAGAGAGATTTTTGCCGGTGATTTTCGGGATAGAGTCGTTCATCACCTTATTTATAATTATGTTAGTCCGTTTTTTGAACGTTTATTTATCCACGATAGTTATAGCTGTCGGATTGAAAAAGGAACCTCATACGGCATAAAACGATTGGACCACTTTATCCGTTCCTGTTCCCGTAATTATACGCAGGATTGTTATATTCTTAAATTAGATATCAAAGGATATTTTATGTCTATAGACCATTCCATTTTGTATCAAAAAATTAAAGAAACATTAAATCGCTTTCGGGAAAAATCTGATTTTGATGTTGATTTGGTATTATATCTTATTCACAAGATTGTATTTCACGACCCGACCGAACATTGTATCGTCAAAGGAGAAAGAGAGGACTGGGCAGGACTTCCCAAATCCAAAAGTTTATTTTATGCTGGAAAAAATAAAGGATTACCAATTGGAAATCTTACCTCGCAATTATTCGGAAATGTTTATCTTAACGACCTTGACCATTTTGTTAAATACCGGCTCGGGATTAGATATTATGGACGTTATGTAGATGATTTTGTGATTGTTAATTCAAATAAGAAATATCTTAAATCTATTATTCCTCTCCTGAGAGAATATTTACAAACTCATCTCCTTCTTGAACTTCATCCTAAAAAGATATATCTTCAACATTTTTCTAAAGGAGTTAATTTTCTCGGAGCAGCAATAAAGCCATATCGTATTTATATCCGGAATAGAACCAAGGGCAGTTTTTATAAAAAAATTCAATATTGGAACAATTTTCTTATTGAAAAGCGACGTTTAGGAACTAAATTTACAAAAGAAAATACTGAGCAATTTTTATCCAGTATGAATTCATATTTGGGAATGATGCAGCAATATAACACCTATAAACTTCGTAAGAAAATGCTGGAACAAAATTTATCAGTATATTTTTGGAATTACTTTTATATCTCAAATAATTACAGCAAACTTGGTTCTAATGTTCGCTACGCCAAGTTTGCCAATTCCTGCCGATTACGAAAAAGTATTTCCGAAAAATTAAATAAAAATTAAATAAAAAATATGAACAACATCACCCAAAAAATCTCAATCTGTATTAGTAGTTATTTTACGAAAATTCAGATTGAGAAAAAATTTTTGAAAAATTAAACCAAAAAAGCCCCGCTTTCGCGGAACTTGAAAATTTGAAGTGGACCCGGCCGGAGTCGAACCGGCTTCGCTGGGTACCAACGCCAGCATGTTACCCGATACACCACGGGCCCGGGTCCAATTTTATTGTAAAACAAAAAGGACCCTTTTGCAAGAATCCTTTTTGCGGTACCCAACTTTAGCCCGTAGTGCATACGAGCATGCTAGCGTTATACTAAAAGTATAGCAAACTCAACAACCTTGTCAAGGGCATAACTAATCAATAATCACTAATCATTTATCAATAATCAATAATTATGGAAAATATCACCAAAAAAACATTTCAAAAAATCATAGATTTTATCAAATACCACAACGCTTTTACAATTGGTTTGGTTTTGGTTTTTGTTTTCAGCGCCGGGGTTTTTGCGTCTGAAGACGCCAGAGATTTTGTTATTGGCGAGGCAATTGTGACGCAACTGGGAATTGACAACGCCGCGCTTTTGGCTGTGAATCTGGATAATTTTGATATTGGAATGCGGATTGACAACGTTAGCGAGGATAATCAAAATTATTATGTGGATTATAGTTATCGCACATTGTCAATTTCAAACAGGGTTTGGCAAATGATGAGCAGGGCGGAATTATTGACAGTTTCCAGAGCCGCCTTGGCTGGCAGAGATTTGGGTTCATATTTGATTGAGGAATTGGGCGAGGTGGCTGATTACGAACTGGCTTATTTGCGCGAAGCCCGGGAATCTGAATTAGAAACAGGCGTCACTGAAATTGTAGAGAGTAAGAAATACACCGGTTTAATCGGGTTGGTTGTTGAGCTGAAGACAAAGTTTTTGCCCGGGCAATCAACACCGTCGGCAAGTTTGGACGAGGACAGGCCTCGGGACGCTTCTCCGCCAGCGTTGGATAGTGATGTCTGCGTTCACGGGACAAACCGCGCCTGCAGTACTGAAGTCGGAGCGTGCCAAATCGGGGTTGAAGTGTGCCAGAACAATGTGTGGCAGGAATGCCTTGGCGCTATATTCCCGAGCCCGGAAATCTGCGATGAGGTAGATAACGACTGTGATGGCGAGATTGACGAAGACAACGTCTGCGGCACCTCTAACATCCCTTATTCTCCCTTAATATCCTCTAACGCTTCCTCTACCGCCACAACAGCCGATAATTAAAGGAAATTAAAGGAGATTAAAAATAAAAAATTGATTATCAATTGATAATCGTTTATACTGAAAACATATGAAAAATATTTTTGATAAAGTCATAAAATCGTGTATTTATTTGTTGGTGTTTTTTTTGCCAATGTTTTTTCTTGATTTTTCGTTTGAGGTATTTGAATATAATAAGCAGTTTTTGCTTTTGTTTTTGGTCTCGTTGGGGGCTTTTGCCTGGCTCGGGAAAATGGTGTTGATTGACAAGGAAATCCGGTTTAAGAGGACGCCATTGGATTTGCCTGTTCTGGCGTTTTTAGGGGTGGCTGTTTTGAGCGCGATTTTTTCTGTTGACAAGCTCTCGTCGCTGTTTGGGTTTTACGGCCGATTTAACGGGGGATTGCTGGGATTGCTGTCATGCGGGGCGCTGTTTTTTTTGATTACGAATAACATCGGATTAAGGGGTGTTAAGGGGAATCTGCTGACTGTTCAGGGGATGGCGCGGGTGTTTTTGTGGTCTGCCGGGGTTATTGTCGCAATGAGTTATCTGACGATTTTTGGTTGGTGGCAAAAATTATCATTAATCATTAATGATTTATCATTGCCTTTGATTACTGATAATTTATCATTGCCCGGGATGATGCTGCAATCCACTTTTAATCCGGTTGCCGGGAGTATGGAGGCGTTGGCGATGTTTTTGGCAGCAGTGGCGGTAATGTTGGTAGTGATGATTTTAGTAAGGGAGAATAAGGGAGAATTAAGGGGTGTTAAGGGATTGGGATTATTACTGGTGGCGATATTGGGATTGCTGGTTATTATTGATTTTGCCGCGGCGTGGGCGGCGCTGGCAGTGAGTTTATTGTTTTTCACCGGTTTTGCTTTGTGGACCAGGATGTTTAGAGAAAATGTTAATAAACTGCTGGTCCCGATTTTTTTGATAATTATCGCCGGGATATTTATGGTTTCAAATCCATTAGAAGGGATGTTAAGGAGTGATAAGGGGATGTTAAGCGGCATTGGATTTGAAGGGGCGTTATTAACGGATTTGCCGCAGGAGCAGGTTTTAGGACAGGGTACAAGTTGGAAAGTCGCTGGTCGCGCGATGACAGAGAATGTCAAGTCCGTATTTTTAGGTTCCGGCATCGGCGCTTTTCATTATGATTTTACCAAGTTTAAGCCGGTAGAATTTAACGAGCATTTATTATGGCAAATACGGTTTGACAGGGCTGGAAATCATATAGCGGAAATACTGGGGACAATGGGGCTGTTAGGTTTACTGGCTTGGTTTGGGTTGATAGGGACATTTTTATTAAGGGGTGTTAAGGGAAAGTTAGAGGATATTAAGGGAGAAAAAGAATTATTGATTACTGATAATTTATCATTGCCGTTGATGGTGGGGTTTGGGACGCTTGTTGCGGCGCAGTTTGTTTATTATCAGAACACGGTTTTAATGTTTATGTTTTGGCTGGTTTTGGGATTGAGCGCGGCCGGGTGGCGAGGAAAATCAACTAAGGGAGAATTAAAGGATGTTAAAGGAGATAATAAGGGAGTGTTGAAGTTTTCGTTTAAGGATATTCCGGAGATTGCTTTGGTCTTTAACGTTATTTTAATGTTAATTGGTTTGGGGATGGCAGGAGGTTATTATCAGCTCGTAAAGTTTTACCGGGCGGATATGATTTATGTTCAGGCGAGCCAGGCCATTGACCTTTTACAGAAGAGCGAGGACCTGGAAAAAGCAGTTGAACTTAATCCTTTTCAAGTCCAATACAAAATAGTTTTAGCCCGCGTTTATCTTAATCAGGTTTTGGGCGAGATGAGAAAGCCCTTGTCGGAACGCAATCAGGACGTGATATCCAGCAAGGCGTATTACGCCATCAGTCATATTAAAGGAGAATCTTTGCCTGTTGATTTTGACGTTAGTGAAATGACCAGACCAATGATTAAGGGAGCCGCCGAGCTCGCGCCGAATCAGGTTGCGGTCTGGGAAACAATGGGAATGATTTATCGTGATATTCAGGGAGTGGCCGGGGGCGCGGCAGAGTGGGCAATAAATTCGTTTGAGAAAGCCATTGATTTGGAGCCCACCAATCCGGTGCTGAGAACGGAATTGGGAAAATTATATCAAGAGAGAGAAAAAAGTTTAGCCGAGTTTGAAAAAGCCGTTGAACTCAAGCCGGATTATTTTGACGCCCGGCTTCAGATTGCTTTTCTCTTTGAAAGAGAGGGGAATTTAGAAGAAGCAATCAGCGAAATAAAGGGTTTAGTTGAGAGGCATCCGTTGAACGTGGAAGCGTTGTTTCAACTTGGCCGGCTTTATTTTAACAACGAGCAGACAGACCTGGCAATTCAGCAGTTTCAGAAAGTAGTTAGCGTTTTACCCACTCATTCCAACGCTCTTTATTCTCTTGGAGTTGCTTATGAATCGCAAGGGAAAAAAGAATTAGCGCTCAAGATTTTTAGGAATGTTTTAGAATTAAATCCGGATAATGAGGATGTGAGGCAGAAAGTGGAGGAGCTACAATAGTTATTCTAATTATTCTAATTACTCTAATTTCTAATTATTCTAATCAAATCCCAAGCACCAAATCCCAATTAAGGCTGTGCTTAACTCGGTTAAGCACAAAGCCCCAAAGTTTATGAGGAAAAAGGTTTTTGATATTACGCCCCCGCATACCGCGGGGCAGGCTAATCAGACAGAGATGGATAGGACTAATCAGTCCAATTCTGGCGGAGCGCGGCTCCGCCAGATTGTTTTATCCGGAATAACTATGCTCCGCAAAATTCGCTGCGGCTCATTGCGGGGCAGGATAATCGGGCTGATTGGACTGCTCGGTTTAATTGGATTGATATACTTGATTTCTTTTGAGCACAAAACAGAGATAGAGATTTGGCCAAAGACCGAAATTGCGGAATTTGAGGTTGAAGCGGAGGTGGTCGTTGATAAGTCCAATCAAGAGGGTTTTATTTCAGGAGAACTTTTAGAGGTTGAAAATTCTTTATCTCGGGAATTTTCTTCCAGCGGCACTTTTTTAAAAGAAGGAAAAGCCAAAGGCGTTATTCGCGTCTATAACAATTTTTCGCAAACAGCCCAGGTTTTAATAGCGACTACCCGTTTTATTTCCAACACCGGCAAGTTGTTTCGGACGCCAAAGAAGGTAGTAATTCCCGGTATGTTTTATGAAGAGGGCAAGTTAGTTCCGGGCTTAGTTGATATTGAAGTATTGGCAAGCGAGCCCGGGGAAGAATATAATATCGGGCCAGCGACTTTTTCCATTCCCGGTTTTGCCGGCACAGAGAGATACACGGCTTTTTACGGCAAGTCCTTTTCAGCAATGACGGGCGGAGCGCGGACAGAAGTTTTCCGTGTTGTTGAAAAGGATTTAGAGGAAGCTGAAAAGGTTTTAACCGACAAGGTTTTGTCCGATGGCAGGATAGATTTGGAAAATAAAATTGGAAGCGATTTTGAGATTTTGGAAGAGGCGGTTGAGCAGGAGGTCATGGAGTTTTTTACTTTTAGCGACGCGGGACAGGAAGCGGAAACGTTTATTGCCCAAATCAAGGCGAAAACAAGGGTTATTGGATTTAAAAAATCAGACATAGTTGATTTCAGCAGAATTTACGTTGAAACAAAACTTTCAGAGAATCAGAAATTCAAAGAGGAAAGTTTAGAAATTGATTATTCTTTCATAGACCCGGGCGTTGAAGAAATCAAGCTTAACGTAAAAATTAAAGTTTTAGTTTATTTAGATATAGACAAAGAGGGATTAAAGAAACGTCTTCAATCCAGAAACGTTTCGGAAATTCCCGATATATTAAAAGATGAGCCGGGCATTAGCGGAGTCAGGGTGAAGAACCGGCCGTTTTGGGCAAGGAGAGTGGCAGACGATTTGGAAAGAATAGAGATTAATATACGGGTAGGGGGTTGACCCCCACACTTGACAAATTTTGAGGAATAAGTAAAATTAGGATTATCAGGTATTTCAATTGACCTAATTGACCTAATTTCTAATTAACCTAATCAATGTCCAAGCTCCAAAACCCAATGTCTAAAAATTAGAATAATTGGAATTTTTTTTATGAAATACGATTTAGAAGAAAGAACAGCTAAATTTGGCGAGGATATTATTAAATTTGCCCAGAAAATTTCCAAAAATTCTATAACTCTGCCTTTAATTTCTCAGTTAGTAAGAGCAGGCACAAGTGTAGGAGCGAATTATTGCGAAGCAGATGACGCAGAATCCGGAAAAGATTTTAAGCATAAAATAGGCATCTGCAAAAAAGAGGCGAGAGAAACGAAACATTGGTTAAGAATGATTGTAATTGCCGAACCTGAGTTGAAAGATGAGGCAAGAAGACTTTGGAAAGAAGCAAAGGAACTTAATCTTATTTTTAATTCTATAACAAACAAGCTAAAAAAGTAACTGAACTGATAAATTTCTAATTTCTAATTAACCTAATTGACCTAATCAATGTCCAATGTCTAAATCCCAATGACCAAAAAGATTTTTAGATATTAGAGCAATTGGGATTTGGGATTTGATTAGAATAATTAGAAATTAGAGTAATTAGAAATTTTTGAACTTCGGGATTTGATTAGAAATTAGAATAATTAGAGCAATTAGAAATTAATAATCGGCTTTTTCGGTTTTTTATTTTATGATAAAAAGTTTCTCTAAATCAAAAATTCATCTCCCGCTTCCTTTTCTTCTTTCTATTCAGCAGGAGAGTTGGAAAAGATTTTGGGACCAGGATCTAAGAGAACTTTTTTCCGAGATATCTCCTATTCGGGATTATACAGGGAAAGAACTGGAACTTTCTTTTTTGGATTATAAGTTGGACAAGCCAAACTATAAAAACGATCTGGAAGCAAAACAAAACAACGGTTCTTACGAAGCGTCCCTGCGAGCGAAGATAAGATTGAAAAATCTGAAGACAAAAGAATCGCAAGAGCAGGAAGTTTTTTTATGCGATTTCCCCCTGATAACAGAGAGGGGGACTTTTGTTATCAACGGCGTGGAGAGAGTGGTTATTTCCCAGCTTATTCGGGCGCCGGGCGCTTTTTTTACGGTTCAAATAAAAAACGGCAGGAAATATTTCGGCGCCAAAATTATTCCGAACAGGGGGGCATGGCTTGAATTTGAAACCGAATCTTCCGGTTTTATCGGAGTAAAAATTGACCGAAAAAGAAAAGCGGCGGCTACCACCTTGCTAAGAGCGTTTGGGAAAAGCGAGTTTAAAGAACTTTTTCAAGCCGTGGACAATGGAGAGAAGAAATATATTGAAGAAACATTAAGCAGGGAGCCGGTTCATACTCAAGCCGAGGCGCTGGTAGAGATTTATAAGCGGCTGAGACCCGGGGACCTTACTACTCCGGAAACCGCCCGGGAGTTAATAGAAAATATGTTTTTTAATTTTGACCGCTATGATTTGTCCAGAGTTGGAAGGTGGAAATTCTCTCAGCGCCTGCCAGCCGCTGAGAGCGCAAAGCGCAAAGCGCAAAGCGCAAAACAACAACTTAAAAATCAAAACTTAAAATCAAAAGAAAAAGAAATATCAACAGAAGACAGGGTGTTGAAGCCAGATGACGTGGTGGCGGTTATTCAAGAGATTATTCGGCTGAATAACGACCCTGAAGCAAAACCTGATGAGATTGACCATTTAGGAAACCGCAGGGTGAGGGTTCTGAACGAGATTCTTCAGAATCGGCTAAGAGTGGGTTTAATGAGAATGGAAAGAATTATTAAAGACAAAATGTCAACTTTGGACCCAATTGACTTAACGCCCTCTCAACTTATTAATCCCAGGCCGTTTATGGCTGTAATCAGGGAATTTTTCACAGGCAGCCAGGTGTCCCAATTTATGGATAATCAAAATCCTTTAGCCGAAATTGAACACAAACGGCGGCTTTCAGCCACAGGACCGGGCGGTTTAACCAGAGAAAGAGCGGGGTTTGAGGTTAGAGACGTTCAAACCTCTCATTACGGCAGGATTTGTCCTATTCAAACGCCGGAAGGGCCTAACATCGGATTAGTGGGCCATTTAGCCGGATATGCCAGAATTAATCGGTATGGATTTATTGAGACCCCTTATTATAAAGTGAAAAATTGCAGAGCGACATCGGATATTCAATATCTTACCGCTTATGAAGAAGAACAATATAATATCGCTCATGCCGGAATAGACGTTAATGAAAAAGGCAAAATCATTTCCAAAAGAGTGGCGGCGCGGATTAAAGGGAAGCCCGGGGTTATAAACAAGGAAGAGGTTGATTTTATTGACGTTTCTACGGAACAATGCATTTCGCTCGGCACTTCTCTGATTCCTTTTTTACAAAATGACGACGCTACCCGGGCTTTGATGGGCTCCAATATGCAGAGACAAGCGGTTCCGGTGATTAAACCCGAGGCGCCTTTGGTGGGCACTGGAGTGGAAAAAGAAGTTGCCCGAGATTCAGGATTGGAAGTAATCAGCGATATTGACGGAAAAGTAAAGGAAGTTGACGCGAACCATATTGTTGTAAAATCAAAAATCAAAAATCAAGTATCAAAAATATATAATCTGAAAACTTTTGTAAGGACGAATCAGTACACTTGTTTTCATCAAAAACCCATAGTTAAAAAAGGCGATAAGGTAAAGAAAGGCGATATTCTGGCAGACGGCGGCGCTGTTGAAAATGGCCGTTTGGCGTTGGGACAGAATGTTTTCTGCGCTTTTATGCCCTGGCGGGGCGGGAATTTTGAAGACGCAATTATAATTTCGGAAAGATTATCAAAACTTGACGTTTATACCTCAATTTATATTGAAAATTTCAGCTGCGACGTTCGGGAAACAAAATTAGGGCCTGAAATTACTTCCAGCGATATTCCCAACGTTGGCGAGGAAAAATTAAAGGACCTGGACGAAGAAGGGGTTGTTCGGATTGGAGCCGAAGTCGGTCCCAATGATATTTTAGTCGGCAAGATTTCTCCAAAAGGAGAAGCCGGGCTAACAGCCGAAGAACGGCTGCTTCAGGCGATTTTTGGCGAAAAAGCGAGGGAAGTGAAAGATAGTTCTCTTTTGATGGAACATGGAAAAAGAGGAAGGGTGGTCGGAGTAAAAGTTTTTGACAGAGAAAAGGGATATAAATTAGAGCCCGGCATAATAAAGAGGGTTGAAGTAGAGGTGATGTCTGCCAGAAAGATTACGGCAGGCGATAAACTTGCCGGCAGGCACGGAAACAAAGGCGTTATTTCCCGTCTTCTGCCCGAGGAAGAAATGCCTTTTATGGAAGACGGCACGCCGATAGATATTATTTTAAATCCTCTAAGCGTTGCTTCAAGAATGAATCTGGGCCAGATTTTAGAAACTCATTTAGGCAGAGCCGCGAAGGAACTGAATTATCTTGCGGTTACGCCGGCTTTAGCCGGAGCCACGGAAAAAGATATTAAAAAAGAATTGAAAAAGGCGGGTTTTGCGGAAGATGGAAAAGTGGTTTTATACGACGGCAGAACAGGCGCGCCGTTTTCAGGAAGAATCACGGTGGGTTACATATATATGATGAAGTTGATTCATATGGTGGAAGATAAAATTTTTGCCCGCTCCATTGGCCCTTATTCTTTAATCACCCAGCAGCCGTTAGGCGGAAAAGCCCAGTTCGGGGGGCAGAGATTTGGAGAGATGGAGGTTTGGGCTCTGGAAGGATACGGAGCCGCTCATACCCTTCAGGAAATGCTGACCATAAAGTCAGACGATGTTTTGGGAAGAGCGACTACTTATGAAGCAATTTTGAAAGGAGAAGAGATTAGAAATCCGCATCTGCCGGCTTCGTTTAATTTGCTGGTAAACGAGCTGAAATCGCTCGGACTTAGCGTTGAGGTTAAAGAAAAACGCCACGATAAGTGAAATTTTTAATTTTTAAACTATGAGAGTTGCTGATTTAGAATCAATTAGAATAAAATTGGCGTCGCCCGAGGAGATTTTGTCGTGGTCGCACGGCGAGGTGACTAAACCGGAGACCATTAATTATCGGACTCAAAAGCCGGAAAAGGACGGTTTGTTTTGCGAGCGAATTTTTGGGCCAAGCAAGGATTACGAGTGCCATTGCGGAAAATACAGAAAGATACGCTACAAGGGCATTATTTGCGATAAGTGCGGAGTAGAGATAACCAAATCCTCGGTGAGGCGGGAACGGATGGGGCATATTCAATTAGCGGTTCCTTGCGCCCATATCTGGTTTTTACGGGGGATTCCCTCAAGAATGGGACAGTTTTTGAATATTCCCGCTTCCAAGCTGGAGAGCGTGATTTATTTTGTAAGTTATATAATAACTAAAATTAATAAAGAGGCGAAGAAAAAGATTTTAAAAGAAATTAAGGAAGAATACGAGGCAAAAGTCAAAGTCAGTAAGTCAGATAAGTCAGATAAGTCAAATAAAATTAAGATTAATAAAGAGTTGACCGAGTTGAAGGAGGCGATGGACAAAGCAAAGGAGGAGGTAATGGGCCTGAAGCCGTTGACAATTTTATCCGAACTTGAATATCAAAATTTCTCTTTGAAATACGGCGAGATTTTTGAAGCCGGAACAGGCGCGGAAGCCCTTAGAAACATATTTAAGGGAATCAATTTTAAGGAGGAGATTGTCCGTCTGAAAAAAGAAGCAAACAATACTTCGGAGAGTTTAGCCCGGAGAAAAATTTTAAGGCGGCTGAAGATGATTGAGAAAATGTTTGAGGCGAGAATTAAGCCGGAGTGGATGTTTTTAACGGTTTTGCCGATTTTGCCTCCGGATTTAAGGCCCATGGTTCAGCTGGACGGAGGGAGATACGCTTCATCCGATTTAAACGACCTTTACCGCAGGGTCATCAATCGCAATAATCGTTTGAAATACCTTTTAGAAATTGACGCGCCGGACGTAATAGTAAGAAATGAAAAGAGAATGCTTCAGGAGGCCGTGGACGCTTTGATTGACAACAATATGAGAAAAGGGCAGACCACAATGGCGACTACCGGCGGCAAACGGCTCTTAAAATCATTGGCAGATATGCTTAAAGGCAAGCAGGGCAGGTTCAGGCAAAATCTTTTAGGCAAAAGAGTGGATTATTCCGGGCGGTCGGTGATTGTTGTCGGTCCGGAACTGCAAATTTTTCAATGCGGCCTTCCCAAGAAGATGGCTTTAGAACTGTTTAAGCCGTTTGTGCTTAAGAAAATAATAGATAAAGAATTAGCGTATAATGTCCGGGGCGCTTCCAGATTGGTTGAAGAGAAGACAGCCGAGGTTTGGGCTATTTTAGAGGATGTGGTTAAAAATAAATTCGTTTTGTTAAACAGGGCGCCGACGCTTCATCGGTTGGGAGTTCAGGCGTTTCAGCCAATTCTTGTTGAAGGAGATGTTATCAGACTTCATCCTTTGGTTTGTAAAGCGTTTAACGCTGATTTTGACGGAGACCAGATGGCGGTTCATGTTCCGCTTTCAAACGAAGCCCAAAAAGAGTGCGCTGAAATAATGTCTTCTCAATTTAATCTTTTGAAGCCGGCTAACGGCTTGCCGGTAGTTACCCCGACCCAGGACATTATTTTAGGGGTTTATTTTTTAACCCGGCTTGATCAGGACGCCTTGGGCAAGGGGAAAATATTCTCTTCAATTGAGGAAGCCAAATTGGCTTACGAATTCGGTTATATCGGCTTGGGAGCAAAGATTAAGGTTCGTTTGAAAGGAATTTCGCCTGAATTGCTTGAGACCAGCGTTGGAAGAACTATTTTTAATGAGGCGCTGCCACGGGATTATCCTTTTATCAATTATGGAGTAAATTCAAAAAAATTAGAAAAAATCATCAGTGAAATTATAGAAATTAAAGAGACAAACCAGGTGATTGAGTGTTTGGATAAAATTAAAAATTTAGGATTTGAGTACTCCACTTTTTCCGGAGTTACCTGGGGAATGGATGATTTGATTGTTCCTCCGGAGAAAGAAAAAATAATTCAAAACGCCGAAAAAGAAGTAGCGATGACAGACGAGTATCATAAAAAGGGTTTATTATCTTCAGAGGAAAGAGTTTCAAAGATAATTGAGATTTGGCAGAGGGCGAAACTCGCCATTGGAAAATTAGTTCCCAATACATTGTCGCACTTTGGTTCTGTCTTTTCTATTATTGCTTCCGGAGCGCGGGGAAGTTGGTCTCAGCCGGTTCAGATGAGCGGAATAAAGGGTTTGGTGATTAATCCGGCCGGCCAAATTATTGAACTTCCCATAAAGAGTTCTTACAAAGAGGGATTTAACGTTTTGGAATTTTTTATCTCCACTCACGGGGCAAGAAAAGGAGCCACTGATACCGCTTTGCGGACATCTACGGCAGGGTATCTTACGCGGCGGCTGGTGGATGTCGCGCATGAGGTGGTGGTGAACGAGAGTGATTGCAGAGACGAAAAGGGAATGGTTATTTTTAGAAAAGACGCCGATGAAATAGGACAGGATTTTGTTTTCAAGATTTTAGGAAGAACCGCTCTGGAGGATATTAATAAGTCCAGTCGGACCGGTCGGACCAGTCGGATTGTTAAAAAAGGGGAAATTATTGACCAGCAAAAAGCGAAACAAATTATTGAAGCCGGGATTGAGAGAGTGCGCGTGAGGTCGCCGCTTACCTGCAGAAGCGTGAACGGCGTTTGCCGGAAATGTTACGGCTGGAGTTTGGGGAATAATAAGTTGGTCAATTTAGGAGGAGCAGTGGGTATTATAGCGGCTCAGGCAATAGGAGAGCCGGGCACTCAGCTAACAATGAGAACTTTTCATACCGGCGGCGTAGCCAGCGGCGGGGATATTACTCAGGGTTTGCCACGGGTGCAGGAGGTTTTTGAGTGCAGGCAGTCAGGCAGTAAGGCGGTTCTTTCTCTGGCAGACGGAAAGGTAAAGGAGATAACTGACGATAGAATAATAAAGATTGAAAGCAACCCTACGGCCACTTTGCCTCGCGTTCAGCAAAACTCAAAATCCAAAACAAAGAAAAAAATAAAGAAAGAGAAAAAGGAGGAGATTGTGGAGTATAAAATTTCGGGGAAGAAGCCAATTTGGGTTGAGAAGGGCAAAAAAGTAAGCAAGGGCGAGCAATTATGCGAAGGCAATATAGATATACGGGAGTTGTTTAAGATAACGGATTTAGAACAAACCCAACGTTATATTGTTAAAGAAATTCAGAAAATTTATAATTCTCAAGGCGCGGTTATTCACGACAAACACATTGAAGTAATAATCAAACAGATGTTCTCGCGGGTAAAAATAAAAGAAGAAAATGACAGCTGTTTTACCAGAGGCGAAATCAGAGAAAAAGCCAAGGTTATTCAGATAAACGATGAACTTCGCAAGGGCGCCAAACCGGCTGTTTATCAATCAGTTTTACTGGGAATTTCCGAGGTGGCTTTGACCACCGAGAGTTTCTTGTCAGCCGCTTCTTTTCAGGAGACCTCCCGGGTTTTAATCAGGGCGGCAATAGAAGGCAAGGAAGACCATTTGAGAGGACTGAAGGAAAACGTTATGCTGGGGAAACTCATACCCGCGGGCACGGGATTTAGAAAATGAAAAAGAAAAATCGTAAAAATAAAAAAATCGTGGTTAAAGAAAAAAAGGCGAAAAAAGCGGGTTTTGTTTTGCCCGAGGAAATCAAACGTTGGATTTTTGGGGTGGCGATGTTTTTGAGCGCCATAATTATTGTTTTGGCTTTTTTTGATATGGCAGGTTTTGCCGGAAGATTTTTTATTCAAGGCGCTTTATTTCTTATCGGCAAAACGATTTTCGCTTTTCCCTTGCTTTTTGTTTTGGGCGGTTTGGCGTTTTTTATTAAACTGGATTTTTATTCCGGAAAGAGCGGGCGTCTCATTGGTTTAGCCATTTTTGTTTTGATTTTGGGCGTTACCGGAATTTTAGGGGCTTTGAGCCCGGAATTTTTGGCTCCTGCCCATGGCTACGGAGGATGGGTTGGTTATTTGCTTTCCTGGCCTTTTCTCCGGGCGTTTGGATATTGGGCCAGTTTGGTTATATTCTTGGGAGTTGCGGTTGTCGGCGGAGTAATTTTATGGTATTTTTTACGCCCCTTTTGGCGGAAAACAGAAGTTGTTAAAGAGAAAGAAACAGAAATTGAAAAAAAACCCTGTCTTATTAAAAGAATTTTTGCGCCGAAATTTGAAGTAAAGGAAGTTGAGCCGTCTGTTTCTGTCCGGGACGGAGTTGCGGAAGCAAGAGCCGCCAAAAGCGCGGCTTTTGAGAGCTCGCTGCCAAAAATAAAAACTAAATCCTTTGAAGGTTTTTCTTTGGAAGGGAAAGAATATCCGCGGCCCCCGCTTGATTTACTGGAAGCAGACAGCGGAATGCCGACTACCGGCGATATTAGAATCAACTCGGCGATTATTAAAAGAACGCTTCAAAATTTTGATATTCCGGTTGAAATGTCAGAAGTGAATATTGGGCCTACCGTAACCCAATACACTTTGAAACCGGCAGAGGGAATAAAATTATCCCGTATAACGGCATTGTCTAACGATCTGTCTTTGGCGCTATCGGTTCATCCGTTGAGGATTGAAGCGCCGATTCCCGGCAGGCCTTTGGTCGGAGTGGAGATTCCGAACAAAACAAAAACTTTGGTACGGCTGCGCAATTTATTAGAACATTCCAATTTTCAAAATTCTGTTTCTCCTTTGGTTTTTGCCCTGGGCAGGGATGTCGCCAGTAATTCGGTTTTTGCCGATTTGGCGCGGATGCCTCATCTTTTGGTGGCGGGAAGCACGGGCACAGGCAAGACAATTTGTTTGAATAGTATTATTTTAAGTTTGCTTTATCAAAATTCGCCCGAGACCCTGCGGTTTATTTTAATTGACCCCAAGAGGGTGGAGTTCGGGGTTTATAATGAGATACCGCATCTTTTAACTCCGGTAATTTTTGACGCTCAAAAAACAGTTAATGTTCTGAAATGGCTGAGCGGAGAAATGGAAAGGAGATTTGATATTTTATCCGAGAAAAAGGCGAAAGACATTAATTCTTACAATGCTCTTATAGCAAGAGAAACCAAAAATCAAAGCGCGGAAACCGAAAATTCAGACCAGGAACAAGATTTGATGCCGTCGCCCCTGCCTTATATTGTTTTGATTATTGATGAACTCGCGGATTTAATGGCCGCGCGAGGCAGGGAGGTAGAAGCCGGTATTGTCCGCTTGGCGCAGATGGCGCGGGCAGTGGGCATTCATTTGATTGTGGCAACCCAGCGGCCGTCCGTGGAAGTAATTACCGGTTTAATCAAAGCCAACATCACTTCCCGAATTACTTTTCAGGTTGCCTCTCAGGTTGATTCACGGACCGTGCTGGATATGGGCGGCGCTGAAAAGCTTTTAGGTTGCGGGGATATGCTTTTTGTTTCGGCGGAGATTTCCAAGCCAAGAAGAATTCAGGGGGCTTATATTTCAGAAAAAGAAGTTAAAAAGGTGGCGAAATATATTATGAAATCAAATCTCAAAAATCAAACGTCAAAAACAGAAATTAAAGAGCAAAAATTAGAGGGAGAAATAACAGAAGATAAACTCTCTGAGAGCGCTAAAGAAACATTAGAGAAAGGAGGAGATTTTTTTAACGAGGAAGACCCTTTGTACGAGGAGGCGAAAAGAGTGGTGATAGAGGCAAAGAAAGCTTCGGCTTCTTTACTTCAACGCCGGCTTCGGCTTGGATACGCCAGAGCGGCGCGTTTGATTGACACTTTGGAGGAGAGGGGAGTGGTCGGACCTGGCGAGGGAGCAAAACCCCGCGAGGTTTATGGCGGCGGCGAACAAGATGAAAGCGAGCAGGAAGATGACGGATATGTGAAAGTATAATTCAAAGATTTGATATTCTTTATCAAAGATAGTATCATAAAATAATTATGGTAGAAGTAAGAAAACAAAAAAAAGAATCAAAAACCGATCTTCAGGAGGCCATTGACGAAATCAAACAGCGGTTCGGCGAAGGAGCGATTATGAAATTAAAAGATGTGGACGCGGTAGATGTGGACGTTATTCCGACCGGCTCTCTTTGTTTGGATTCCGCGTTAGGCGTGGGCGGCGTGCCCCGCGGACGGGTGATTGAGATTTACGGCGGCGAGGCAACCGGGAAAACCACATTGGCGCTTCATATTTTAGCCGAAGCGCAGAAAAAAGGCGGAGTGGGCGCTTTTATTGACGCGGAACATGCTTTGGACCCGGATTACGCCAAAAAAATCGGGGTTCAGGTGGATGATCTTTTGATTTCCCAACCCGATTCAGGGGAACAGGCGCTTCAGATTGTGGAGACCCTGGTGCTGGCCGGCACAGTGGATGTGATAGTTATTGATTCTGTCGCGGCCCTTACTCCCAAAGCCGAGATTGCCGGCGAGATGGGAGATGTTCATATCGGGCTCCAAGCCCGTTTGATGAGTCAGGCGTTGCGAAAACTTTCCGGCATTGTGGCAAAATCAAAAACCTTGATTATTTTTCTTAATCAAACCCGAATGAAAATCGGCGTAATGTTCGGCAATCCGGAAACCACGCCGGGCGGACTGGCTCTGAAATTTTACGCCTCGGTGAGGATAAACCTCAGAAGAATTGCTCAGATAAAGTATAAAGATGAAATTGTGGGCTCCCGGATTAAAGCTAAAATTGTTAAAAATAAAGTGGCGGCGCCTTTCAAAATCGCGGAATTTGATATCTATTATTCCGAAGGAATTTCCAAATTTTCTGATTTATTAAATGCCGGTTCAAAAGCCGAGATTATAAAAAAAACAGGCAATTCTTACGCTTTTGGAGATATTAAGCTCGGTGTCGGCGTAGAAGCCGCTAAAAAATTTCTCAAAGAGAATCCGGAGACCGTTAAGAAAATTAAAAAAGCCCTATCAGATTAATAGGGCCAATAGGACTGATAGGACTGGTAGAATCTTATTTTTTTGTAGAAGATAACAGCCCCAAATGACGGGCTCTTTTTATCGCCTTGGATAACTTTCTCTGGTGTTTGGCGCAAATTCCGGTTCGTTTTTTGGGTTTTATTTTTCCCAAGCCAGAGATAAAATGCCGGAGCATCTCCGTATTATTAAAATCAATTTCTTGGATATTATGGCGGCAAAAATAACAATCCATAGTATTAAAACGGTATTTCCTTTACGTCTATCTCTCCTTCATCTTTTGAGGGATTATTTTGTGGTTTTGGCGACTGGTCAACAGGTGGTTCACTTTCTTCAATGATAGGAATTTCTTCCTTGCTGACTTTTTCTTTTTCAACGTCAGGAGTCCCGGTTGAAGGAGTTCTTTTAGGTCCCAGTTGTATCCTTTCGGCAATTATTTCCGTGCGATAACGTTTATTTCCCGAGCTGTCTTCCCAGTTTCTGGTTTCCAGCCGTCCTTCCACAAAAATCATGTCTCCCTTGGATAGAAATTGGGAGACAATTTCAGCCAGGCGGCGCCAAGCCACAATGTTGTGGAATTCGGCTTTTTGCTGTTTTTGTCCGCTCGCTTTGTCGGTCCAGATTCTATTTGTCGCTATGCCGAAATTGCAGACCGGTTGTCCGCTTGGAGTATTTCTTAATTCCGGGTTCGCGGTGAGATTGCCGATAATAAAAACTTTGTTTAGGTTCATATTTTAAGTATTTCTTCTAATTTTTTTTCAATTTCTTTTAACCCGACTTTTTTTCTTTCTTGCGGCAAAGGACCGGTAAATTGCTCGCCAGATTTTAATTTAGTTGCTGGCGCTTTTTTAAAGAATTTTGCCGTAAGTTCTCTCTCTTTTACTATTTTTTGGGTTGGCGCTTTGCTGATTAGATGACGGAGAATTCCGGGTTCGTTTTTAAGGTTTTTTTCAATCTCAATTATTTTTTCCGGTTTCAAATGAAAATTTAGAACAATAGAATAAGCCGTTGTTTTGTTTTTTATTGGCTGGCCCAATTTTTTTTTGATGGTTTGAGGGCTTTTATCTAAAGTTCCTTCCCGCTCCTGGATAAAGGAAACAATCTGTTCTGAAAGTTTTGCTGCCTCTTCTTCGGAAAGCTCGGGCGATATTAAGTATGTTAGTTGATAGTTCTTCATTGAAAATTATATTTTAAATTCTATCACATCTCCATCTTGAACCGCGTAGTCCCTTCCAACGGTTTGAATCAGTCCTTGCTCGCGGGCTTGATTCCATCCTTTGGCTTCAACTAATTTCTGCCAGGGGATAACCTCGGCTCTGATGAATTTTTCCTCAAAATCAGAATGGACTTTGTTGCCGGCTTGGGACGCGTTTGAACCCTTTTCTAAGGTCCATGCCCTGGTTTCTTTGCCACGAGTTATAGTGTAAAAAGTAATCAAATCAAGAATATCGTAGCATCTTAAGATGAGTTGGTCAAGACAGGATTTCATTTCTAATTCTTTTGCTTCGTTTTCCGAAAGTTCTGAAATTTCCTCTTCTAATTTCAAATCCATTTCCAAGTGTTTAAGGTTCAACCTTAAACACTTTTCAGCGGGGTTGCTGGCGGTGTTAAGAAGATAGATGATGGGTTTTTGAGCCAAAAGATTTTCTTTTTCTTTGCTCTCCGCGTCCTTCATTTCAAATTCAATTTTGATTGTCTTAATGTCATCTTCTGGATTTGTATTTTTTCCGAAGGCCTTAATCACTTCCACGAGCGCGTCGCATTCCCTAATTTGGGCTAAAAATTGGTTTCCCAAACCTTCTCCTTTGTGCGCGTTTTTCACCAGGCCGGCAATGTCCTTGAATTCAATAATAGTAGGAGTAATTTTTTCCGGTTTGATAATTTCAGCGATTTTTTTCAGCCGTTCGTCCGGCACAGCCACTACTCCTATATTTGGCTTAATAGTGGTAAAAGGATAATCGGCGATATCAACAGGGTTTTTGGTGAGGGCTTTAAAAAGCGTGGACTTGCCCACATTGGGTAAACCCACGATACCCACAGAAAACGACATATATATGTATATTATCGCAACAAGGGCGTTATTGTCAAATTTTCTATCAAGACCCTTGTTACAAACTAATCCGATCGGATTACTTTGTAATGGGCGCAGTTGACAAAATTGCAGTTGACAAAATTCGGCAGATGTTTAATATTGATTGAGGAGGCAAAAGCACTTTGTAAAGCAAAATAAATGAAAAAGAGAAATGGAAAAGAAAAGAATGTGGGATTTTGAAGAAGCAGAGAGATTGATTAGAAAAGTGAGCGGAAGGCGCGCAAGGGATCGTTACGACCTGCCAATCTCCGAGAAAAAGTTTCCAGACGGGGCTAACGCGCGAATAGAGATTTCAGGAATGGAAGGGTTAAAAGTTTTTGAGGCGACTGTTGAGGAAGCTTTAGAGCTTGATGTGCCTATTCATAAGGTTATTTTTGATGTAGGCGGTTCATTTCATCGGACAAAAGAAGAATTGATTAAAGTTGCTGAATTAGCCCAAGAACACAAAATAGAAGTTATTGTTGTTCCGGAGCCAAGGCCTACCGGAGACATAGGAAGGCAGGCGGCCACGCCGGAAGGCATAATTTCAGGTTTGCGGTTAAGGGGAATGGATATGGTGAAAGAGCATCTTGCCGACATCCGAAAACACATTAAACTCGGATACAGAGGATTTCTTGTTTGGGACGAGGGCGTTCTCGCGGGCTTAAACGAAATGAGAAGACGAGCCGATATTCCGGAAATTCCCAGAGACATAACTTTCAAGGTGTCTATTTTCGCTGGCGCCGCCAATCCGTGGGGCGTGGGAATACTTGAAAGTTTGGGCGCGGATACGGTTAATCCGGTAGCAGACCTTACATTGCCGCAATTAGCGAGCATAAGGCAGGCAGTAGACATACCGCTTGATGTTCATGTTTTTCTGTGGAAATCAATGGGCGGCTTTAACCAATTATTCAAAGTCGGGGAATTGGGCAAAGTTGTTTCTCCGGTTTATTTCAAGATAGAGCCGGGTCCGGATTTCGGCATGTATAGTTCCTGGACAGAAGACGCCTTAGCTGAATGCGGCAGGCAGAAAGTTAGAATAGCGAGAAACATCATTGACTTGATTGAAGACAATTATCCAAATGTGAGAGTTTCCCGTTGGGGACCAAAAGATTTGAGAGTCCCTCAGGTGAGGTGAAAAAAATGGCAAAGAAATCAATTCTGGATTTTCAGCGGATGAAGGAAAAAGGCGAAAAAATAACTTATATTGTTCTCTATGATTATCACAGCGCCCGGTTGGCTGAAAGCGCAGGCGTGGATATGATTCTTGTCGGCGATTCTGTCGGTATGAGCATTTATGGTTATGACGGCACAGAGCCGGTAACTATGGACCAGATGATTTATCACACCGAAGCGGTTCGCCGCGGCGCGCGCGGCACATTTATTATTGGCGATATGCCCTTTGGCTCTTACAAAAATTCTGATGACGCGAAAGAAAACGCGGTAAGGTTTAAAAAACAAGCAATGGTTGATGCAGTGAAAATGGAGGGCGGTGTAAGAGTTCAAGAGCAAATCAGGGCTATTGCCGACACCGGCATAAATGTTATGGGTCATCTTGGTTTGACTCCTCAAAGTTCGGGTCAGCTTGGCGGATACAAAGTCCAGGGATTAACATCTAAAAGCGCTATGGACGTGATACAGGACGCTTTAGCTGTTGAGAAAGCCGGCGCGTTCGCAGTGCTGTTGGAAGCAGTTTCCGCCGAGGTTGGCAAAATAATCACTGAAAAGTTAGATATCCCGGTATTAAGCATTGGCGCGGGAATGTACTGCGACGGCCAACTCTTGTTAGATGTAGATTTGTTAGGGAAATCTTCGGTTTTTGAGCCAAAGTTTGTCAGGAAGTTTTCAGAAATAGAGCCAATGATTTTACAGGGCTTCAGGCAATACATTCTTGAAGTGCGAGAAAGAAAATTTCCAATGCGGGAACACTGCTATTGGATGAAAACGGGTGAATACGCGAAACTAATGGCTACATTGAAAAAACAAGGAATAATATAATCAGCGAAAAAAATCGCCATCAATAAGATGGCGTTTTAATTTGAAAAATGTATAATAAAGGTGTATGGTAAATCCCGATATTTTTAGAGCTTATGACATCAGGGGAATTTATCCCGAAGAAATAAATGAGGAGACGGTTTATTTAATTGGCAGGGCGTTTGTGAGGTTTTTAAAGAGAAAAGCAAGAAAAAAAGAGCTGAAAATTGTTGTTGGCAGGGACAACCGGCTTTCTTCGCCCTCGCTTTTTAGAAATTTAGTAAAAGGCGTTGTTCAGGAAGGGGCTAAAGTTATTGATATCGGGCTTTCCACCAGTCCTATGCTTTATTTTGGAGTGGCGTATTATGGATATGACGGAGGTATAAATATCACGGCAAGCCACAATCCAGCTGAATATAACGGATTAAAGATAGTCAGAGAAAAAGCAATTCCCATCAGCGAAAAAACCGGTCTGCAGGAAATTAAACAAACTACAAGAACACTTCTCGTAGAGTTGGCCCATTTAAGAGAGAGAGCAGCGAGGACGGGCATTGATGTTGCTGGCAGGGTGGTTAAAAAAGATGTTTTGAAGGATTATTTAAAGTTTAATTTTAAGAGCGTTAAAAAAAGTTCTTTAAAAGGTTTTAGAAAGATAAAAATAGCGGTTGATACGGCTAACGCGGTTTCCGGGCTCGTTGTGGCGAGATTTTTTAAGAAACTGCCTTGTAAAACTTTTCATATTTTTAAAAAATCAGACGGCAGTTTTCCAAATCATCCGCCAAACCCGTTAAAAAAGGAGAATTTAAGGGCAATTCAAAAAGAAGTCAAGAATAGAAAAGCAAATTTGGGCGTTGCTTTTGACGGCGACGGCGACAGGATTATTTTTTTAGACCATTTGGCAAGGGTTATTTCCGGGGATTTAATTACGGTTTTGTTGGCAGAGATTATTTTAGAAAAACACCCAGATGAGAAAATTTTATATGATCTTCGCTCCAGCAATGTGGCTCCGGAGACCATTAAAAAAATGTGCGGTATTCCGATAAGGCACAGAATTGGCCATAGTTTTATTAAGGAAACTATGCGTTCGCAAGATATTATTTTTGGCGGAGAACTTTCCGGCCATTATTATCCGCGACAAAATTATTTTTGCGAAGCGCCTTTTTTTGTTTTATTGAAAATTTTAGAAAGAATGTCGGAAAAAAGAAAGACATTGTCGGAATTGATAAAGCCCTATAAAAAATATTTTTATTCCGGGGAAATAAATTTTAAGGTTGCGGACAAAAAAAGCGCTCTAAAAAAATTAGAGCAAAAATACAAAAAAGGGAAAATTTCTAAATTAGACGGTTTGAGAATAGATTTTTCGGATTGGTGGTTTCTCGCGCGTCCCTCTAACACCGATCCGGTTTTGCGGTTGGTGGTAGAGGCGAAAACAAAAAATTTAATGGAAAAAAAGAAAAAAGAAATAGCAAAAATAATTATCAGATAAATTTATGGGACTTATGGGGTTGATGGGATTGATTAAGTCAATCCCATTTTTTTACGGACATTTACTATTACAGATTTAGCAATAACTTGAGCCCTTTTAGCCCCCTGGTTCAGGATTTCGCGGACATAGATTTCTCTGCTAAGGAGTTCTTTTCTTTTTCTGCGGAAGGGCTCAAGAGAATTTATCAAAATCTTTGCCAGGGATTTTTTAAATTCAGCGTAACCCTTATCCTTAAAGTGTTTTTCTAATTCCTCAATTGGTTGGTTGTCAAATAAGGAATAAATAGTCAAGAGATTGGAAATCCCGGGTTTTTTTGCGGGGTCAAACTTTATTATTTTTCCGGTGTCAGTGATTGCTGACATTATTTTCTTTTTTATTTCTTGCGGTTCGTCAAAAAGAAATAAGCAGGATTGAGGAACGGATTTAGACATTTTCTTTTTCGGATCGTTAAGAGCCATAATTTTTGCGCCGATTTTCGGGATTTGGGCTTGAGGAATTTTGAAGGTTTGCTTGAATTTTTGGTTGAATTTTTTAGCAATAGTTTTAGTAAGTTCTAAATGCTGTTTTTGGTCTTTTCCAATAGGGACAATATCGGTTTGATATAGCAAAATATCCGCTGCCATCAAAATCGGGTAATTTAACAACCCGGCATTAATGTTTTTTTTGAACTGCCGCGATTTTTCCTTATATTGGGTCATTCTGCCCAGTTCGCCAATCGGACAAATCGTGTTCAAGAGCCAGGTTAATTCAGTGTGTTCTTTAATTCGTGACTGGACAAAGAGAATGGCTTTTTCAGGATTGATACCGACAGCTAAATGCGTTATCGCTGTTTCCAAAATTCTTTTTTGCAGAGCAGACGGGTCAAAGGGGATGGTTAAAGAATGGAGGTCAACAATACAAAAAACGCACTCATGATTTTCCTGGAGTTCTACCCAGTGTTTGATGGCTCCCAAATAATTACCAATATGTATTTGTCCGGTTGGCTGAATGCCGCTAAAAACTCTCATACAATTGTATTTATTTTAACATTTCATTTCAGGAAATCAAAGGCAGTAAGGGTGTAGATTTTACAAACGTCAATTATGCTATTAGTATAAACAAATTCATTGGCGCCGTGGAAGTTGTCTCCGTTCGGCCCAAATCCGCAGATTGTCGGAATATTTTTTTTGATAAAGAAATGGGCGTCGCAAGAAGAAGGGGAGAGCGCGATTTTCGGCTTTTTTCCTAAAATAAGTTTGGCGTTTTTTTCTAAAATTTCAACAATTTTTTCGTTTTTTGAAATACTTACCCCTGGGACAAACATCAAATCCTGAATTTGAACGCTTTTTTGCTTTGTTTTTTCAAGACAATCAAGTATTTGTTTTTTGACCATTATTTTTGTTTGTCCGGGCATTAGCCGCATATCAACTGTTGCTTCGCAATAATCCGGAACAATATTTATTCCCGTACCGCCTTTTATCAGCGTTCCCGGAGTAATTATTGATTTTTTATTTTCAAACTTTAATTTTTCAAGGGCTAATAAAATTTTTGCCATTTTGGTTACGGCGTTTTCCCCTTTTTCTTTTCTTTCCCATGCGCCGGAGCCGGTAGAAATTGCTTTCCCTTTGGCAATTATTTTGAAGCGGAAATAACCTTTCATTCCAGCGCGAATTTTTTCTGTTCCGGGTTCAGCGACAATACAGGCGTCAGCGTTCAGTCCTTGTTTTAATAGATATTTTGTTCCGATTTCAGAGCATGCCCCGGGTTCTTCGTCAACCACGGCGGTGAAGATTAAATTTCCTTTTAAGACGGGAGCAAATTTTTTTAAAATTTTGAGCGTGAAAATCATTGCCGCTAAACTTGATTTCATATCCATAGCGCCCCGGCCGTATAATTTTCCTTTCAGGATTTTTCCTGAAAAAGGCGGGTATTTCCATTTTTTTTCGCTGCCAGAAGCCACTGTATCCATGTGGCCGTTTAGAATTAAAACCGGCTTTCCTTTATTTTTCAAGGGACAAACTACATTTGCGTGATTTGGCAGCGCTGAAACATATTTCGGTTTTAACGCGCATTTTTTCAGTTCGCTGAAAATCAATTCTGCAACTTGTTTTTCAATCGGTTTGTTGATATTCCGGCTTTCACCCGGGACATAAGGATTTTCGCTTTTTGCTCTTATTAGCGCCTGAGCAAATTTAATAATCGCTGGTTTTGATTTTTCTATTTCTTTTAGGATTTTTGATTTAATATTTTTCATCAGACCTGGATTACTACCGGTAAAACGATTGGCCGGCGCTCGGTTTTTTTGAACAGAAATTTGCTGATTTGGCTGCGAATTTCGTTTTTAATATAAGTTTGTCCGGTTGTTCCCCGGGGACCGTTGTATTTATTTACAATACTAATCACTTTTTTTCGGGTTTCAGCAAGCAAGGGCTTTGACTCCCGCAAATAAACAAAACCCCGGGAGATAATGTCCGGCGAACCTTTTACTTTTCCGGTTTGCTTATCAATCACCGCGACGATTATAAACATTCCGTCTCGGGCAAGCATTTGCCTGTCCCGCAGAACTATTTCGCCGACATCGCCGACGCCCAGACCGTCCACCATTATAGGGTTTGAAGGAATGGTTTTTTTCTCAATCAGCATTCTTTTCTGCTCAAGATTAATTATTTGGCCGTTTTCCGCGACAATTATATTTTCTCTTGGCATCCCCAAAGAATGTACCAGTTCAGCGTGATTAACCAGCATTGAATACTGGCCATGGATAGGGATGAAGAATTTCGGCTTCATTATTTGGAACATTTTTTTTAGTTCTTCCTGCTGGGCATGGCCCCCGGCGTGGATGTCCATCATTTTATAGTGAAAAACCCGGGCTTTTTGCCTTAAAATGTCGTCTTTCAGGAGTTGGACAGTCCGCTCGTTTCCCGGAATGACCGAAGAGGAAAAAATCACGTTATCGCCTTTTTTGAATCGCAGATGAGGATATTCCTGATTGGTGATTCTCATTAGCGCGGCCGAGCCTTCTCCCTGGGCGCCGGTGCAAAGAAATGTTATTTGAGAATCGCGGTAATGAGATATTTCTTTTGTAGAAATTAAAGTTCCTTTTTTTGTTTTGAGATAGCCGAGATTTTTGCAAATTTCCACGTTGGTTTTCATTGAATATCCGGCAATTGCCACTTTTCTGTTATATTTCTCCGAGAGAGTGATGATTTGTTGAATCCTGTTGATTAAAGAAGAAAAGGTGGCGGCAATAATTCTGCCCTGGGCTTTTTCAAAAATGCTTTCCAGATTTTTTTGGATGTCTTTTTCCGAAAGAGAATGTCCCGGTTCCTCGGCTCCGGTGGAGTCGGAGAGCAAAAGCAATATTTTTCTTTGAGAAAAATTCTTCAGTTTTTGGAAATCAGTCGGCAGGTCGTTGACAGGCGAAGAATCAAACTTAAAATCAGATGTATGCATAATATTGCCGACAGGAGTTTCAATGAACAAGCCCATATTGTCGGGGATGTTGTGGTTCATTCTGAAAAATTCCACCCTGAAAGGGCCGAGTTTTATCTTGCTTCCATTTTTTATCCTTGTTATGTTTAATTTTGGCTGGTCCGGAAAATCGTCCTGCCTTTTCATGATAATTCCCCGGGTTAATCCCGAAGCAAACATCAAAGGATTGCCAAGTTTTTTCATAAAATAAGGGACAGCGCCAATATGGTCGTAATGGCCGTGGGTGAAAACTATTCCCAGGATATTTTTCTCTTTTCCTTTGAGATAATTGATGTTGGGAATGATATAGTCAATGCCCGGCATATCTTCGCTGGGCATGCGGAAACCCATGTCGCAAATCAAAATCTTGCCCTTGTATTCAAAGAGCATCATATTGCGGCCAACTTCGCCAAAGCCGCCGAGAGGGATTATTCTTAAATTATCGCCTATTTGTTTTTGAGAGTTTGAGGATTTATACATAGTGCGGGCGAGAGGATTTGAACCTCCACGGGCTTTCGCCCACAGCGTCCTGAACGCTGCGCGTCTGCCATTCCGCCACGCCCGCTGTTGGAAGCGTCGTTTACGCGGCGCTTTTCAGTTGTTTTTTGAAGTTCTCAACGAGTTTTAGTTCAATTGGAGATACTTTGTATTCTTGGGCAAGGTAATAGGAAATCCAGTCGCCCAAGATGATAAAGGTAAATATTTTTTCCAGCGCGGTTTTACCGGATGTGTCCAAAATTTCGGTTTCAATTTTTTTGGATTTTAGTAATTGAGATGTGAGTTCTATTTGTTTGAGCATTCGGGGATGGTTGTTTAAGTCGCGGAGAATAAGGACAAAAAATTTTCCCAAAGGATTTTCCCAACCGTTCATTTCATTATGGTTGAGTTCCGAGAAATAATTGCAAAAAGCAGGGACTTTTGAATTTTCGTTGAATTTGATTTTCCAGACATAGCCCAGTATTTTAAATTTGTCCGGAGTATAAATAATCGGTATTTTTCCTTTTAATTTTTTGGCTATTTGTTTCCCTTTTTGTTCCGGTTCGTCCGGTTTTAATTTTTTCGCGGTCTGTAAAATTTCTTTTGAGCGGTTTTTAATAATTTTAGAGTTTGCTAAAACTGAATATAAAGCCGAAAACATATAGCCGGTAGCCATTCTCGGCTGGAGCCCGGAGGGCACAAGAGCCACGGGAATACTATTTTTTTGACAAAGTTTTTTCAGTTCGCCGCCAGAAGTAATGGCGACTGAAGGTATTTTTTTTTGGATTGCTTCTTTATATGAAGAGAGGCATTCTTCGGTATTGCCGGAATAAGAACTGAAAATACATAAAGTTTTTTTGGATACCCATTTTGGGAGTTTATAAGTCCGGTTTACCCCCACACCAAAAATTTTGGTGTGGGGGTTTATAATAATTGGGTTTTTTGAGTCAAGCCAGCAGTTTAAGATGTCAGTAGGCCAGGCGCTGCCGCCCATTCCTGAAACAACAACATTTTCAAACCTTTGTTTGAATTTTATGTTTTTTGCCGCTTTAAGACCGATGGCGAATTGTTTTGGAAAATCTAATATAATTTTTCGCATATTATTATTTCCAGCCTCTTTGCGTTTTAACATACCAATTTTCTATGCCGATAAACCGTTTTGACGGGTCGGCAATCAGCCCGGGTTCAATTCCTTTTATTTCATCAGAGATAAAATAGAGATAATTCGGGCTGTACAAAAATATTGCTGGCGCGTCTTGCAATAAAATATTTTGAAATTTTTCATACATTTCCTGCCTGGCTTGGGGGTCTAAGTTAATTCTGATTTTTGCCAGTAATTCATCAACTTTTTTATTTTCGTATTTGCTGAGATTAAGACCCGGGTCTTTTTTCTGGGAAGAATGCCAGAAAGGAAACGGGTCTGGTATCATATTCAGTACTTCGCCGAACAATAAACATTCATATTCTCTTGGTTTGATAAAATCCCGTTCAAGTTCAAAAATCGGGTATGCCTTAATTTCAAGTTCAATCCCTAAATTTTCCCATTGTTTTTTGAGCAACGCGGCTGTTTTTTCTAAAAGCGGGTCTTTTACCGTGATTAAGGAAAATTTCAGGGGCAGGATTTTTTCCTCTCCTTGCCCGTAAACTTCGTTTAATTTTGCCCGGGTGGTTTTGCCGACAACGCCGGTTCCTTTTGTATATCCCCAGGGCTTTAGGATTTCCTCAGCAAATTTTTCCTGAAATCTGATTACCGCGGCCTTGGTGGCTGAACCAAAATAGCCGGTGATTTGCGCTTCAGGGTAGACCTCAGGGTCCCGGCTTAAACAGGTCTGAAGGAGCCGCACTTCTTCTCCCTTACTGCCTGTTTCAAGCCGCGCCTTAAACTCGGCAGACGTTTGTTTGATGATTTTAACAAACTTTCCCTCTTTTTTTTCAAAACCGGCTTTTTCCAAAAGTTCTTTTGCTTTTTCCGGGTCAAATTCATAATTCATTGCGGGTGGGTCAAAGCCGTAGACTTCGGGCAGAACAGGGGAGAGAACCGTCTTGCCTTTGCCAAGAAGAATTTGTTCCACAATTTCAGTTTTGTCAACAGCGTAATTCAGCGCCTGTCTCACATCTGCTTCTTTTAGAAATCTGGATTTGTCAGCGTTAAAGAAGATGCTGAAATATCTGGGCCAGACATAAACGTATTCCCGCAGTTCTTGTTTCGTTATTTCTGAAATCCAGAGCGGCGAGAGAGCCAGTCCTTTGATTTCTCCTTTGTTTGCCGAAGAAATCAGGTCTTTTTCATTGTCAAAGAAAAAGAAAGAAAGCCGGGCAAGATAGGGTTTTTTATCGTAATAATTCTGGAATCTTCCTAAAAATAAAGAGACCACGGAATGATTTTGGTTCTGTTTTAAACTTTTAACATAAAAAGGTCCGGTGCCGACAGGGTAAAGGTTGTAATCTTCCAGAAGAAAATTTTCCGAGGAGACATCCTGCCAGATATGTTTAGGCAGGATTTTTAAAGTGAGCCGTTCCATGAAGCCGGCATAAGGATTTTTTAATTCAAACCGCAGTTTAGAATCGTCAATTTTTTCAACTTTCACTCCCAGCCAATTTGCTCTCAAAGGGCTTTTAGAGTCCGGGTTTTGGATTGTTTTTACGGTAAAGATAACATCATCAACAATGAATTTTTCATTGTCATGCCAGAAGATGTTTTCTTTCAATGTTAATTCAAAAATTTTCCCTTCTTCTTTGATGTCGCATTTTTCAGCCAAGTCAGGAACTATTTCTCCATTGGCGTTGTATTTCATCAAACCGGAGAAGATAAGTTCTGTTAAATCCCTGTCCACGTCGTTAGCCGCCGCGTAAATTGGATTGATATATCTTGGATGGCCTATTACTCCTTCTGAATATTCTCCCCCGGGGGCCGGTTTGATTTCGGTATTTTTGAAATAAAAATTAAGCGCTAAAAAAAAAGAAGAAGCAAAAAATAAAACAGTAAAGCAGATTAGGGCTGTTTTTTCTTTTTTCGTTAAAATTTCAGGCAGAACCAGCCATTGAGAAAAAGACGGCAGACAATATCGCTCCCTAAAATTTTTATAAATTATTCGGAATTTGGAAACAAAAAAATTAACCCTGTTTTTCATTTATTTTTAGAAGAGAAGGTTAAAAAGCGCGAAGAGAATAAAGAGAGCGCCCAGCACCGCGGTTGCCCAGAGAATTTTTTTCTGGACGCCGCGCTGAGTGGAGTAAAATTCTCCGCCGCCGCCGAAAGCAGAACCGAGAGCGGTTCCTCTTTGCTGAAGAAGGATGCAGACGATTAACAATACTGCTATGGTTATTTGGATTAAGGGTAAATATGATGTCATAAAATTAGGCCTTTTTTAGCGACCCCTTGCTGAAGAGGAAGAGAACAATACTCAGTCCCCAGATAATCAGGGTTGTCCAGAAAAGCGGAATCAAGCCCGGGATAATAAGTTCCTGAAAATAGACGTCTATCAGCCAAACCATTCCCATATTTATAATTATGCCGAACAGCCCAAGAGTTAAGAGCCTTAAAGGAAGCGCGACTATTTTCAGAATAGGTTTGAGAAAAGAATTGATTAAACCCAAAGCAGCGCCTGCGAAAATTAATGTCTTAACGGGTCCAGTAAATTCCACTCCAGTAACAAATTCAGTGGCAAGCCAGATGCCGGCAATTCCCGAAATAATCTGGAGAATAAGAGTGTGGAACATTACTCTCATAATATCACGAGCAAAAACAATGTCAACAAAAAAGAATTGGCAGAGAACAGGTCTCTGCCAATTCCGGTTTTAGCAAGTTTGTAAGCCGAATTTTGTTTAACCCCCACACCTACTTTGCTATCCAATGAACGGCAAAGTAGGTGTGGGGGTTAAGATGATTATCAATCTGGGCCCTTGATTGCTCTCGGGCTCAAGCGAGTTACTTTGAACAAAAATTCTATCATTAAACACAGAATTCTTGCTTTACTCTTGCACTCAATAAGGATTTAGCCGTTTCACTTCTGCATTACTGCAGAACTGTCCCGCTAAAAGCGGGACGCTCAACCTTTCGGTATCGCGCGTCACTGTTCGCACCTCTCCCCCTACTTCATAGGAGGGGGGACGGTTGTTAGCCGCTATTTTTTTATCCCGCATATTGCGGGAGAGTGTTCGGACTTTCCTCCCCCGCTAAAAGCGGAGGCAATCATCCAACCTACTAAAACATTTATATTTTACAAAATTTGACAGGGATTGTCAAATGGGGTAAAGTGTTTTGACGGTTCTTTGAAAACAGAATCGGACTGATATGATTGAGTGATTGATAAAAATAGGAGAAATAGGAAAAAAAATGATGGAAATAGTAATATGGAATAGAGGCGGGCAAGGCGGCGTTACTGCCGCGGAAATTCTGTGCGATAGTTTGTTAGACCAGGGCATAAAATCTCAAGAAACTCCGTCATTCGGAGCGGAACGAGCGGGAGCGCCGGTAATAGGTTCTGTGAGAATAAAGAATGCGGAAAATGAAATTTTGCCGACCTGTAAAATCAAAAACCCCGATTGGCTTGTTGTATTTGATTATTCATTGACCGAGCAGGGCAAGAATTTATTAGGGCTTAAAGAAAACGGGATTTTGCTCATAAACAGCGATAAAGAACCATTGTATTTTCAAAATCTCGGCCCGTTCAGAATCGCAACCATAGACGCTACCAATATAGCGCGCGAATTAAAAATAGGCGATGAAATTTCCCCAAAGATAAACACTGTTATGCTCGGAGCGATGACAAAAATTTTTGGATTTTCTTTGGAATTATTATGTCAGAGAATAAAAGAAAGATTTGAAAAATACGCGGATAAAAACATTGAAGCGGCAGAACGCGGTTACAAAGAGGTGAAACAATAAAATGAAAGACGAAAAGCATGTTCCGTTTATTGCTATATCAAGAGAAACAACCGAAAAAAATAAAACAGGGGATCAAGCGATTGAAGTTCCGGGTTTGGCGCAAAGAATCGCGCCGTGCCAGGACGCTTGCCCGATAAGGCAGAATATTCCGGTTATAATGGATTTGATAAGGCAGGGAGAATTACAACAAGCATGGGAAATTTTAGTTGATAAAAATCCTTTGCCCTTGTCAACATCAATGGTTTGCCAGGGATTTTGCCAGCAAGCGTGCAACAGAAAGGAATTTGATGAATTTGTCGCTTTCAATAAAATAGAAAGATTTTTGAGTAAGATGGCGTTAAAACAAACATGGTGGTCTCGCCCTTTGGCTGAACCAGAGGCATCTGAAGAAAAGAAAGTGGCTGTTATCGGAGGAGGACCGGCAGGACTTTCCTGTACTTATCAGTTGGCTCGGAGAGGTTATTCTGTAGTCATTTTTGAGGCGTTAAGGATAGGCGGTTTGATGAAGACCGCTATTCCAAAAGATAGATTACCAAAAAATATTCTTGCCTGTGAGATTATTGAGAATATTTTAATGTTACCGGGAATTGATGTTGAACGTTGTTGCGTTAACCGGAAAAAATTCAAAGAAATAAGAAAAGATTTTGACGCTGTGTTTGTTGCTGTTGGCTGCCATCAACCTAAAAAATTAGGGATTTCCAATGAAAATTCCATAGGTATCTTCTATGGATTGGATTTTCTGGAAAAGGTAAATCTTGGCAAGAATCCAAATCTCGGGAAAAGAGTGGTGATTATCGGCGATGGAAACACTGCGATTGACTGCGCTCTTTGCCTTGCTAAAATTCCAGACAAAAGAGTTTTTGTTTTTTGCGAAAAATCGCGCGATGAAATTCCCGATTTTTTGCAGAAAGGAATTGAAGCCGCTGAGAAGCAGAGAGCATTGTTTTTCTTTTCAATGAAAATCCAGAAAATTGATTCCAAAAATCAGAAAATTAGAAAAGTAAAATTTTGGAAGCTTGGGAGGGATGGAAACTCCGGCGAATTTAAGGTTTACATAGATATAGACAATCTTATTATCGCTATTGGCGAGGAGCCGGACACGTCTTTTGTTGACAAAGATTTCGCTTCTGAAATTGCCGGCATATTCTTCGGCGGAAACCCGAATAATGTTGCCTCGGCAATCGCTTCCGGCAATCAAGGAGCTGAAAAAATCATCGCTTATCTGGAACAAAAAGAACAACCGAATTTCCAAGAAAAGCAAGACAAAGAAATCGTTGAGTTCAAAGATTTGAATATGGCTTATTTTGAAGAGATTCCACGGAACAAGAAAATTTCTGATGAGGAAACCGCAATAAAAGAAGCGAAAAGATGTTTCAGCTGCGGAACTTGTCCGGGGATTGACAATTGCGGAGTTTGTAAAATGTATTGTCCTGATTTTTGTATTTTTGAAGAAAAAAAGGAGCGGAAATTAGACGACCATTGCAAGGGCTGTGGCATTTGCGCGCAGGAATGTCCGCGGGGCGTGATAAAAATGGAACTCAAAGAGAGGCGTGGATAAGGGAGTTGAAAAATGAAAACAATGAGCAACGAAAGCAGGATAGTAATGATGAACGGCAATGAGGCGGCCGCTTTTGCCGCTAAATTGTCAAGAATTCGCGTTTATGCGTCTTACTTGATAACGCCGTTCACAAAGTTTTCAGAGGTCTTGGCGGAATATGTTAAAAAAGGAGAATTAGACATTGTTTATCTTCCGATGGAATCAGAGCATTCGGTCGCGGCGGCCGCTGCGGGAGCCGCGATTGGAGGCGTAAGAACTATTTGGGGTTCTTCGTCTCACGGCGTAGCTTTTCTGTTTGAAATACCGTGGTGTTTTGCTCTGCTCCGTTTGCCGATTGGCGGGTATATTCCGAGCCGCGCGCTCGGTTTATGGAACATAAAACCGGATTTTCAGGATTTGTTTTCTTTGCGGGATTTGGGCATGTTATTATGGATTTCCGAGAGCCCGCAAGAGATTACGGATAGAATTGTAATGGGTTATAAGATTGCTGAAAATTCCGATGTGCGTTTGCCGTTTACGGTCGGGTGTGAGGGATTTGAAACCTCTCATATGAAAAAACCAACAGATTTGCTGCCGCAGAAATTAGTTGATGATTTTCTGCCCGAGTATGATGCAACAGCGCCTATTGATTTTGACAATCCGCGGTCATTAGGGTGTTTGAGCGATTCAGAGCCGTATTATTTGATGAAAATTGATATGCAGAGAGCAATGGAAAGAGCGGCGCCCGTGATTCAGAAAACGCAGGACCAATTTTATGAAGTTTTTGGCCGGCGGTATAGCGCGGTTACAAAATATAACTGGGATAATCCGAAAAAAGCATTGGTTCTTTCGGGAGCCGCGATAAACACTGCTCGGTACGCGTTGCAGAAAAACAAAGTTAAAGACGTTGGGATATTGGGGATTTCGCAGTTCAGGCCGTTTCCGGCGCAAGAGATATATGATGTGTTGAAAGATGTTGAAGAAATAACGTCTCTTGACAGAGACATTTCTCTCGGCAGTTTTGGTCCCGGAATTTTATTTCAGGAAGTGAATTCTTGTATGGCGCGTTTGTCGCGTTCAAAAGATGAGCCTGAAATAAACGGCAAGATTGCTGGCTTGGGCGGTTATGATATTGACGAGCAAACCATTATGCAGGCAATATCAGGCAAAAAAGATATATTTTTGCCTAAAGGCATAGAGCGAAATTTGCATGACGCGTTCTCAACGTGTAAAAATCCAGGGCGCGGAAACGAGTTTATGTGTTCCGGTCACAGGGCGTGCCAGGGATGCACAATGCCGATTTTTACAAGACACATTTTAAGTGTTTTGGGTAAAAATACTGTCGTGCTTGTGCCGGCAGGCTGTTCAACCATTATATTGGGATTTTATCCGCAGACAGCGTTAAAAGTTCCATTGATTCACACAGCGTTTGCCGCAGGAGCTTCCACCGCGACAGGACTAAGAGCCGCGCTGGACGCGCTGGGCAAGAAAAATATCAATGTTGCGGTTTTTGCTGGCGACGGCGCGACAGCAGACATCGGACTTTCTGCTTTATCAGCCGCGATAGAGAGAAACGCCAATATGATTTATATTTGCTATGACAACGAAGCATATATGAATACCGGCGTGCAAAGGAGCGGCACAACTCCTCAATGGGCATGGACGACCACTGAACCTTGGGGGAAAACAAAACAGCCAAAATCAATGCCTGAAATAGTTGCGGCTCATCATCCGCCTTATGTCGCCACCGCGGCGCTCTGGCCTTGGCCATTGAATGACCTTATTTCTAAGGTTGAAAAAGCGAAAAAGATTCAGGGATTCAGGTACATACACCTTTTGGGACCTTGTCAGACCGGCTGGGGATTTGCTCCGGATAAAAGCATTGAAATGTCTCGGCTGGCAGTTGAAACGGGTGTATTCCCGTTGTATGAGATTGTCAATGGCAAATTGAGAATAACTTACGAGCCGAAATTTTTGCCGGTAGAACAGTACTTAATGGAGCAGAAGCGATTTAGACATCTAAAAGAAAAAGACATAGAGATAATTCAGCAAAATGTTTATGACGAAAGGGATCGGCTGAAAAAACTCAGCTAGCTCTAAACAAAAAAAACAAACAAACCCCCGCGCTAAACAAAATTTTTGTTATAGTGTGAGGGGTTTTTAATTTGTCGGGGGTTGACAGATTTTTTTGGTTGAGTTATTAAAAAACGAGGAGAAGTTCTTTGAAAAGAGGCAAAAGAATGGAGAAGACGAAGAAAATATGGCTTAACGGAGAAATTGTTAATTGGGGTGAGGCGCGCGTTCACGTTACATCGCGCACTCTTAATTACGGAATAGGAGGAGTATTTGAGGGTCTTAGATATTACAATACAGATAAAGGACCCGCTATTTTCAGGTTGTCAGAGCATATTAAACGTTTGTTTGATTCGGCAAAAATAGAAGATTTGGAAATTCCATTTTCTTATTTTGAAATACGCAGGGCATGTATGGATATAGCGCGACTTAATAATCTAAAACAGGGATATATCCGTCCATTGGTGTTTGTTGACGACGAAGATAAAATGGGATTGGGTCCTATTGGCGATGTTAAGGTATCTATCGCAACCTGGGGCTGGGATAGCTATTTAGGAGAAGAATCCCTGGCAAAAGGAATAAAATTAAAGACCTCGTCTTATACAAAAGACAACCGAACACCAGAGCGCGCGTTAATGTGGAAAGCAAAGGCTGTTGGAAATTACTCTTTGTTGCACAGGGCAAAAAAACAAGCCCTGAAGCAAGGCAACGATGAGGCCCTGCTTTTAAGCGAAGATGGATTTGTAGCCGAGTGCTCGGCAGAGAATATTTTTTTTGTCAAAAATGGAATGCTTATTACTCCGCCACAGAGCGCTCCGATTTTATTAGGCATTACCAGAGATTCAATAATTAAAATCGCACAAAACAAGGGATATGGAGTTATTGAATGGGATATCGTGAAAAAGCAACTTTATGCCGCTGATGAGATATTTCTCACAGGCACGGCCGCGGAAGTAACGCCGGTAAGGGAAATTGATAACAGAAAAGTTGGCGATGGAAAGCCGGGGCTAATAACCTTGGAGCTCCAAAAAATCTATTTTGACATTGTTCACGGAAAAATGGAGAAGTACAAGCGTTGGCTCACGTATATATAAGGTATAATTATATAATCTTAAAGTAAGATAAAATCCTCGGTTTTTAATCGAGGACTTTTCATTATTTTTGAAACTCAGGCGGTTTTTTGTTTTGCCAGTTTTTCCAGTCCCAATTCCTTTATCAATAGTTCTCTTAATTTAAACTTTTGAATTTTGCCGGTTGCGGTCATTGCTTCTGCAGGTATTTCATTTACGAATTTAATGTATTTGGGCACCTGCGGCCATTCCAGTTCCTGATTGCATGTTTTTTGAATTTCCTCGGCAGTCAGGGTTTGTCCCGGTTTCAATATTACCCAGGCAGCGGCTACCTCCCCTAATTTTTTATGCGGGACGCCAATGGCTTGAAGTTCCTCAAAAAATCCTTCAAACATTTCTCTCAGCGATTTTTCTATTTCCGCCGGATACACATTGTGTCCGCCGACAATGAGCATATCTTTGAGCCGGCCTACTATTTTATAGTAGTTTTTATCATCTCTTGTTCCAAGATCGCCTGTTCTTAGCCATCCTCCTTGTATTATTGTTTCATCTGTTTCCCTGGGTTTGTTATAATAACCGCCTTCCATTATATTGGGGCCTTGGACTAAAATTTCTCCCACTTCCCCGATTGGAAGTTCTTTCAAGGTTTTTGGGTCCACAATTTTTGCTTTTACTCCATTGATAGGTTTGCCAACCGTAGCAACCCGACGTTTAATTGAGTCGTTTGGTCTTGTTTGATGGGTTATCGGAGACGCTTCGGTTAAGCCGTAGACAATAGTAATTTTTGAAGCGCGCATTTTATTCACAATATCCTTCATTAATTCAATTGCGCACGGCGCTCCGGCTATAATGCCGGTTCGCAAAGAGCCCAAATAGAATTTTTCAAAATTCGGCTGGGCAAGTTCGGCGATAAACATCGTGGGCACGCCGTGTATCGCGGTGCACCTTTCTTTCTCTATCGCGTCCAATGTTTTTTCAGCGTCAAAGAGCTGGCTGGGAATTACAATGGTCGCGCCAACAACCAAACAACAGAGATTAAGCAAGATAGAGCCGAAAATGTGATAGAAAGGCACTGGCCCGCAAATTTTGTCTTTGTGAGTCAGGCGCATATTTTCTGCTCCCTGTATGGCATTATTGATAATATTGAAATGGCTAAGCGCGGCGCCTTTAGGATCCCCGGTTGTTCCGGATGTGTACTGAATCAAAACTATGTCTTTCGGCTTCACAGAGTTTTGTCTTTCTTGCAATGAATAATCTGTGATAGTATTGCCCATTTCCAAAATATTCTTCCAAGTAAGCATTCCGGGACCATAGCCGGAGATTAAAATTACATTTTTCAGTTCAGGCAGCGCTTCGGATTCCAATCTGCCGGGTTCTGAATCTGCCAATTCCGGGCAAAGTTTTTCAATTAATCCGGCATAGTCATAATCATGAACCTTGCCGCTGGCGCTGATTTTTTTGAACTTTTTTACAAGAATCAGGGTTTTTGTGTCAGACTGCTTCAGGGTATAACCCAGTTGTCTTGTAGATTTGAATTCCGGATTAACAGTTACCAGCGCGGCTCCGATTTTTGCCGAGGCAAATTGCGTAATCAGCCATTCCGGCACATTGGTGCCCCAGATAGCGATATGGTCGCCCTTTTTTATTCCGAGCGCCATAAAACCTTTTGCCATGATGTCGCAGATTTGCTTTAATTCAGACCAGGTATATCGCAGATTTTTATCTACAAAAACTATCGCGTCCTGATTCGGATATTTTCTCGCGTTTTCATCCAGTAATTCGCCGATGGTAGTTTCCAATAACAAAGGCGTTTCCAATAAAATCTCTTCGTCTTTTTCTGCCATTTTTCTTTCCCTTGTATTTTTCCCTTTAAGTTTTCAAAGTACTTCAATATATGTTACTAAAATATCAGGATTTGTCAATCTTGCGACGGGCAAGAGGGGAGGGAAAGGAAAAAAGCGGCTGATGCCGCTTTCTTTGATTAGAGATTTAAAAATGCCTTGCTGATTTGGATTTTTGTATTTTTAATTTCAATAAAGCCGGCGCTGAATTTGGGTTCATGCTCAAAAATTATCAGGGAATGATTTTTTGCTATTTTCGGCAGGAGTTCCATTTTCTTTCTTAGGGTTTCCAGCGGTTCAAGGTCAAAAGCCATTATATAAGGATAATTCAGATGAGAAGCGGTCGGGACCAAATCCGCGAGATAAAAGACAACCTTTCCATCATCTTCAATTTTAACAATTTGATGGTCTTCAGTGTGGCCGCCCGTCTTAATTAAAGTAATTCCCGGTTCTATTTCGTTAACATCGCCTTCAATAAAGTTTACCAAACCATAATCTTTTAATGGTAAAAAATTCTCTTCCAAATAGCTTGCTTTATCCAGTGAATTTCCGGAAAAAGCATGGAGCCATTCTCCTTTTTGAATAAGGTATTTTGCCTGAGGGAAAGCAGGAACAATTTTTCCGTTTTCTATTTCAGTGTTTCCTCCGCAGTGGTCAAAGTGGAGATGGGTGTTTATTACTATGTCAATATCTTTCGGTTCAAGGCCATGCAAAGCCAATGATTTCTTTAAATCAATTTTACGGTCTATCGCAAACCTTAAAGACAATTTTTCTTTAAGCTTGTTTCCAACCCCGGTATCTATCAGGATATTATGGTTTTTAGTTTTGATCAGAAGGCAGCGGAGAGCAAGCAGGATTCTGTTTTTTTTGTCAGCGCGGTTATTTTTTTTCCAGATTTCTTTCGGCGCTCTGCCAAACATTGTACCGCCGTCTATCCGTAAAAATCCGTCTAAAACCGGGTATATCTCAAATTTTCCTAATTTCATTTTTCTTCCTCTTTCAAGTTTTTAAAGGACATCTTATTTTTATTAACTTAAAAATCTTTTAAAGTCAATATTGCCAAATCTCATTTGCTAAATCTCAAGGGAACAGGAGTTTCATCCATTACAAACTAATCCGATCGGATTAGTTTGTAATGGGGGTTGTCAAGTAATTTTATTTTCAGTAAGATGATAGAATGACAATGAAGAAAGATATTTTAGCAGCAGTTATTATCGCTGAAATTGACGCCTGGCTTTTTATCGCGATTTTCAAAAACCTTGACATGGATTTCGGAACAGGCAGATTTGTTGTTTTAATTCCGGAACTGATTAAATTTTCGCCGATTATTCTGCCGGTCTTAGCGGTTTTCGGGCTTTTCGCGGCGCGGATAATAGGCAGGAAAATTTTTACCCTGTTCCAGTTTTACAAGTTTGCCCTCACGGGCACCCTGAACACTTTTATTGATTTGGGCATTTTTAATTTTTTGATGTGGAGTTTTGGCGTTACCATTGGTCTGCCGCTTTCTATTTTTAAGGCTATGTCTTTCAGCGTCGGAGTGGTAAATTCTTATTTTTGGAATAAATTCTGGACGTTCAAGAAAAAAGAAACAAAGGTGGCGACAAAAGAGTTTTCTCAATTTTATTTGGTAACAGGAATTGGTTTTTTATTAAATGTTGGCATTTTCTCGCTCATTGTTAATTTTATCAGTCCGCAGTTCGGGTTGTCAGAGGCGCTTTGGGCGAATGTCGGAGTAATTATTGCGACCTTTTGCGTCTGCGTCTGGAATTTTCTTTGTTATAAATTTATAGTGTTCAAGAAGTAAGCAAAGCTCGTTATCACTCGCATGGAAAATTTAGTTCTCTATCGTAAATATCGGCCCCAAACCTTTTCCGAGGTTGTGGGACAGGAGCATGTTGTTCAGACACTGACCAACGCTATTGTCGCGGAAATGGTTTCCCACGCTTATTTGTTTTCCGGACCCAGGGGTTCGGGCAAGACCACCATTGCCCGGCTTTTAGCCAAAGCCGTAAATTGCGAGCATCGCCAGGGATATGAGCCCTGCAATAAATGTTCTTCCTGCGTTGAAATCAGCCAAGCCAGGGCAATAGACCTGATTGAAATTGACGCGGCTTCAAACCGGGGCATTGACGAAATCAGGGATTTGCGCGATGGCATCCGTTTCGCGCCGACTAAGTCGCGATACAAGGTTTTTATTATTGATGAAAGCCATCAATTAACCAAGGAGGCGGCAAACGCTTTGTTAAAGACCCTGGAAGAGCCGCCAAAGCACGCTATTTTTATTTTAGCCACTACCGAGATTCACAAGATGATTCCGACAATTATTTCCAGGTGCCAGCGACACGACTTCAGAAAATTAACCTTGTCGGAAATTGTGGAAAAATTAGAGTTTATTTGTAAAAAAGAAAAAATAAAAATTGAAAAATCCGCGTTAGAAATGCTCGCCTTGAACGCTGGCGGCGCTTTGCGGGACGCTGAAGGTTTTTTAGACCAGGCAATTACTTTTTCCATTGGCCCTGCAAACAGAGAAATAACAGCAGAAGCGATTAAGGACTTGCTCGGAATAACAGATATAAATTTGGTGAGCCAATTTTGCGATTTGCTCTGTGAAAAAAATTCGGGAAAGGCGATTAGTTTTTTGAATCAGGCGCTTGAAAAAGGCCAGGACCCCCAGCAGTTCGCAAAGGCTTTAACCCGTTATTTAAGGCAGGTTCTGCTTTTCAAAATAAATCCGGAAATGACGGATTTGGTTCTTAACGGTTTGACTTTGGAAGCGCGACAAAAAGTTCAAGCCCAGGCAGAGGGCTTGGACCAGGAGGAACTGCACCGTACTTTGAGATTATTTTTGGACGCTGAAAACAAAATGAAATACGCGTCCATTCCCCAACTGCCTCTGGAATTAGCCATCATTGAATCCTTAAGCTCCGATAATAACAACTAACAACTAAAAACTAAAAATTAAAAACTAAAAAACATTGCCGGGTCGTCTAATGGTAGGACAACAGCCCTTGGAGCTGTCTATCTTGGTTCGAATCCAAGCCCGGCAGCAAAATTTATTTTAAGTAGAAAATATGGGAAAACATGAAAGACACTCAATTGAAGAAGCAGAAAAAATTATTGTAAAAATTTTGAATTCTCAAAAACTTACTGCTTCTGATAAAAAGAATCGCTGGTTTAAACATGCTTTTTCTATTGCAAAAAGAATCAAAAAAGATTTTCTAAATATCAGTTCATCTTATCATTTAGGCAATCGCTATGATAACACAGGAGATATAATGATTATTTGTAAAAGCAAAGAAATTTTTCTTGAGATAAAAATGAGTGATACAAAATTAGGCATCGGAACCAAAGCGAATATAAGTCAAGACGCTCTTACGGAAAATTATCTTTTTACTGGAAAAATTAAAAGTTGGAGTAAATTTCGCCAAGGGAAAAAACACGATAAATGGATTAATACTTATTTAAATCGATATAAGCGTTATCCTCAGAAAATTTTGAAGATAACTAATTTAGTAATACGAAAGGAAGAAAAAGCAAGATTTTTAAGAGATTTAGCGAAAAAAAGAAACAAAAAAGCTAAGAATATTCTTAGCGATATTCGAGAAAAAGATAGAAAAGAAAAAATAGAATACTTAACTTACTTAAGCAATCAAAAACAACAAAAAGAATTTATTAAGAGGTTTTTTGTTTTGATTATATTGGGAATTCACAGGAAAGAAGAATTAGAAAATTTAATAAAAAAAAGGGATTTCTTTCAGGAAATCCAGAATTTTTTTATCTATTATGCTAATTATCATAAAGGAAAAATTGTAGTTAAACAGGAAGACACAGGGAAGAAAATTAGGAAAATACTTAAAAAATATTCTAATTTCAAAATTATTTTTCCAGAAAAGTTAACTTATTGTAAAATAATTGGAGTAAAGAATAAGGCTTTTAAACCATTATTGCAAATAGTTTTTCATTGGAAAAATATTGCTCAAGGAATTAAGACGCCTTGCCTTAATATTTTTGACTTAACCGCTAATTAACATCAATTGGAAATAATTTCTCTAATTCTGTTTTAGAGATTTGCGTATTTCCGGTAATATTTTCTACAACTTTTAATTTTTCTTTTGAAGATAATTGGTTAGCGATATTTCTGATAGTTAGATTTATTTTCGGTAAATTATCTTCTAATTTCATTTTTATTTGTTTTTTTCTGGATGGAGGGAAGATTACATTTACATGATTCTCGGCAATAAATTTCATTCCAAATGGAATAATGGCAGATTTTAATTTTATTGATTTAACTGTTCCGGTAATTCTATTAACTACAACGGCTGGCCCAATATCAAAATTATGTCTTTTTACATATTGTGGCTTGTCTTCTTTAATTATTGGGAATTTCAACCCTTTAGAAGTAATATTGCGCGCCCATATTAGCGGAATACCTTTTTTTGAATTATTTGTTAGAAGATGTTTATTTTGATTCCAGATTAATCTTCCGGTTTTTACTTCGTAATTAAGATCATACAGGGTTGGTTTATTTTTGAATGCTTTTTCTAAATATTTCGTATTTTCACTAAAAATTAAAATACCATTTTTCTTAAACAGATAGTTTCCTTTGTTTTTGCCTTTTTTAAGGATAAGCAACATTGTTGACTGCAGAGCATTTTTGAAAATTTTAGGATTTCTAAGAATATGTAGATACTCAATGTTTGAATTCTCAACTATAAATTTCCTTAACTTCAGAAAATAAGCCCCGTTATTCATAGATGGTGGAACAACATATGCGAGATAACCTCCCTCTTTTAACCAATTTATTCCCTGGCAAACAAATAAACTAAAGATATTTACCCGCCCGTTTATTACGTTTCTGAATTTCTTTTTTATGGCTTCCGGCAAAGAGAATTCATAATAAGGCGGATTGCCGATAACAAAATCATACTTATTGTAATCTTGATTTAATAGAGCGTTCGTCTCTTTAATGTCTGCTTCCGGAACTAATTTTTTGGATATATTGACCAATTTTTTATCTATATCCCAACCATATAATCTAGGATTTTTAAAATATTTTTTTGCGGTAATTAAAAATTCTCCGGTACCGCAGCCTGGATCTAAAACTTCCGGGTTTTTTAGCGCGTTAGGCAATTTATTGAGGAGCGCTTCTCTTACAAATCTGGGCGTGAAATACTGGCCCAAAGATTTCCTATGTTTTATATTCGTTTCTTTGATGTATTTAATGGTGTCATCGCTAAATTCTTTATTCTTTATTGTTTTTTCTTTCAGTTTTTCAAAAGTTCTGATAACGCTCACAACTTTTCCCTGAACTATCAATTCTTTTGTAAAAATTGGTTTGATGCTTGGATTTGCCGGTTGAAGTCGGAATCCATTTTTTTCTTTGTAAATTTTCTTTAAGGTTACCTCGTTGTCGTTAATCAAAGCGACCACTGTTTCTCCGTTTTCAGCAAAGGATTGTTTTCTGAGCACAACAGTATCGTTGTCAAAAATTCCCTCGTCAATCATACTGTCGCCCCGGACCCGCAAGGCATAATGTTCTCCTGATTTTGAAAGCAGGTTTTTTTGCACTTTAATTTTTTCCGGCGCTTCTATTGCTTCAATCGGCGCGCCGGCGGCAATGGTTCCGAGCAGAGGAATGTTTATTAGGGGGGAAGATTTTTGCTCGTCAGAAATTTCTATTGACCGCGCCTTGTAATCAAGTTTATTCAAAGAGCCTTTTGTTTTTAACGCTTCAATATGTTGATGGACAGTGGATTTCGCTAATCTAAAATGCTTTCCCACTTCTTCAAGAGTGGGGGAGTAATCTTTTTTTCTTATATAATTTTTTATATATTTCAGTATTTGGTTTTGTTTTTTGGTTAGCATATGGTATTATTATATTATACCGAACATTTACCGAACATAAAAGCCCACATCTGTGGAAAACTTTAAATCCCAAAAATAATTTTCAAAATAAAATCTATGAAACAAAAAATTAAGAAAATAAATTTTTAGTTAGTATATGGGAAAATTTAATTTTAAAAATGAAGAAGATTTTTGGAGAGTTAAAAAAGAGACTGAAGAATTTTATAGAACAATTGGTGATGTTAATTGTCCTTATTTTAAAGAAAAAATTGCTTTTAATGTAAAAGGATTGAAGCATTTAAAATTTAAATCAAACAGGCAAGCCAGGCCAAGGAAAGATCAATATTCTAGATTGAAACTTATTCGTTTGGTGCCGGAAGTTTTAAAGCGCTCTCATACTCTGCAAGGTGTTTGGCAAATAAAAAGATTTGAAGCCCAAAAGACGAATAGCAGATGGGAGCAGGTTATGAAAGATGTAACATATTATGAATTTATTGCGGTCTTAGATACCGCGAGGGTAAAGGTTATTATTAAAGAAGTGTTGGGCGGAGAAAAGCATTTTTGGAGCGTAATTCCATTTTGGGGTATTGATAAAGCGACAAGCAAGAGAATTTTACACAGTGGGGATATTGAAAACTATTAAATAACTAAAAAATACCGTTTTTCGCGGTATTCTTTAGTGGTACCTGGTTACAGCTTGGATATAGCCGTGACAGGGCCGAGGCCCTCCAAGCACCATTTACACCATAGCACAAAATTATGTGTCAAGCAATAGCACTGTGGAAAACCTATTTTAATTTGATAAACTTGTTTCTCAATCAAAAAAGTGATATTTTAAAATAAATAGAATTGATTTTATTTTTCTTAGCGAAAGGCCAGCGAATATATTTAATAGAAGAGTTTCAATGGAAATAAAAGATATAAAAAATGCTTGGAAAAATCCATGGTCTTTTATTGTAGGGTTTCTTTTATGTGCTGTAATTGTTGTGGCATTATTTAGCATTGACGTTTTGTCGTGGTCTTGGTCGAAAAATATAGCTAATGTTTCTGAGCCAGTGAAAGAAACATTTTTAAAACCTCAAAAAGAATCTTTTTGTGATAGTGGATTATTTGAAGAAAAGTTAGATAGTTGGAAAATAAAATATTACGATTCACCAGACGAAGATGGTTTTTATTGCCCAAGATCTCTTTCTAGTTTTTTGTCCCCTGATATTTGGTATAAAAACCTAATTCCGACTAATTTTGAATCTATCGAAATAAGATATAAACTTAAAAATAAAGATAATAGTACTAGTACCCCACCATCTTTTATATTTTCTCTCGGGGACAACCCAAGAATCCTACGTTTTTATGCCCCAGAGACTAATCGACAAATTGTAGGATTTGAAAAAATTATAAAAGATGGTACAGATTTTTCAACAAAACGAGAAGAACCTCAATACTTAGATGAACCAGTAGCATATGGCACAGACGCCGAACTTGGTGTAAAAATAATGATTAGTAAGGGAAATAAAGCTACGTTTTATTTCAAACTAATGTATGTCTCAGCACTTACAGGGAAACCCGTTGAAAATGATTTTTCTTACGAAGTTAACCTTCCAGATCCAATGCCCGAAAGCGAGCATTCTAAATTAAAAATTGGCTTCGCCACTTTTAAGGGAAATTGTATTAAACCAATTAGTTATAAATTTTGCTATTAGTTTATTTTTTTTTAATCCCGACCGAGGGGCATTACTGGGAATTCCCAAAACCCGCCTAATTTACCCTTAAAACGCGGGTTTCAGATCGACTATGGCAGCAACTTAGCGCTCGGTTTAAGCGACCGAAGCGCCTCATATTTTGAAAACGGTTCGAGAAAAAAATCGCTGTATCCCGTTAGGACATCGAACCATATTCGGGTTTGAGAAACTCCAAAGAATCGCCATTTCGGCGGTTTTTTGTAATCGGCCTTGATTTTTCTTTAATAACTGATAAAATAACAAAATCTTAGAAAGGAGGATAGCAAATTGAAAAAAGAAGAATGGATAACGGTTGAACGACCAGATTATTTAGGTAAACATCGGAATGAGAAATATCAAAAATGGGACAAGAAATATGGCAAAGGTAATTGGCGTTTGGTATGGAAAGTAGGGGAGACATTTGTTGATTTTCTCGGGGTTTGCGCCTTATATGAGGATGCTTACTTTGAGTTTCTACGGAATAATCCAGATATTCTCAATCAACTCATTACTGAAGCATTGAACGTGTACGACGATGAACCATCAAATGTTGAGTCAGGATTTGATTATACCAAACAAGAAACACCGAGAACACATATTCAGGATATTGCTATTAGGCGTTCGCTTATTAGATTGGGTCTTTGGTTCCGAGGCGAAGAAATAATTCGTATTCGTCAGGAAAAGGGCACACATCCTTTGAGTATAACCTTATCTCCAGGCAGAGTTCCTTTTCACCGGCCAGATCTAATTGAGAAGCCGGAAATCGAAAAATGGTGGTATCCAAGAACCGTAGAGAGTTTTTATCAGTCTAATAGAGTTTTACAAGCAAAGCGGTAAGCTAATAGCCCACCGCTTTTGTTTTTGGGCAAGAATATGATATAATTTTTGTAATAGTAGATAAATTATTTTTGAGGCGCTGAGGCTAAATCCGGGATGTAGAAGTAGCCCGGATTCTTGATAAAATAGGTTCTGACTGCCTCTACGCCCCGCAGCCACTTAGCGCTCGGTTCCCCCGACCGACCCACATAAAGAAATAATCAAAATTTAGGTCGAAGTTGAGGAAAAATAAAAATTATGCGCAACAAATAACATCCTTACAAACTTGAGAATGTAAGGATGTTGTGTGTAATTGTTTTAAAATGGGTCAACTTTATTTTTTGCGCTGTGATTTTAATATAAAGAGCCGCGTTATTGGGTTCCAGACCTAAATTTTCTCATAGTTATTTTTAAAAAATAGAATATGTGGTAAAATTAATAAAAGGTCGATGTCATCTGATAATTAATGTTTAAAAAGTTTTATTATGGAAGAACAAATAGAGAAAAACTCTCAGCTAAAAGAGATAAAAGGCTATTTAAAATGGCGATTTAAGATAGCGATCATTGTTATAATTGTTATTGCTATCTGTACTATTATCTACGTCATTTCTCAAAGTTAATCTAAAATCATAACAAGATAAATTTATGGAGAATGAAATTGCGACTACAATATTCTATCGTATAGGCGGCATTCTTGCTTCCATTGTTCTTTTATGCTTTTTCTTTTGGTGGAAATCTAAAAAAAGAAAAAAAGATATTGAAGAAAAAGATAAAAACATATAAAAACTTAAAAATTATGGCTGACCATATTGATTACAAAAAAATAACCGAGGAGGCAGTTGAAGAAGTAGTAAAAGATCTAAAAAAAGAAGGAGATAATGAAAAAATTGATGAGATAGTCAAAACGATTGACGCGGTAAACATGGTGGCGGGAATAGTCCAAGATACGATTAAAAAGATGGATATAGATCCAGAAGAACTCGGCGAAGAGGGAATTAAAAAAATCGCTAAGAAAAGCGCTGAAGCGGCTATTTCAGCGAGCATTAAGAAATAAATTCCAGAAAATGGAGTAATTAACTGCTTATAACGGCAAATAAAAACCGTCCCGCTTGCAGCGGGACGGTTTTTTGTTGACAAAAATACGTATTTTTAGTATTATACGGGATAATGTCGCGAGACTTTGCGCGACATTTTATTTTTGTTGGATAACATTATGAATAAGATTAATATAAGAAATATCGCTATTATTTCTCACGTTGACCACGGAAAAACCACGCTTGTGGACGCTTTACTGCGCCAGTCCAAAAGCGATTTGGGAAAAGATTTGGCTAATCAAATATGCATAATGGACAGCAATGAGTTGGAGAAAGAAAGAGGCATCACTATTTTTTCCAAGAATGCGGCGATTTTTTATAAC
>DAOVPY010000017.1 GCA_030628945.1 Candidatus Nealsoniibacteriota bacterium
CGTAACCGTCCCTATAATCGCTGTCCCGTAATTTGAATTTCCGGCGTCTGTATACGCAACAACAAAATGAGTGCTATCCAAGGCCGCAACGGAAGTATGATAAATACCTGCCGCATTAAAAACGTATTCTGACCCGTAGGCAATCGCGTTGCCCGTAACCGTCCCTATAATCGCTGTCCCGTAATATGAATTTCCGTCGTCTGCATACGCAACAACAAAATGAGTGCTATCCAAGGCCGCAACGGAAGTATAACTACTACTCGCCGCATTAAAAACGTATTCTGACCCGTAGGCAATAGTTCCTACAAACAACAACATTGGCAAAAAACTTTCAAAAAATAAAGACAGTCCGATACAAAAAACAAAACTTCCAGCAAGAATTAAAAATGATTGCTTGCGTGAAAACCGTTGTTTGCCAAGATTAAACTTCGGCATTATTTTCCGCATTGCGTAAATATTTCCGCTTTTAATAGCGTTAACTATGTTTTTGACTGTTAGATTTTTGTCAAAGTCAATCTCGTCTTTTCGAAACAACCATTTAAAATAATTCTTATGGTATCGGTATAGGTTTTTGATTTTTTTTAACATTGATCTATAAAATTTCTAAGGCGCTAGTTTGATTTTAAGCGTTAGTGTCACTCTTTCAATGGTGGCGCAACTGTCAACATTGAAAGCTAAAACATCACCGGCAAGCAGTGTTTTGGACCAACCTGTTAAGGTTGTGTCTTTACTTTTTATAGCCGCCGTTATAGTTGGAGGGGCGGCGGCGGTGATTGAGTCAGCGTTAGTTGGCGGAAAATTCGCGTAAGTGTCTTTCCAAATATCAATCACGATACTGCCGGATTGGTCAGCTAAAAGCGTAGCTTCTAAGATTTCAAATTTTATCGGTATGACTAAGTGTCCTTTTTCTCCGGCTGTAATTGCCGCGCCTCCGCCGTCGATTATAAAGGTTATGATTCTATGTTTTCCGCCCGCTAATCTTGATTTAACATCCGAGAAAGAGCCTTTAGGATTTGTTCCCAATTCCGTTTCTATTGCCACCACTTCCTCGTCTAATTTTACTACATCTTCGGCGTAGCCGATCGTCTTTTTAGCGGAGTCATAGACAACGCCTGCTTTATTTTCTTTTGTTCTTGGGGAATATACGCTCCCCGGATAATTCGCTGCCATATTTTTTTATAGAGGTTGCCCTATTTTATTTCTCGTAAAATGCAGGTGTAAAGACACAAATCGGGCTGTTTCAACTAAGGTGTCGCCTGCGTCATCCGTATCTCGATAAACCCGTATGCCAATTATGTCGTCCGCTTCAATATTGCCTTTTAGTATTTTTGTTGTAAATATGTTTCTTTGGAGCAGTCCTGCGTTTGCTCCTGTGAACGCTTGCGAAATAGTGACTCCGGCCGCGCCTACCTCCTCGTCATCTTTTCTCGCTAAATATTCAATCGCCCAGACAACATCTCCACCTCTAGCGTCATTGTCGCAAAGCCAATCTATTAAAATTGTAACATCGGTATCACTGTCCCACCTGAAAGGGATGTATCCTTGGGCAAACGCTTCTTTGACTGCGTTGTGGACAAAATCTAAAGTGATAAACACTCCCTCATTTCCCCAGCTAGGATCCTTTATTCCGGCCAGCTTGAATCTTTGAACAGGCATAATAACGTGATTAATTATTCTTGCTGTGCCGTAAAATTGAAGTTGTCCGTTTAATTTGATTCGGACATAATTTGTTAATCCGCTTGCCGCGTCTCCGATTGCCAGTAAAACGTTTATAATATCTGACAAAGAACGAATGCCTTTTATTTTTTCCATGACGCTTGCGCTCGTTCCTTTCGGATTTAAGCCAAGTTCGTTTTCAACAGCCACCACTTCCTCGTCTAATTTTACCACATCTTCGGAAAAGACAATAGTTTTTTTAGCCGCGTTGTAGACCTCGCCTGCTTTATTTTCTTTTGTTCTTGGGGAATATACGCTCCCCGGATAATTCGCTGCCATATATTCTTAATTGATTGATTAATTCTCTTTTTCTGAATTTTGTAAATTTTTTTTATTTGTCCGTTTTTTTTAATCTTTCTATATATATATCTAACCATTCAAGAATAGCTGCTATTTGTCGGGAGGTTATTATTCCACCCTTACTTTCTATAATTTTTCTAATTTGTTCGCTTGGTTTTAATTCTCTTTTTTTGCTCATTTTTTTAATGTTTGATTAAATTTTTATTTGATTTTCAAAAATTAATTCCTCTGTCGATGAATTCAATTCTCTGTTTATTTAATCTAATTCTAATTTTATCCTTATCATTCTTTATTGATTGCTCCCACGAAATTTTTGCTTTGTTGTATTGTTTTTGTTGGAAAAAGCAAAAACCGATTTGGTCCCAAGTTTCGGCTTCGTTCTTTTTTTCCGGATAGTGCGAAAAATCGCCTTGATTAACTTTGAAGCTATCCACTAAAAAATTTATTGCCATTTGCCAATGTTCAAAACATATGTAAGTTAAGCCCATTTGTTTTGAAATTTCCCACCTGTTTGGCACGACTCCATTTGCTTTCCGCAGAAATTTAAGCGCTAGCCTGTGTTTTCCTAAAGCGTTCGCGCAAACAGCCGCCTCCCAGCAACAATACCAAATCTCGCCTTTGATTGTGCCTTTTCTTAGATATTTTTTATATAATTTTAACGCCTTTTTTGGTTCTCTTTGCGTAAAGTGCCACCTCGCCAAATAAAATATTACTCTTAGATTATTCTTGTCTTTTTTGTATTCCTCTTTTAAGCGCCGCGGCATCATTTCGCTTCTTTGCTCCGTTCTTATGCGTCTGGAATTCTTGCTTTGCCCTTTTAAGATATTGTGTTTAATCGTCAGCCCTTTGTATTTTGCGATTTTTGGAGTAGATATTGCGTTGTGTATCGCAAACTCCCATTTGCAATAATTTCTATAAATTCGGTTAGTATAAAAAGCGTCCGTGGCTTCCATGTTGATTTTCACCATTAAGCCGTCCACGTCTTGTTTTAATGCTTCATCTAATCCGTCGTGTTTTTCCACGTATTCATGCCCGTCTATGCATAAAATCCATTTTGTGTCAACCCCCTCTTGCGCGAAGTTTCGCGTTTTCGCAAAATCGTCTTCCCAAGTGTGATGTTTTAAAATATCCGCGTATCTTTTCGCTATCTTTTCGCTTTTGTCCTCGCTTTTACTATCAATAGAAATAACAATATTGTCAACAAAATCAATACAGGATAAAATCGCGTCTTCTAAACCTCTTTCTTCATTCTTGATGATTTGGACCAAAGAAATCCTTTTTTCGTTCTCTTGGCCCAAATCAATTGTCATTAAGATTCTCTTTTTAAACCCGGGCCAGTCGTGGAATTTGACTTTTCCCAACGAAGAAAACCTTTTTCTTAATTCCGGAACCGTGAATTCTCTGACATGATTCGGGTCGGGAACTCTGTCGCCGTTCGGGACGGTTATAATAATTCGCGCGTTAGGTTTTGACACTCTTGCGATGTTGTTAAAAAGTTTTTCGTCGTTTTTTATATGCTCTAAAAATTGTCCCATAACTATTGTATCAAAGCCGTGGCCGTCCCCTATGCTTTGTTTTGTCACATCAACAGCAATAAAGCTTGTGTTTTCAAGCCCTTTGTCCCGCGCTAAGTCTATTGCTTCCGGGGAAATATCCATTCCTACGTAGGCGCCTTTATAAAAATCAGCCAGATCGCCTGTCCCGCAGGCAAGATCTAAAACGTGGCCTTTGCAAAGATTGGCAATTGCCAAAAATCTTTCGGGGTCGGTGTGTATGCTCGCCCCGTGTATTTTATAAAACTTATCGTATATTTCTTTTGTCATAGATTTTTTGTTTATTTTTTATTGATTTGTGCTTGATTATTTAAAAATTTTAGGTTAGGGAGGAGGGGGTTTTTTTCCTCCTCCCTTAATTTAAGGAGGGCTATTTTTGCCTCCTTGGTACCCGTTATGGTGTTTTAATCGTTTCGATTAGGTCAATTGTATCCTTACAGATTCCAATCGGCATGCCTCTGCCTCGTAGAAGCTCTTGGTAAATTTTGGAGTGCAGGTTTTCGAAACCTTGGCTCAGATTTAGTTTTTCGCCGTTGATTTTGAGCATTCTTTTTTGGTTGTCCATTGGGGCCAAAAGTGATATTTCCCAATTAACCATGGCGTTTTTAAATCCGATTAGTCCGGAAGCCTGCTTGGCGCGCAAATCAATTGTCTTTAC
>DAOVPY010000005.1 GCA_030628945.1 Candidatus Nealsoniibacteriota bacterium
ATTGGGATTTAGTTTCTAATACTCAACAAACAAAAAGTTGATGGAAAAAAGAAACTCTCAAGTTTATGTAATAAAAATTTATTGCATGAAATGCAAAACTTTTCTTTACAAATACAGAAAAGAGGGGCAAGGACATTTGATAAAATGTTATAAAGATGGAATTATTAAAGATAATACAAAAGGAGATTTAAGATGTCCTAAATGTAAACAGTTATTTGCAAGAGAGGCTATATATCATAATCGGCAAGCCAATAAAATAATTCAAGGAAAAGTTTATGTTGGAAGATAAAATAAATCTATGAAATTTAAAAAAGAAATTATTATGGGTTCTGGCAAAACAGCTTATCTAATAGCTTGTTCTAAGGAGGAAATCAAGTTGCTTTTTGGTGTTGTAAAAACTGCGCGGCACCATTTTCCGGAAAATTTTGAATTAAGTCAAGAACGACATAGATTAAACAATATCTTAAAGGAATTAACGAAAATTTACGAGAAAGAATAAAGAGTTGAGAGGTAGGGTAAAAATTTGCCATTTTTCTTTTTAATGTGTAAAATAAGTTTATGACTAATGAGATAACACCATCTGCTCCCCATAAAAATTTTGAGGGCATTAAAAAAATTGATGAAAACGGAATTGAGTATTGGAACGCTCGTGAATTGATGCCCCTTTTGGGTTATGAAAATTGGCAAAAAGCAGAAGAAGTTATCGCAAGAGCGGCTCGCGCTTGCATCAATAGCGGCCAAGATGTGGATAACCATTTTAACCGAACGGTTAAAATGGTCAAAATTGGCTCAAATACAGTTAGAGAGGTGACAAAAATAAAAAAACTTAAAAAATCAAAATAGTTTGATACAACAAAAAAACTCTCCCGCTTAAAGCGGGGGAGTTTTTTGTTTTTAATGATCAATGATAAATAATTATTTGACCGCGTCTTTGAGAATTTTGCCGGCTTTGAATTGCGGAACTTTTCTTGCCAAAATTGTAATTTTTTCGCCTGTTTTTGGATTTCTACCCTGCCTTTCTTTCCTAAAACTTACTTTAAATTTCCCAAAACCCGGCAAACTCACTTCTTTGTTTTGCGATAAGGCCTTGGCAATTTCGTCCAAAACCACATTCAACGCCTCTGCGGATTGTGTCTTGGATAAACCGGTTTTTTTTGATAAAGATTGAACTAAATCGTCTTTGGTCATAGATTTACCTGGCGTACTCAATTACTCTATTTTCCCTGATAACATTGACTTTAATTTCGCCCGGGTATTTAAGTTCTTCCTGAATCCTGTCCGCGATTTCCCGGGCCGTTCTATAACAACCCATATCGTCAATTTCCTTTGGGCTGACAAAGACCCTGATTTCCCTACCTGCCTGAATAGCGTACGCTTTATCCACTCCGGAAAAACGAGTCGCGATTGCTTCTAAATCCGTTAATCGCTTCAAATAATTTTCCAAAGTGTCTTTTCTCGCTCCGGGTCTGGCTCCGGAAATAGCGTCCGCGGCTTGAACCAAAACCGCTTCCAAACTTTCGCACGGATACTCTTCATGATGGGACTTCATAGCGTCAATCACCTCCTTTTCGCAGCCGAATTTCTCCAAAATTTTCATTCCAATCTCCACATGAGAACCCTGAATCTGGTGGTCAATGGCTTTTCCAATGTCATGAAGCAAGCCGGCTTTTTTAGCGAGTTGGGAATTCGCCCCGATTTCTAAAGCAAGCGCCTCGGCTAAATAAGCGACTTCCATTGAATGAAGCAGGACATTTTGGCCGTAGCTGGTCCTGAACCGCAACCTGCCCAAAAGTTGAATAATTTTAGGGTCAAGTCCCAGCACCCCGGTTTCATAAACAACGGTTTCTCCGGCTTCCTTTATTTGAGAACCAATTTCTTCCTGCGTTTTGGCAACAATATCTTCAATCCTGCCCGGCTGAATTCTTCCGTCTTGAATTAGTTTTTCTAACGCCTTCTTGGCAATATGCCGCCTGATAGGGTCAAATCCGGAAATTGTTACCGCTTCGGGCGTATCGTCCACCACTATTTCCACCCCGGTTAATTTTTCCAAGGTCCTGATATTCCGACCCTCTTTCCCGATAATTCTTCCCTTAATTTCATCATTGGGCAAAGAAACAGTGCTGGTGGTAAATTCCTGGGCTTGAGAAATAGCGCATTTTTGAATTGCCAGAGCAACTATTCCTTTGGCTTTTTCCTTAAATCTTTCCATACCTTCTCTTTCCAATTTTCTGATTTTTTCCAAAATTGCCGGCTGATATTCTTTTTCCGCGGCTGATAAAAGCTCCTTTTTTGCTTCTTCTTTTGGCAAACCGCTGATTCTTTCCAGATTTTTTACGGACTCCTTCTTAAGGGTTTCTATTGATTCTTTCACTTCCCTGAGCTGTTCCACTTTTCGCCTGAACTCTTTTTCCTTTCCTTCTAAATTATCAAATTTTTTCTCCAGAACATTTTCTTTTTTTAATAAAAATTGTTCTGTCTTGATAAGATGCCGTCTCCTTTGGTCCTCTTCGCTTTTCGCGGCCTCAATAATTTTAAACGCTTTTTCTTTGGCTTCCGCTGCAAGTTGCTCGGTTTTTTCTTTTGCTTCAAGTATTCTTTTTTGAATCTTGGCTTCTAAGGTTCCGATTTGTTTTTGAGCAATGGATTGACGGGCAAAATAGCCTAAAACCGAACCCAGGGATAAGGCGAACAAGCCCGCCAAAAGTAGGATTAATAAATTCATATTTTTGTTCAAGAAGTTGATGATTCTCCAACATAATGTTTACCCTGTTAAATGCCGCTTTGGCGGCAATTTTGGCAAAGCCAAAATTATTTAATAGGGTGAAAATACCAAAATCTGAAATTGTTTTTACGTTTTAATTATAGCAAACTTCCTGGAAAAAGTAAACCCCCGCGCCAAAATTTGGCGCGGGGGTAAAAAAATAAACTTAATCCATTATTGCACCTTAAAACTTAGCGCACACTGCTTTGTCCCAATCTGTGAGCGTGCAACTTCCGCTGACCAGACCCCTTTGACAGGAGCCATCGGAGGGACGACATGCCCTACAGCTGCATGAGCACGATCCCTTCCAACCCAATGGTGTTATCCATCCAGTTACAGAACACGAGCATGAACATATACGTCCGTAAGAACCTGAATAATTCCACGTGCAGGAAGCATTCTCATGCAGCAGAACTGCCTCATACCCTGAAGGACAGGTAGGATTTGTCCCTCTAACTGTTATAACCTTTTCTTCTCCGCCAACATTAACAAATCTTGAATCGCAATCAGCGCAAGAACCAATTCCTGCTGAAGGCCATGTTGTTTTTTTTACTCCGCCCAGGATAATTCCTTTGCTCACATTCAAATCGCCGGACATTGTGATATTGCCTGTGCTGCCGTCTATTTCCAAGGTAACCTTGTTGCTGCTGTTCTTTACAATCAGATTTCCGTGCGCGGAATATAAATCAGGGATGGCTCCTCCGACATTGATATCGTCTGTGTAAAAGGTTCTTAAACCTAAATCCCCGTCTTTGGCTTGATAATTTGTCCCCATATTTATTGGCGCAGATACATTACCTCCTGGCGGACCGACAGACGGCTCTGTCCAGGCAAGGACAACGTAACCAAGTAAACAGGAAACTGCCAGAACGCCTAAACACAGAGGAATAATTTTGTATGAAATTTGCTTTGCCATATTACTTCATTATACCGCATTTCAAAATAAAAATCCCTATGGATAACCAAAAATCAAGCTGTTGCCGGCTATTTTGTCTTAATCACTTCGTCAATAATGCCGTATTCTTTTGCTTCCTCCGCAGACAAATAGAAATCCCGGTCCGTGTCTTTCTCCACTTTCTCAAACGCCTGTCCCGTATGTTTTGCTAAAATTCTGTTCAACTTCTCTTTTATCTTAACAATCTGTTTCGCCGTAATCTCAATTTCCACGGCCTCGCCGGAAATTCCGCCGGCAACCTGGTGAAGCAAAACCTCGGCGTTGGGCAGGGCAAACCGCTTTTTTGGCGCGCCGGAAGCCAGTAAAGTGGCTCCCATTGAACCGGCCAAGCCGATACAAACCGTGGAAACCGGCGCTTTAATATACTGTATTGTGTCGTAAATCGCCAAACCGGCTGTTACCGAACCGCCGGGAGTATTAATATAAAGCTGAATATCTTTCTTGGGGTCAACGCTGGATAAAAACAAAAGCTGGGCAATAACAGAATTTGCCACAATATCAAGAATAGGCCCTGACAGAAAAACAATCCGCTCCTTTAAAAGCCGGGAATAAATGTCATACGCTCTTTCTCCGTATTGGGTTTTTTCTATAACTGTTGGAATTAAATTCATAGTTGCTTTTTGATTAAAATTATGTTAAATATGTTTTAGACCTTTAATAAATTATAGAACAAAAAGGAGAGAAAAAATGTTGCTGGAAATAATAGAAGGATTGTTGATAATGATATTTTTACACGCTTGGCCCGCGGTGATTTTTTGGGAAGAAAAAGGGGTTACTTTTGAGATTGCTTTTTTTCTTTTAATTTCCTATTGGATTTTTTGGCTGTTTCTAATTTATTACGGACTGAACTATAGATTGATGAAAATTTCGCGAAAATGGCGGTCTCTGGAAATCTTTATCACCGCTACAAGACAAGAGGCAGATGAAATGATAAAAAATATTCCTGATTGGAGATTCCAAAAAAGATTAACCGATTGGCTGCTCTCAAAAGGGGAGACAATCACTTTGGCCCTTACTTTTATACCCTGGATTATTATCCTGCCGACTGCCACTATCATCGCGGCTCGGTTGATGAAAATTCCGCGCGCTTTTCCGGTTCTCTTTGCCGGAATTATTTTCAGGGCTTTTATTCTCTGTTTGACCGTTTATGGCTTTGGTATTTTACCATAACCTTGTTAAATTATTTAACAGGGTTTTTCTTTCTTGGTTTTTTCTCTTTTTTTTCTTTTTTCTCTTTTTTCCCGGCTGTTTTCTTTTTTTCTTTTTCCTCTTCCTCTGCCTTTTCCGGACTTCTGATGTCAATCTTCCAGCCCGTGAGTTTTGCCGCTAAGCGGACATTTTGGCCTTCTTTGCCAATAGCCAAAGAAAGCTGGTCCTCGGGAATAATAGCCATGGCTTTATTTTTGGGTTGAATTTTTACTTCTATTATCTTAGCCGGAGCCAAACTATTAGTAATATATTCCTCCGGGTTCTCGGACCATTCAACAATGTCAATTTTTTCTCCCCCTAATTCCAGAATTACGGCCCCGACTCTGGTTCCTCTCTGTCCCACCATAGAACCAATGGGGTCCACGCCGTCAACCTCTGAACTCACTGCGATTTTAGAACGGGAACCTGCTTCTCTGGCAATGGATTTAATTTGAACCGAGCCGGCGGCAACTTCCGGGACTTCTAATTCAAAAAGTTTGGAAATTATTTTGGGATAAGCCCGGGACAAAAAAATCCTTGGGCCCTTTGGGGTTTCTTCCACTTTAATAATATAAACCTTAAGCCGCTCGCCCGGTTTATAAAACTCCCCGGGCACTTGCTCTTCTCTCGGCAAAATTCCTATGGTTCTGCCAATATCCATGAAAACCGCTCCGGATTCTATCCGCTGAACTATGCCAGAGATTATTTCCCCTTCTTTGGATTTGTACTCCTGATAAATAGTATTCCTTTCTTCTTCTCTAATCCTCTGCATTATTACTTGTTTGGCGGTCTGGGCGGCAATTCGGCCATAATCGCTTTTGGCCTCTAAAACCGTTTCCATCTCTTCTCCTGTTTTAATCTTGGGATTTATTTTTTTTGCGTCCTCAAGCATAATATGCCTCTCAGAATTAAATCTTACCTTTGCCTCTTCTTCAACGCATGAAACCTCTTTAACAGAGGAAAACTCTTCTCGCCCGGGTCTCTTTCGCCCGGCTGTTGAAGGGACAAACTTCTCTTTCAAGGCCTCTAACTCCTCTTCGGAATAAATCATTGTTTCATCCACTACTAATTTTATCTGCCAAAATTTAATTTCGCCTGTTTTAGAATTAAATTTTGCTTTGATTTTCTGGCCTCTCAGCCCGTATTCTTTCTTGTAAGCCGCTGCAATTGCCTGCTCAATGGTTTCAATAACTTTTTCCGCGCTTATTCCTTTTTCCTCGGCAATCTGAGCGATTGCAGAAGTAAAATTCTTTAGATCCATAAATGCCTTAAATTTCTAATTTCTAATTTCTAATTTCTAATCAAATCCCAAATCCCAATTTCTAATGTCTAATTTTTTGGTCATTGGTTATTGGACATTGGGTATTGATTAGGTTAATTAGGTTAATTAGGTTAATTAGACATTTTCATTTTGAGCGCTATTTTGTGGTTTTCCCGGTCAATCTGCAAAATTTGAAATTCATATTTTTTGCCGAGATTCAAGGCCTTTTTCATCTTTGCCTCGGTTCCAAATTCAGAAATATGAACCAAACCCTGAATTTCGGGAGTAAGCCGGACAAAAGCGCCAAAAGAATTAAATTTGGCCACTACTCCTTTTATTATATCGCCTTTTTTATATTTTTTTTCAATATGGTCCCAGGGATTCTTTTTTAACGCCCTTAAAGACAAGGAAATTCGGCTGTCGGCGATTTCAATGATTTTCGCTTTTACTTTTTCGCCAATTTTTACAACCTTGCCCGGGTCGTCAATCATTCGCCAATCCAATTCAGAAATATGAATAAGCCCTTCCAGGATCGGAATGGTTGGCATCTCTTGGGCCCCGGCTTTTTTATCAAGCCCTGTGAGGTCTTTTGGGGGCGAAAACCTGATAAAAGCGCCGAAATCCACAATTCCGGTGATTTCTCCTTCCACTATAACGCCCGGCTTAAGGTTTTTAAATCCTTTTTTAAGCTCAAAGAGCTTCTGGGCTTTTTCTGATAAAATAAGTTTTTCTTGTTCCTGGTCAACGTCAAATATCTTAACTTCCAATTCTTTGCCAACAAGTTTTTGAAGTTCTCTGGCAATTTTAATCTTGTCTCCTTCGTCTACCCTGGGATAATATTCAAAAGAAAGCTGAGAAACCGGCAAAAAACCGGAGATATTGGCTACTTTTGTCAAAAGCCCGCCCTTATTCGCTCCTAAAATTTTAACCGTAATCTTCTCGTTCTTTTCTTTCTTTTTTCTCAACGTTTCCCAAGCCAGTTCTCGTTCGGCCTGCTTCACGGAAAGTTCAATATAGCCCTCTTCATTGTCCAAATCCAAAACCTTGGCAAAAATCTCTTTCCCCAACTTTAAACTTTTGAGAAAATTTTTTGCTTCGTAAAATTCTCTGCCGTAAATAATTCCCGCGCCAATGGCTCCCAAATCAATAAAAATAGCCGACCCCTTTATTCCGATAATTCGGCCGCTCACTACATCGCCGAGCTTTGGAAAACCAAACAGATTATTTTGCTTTACCCTGTTAAACAATTCCGCCTCTGGCGGAATTCCTTTGCTTTTAGCGGAGGGTTTAACAGGGTGAACCTTGTTAAACAATTCCGCTGCGGGCGGAATTTCTTTGCTTTTAGCGGAGGATTTAACAGGGTGAACATTTTTTTCCATAAGCATAATAACTCTAACCTATCATAAATTGGAAAATTTGGCAATAGTTTTGGTTTATGATAGAATGAGAAAACATGCGTATTACTTTGCATAACCAATCATTATTTCATATCACAACCCAGGATAAAAAAAATGGGTTAGTTAATATTATTATTGACCCCTTTGCTCTAAAATCAAAAACCTCTAAATTAGAGGCGGATATTTTATTGCTCAGCCGGCAAAACGAAAAAGCCGTTGACATTAAATCCCTGTCCGGAAATCCATTCTTAATCAACGGGCCTGGCGAATACGAAATAAAGCAGGTCTTTATCCGGGGAATTTTTGCTAAAGACGAGGAAAACAAAGAAATCGCTATTTATACAATTGAGGCGGAAGACCTCAAATTATGCTATCTTGGCGGCTTTGACCAGAAAGAATTAATTGCTGAACAACTGGAAAAAATCGGCGATGTTGATATTCTTATTATTCCCGTAATGGAAGCAAAAAGAATTATCAATCAGGTTGAGCCAAAAATAGTGATTCCAACACGCTGTAAATCCGCGAAAGAAATGGATAAATTTCTAAAAACAATGGGTCTAAAATCAATTGAACCCCAGAACAAATTAGTCATTAAGAAAAAAGACCTGCCGCAAAAAATGGAAATAATTATCCTATCAGACCGATAAGTCCTATATGCCTAAAAAATCTCAAAAAACAAACAAATCGGAAATCGGCTACATCAAGCCCAGGGAAATCACCGAGGAAATGAAAGAATCCTATATTGACTATGCTATGTCGGTGATTGTTTCCCGCGCCCTGCCCGATGTCCGCGACGGCTTGAAACCGGTCCACCGGAGAATTTTGTACACAATGCATGAAGACGGACTAATCCCGACGGCTAAATTCCGGAAATCCGCCTCGGTCACCGGAACAACACTCGCGAGGTACCATCCTCACGGCGACATCGCTGTATATGATTCTCTGGTCCGCATGGCTCAGAATTTCTCTTTGCGATACCCTTTAATCAAGGGCCAGGGCAATTTCGGCTCAATTGACGGAGACCCGCCGGCCGCGCAAAGATACACAGAATGCAAACTCTCTAAAATCGGCGAGGAAACACTCAGAGACATCAGTAAAAATACTGTTAATTTTAAAGACAACTATGACAAAACAAGAAAAGAGCCGGTTGTCCTTCCTTCTCCCTTTCCCCAATTATTATTGAACGGAAGCTTGGGAATCGCGGTTGGTATGGCTACCAATATTCCTCCCCATAATTTGAGAGAGGTCTGCGACGCGGCTATTTATCTAATTGACAAACCCAAAGCAAATACCGAGGACCTCTTTCAGTTTATTAAAGGTCCGGACTTTCCGACAGGCGGCGAGATTTTTAACCAAAAAGAGATTATCGCTGCTTATTCGGTTGGCAAGGGACCCATAGTAACCAGAGGCAAAACCGAGGTAGTTGAAACAAAAACCGACAAAAGACAAATCCTTATCACGGAAATTCCTTATCAAACCCAGAAGTCGGGGCTGGTAGAACAACTCGCCCGTCTGGTGCAGGAGAAAAAAATTATTGGCATTAAAGACATCAGGGACGAATCAGATAAAGACGGAATGCGAATTGCCATTGACCTCCAAAAAGACGCTTATCCTCAAAAAATCCTTAATCGCTTGTATAAATTTACCGACCTTCAAAAAACTTTTCACCTCAATACCCTTGCTTTGGTGGACGGAATCCAGCCCCGGGTTTTATCTCTTGCCGAACTTTTGAGTTATTATCTTTCTCACCGGCAAGAAGTTATCCGGCGGAGAACGAAATACGATTTAGAAAAAAACAAACAACGGGCGCATATTTTAAAAGGACTGCGAATATGCCTGGTAAAAATTGACGCGGTTATTAAAACCATTAAAAATTCCGCTAACAGGGAAGAAGCGCTGAAAAATTTAATCAAGCGATTCAAACTTACTCAAATCCAGGCAAACGCTATTCTGGAAACAAAACTTTCTGCCTTGGCTCAACTGGAAAGAAAAAAAATAGAGCAAGAACTCAAAGAAACTCTTGTCCGCATTAAAGAGCTCTCATTACTTTTAAAAAATCCTCAAAAAATAAAAGCGGTAATAAAAAAAGAGCTGAGCGACTTAAAACAAAAATTCGGGGATGAAAGAAAAACAAAAATCCATATTCAAAAAATTGGAGAAATCTCCGAACAAGACCTGATTCCTCAGGAAGAAACCATTATCACCTTAACCAGGGGGGGATATATAAAACGGCTCAATCCCGCAATCTATAAAAAACAAAAACGGGGCGGCAAGGGCCTGCTGGGTATGAAAACCATAGGCGAAGACATTGTGGAGCATTTTCTTGCCGCGCGCACTCATGACAACTTGTTGTTTTTTACCGACTCCGGCAAGGTCTTTCAGGCGCCGGTTTATGAAATACCGGAAGCAAGCCGCGTCGCCAAGGGCAGGGGTCTTCTTAATTTCTTGGAAATTTCTTCCGAGGAAAAGGTTCTCGCGCTGATACCGTTAAGCAGGGACGACAAATCTCTGGGGAAAAACTATTTAGTAATGGCCACTAACAATGGTATAATAAAGAAAACCGTTTTGGAAGAATTTAAAAATGTGCGGCGAACAGGGCTGATTGCCATAAATCTCAAAAAACAAGATTTGCTGAAAAGCGTTAAATCCGCCAAGGAAGGCGATGAAATAATTTTAGCGACTAAAAAAGGACAGTCAATTCGGTTTGATGAAAAGGCGCTCAGGCCAATGGGAAGAAGCGCCGCCGGCAATATAGGAATACGGCTGAAAAAAGAAGACAAGGTAATCGGAATGGACATCATCTCTCTTCCTTTTCAAAAAAAGGAAGAGGGACAAAAATTAGAAAAAAATTATTTATTGGTGGTGGCGGAAAATGGGTATGGGAAGAGAAGTGATTTGAAAGAGTATCGGGTTCAGGGCAGGGGAGGAACCGGAATTAAAACTGCCCGGATTGTTTCTAAAACCGGAAACTTGGTTGCTTCGCGGATTTTAAAAAAGGAAGAAGAAGATTTAATCGTTATTTCCCGCAAAGGCCAGGTTATCAGGCTGAAGCTCGCGTCTGTCCCGAAATTAGGAAGAGCAACCCAGGGAGTAAGAATTATGCGGCTGGACCCGGGAGACAAGGTAGCGTCTATCGCGTGCATCTAACGAAATTTTATAATTTATATGGAAGGATTCTTAAATATAGAAAAAAGCTTAGACGAACTTGAACTGCGGAAAGATATGTCTGCTGTTGATTTTGGCTGCGGTTCCGGCAACTGGGTTTTGCCTTTGGCTAAAAGATTGGAACACGGCAAGGTATTTGCAATTGATATATTGGAACAGCCATTGTCAGCGTTGAAAAGCAAAGCGCAAACAGAAAATCTTTTGAATGTTGAAACAATTTGTTCTAATATAGAGAAAGAAAATGGCTCAAAATTAGAAATGGCTTCTGTAAATTTGGTTTTAATCACAAATCTCTTGTTTGAATGCGAGGATAAAAAAATTGTTTTTGAGGAAGCAAAAAGAGTTCTGAAAGACAGAGGCAAAGTCCTGGTGGTTGACTGGCGAAAAGACGCGCTTTTCGGGCCCGAAAGCGGAAGAGTTTCTGTTGAAGAAATCAAAAAAATCGCCCGGGGCGCTGGCTTGAAAATAGACAAAGAATTTGTTGCTGGCAAATACCATTACGGTCTGGTATTTGAAAAAGAATAAAAAAAGTGTTAAAATTATAAATACAATGAACAAAAAATTTTTATACATTTTTTTAATATTAATAATGGGAATAGCTGTTTTTGCTCCGGCAGATAGCAACGCTAATGGAACTTGCCCTCCGGGCGCGGTTTGTATTGAAAATCCTCTTATAGCGGATACTTTTGAGGAATTGATTGATAATATCATTACTTTCATATTTATTTTTGCTTTGGCTTTTGCGCCGTTGATGTTCATTATCGCGGGATTTTTCTTCATCACTGCCGCGGGCGACCCCAAGAAAATCCAGACCGCTCAAACCATGATTTGGTACACCTTGGTTGGCTTAGCCATTGTGATACTGGCTAAAGGAATCATCAAAGTAATACAAGATGTGCTGGGAGGATAAAAGAAGTATAAAGTGTAAAGTGTAAAATAACAATGTAAAATTAAAAAAGGTCGAATTCTAAAAAATTCACCCTGTTAAATAATTTCGTCTTTGGCGAAATTGCCGCAAAGCGGCATTTAACAGGGTAAAAATTCATTATGAAAAAAATTTTAGCAGCAATGCTTTTAACCGGTTTTCTGGCAATGCCGGCAATAGGATTGGCCGTTAGCACGGCTCCCAACGTAAATATAACAACCGCGCTTAATAATGTAACGAACTGGGCATTCGGCCTTATATTGGTGGTTGCGGCAATGTTTATGATTTTTGGCGCTTTCACTTATATCACTGCCAGCGGGGACCCGGAAAAAATCAAAACCGCGCACAATTCTATTATGTACGCGTTGATCGGAGTGGCAGTTGCGGTTATGGCAAGAGGATTAGTAACATTGGTTCAAAAAATGTTGGGAGTATAATTTCTGGAAAACGAACATTAAATTAAAACTTCTGTAAAAAATCAATCCCGTTTTTAGCGGGATTGATTTTTTATATGAAAAAGATAAAATAGAATAAAATGCCGAGGTGGCGGAATTGGCAGACGCGCATGGTTTAGGACCATGTGTCGCAAGACATGAGAGTTCAAATCTCTCCCTCGGCACATATGAATAAACGAAATATCCTCGGTATTATTTTTTTGTTTTTTATTTTAATCGGTCTCGGCTATTTTGCGAGTTCCAAAACGCTTGACCCGGATTTCGGCTGGCATTTACGGACCGGCTCTTTAATTTTAGAAAGAGGAGTTCCAAAAATAGATTGGTATTCTTATACTATGCCGAATTTCCCCTGGATTGACCATGAATGGCTCACTGATATAGTAATTTACAAAATTCATTCTCTTTTGGGCATTCAAGCCGTTTTATTGTTCTTTTTAATTCTAACCAGTTTGGCTTTTGTTCTTCTGATAAAAACGCGGTCTCTCTGGTATTTTTTCCTGCCTGTTTTACTTGGTTATTGGGCCTGTTTGGGTTTCCTTGGTATCCGTCCTCAACTCTTAACCATCTTGTTTATCGCCATTTTGTGGAAAATTTTAAGAGAATTCTTAGATTCCGGCTCGCGATTAATTTATCTCTGCCCTGTCTTGTTTATTATCTGGGTTAACCTTCATGGCGGCTTTTTGGCCGGCCTTTTTCTTTTAGCCCTGATATTAATTTTAGAACTTTTCAAAAAATCCAATTTCTCTAAAAAAATTATCTCCTGGCATTTTTTAAAACAACAAAATTTTCAAGAACATTCATGGAGACAAATTTCAATTTTGTTCGCCCTCTTGATTCTTTCGTTTTTGGCCACCTTCATTAATCCATATGGTTTGCGAATTTATGAGGAGGTTTTTCGAACAATTGGAGATTCATTTCTAAGATTTCATATTGCTGAATGGCTGCCCTTATTCTTAGGCGGTTCTTTGCCTGTTCTTATAATTTCATATATAAGTTTATTTTGGGGGCTCTTCCTTGTTTTTCGGAAAAAAATAGATTTTACTTATTCTATTCTCCTGCTGGTATTTTTTCTTTTTGCATTGTCTAATCAACGGCATTTTTTTATTTTTGTTATATTATCTATCCCAATCTTCGCTGAGCTGATTTTTTACTTATGGAAAGCGGCTGACCCGGCGGCTCTTAAATCCTTATTCAAAGGATTTAAAAAATGTCTTATCTTTTGTATTCTTCTTGGAATTTTAGCCGTTGTCTGGTATTCTATCCCGCAAAATGAAAACTGCTCTCTTGTCTACCCGGAAAAAGCCCTGTGTTTTTTAAAAACCCTGCCTCTTTCAGAAAATTTATTAAATGAATATGCCTGGGGCGGCTATCTAATTTGGCAATTACCGGAAAGAAAACTCTTTATTGACGGCAGGATGCCAAGTTGGCGGCAAAATACACAGTTCGTCTTCAACGACTACGTCAAAATTATGGATGCCGAAGAAAATTTTCAAGAACTTTTAGAAAAATATGAAATTCAAATAGCGCTTTTAGACAAAAATAAAAAAACAGAAGCCGAGAAAAAACGCGGATTAAAAACAAACAATAATCTCTCGCGATTCTTGACAGAACATAAATGGCTGTCTAAATTTTTCGGACTTGAACCTCCTCGTAACAATATCTATCAAGAACTAATGAATTTGGGCTGGAAAATCATTTATGAAGATGAAACAGCTATTATTTTAAAACGACAAAATAATGATTAAAATTGCTTTTCAGGAATGGAAATTTGTTGGTTTAATGGGAGTAATCCTTATTTTACTAACTTTTCTGCCAATTATTATAGGGCAAATAGCGACCCCTTCGGACAGCGTCTTTTTAGGCAGGCAAACGCTCAACTCTCCGGACCTGTCGGTTTATTATTCTTCAATTGAGCAAGTCAAAAGCGGCCATTATCTCTTCAAAAATTTTTTTACTTCCGAGCCCCACTCTTATTTCATCTTTGACCCCTTTTGGCTAATAATCGGACTTTTCGCCAAAATTTTTTCTCTTTCCAGTTTCTTAGCTTATCAAATAAGCCGATTTTTATTAATCCCGATTCTCCTTGTTGCCGCTTATTATCTAATCGCTTTCTTTTTTCAGGAAAAAATCAAGCGGAAAATTTGTTTTATCTTTTTATTATTTTCTTCGGGCATGGGATGGCTTTATGGTTTTTCTTTAAAAAATTTCCCGGAAATACCAACGGATCTTTGGGTGCCAGAAGCCTTCTTCTTTTTAAGCTGTTATAACTCTCCCCACTTTATTGTCTCTTTGACTTTAATTATTTTAATTTTCCTGCTCTCCCTTTTATCCTTTGAAAGATACCGCCCCGTCTACAGTTTGGCGGCGGGTTTTTGCGTTTTATTCCTTTCTTTATTCCACCCCTACCACCTGCCAACAATCTTTGGCGTCCTCTTGGTTTTTATTATTATCTGTTTCCTCAAAGAAAAAAAGATAAATTTCAATTACTTGAAATATTATTTTATTCTGCTGCTTTTTGCCTTGCCGGCTGTTTTTTACCATTTTTGGCTTCTTCAAAATTTCTGGGTTCGGCAGCAGCATTTCTTTCAAAACATCTGTCTTACTCCCTCTCTTTTGATGGTTTTACTTGGCTATGGCTTCTTATCTATTTTTGCTTTAATAGGCGCCTATATCTTAATCATCAAAAAAGTAAAAAGCCAAAAAGACATTTTTTTGCTTTCCTGGCTTGGAATTCAATTCTTCTTAATTTATTTCCCTTTTGCTTTTCAGAGACGGCTTCTTGAGGGCTTACAAATACCTTTGGTGATTTTAGCTGTTTTTGGTTTGTTTTTTTTAAAAGATTACTTAAAAGAAAAACCTATTTTCCGGAAATATTTCTTTTCCAAAGACAATCTCCTTCGCAAAATTTTCTTTCTTTGGCTTTTTCTTATCTGTTTTTTCGGTTCCAACTTAACAATTCTGCTTAATGATTTGTCTTTATATCTAAAGGACAACTCTCGGATTTATCTTAAAAAAGAAGAGCAGAAAGCAATGTTGTGGCTCAAAAATAATACTCCCGAAGAAAGCGCAATCCTTTCTTCACTTGAAAATGGCAACTTAATAGCCGCTATTTCCCTAAGACAAGTTTATTTAGGCCACCTGCACCAAACCGCCCAATCCTCAAAAAAAAAGGAGGGGATAGAACGCTTTTTTAAAAAAAGCAATGACGCCGAAAAAATATTTTTTTTGAAAGAAAACGGAATTGATTATCTATATTTCGCAGAAGAGGAAAAAAATCAGGCCTTGTTCAGCCCAGGGGAAAAAGAATATCTAAAAAAGGTCTATGGCAATAATGAGGCAACAATTTACCAATATCGGGATAATCAGTAATTCAAAATATCCATTACAAAATCTCGCGATCGCGAGATTTTGTAATGGATATTTTGTTTTTCGTCTATTTTATTCTTCGTCTTTTATAACGATTTTTTGATTTTTTTTCTTTTTGATTTTGGGTATGGTCAAGGTCAAAACGCCATCTTTCACTTTTGCCTCAATTTTGGACGCGTCAACTTCTTCAGGCAAAATAAGCTGCCTGGAAAAAAGCCCCCAAAAGCATTCCCGGTAAAAATACTTGCTCTCTTCGTTTTCAGCCGGCTTTTTTCTGCCGCCCCTTATGGTCAACACGCCATTTTCAATAGAAATATCTAAATCTTTCGCCTTAACGCCGGCAATAAAGGACTGGACCACCAAACTTTCCTCTGTTTCATAAACATCAATTGATAATTCTCCCTCGCTTGTCCCCGCGCCATAACAAGTTTCTCGTTTGGTGCTGGGGCTTGTTTGTTTCAGGGGCCGCTCTGTCTCTTGAACTTCTTTCTCTTTATTGTTTGTATTCTTTTTTAATTTATTTAAGAAAGACATAATATTGATAAAATTTCTAATTTCTAATTTCTAATTTCTAATTGAAAATTAAAGAATTGAAAATTCATTGAAAATTGAAAATTATTTAAGCTGGCAGGTACTTTTTATTGTTTTCAAATTCTTGAAACCGTAAGAGACAAAAAGAGCCAGCGAGATTAAGATGATAATCGGTATTGCGAATTTTAATCCTCCCTCTACTCTCATTATAGAAAAATCATACAATCCATGCAAGAACACGGCTATCCCCAGCCCAATCATTGTGAGCCGAATTCGCTTTTTCGTTTCAAAAAAAGAAAGAGCTAAAAAATAACCCAGCGCGCCCGAACAAAGAGCGTGCAAAAAGGTTGCTCCGATAAACCGCGAAGCGCAGAGCAAAGAGGTCTCAAGAAAGAGAAACGGAGAACTCCAAGGAAATAAAACCAAAATATTCTCCAGGGCGGCGAAACCCAAAGCTACAATAATCATATAAAGCATCACGTCTGACGGCTCATCAAACTCTGAATTCATTATTACCTTGCCTTTTATCACTAAATATTTAAAAATTTCTTCCACAAAAGCCACGCCTAAAAACCAATATAAAATTGAAACGAGTAGCGGCGAAAAATAAAGAGGCAATTTATTCAGCTCTCCTAAAATTCCTAATTCTATCAAGGCGACCGGCATAGTAATTAATATCCCCCAAAAAAAGATTTTCAAAATCATCCAGTTTGATTCTGGATGCGCGTCCTTGCGGAGATAGAATAAAAGCCAGATAGCGCTCGGGATAACCCCGGAAATAACATAAATTAAGTAGGCCATTATCTATAGTTTTTAGTTTTTAGTTTTTAGTTTTTAGTTTTTAGTTTTTCAAAACCGGCCAATCTTCAACCATTAAACATTTCTTTTTGTTTTTTACTGGTAATTTTTGATAGATTTCTTCGGTAATAAACGGCATAAACGGGTGTAAAAGTTCCAAGGAGCTGAGAAGAACATAAAAAAGAATTTTTTGGGTTTCTTTGCTATCCTGCTTTTTCGTTTCTTCAATGTAGACATCGCAGAAATCGCGCCAAAAAAAACCATAAAGTTCTCGCGCTACTCGGCCAAATTGAAATTTTTCCAAATCCTTATCCACTGACTTGATTGTTTTGTCTAACGCCTTCAAAATTTTCTTATCAGCGTTAGTCAAGTTTTGAGTTTTAAGTTGTGGCTTTGCGCTTTGCGCTTTGCGCTTTGCGCTCTCGGTTTGTCCCAAGACAAACCGAGAGGCGTTCCACACTTTATTGCAAAACTTCTTTCCCATCTTGATATTGTCTTCCACAAACCGAATATCCTGGCTACCGGTCGCCTGCCAGATTATTCCAAATCGTGTAGCGTCTGTCCCATATTTTTCAATGAGATCTATCGGATCTATGCCCGTGCCCAATGATTTTGACATTCTTTTTCCTTCCTTATTCAATACCGTGGCGTGGATATAAACATCTTGAAACGGTTCTTTTTTCATAAATTCCGCGCCGGAAAAAATCATTCTCCCCACCCAAAGATTAATAATATCCCTGGCAGTGCTTAAAACATTAGTAGGATAAAAGGTTTTCAAATCTTTTGTTTTTTTGGGCCAGCCAAGACAGGCAAACGGCCAAAGCGCTGACGAAAACCAGGTATCCAAAACATCTATCTCGCCTTTTAAGGGAATTCTGTGCCCCCACCAGATTTGGCGAGAAATACACCAATCCCTCACATTCTTTAACCATTTAAAATAAACTTTTTCCCATTTTTTCGGATGAAATCTTACTTTATTGGTTTTTACCGCTTTAATCGCTAATTTTGCCAATTTATCCGTTTTCAAAAACCATTGCTGAGAAGGAATTAATTCCAAAGTTTTTCCGCATCTGTAGCATTTAGGAATTTGATGGATATAATCTTCAATTTTCTCCATAAAACCGAGATTTTCCAAATCCTGGATTATTTTTTCCCGGGCGTCTGTTACTTTTAATCCCTGATATGTCCGGGGCGCTTGTTCATTTAATCTGCCTGTTTCGTCTATCACCTGAATACTTTTTAATCCTTGCCGCAAACTGATTTCATAATCAGTCAGGTCGTGGCTGGGAGTCACCTTTACCGCGCCTGTCCCGAATTTCGGGTCTACTATCCGGTCGGCAATAATGGGAATTTCTCGGCGCGATAATGGTAAAACAACTTTCTGCCCAACTAATTTTTTATATCTTTTATCATTTGGATTTACAGCCACCGCTGTATCGCCGAGCATGGTTTCGGGCCGTGTTGTCGCCACCACAATATAGGTTTTAGTTTTCAGGTGATAGGTTTTAGATAAAGGATAACGAATATACCACAAATGCCCTTTTTCTTCCTTATATTCTATTTCTAAATCAGACAAGCTTGTTCGGCATCTCACACACCAGTTAACCACTCTCTTCCCTCTATAAATCCAGTGTTTTTTGTAATAATATAAAAATGCCTTTTTTACCGCTTCTGTATATTCTTTGTCTAAAGTAAATCTGGTTCTTGACCAATCACAGGAACTTCCCATTTTTTTAAGCTGGTCCAGGATAATATTTCCGTATTTTTCTTTCCATTCCCAAATTTTTTCAATAAATTTTTCCCTGCCAAGGTCAAAACGGGTCAAGCCCTGTTTTTTTAGTTCTTTTTCAACGACATATTGAGCCACGATTCCGGCGTGGTCAATACCCGGAACCAAAAGCGTTTTGTATCCCTGAAGCCGTTTCCAGCGAATTAAAATGTCCTGAATTGTGGCGTTTAAGGCGTGCCCCATATGAAGCGCGCCTGTAATATTGGGAAGGGGAATAACAATACAATAGGGTTTTTTATGCCGTTTTGGAAGTTTATCAGGATTAAAATAACCGCTTTTTTCCCAAAAGCGATAAATTCTGTTTTCAACTTGTTTTGGATTGTAAGTTTTAGATAATTCCATCTATTCTTAGATTAGCATCAACTTCAATATCTTTCCAGTTTTTAATTTTTTTGCGATGAAAACAAGCCGTAACGCCGACCATGGCGGCGTTATCAGTGCAAAACCTGGAATAAGGAATCAAAAATAAGGAATCAGGAATTTCTTTTTTAATTCTTTGCTGAAATTGCTTTTGCAATTCCTTGTTTGCGGTAACGCCACCGCCAAGGATAATTGTCCTCGCCCCATAATCTCGGGCGGCTTTTATGGTTTTTTTAAGCAAAACATCAATTACTGCCTGTTGGATTTCAACGCACATCTCCCGAATATATTTTATATTTTTCGCTTTTCGCTTTTCGCTTTTCACTTTATACAAGACCGCTGTTTTCAGCCCTGAAAAACTAAAATCATAGTCCTTGGAATACATCATAGGTCTGGGAAGCTTTGCCCTGTTAAATAATTTCGCCTTTGGCGAAATTGCCGCAAAGCGGCATTTAACAGGGTGAATTTGAAATTTCCATTGCCGAGCCTGCTCGGCAATGGCCGGTCCGCCGGGGTATTCTAATCCTAAAATCCGGGCCGCCTTGTCCAGACACTCGCCCGCGGCGTCATCCCGGGTTTCGCCTAAAATTTTGTATTTGCCAATCCCTCGCATTAAAATCAATTGCGTGTGCCCGCCAGAAACAACCAAACAAACCGCTGGAAATAAATAGTTTGTAGTTTGTAGTTTGTAGTTTGTAGTTAAAAAATTAACGAGGATATGCGCCTCAATGTGATTTACTGGAATTATTGGCAAATTTCTTTGACGAGATAATTTTTTGGCGAAATTTACCCCTGTCCACAAACACGGCTCCAATCCGGGACCATTGGTTACAGCAATCGCGTCAATTTTGGGATTCCGGGCTTGTTTTAGCGCTTTCTTGAAAACAATCGGCAGATTTTTCTGATGTTCTCTTTTTGCCAAAAAAGGATAAATCCCTCCGTATTTAGCATGAAGTTTTACCTGCGAAGAAATCACATTCGCTAAAATTCTAAAATTTAACTTCTTATCTCTCTCAACCACGGCAACGCAGGTATCATCGCATGATGTTTCAATAGCTAGAATTTTCATTGCTGTCATTTTACCATTTAAGTTGCTTTTCTTCAATTTTTCCTCTATAATAACAAATAATCAACGATTAGTGATTAATGATAAATGATTATTTTGACCCCATCGTCTAGTGGTCAGGACATCAGGTTTTCATCCTGAAAACCGGGGTTCGACTCCCCGTGGGGTCGCTACAATGGAGAAATACTATCTCAAAATTGGCAAGGCGTCTGATTTAAAAAACGCGAAAGACAGGGCGCTTTTTAGATTTTTGGAAATTTTTCCCGGGGCCCTCAGCTGGGGAACCTTAATCGGACTTGTTATTCTCTCCTGGCTGAAACCGTGTTTTACCGCTGTTTTTATTATTTTTTTTTGTTCTTTACTGGCTGTTCAGGACAATTTATTTTTCTTTTCTTCTTCGCGCCGGGTATAAAAAAATGAGGGAGCATGAAAAAACTGATTGGCTGGAGAAATTAAATCAATTATCCTCGCATACTGCGGAACAAGCAGTAATCAGCAACCAATTAGGAATTAAAAACTGGCAAGAAATTTATCACTTAATTATTCTGCCGATGTATAAAGAACCTCTGGAAATCGTTCAAGAGACATTTCAAAACCTTGTAAAAACTGATTATCCCAAGGACAAAATGATTGTTATTCTGGCTCTTGAGGAAAAAGCCGGCAGACAAGCTCAAAAAACAGCCAGACAAATAGAGAAAAAATTTGGAAGCAAATTCTTCAAATTCTTAATTACTATTCATCCTTGTAATTTAACAGGAGAAATCATGGGCAAGGGTTCAAATGACGCATGGGCTTCAAGAAAAGGCAAAGAAATTATTGATAAAATGTCTATTCCTTACGAACGAATTATTGTTTCTTCTTTTGATATAGACACAATTCTCTCTCCAAAATATTTTAGCTGCCTTACTTATCATTATTTAACCGCGGCAAAACCTTTGCGAAGCAGTTTTCAACCAATCCCGATTTTTTTAAACAATATCTGGGAAGCTCCTTCGGTCTCCCGGATTTTTTCTTTTTCTTCAACTTTTTGGCAAATGACATGCCAGGAAAGATTAGAAAAACTTCGTACTTTCTCTTCTCATTCCATGAGCTTCAATGCCCTTGTTGAGGTTGATTTCCGTCAGACCAATGTTGTTTCTGACGATTCAAGAATCTTCTGGCAAAGCTTTTTGAAATATGACGGGGATTATAGAACCATCCCTTTGTATTATCCTGTTTCTATGGACGCCAATGTCGCCCCAAGCCTTTGGAAAACCCTAAAAAACGTTTATAAACAGCAAAGAAGATGGGCTTACGGGGTAGAAAATGTTACTTATCTTTTATTTGGATTTTTCAAGAATAAAAAAATTTCTCTGGCTAAAAAAATTTATTTTGGAGCCGTCACATTAGAGGGCTACTGGTCCTGGTCAACGAATTCCTTTATTATATTTTTATTGGGCTGGCTGCCTTTGATATTGGGAGGCCAGGAATTTACCCAGACACTTCTCGCTTATAATCTGCCCATCTTTGTCAGAACTGTTTTATTTATGGCAATGTTCGGTTTAATTAGTTCGGCCGGTTTAAGTATTCTTTTGCTTTCTCCTCATTCCATAAAGGTTAAACTTACGAAAAGAAAATATTTGCTCTTTGGGCTGGAATGGCTGCTTTTGCCTGTTGTTATGATAACTTTTACGGCCCTGCCGGCGTTAGAGGCTCAAACCAGATGGATGCTCGGCAAATATATGGGCTTCTGGCCCACTGAAAAAATCCGCAAAAAAAACTCGCAATTATGATTTTCCATGGAATTTTCAATTGACAAATCGCAAGAAAACATTTACTCTTTAATGAGAAGAGCGGGATATGTTTCGGTTGAAAGAAAAAGCCAGTTTAGTTTTATTCGCAGAATTGGAACAACGGATTATCCGCGATTTCATATTTATTTAACAGATGAAAAAACATCAAATAAGATAATTTTAAACTTGCATCTTGACCAGAAAAAACCGAGATACTCAGGCGTACGAGCCCACAGCGCTGAATATGATGGCAGAGTAGTGAAAAAAGAAGCAGAAAGAATTAAAACCTTGTTAAATAGTGCCAAAGGCAATTTAACAGGGTAGAGGGCCTATAGTATAGCGGCATTACATCGCATTCGCATTGCGGAAACGGCAGTCCGATTCTGCCTAGGTCCACTGGGGTAATAGTTTTTTGAAAATTTAATAAACCCGGAGATGAAAGAATGAAAGCAAACCTGAAAGAAATAGATATGCATCTGCATTCTAAAGGTTCTGACGGCCAACTTTCGCCAAAAGCGCTGGTAAAAGAATGTAAAAAAAATGGATTAAAATATATTGCCTTAACTGACCATGAAACCACAGACGGAATTCCGGAAGCAATAACCGCGGCTAAAAAATTAGACGTCCGAATAATCACGGACTGCAGCGCTGAATTCGCGACGGTCGGTTATAACGGAAAAACAGAACATATTCTTGGTTATGGCATGGACCCGGAAAGTCAAAAATTAAATTCTTTTCTTATTTCCCGCGGAAAATCAAAAATAGCTTTTGCTAAAAAAGCCATTGAAAATCTAAAAACTCTCGGCTTTGAAATTTCTTTGGAAGAGGTCTTGTCTCTCAGCCATGGAACTATTGAGGATTTTCATTTGTGGACGGCAATATTCCAAAATCCTGAAAACATTGGGGTTTTAGAAAGATGGCAGATTGAAACCCCGAAGCAGTTTAATCTGAAATTCTTAAAATCCGGCTTAACCAGCGGAGCAAAAACAAAACCATCAATAAAAAAATTGATAAAAATAATCCACAAGGCGGGCGGAGTGGCAATCTGGGCGCACCCATTTTGGAAACGGGATAAAATTCGGAAAATCCAGAAAAAAGCCGTTCTTTTTTATAATTATGGATTAGACGGAATTGAGGTTTGTTATTCCCGCCACAGCAAGGAACAGGCGTTGGCTCTCCACCGAATCGCTGATAAATTTTCAATGTTTGAAACCATTGGCTCGGATTTTCACGCTTTCAATAGAGAGGGTGAAAACAGAAGAATGGGCAAAGTTCAAATTTATGGAATCGCGCTGAACCTTCCGAATTTGCTATTTGATTAAAAATACAAAAAAAAGCTGAGAATTTCTCGGCTTTTTATATTTTTACAAACAAGGTATTATTAAATAATGGCTGGAACGCGGAAACAATTAGGCGCGCTCGGCGAAAAAATCGCAACAGATTATCTTGAAAACAAGGGCTATAAAATTTTAGACAGAAATTTCTTTTTTAGAATGGAAAACTCGGCGCTGGCTAAGGGAGAAATTGATATTATTGCCAAAAAAGAGAATATAATCAGTTTTGTTGAGGTTAAGACCCTTAGCAGCGACAAGGGCTTTGAGCCGGAAGACGAAGTGGATTTGAAAAAGCAAAGAAAATTAATAAAACTTGCCGAAATTTGGCTTAGTAAAAATAAAATTCCTCTGGACTCAAAATGGCAGATAGACGTAATCGCTATAAAAATAAATCTCGCGACTAAAAAAGCGCAAATCAAGCATTTTGAAAATGCTTTACCCCGTTAAAATGACTAAAATTTTGGAATTTCCTAAAAATTTTTTGTGGGGCTCGGCTACTTCGGCGCACCAGGTTGAAGGGAATAATATCCACAATGATTGGTGGGAAGCGGAACAAACCGGGAAAATAAAACACAAATCCGACAGGGCTTGCGATCATTACAATCGTTATGAACAAGATTTTGATTTAGCGAAAAAACTTAATCAAAACGCGCACCGTTTTTCCATTGAGTGGTCTCGCATTGAACCAAAACAAGGAGAATTTGATCAAAAAGAAATTGAGCATTACAGAAATATTCTTTTAGCTCTGAAAAAACGAAACATCAAATCAGTTGTTACTCTCTGGCACTGGACCAATCCTGTTTGGTTTGCTGAGAAAGGCGGCTGGGCAAACAAAAAATCATCTGTGTATTTTGAACGATATGTAAAAGTCATTGTCAAGGAATTGGGCGATTTAATTGATTTCTGGGTAACCTTGAATGAACCAATGGTTCATATCTGCAACGGCTATTTGCGAGGCAATTTTCCGCCTTTCCAAAAAAATATTTTCAAAGCGCGAAAAGCTTTTAATAATTTAATAAAAGCCCACCAAAAAAGCTATAGGATTATCCATACTAAATATCCTGAAGCTAAAGTAAGTATTGCTCAATTAACTAATTATTTTGAACCGGCTCGAAAATGGTGTCCCCTGGAAATTTTTCTTGCCAAACTTTTCCGTTATATTTGGAATTATTGGTTTTTAGAAAAAATAAAAAAAGAGGTTGATTATATCGGCGTTGACTACTATTTTCACCATAGAATGATTTTTTATCCATGGTTTATAAAAAATCTTAATGAAACAACAAGCGATTTGGGCTGGGAGATTTATCCTAAAGGGATTTATTATATTCTTAAAGAACTCCATCAGAAATATCAAAAACCAATTTATATATTAGAAAACGGGGTGGCAGACATTGAAGACAAATTAAGAAAAAATTTTATAGAAAACCATCTTTTCTGGATTCATAAAGCAATTCAAGAAGGCGCGGATGTAAGGGGTTATTTTTACTGGTCATTGATGAGTAATTTTGAATGGGGAAGAGGTTTTAAACCCAGGTTCGGCTTGATTAAAATTAATCATCAAACAATGGAACGCAAACCCAGGCCCAGCGCCTTTTATTACGCTCAAATCTGCAAAGAAAACCGCTTATGGTTTGGATAATCGCGGCTATTTTTAGTTATTTTCTTTTCGCAATCACTGCCTTAGTTGACAGATATCTTGTGAGGGGACCCATTCCATGTCCCAAGATTTACGCATTTTATGTCGGAATTACCAGCGTCTTTGTTTTATTTTTAATTCCTTTTGCCGATTTTTTGATTCCTTCGGTTAAAGAAATCTGCGTAAGTTTTTTCACAGGCGCAATTTTTATTTTTGCTTTGTTCTGCGCCTTTTGGGCTTTGCGAAGATTTGAGGCCTCTCGAATAATCCCGGCTGTCGGAGGAATCTTGCCTATCTTCACATTGGGCTTAACTTACCTACTTTTTCAGCAAGAAATTTCCTGGGGTATTGGAAATTTCTTCTCTTTTGCCCTCTTAATATCAGGCAGTATTTTAATTACCTATAGACCATCCTCTCCCTATATACAAAAAGGAAAACTAACAATCCCTAAAAGCTTTCAAATTTCTGTTGTAATAGCCCTTTTATTTGCTTTTTATTTCTTCTTGGCTAAAATGGTCTATTTATCTCAGCCGTTCTGGTCCGGATTTATCTGGATACGTTTTGGAATATTTTCAACTGCCCTGTTTTTCCTTTTTTTCAGGGAGGTAAGAGAAGAAATATTTAAAAAACGAATTAGTTTCAAAATAAAAACAGCAAAGATATTTTTTCTGAATCAATCTTTGGCAGCCGGAGGGACAATGCTCCAAAGCTGGGCAATTGCTTTAGTGCCATTTGGCTTTCTGGCTTTTATCAACGCTCTGGAAGGAACGCGGTATATTTTTCTCTTGATTTTAACAATTTTAATTTCCTTAAAGTTCCCCAGCGCATTAAAGGAAGATATTTCTAAAAAAGCGCTCCGCCAAAAACTTGCGGCAATTTTTTTAATCAGTTTGGGATTAATAATCTTCGCCTTGGTTTGAAATAATCGCTCGGCAGATGAAAATTTTTAGTAATAGACCCACCCAGACCACCCCATACTGAAAATTTTCATCCGCCTCGCTACTCAATTGAAAAAAATGCTGACAAAATTTATTTTGGGATTACTTGTTTTTCTTCTGCTTTTATTTGGCTTCTTTTTTGTCGGTGAGCCACAACAGGCAAAAGAAATCATTTGGGGAGTTAATTTTTCCCAAAAACATTCTGAAAATTTAGGATTAAATTGGAAAGAAAATTATTTAGCTTTATTAGAGGATTTGGGAGCAAAAAATCTGCGGCTGGCAGTTCACTGGGATTTAATTAAGCCAAAACAAGGAGAATATAATTTTGAGGATTTGGACTGGCAGATTGAACAGGCAAAAAATCACGATGCAAAAATTATCTTGATAATTGGGATGAAAACCACGCGCTGGCCCGAATGCCATTTACCGGAATGGGCAAAAAAATTAGACAAAGTACAACAGCAGGGACAAATTTTAGGCCTGCTGCGAACAATTGTCTTAAGATATAAAAATTCTTTGGCTATTGAATATTGGCAAATAGAAAACGAGCCGCTTTTTCCTTTTGGAGATTGCCCATGGAGAGATAAAAAATTTTTAAACGATGAAGTGGCTATAGTTAAATATCTTGACCCTCAACAGAGACCGATTATCATAAACACCAGCGGCGAATGGTCTCTTTGGCTCAAGGAAGCAAAAATAGGGGATATAGTCGGCACCTCTTTATATAGGAAAATCTGGTTTACCCCCACACTTATAAATAAGTTGTGGGGGGCTCAAGAAATAGGGATGTATATTGACTATCGATTTTTCCCGCCAATTTATTTTTGGCGAAGGGCGCAAATTATAAAAAAAATCTTCAATAAAAAAGTAATTTGCGTTGAACTGCAGGCAGAGCCATGGGGACCGCTTTTGCTTTATGACTCGCCTCTTGAAGAACAAGAAAAGACAATGAATTTAGAACAATTCCAAAAAAACATTGAATTTGCCAAAAAAACCGGACTTGATACATTTTATCTCTGGGGGAGTGAATGGTGGTACTGGCTGAAAACCAATCACAATCAACCTGAAATTTGGAATCAGTCCAAAAAATTATTTTCAAGTGAGCGAGGGAATGAAAAATGAATTTATTCATTTTCCATTCGCGAGCGAACGCAGAAAATGTATCCTAATGGGACAATTTTCAAGTGAACGAGGGAATGAAAAATGAATAAATTCATTTTAACATTTTTGACAAACAAACAAAATAATTCTAAAATAAATCAAAAATATGTCTATGTATGATTTGCCAAAATTTGAAAAGCCGAATTTTCCTCTTTTGAAATCTCCATCCGGAAAATCCTGCTCCTTTTTTAAATTGGCAATTTTAACAATTTTTATATCTGTTTTTTTCGGTTTTTTAGCCGGAACTCTTTCCGGCGCTTACTTTTATTTAGAAATAAAAAATTATTTAAGCCAGCTTAACATTGAATTGCCGGAGCCGCAAACTGTTGAAAAAGAAAAAATCGTTGAGAGAGTGGTTGAATATATCCCTCAGACATCCCAGGAAGAAGCGATTATTCAAGCGGTGGAAAAAATTTCTCACGCAGTAGTAAGCATTATTATTACCAAAGACCTGCCCGCAATTGAAGTCGGAGGCGGAACCGGATTTATTATTTCTAAGAAAGGAATGATTTTAACCAATAAACACGTGGTTTTAGACAAAAAAGCCGATTATACGGTCTTGATGAATGACGGCAGCAAATTCCCGGCAAAAGTTTTAGCCAGAGACCCTTTCCAGGATTTAGCCATTTTGAAAATTGAAAAAGAAGAAAAAATAGACGACCAGGGCAACCTTGCTTCAAAATCATTCCCCGTGGCTCAACTTGGCGATTCAGCGAAATTACAAATGGGCCAGACAGTTATTGCCATTGGCAACGCCTTGGGCGAATTCCGGAATACGGTTTCTGTGGGAGTAATTTCCGGATTAGGCAGAACCATTACCGCGTCCGGAGGCGGATTGGTGGAAACTCTGGAAGATGTTATTCAAACAGACGCCGCCATTAATAAAGGCAATTCCGGAGGACCGCTTTTGAACTTAAAAGGAGAGGTGATAGGCATTAATACCGCCATGGTCCAGGGCGCTCAAAGCATTGGTTTTGCCATTTCAATAAATAAAGCTAAAAAAGACATTAAACAAGTTCAAGAAACCGGCAAAATTTCCTATGTTTTTTTAGGAATATACTATACTTTAATTACTGAAAATCTTAAAGAAAAGTATGACCTGCCGGTTGGCTATGGCGTCTGGGTAGGCCGCGATAAGTACGGCGAAAAAATTGAAGATCCGATTTTCCCGGATTCGGCCGCTGAAAAAGCTGAATTCCGGATAGACGACATTATTTTAGAAATGGATGGCGAAAAAATTACTTTAGAAAATTCCTTAGCCAAAGTTATTTCAAGATATAATCCCGGGGATGAAGTGAAATTTAAAATTTTGAGAAACAACGAAGAAAAAATTGTTCCGGTAATTTTAGGAGCAAAAAATGGGGGTTGACACGCCTTTGAGAAGGGGATAAGGTATTAAAAATGCTTAAAATATTTGAAAAAACAATCCTGTTTGGGATAACCTCAATTTTGATTGGAGGAACATTTTTCTTTTGTTTGGCTTACGATACGGAACAATCCGATGTTCAAATCTTTTCTCAAGAAAAGGAACGGGTCTTAAATGAGAATTCTTTGCTGATTGCGCAAGACAACAGTGTTCTGTCCTCTTCGCCCCTGCCAGAGCTCAAAATGGTAAGGCAAATAAAAGTTATCACAACCGCCTATTCCAGCTGTGTTTGGCAGACGGATGACACGCCTTTTATCACGGCTGCCGGAACTTCTGTAAGGGACGGGATTGTGGCAAATAATCTGCTTCCATTCGGCACAAAAGTCCGATTGCCGGAACTTTACGGAGACAAAATTTTTGTGGTTGAAGACAGAATGCACGCGCGCAAAGGTTATTATCACATAGACATCTGGTTTGCTTCTTATCACGACGCCCTGAATTTCGGAGCCAAGAGAACTTATATGGAAGTGCTGGAAAACTAAAATTTTTTAAAATTCCATTAAAAAAACGAGGATATTTAATATGCTCGTTTTTATTTTATCTAATTTTTAAAGTGTCGGAGAAAGAACCGCAATTGCGACTTTAATCGCCTCATCTAAATCAGAAACAATGAAACCGCTAACCTCGCGAATCATTGCGTGGCTGTGAATATTCTCTTTTTCCATCGCCACAACAATTGGTTTTCTTAAAATATCTGCCCAGGCAATCTCCATTACCGAACCAACAGAGATTTTATCTGCTCCTAAAAAATTTACCAAAATCATATCACAGCGCGTAACATCCATCCTATCCCTGCAAGTGATTCCCTTTTGGGTCGCCACGGGATACTCTTTGTAAGAACCCTTGAGTTTTTGTTCCTTGCTAAGAAACTCTTTGCCGCGCATCGGGGAAACTCCTTTGATGTGTTTTGGAAGTTTTTTGGAAACATATTCACGCCAATCAATACTCTCGTTATAAGAGCAATCTAAAATCGGGCCGGCGAGATACAACAAAAATTCTTTTTCCATTTTTTCTATCTCCTTTTTTAAAGTGCGATAAAACCTTTTGTTAAAGGTCTATAATAGAAAATAGCAAAAAACAGCAAAAATTACAAGCCCCCACACTAATATATTAGTGGTGGGGGCAAGCCCCCAAAAATACAAAATGGCAGAGACCTGTTCTCTGCCATTTTAATTATAACTATTTTACGAAAATCCAATACTCCTTCTCTTCTTCATCTTCTCCACGGGAAACAATCATACTTATAGATTTAATATTGATTATAATCCTTTCTGATTTCGAAATTGTGCCAATAAGTTCTATTGTCTTCTCTCCAAAGGGTTTAGCACAAACACTATTTAGAATATACGATGTTCTATGAGACGTAAAATTACTTTCAGATACATGTACCTCTTTACCCTTAAGTTTCTTAAGTTCTTTTATCATTTTATCTTCCTCTATCTATTTTTCAAGGTTCCTACCTTCACCTTATAAAATCCCAAAAAAAAGTCAATACTTTTATACATAAATGAAATGGAAAATTTTCTTTTACAAAATGCGGTTTGAGTTGATATTTTTGGGCTTTTTTCAAGCGAAAACTGCTTGATTTAATTGCCAGCCGATTTTTGAGGGATAATTTTGTTTGATATAATGTCTCCTTTCTGTTGATTTCCATTTCTCAAAAATTTGACGCTTGCGAGGAAGATATAAAGTAGGATTATTTTGATACATAAATTCGGCTAATTTCTCGCAATCGTCAATATAAAAATCAATATAATATAAAGGAATGTTTCCTTTTTTCTCTTTTACTTGATGAATTGTTTTCAATAGAATATCTAAACTTTTACTAAGATGCTGATTTAAATCAGTAATAAAGGATAAACTAGTACTTGGAAAATTTGCTTTAATTTGAAGAACTTTATTAACCTTGTAAATATAAACTGAACCATCTCCGTCAAAAAATCCTCTTACAAAATCAGAAAAATATCTTTCTGGAACTTTTATAGGATTTAAATTATAAGTTTTTCTTGGAAATATTCCTAAATTCATCAAATCTTCGCATATCTTTCTGTTGCAAAAATAAATTTGGTAATAAGGTATTTTCTGAGAATTATACTTAATACTCAGAGAACAATCAGGGCTTATATGCTTCCCCATTTTTAAGAGAGATTCTTTGTCTTTGGAGGTTATATTTAGAACATAACTATTTTTACGTCCTTTCCGTTTACAGATACAACCGTCAGCAACAATATATCCTAAAATATAACTCATTTCAGAATTCCATGAATTAAAAAAATTTTTATTTAGAGACAATCTTCTCATATAATTGGTGCCCGGGGTGGGATTTGCACCCACACGGGGATAACCCCACTGGAGTTTAAGTCCAGATCGTCTGCTGTTCCGACACCCGGGCAAAAATTGAGGCACGGGCGGGAGTTGCACCCGCGTATAGTAGTTTTGCAAACTACCGCCTTGCTCCTTGGCTACCGTGCCATACTATTGATTTATTCTAACAATTTTATCACTTTTTTCAAGACGCTTTCTATACTGCCTTTCTGGCGGAAACCGGCGGCGTACGCATGACCGCCTCCGCCCAGGGCCTCGGCCAAAGGAGCCACTGTCCCTCCTTTATAGGGTTCTGTTCTTAAACTTCCTTCAATCTCACCCGGCTTATGTTCTGTTAAAAACAAAGCAAATTTTGCCTCGGGAATAGTGGAAATAAAACTGGAAATTCTGGCTAAATCAGCCGGACCAGCTCCCTGTTCCTCTAAATCCTTAGTGGTGAGCCAGGAATAAACTAAACCGGTTTTCTCATGGCATTTGAGCCGAGAAAGAGCTGTTCCCCAGATTTTGGAAGCAGTTTGAGGATTATCTAACCTAAAAACCCGCTGGCTAATTTTAAATAAAGGAGCGCCCAGCAAAATAAGTTCAGAAACAATAGCCAGGGTCTGGCTGGAACAGGAAGCATGAGAAAACCCGCCGGTATCAGAAACAATCCCGGTTAAAAGCCCTGTAGCGATTTTTTTATCAATTTTTATTCCGGAATCCTTCAGCCATAAATAAATAATCTCCGCGGTTGAAGAAAATTTTGGTTCAATAATTTTAATTCTGCCGCGCTGGTCGCTTTTTAAGTGGTGGTCAATGGTGATAATCTTTTTCTCATCAACGCTTTTTGGAAGCCGCAATCTTTTAAAATCGCCGTAATCAAGGCAGAATAACAAATCAAAATCCTGAATATCAATCCCGCTAACAGCTGGGTTGATTTCAGAAAAATCGGGCAGAAAATCAAGTCCCAACGGAGGCGCGGTTGGGAGATAACAAAAAACTTCTTTGTTTTGTTCTTGAAAAACCCGATAAAGAGCTAAAACCGAGCCAACGGCGTCAGGGTCGGGATTTTCATGAGCTGTAATAAAAATTTTCTTTGCTGTTTCTAACGACTTGCTAATTCGCTGAAATTTTTCAGATAAATCAGTCATCATAATTTGATTTTTTCCAAAAGTTCTTCTATTCTGGCGGCTTTGCTTGTTTCTTTTTCTTCTATAAATTTAATTTTGGGCGTTAATTTCATTTTTAGCCGCTTATTTAATTTCTGTTGGAAATTATAAATCATTCGCTTCAAAATTCGGAGAACTTTTGAAATTTGACATTGGGGAATAACGCTGATATAAACCTTGGACTGATTCAGGTCAAACGAGGTTTCCACTCTGGTTATTGTAATCAAAACATCTCTTGAAAAATCAACCTCCCTGAGGATAATTCGGGATAGCTCCCGTTTAATTAACTCATTGACTCGTTCAATACGATTGCTCACAGTTCTCCTTTTTTCCTTTCCTCGGTATAAAACGCTAAAATATCTCCTTTCTCAATTCTGCCCGAGCCCTCATAAAGTATGCCAACCTCATTCCCTTTGCCTGCTTTTTCTATGTCTTTTTTATTCTTCTGAAGATGAACAAGTTTGCCGGTTCCGATTTTCTCTTCCTCGCGGAAAACTTCAATTTTAACTCCCTTTTTCACCTCTCCCTCAACAATCCTCCCCCCGACAATTTGACGATTCTTTTCGGTCTTGAAAACTATTAAAATTTTAAGCTTGCCTAAATCAATCCTGACCTTAGTTGGTTCAATCTTTTTTTCCATGAGCTGACGAACTGCCTGAACAATCTCATAAATGACTTCAAACGTCCTTACTCCTATATTCTCCCTTTCAATCAATCTTGAGGCGATATAATTCGTTTTTACCCGAAAACCCAAAATCCGGGCTTTTGCCGATTTTGCCAGTTTAATATCGCTCTCATTAATCTCGCCGACCTCGCTTTTCAAAATTCTTAAAACAACCCTCTCTTGAGGCAGTCCCTTAAGAACTTGTCTAATCGCCTCCAAAGAACCGGAAACATCTGCTTTCAAAATTAAATTTAGCGCTGTCTTGCCCTCCTCCACTAATAATACGTCTCTCTTTTCCATCTTGCTTGTTTTTTTAAAAACATATCTCTCGGCTGATACAATGTCCGGCTGAATTTTAAATTCCTCGCCAACGCAAGGAGCATTTTCAAAACCAATAACAATTATCGGCTGAGAAGGCAGGGCCTGTTTTAAAGATTTCCCTTGAAAATCCTCTAAGATTTTAATCTTGCCAAAAGTAGAAACAGTGGCAATAATATCTCCCAGCCTCAATATTCCATCTCGTAAAAGCAGGGTGGCTGTTGGCCCCCGTTGACTGTCCAAATAGGCCTCAATCACCGCTCCTTCGCCCTTCTTGGTTAAATCTCCGTGAAGACCTTCAATCTCCGCCACTAACAAGATAAGTCCTAAAAGCTCTGAAATTCCTTTTTTGGTTTTGGCTGAAGTCTCTATCGCGGGAATTTTCCCTCCCATTGATTCAACAACTACATCCTGCTTGAATAATTCTCTTTTAACTTTTTCAGGGTCAGCTTCTGGTTTGTCTATTTTATTTATAGCGACAATCATGGGAATGCCGGATTTTTTGATATGAATAATGGATTCTTTGGTTTGGGGCTTTATTCCTTCTTCAGCCGCTACCACTAAAATCGCTATATCGGCCGCTTTTGCTCCCCGGTAGCGCATTATTGAAAATGCTTCATGCCCGGGCGTGTCAATAAAAGTAATTTTCTTGCCTTCATGCTCAACTTCATAAGCTCCAATGTGCTGTGTAATGCCGCCTGATTCTTTCGCGGTAATCTTAAAATCTTTAACCGCCTCTAAAATAGAAGATTTGCCGTGGTCAACATGCCCTAAAACCACCACGACAGGGGGACGTGACTGGATATTTTTTGTTTGTTTTACGGTTTCTTGGGGCATAATAAGTTTTTTATCTTACAAATTTTTAATTTTTAATTTTTAATTTTTAAAAATTTAGAATTTAAGCCCGCAGGGCTTTAGATATCGCTTCTTTCTCTTCCTCTGACAGCGAATGCTGGGAAAGGCCGTTTTTTACAACTTTGGTATAGGTTCTGTTCATTTCCCTGCTGTAATAACTGGTAAGGACAAAACCATTATTGCGAGCGTCAAGCAAAGCAATGCAAAAACTCTGGTCGCCTCCAACCTCTTTAAAAGGATTAAATCTAACAATGCCTATTTTTTGCAAAAAGGACTGGCTTTCTTTCTTAAAATCCTCTAAATCCTTTTTTATCTTCTGATTGTCTTTATCCAGTCGTTCTAAAAATTCCAAAATTTCTTTTTGGTTTTTGGGCTGGTTTTTGTTTTTTTTGAAAAATTTGAACATAGCGGCGGGAGAAGGATTCGAACCCTCGATGCCCTTTCAAGCATAGCGGTTTTCGAAACCGCCCCGTTCGTCCACTCCGGCATCCCGCCAATTAATCTATCATACTAATATCTTATCCTCAAAAAGTCAAAAACACAAACAAAACCATTCAAAAAATCCCCTACTTAGAGCGGAGGATTTTTAGTTTGTGGACCCAGCGAGACTCGAACTCGCAACCTCTTCGATGCCATCGAAGCGCGCTGCCATTGCGCCATGGGCCCCTAATTTTTATGGATTTTTCTAATTGCCTGAGCGAGCAAAGGGGCAACTGAGATGATTTTAATTTTCTTGCCCCCACTACCTAAATATAGGTGTGGGGGTGTACTTTTCTTTCCAAAGGAAAAAGGCAGGGTGTCGGTTATAAATAATTTTGAAATTGAAGATTTGTTAATTTTCTCAATCGCTTTTCCAAAAAACAATGGGTGGGTGACGCAAGCGTAAATTTTCTTCGCGGCTTTTTTCTTCGCGATTTCTGCGGCAGCGATTAAAGTGTTGCCTGTATCAATAATATCGTCAACTATAATAACTGATTTATTTTTTATTTTGCCGCTGATTTTTTTAATTTTCACTTGATTTAGCTTTTGCCGCTCTTTATCAATAACAGCAATACCACAATTTCCCAGAGACGCGGCAAAAGACCGCGCCATTTTGACGCTCCCGGCGTCCGGAGCCAGGACAACTAAATCTTTTGGCAATTTTGGCAAATGTTTCTTAATCTCTTTAATAAAAATCATATCAGCGGATAAATTTTCTGCCGGACTTTTGAAAAATTTTAAAACTCTGTCAGAATGAATATCTATTGTTAAAATTCTGTCAGCCCCTGCCGTTCTAATCAAATTCGTTATCAATTCAGCGGAAACCGGTGTCCCTGGCTGGTCTTTTTTGTCCTGTCTGGCATATCCGAAATAGGGGATAACAGCTGTAATTCTGCGAGCCGAGCTGTTCTTCGCCGCGTCAATCATTAATAAAAGTTCCAATAAATTCTCTGCCGGAGAAGGAAAGGACTGAATGATAAAAATATCTCTGCCTTTAATATCTTCTTTATATCTGAGCCAAATTTCTCCATCGCTGAATTTCCTGAATTCTATCCTGCCTAATTTCTGCCCCAATTCTTTGGCTATTTTTTTCGCTAATCCAGCGCTGAATTGTCCGCTAAAAATCTTGAATTCCATTTTCTTTTAATTTAAATTTTTCTTTGTGTTTTTTCCAACGGTTTTATTTAGCGCTTGCCTAATTTTTTTCTTTGAGTTCCGAATAATTTTTTCCAAATTATCCAAGACAGAAAGCGTATGATTAAAAACCGTCTCTTTATTATGCCAATCGTTGTTTTCAACAACTTTTTTCAATTCGTAAAATTCCGGTATTATATCAGCCAATTTCCCGCTTTTTATGTTATTTCTATCCAACAATAATAAAATATCTCTCTTTTTCATAATTCAAAAATTTTTGCTATAAAATAAATCTTTTTTGTACTAATTGCTAAATACTAATTACTAATTACTCAAATTTTTGCTTATCGCAAAAATTTATGTGCCCTTGACAGGAGTCGAACCTGTATCGAGGGTTTAGGAAACCCCTATTCTATCCATTGAACTACAAGGGCGTATCTCTATTACTGATTACTGATTGGGCTTGTGCTTAACTCGGTTAAGCACAAGCCCAAATGGTTGCTGATTACTGATTATCATAAAATTTGACTGAAATCAACCCATAATGTTAAAATAAAAATGTATGTTTTTGCCTAAAGAGAAAAAATTTTTTGCCTTATATCAGGCGCTAAGCGATAAAATCATTGAGGCGGTTTGTCTTTTTGAAAAATTAAAAGAAAACTATAATAATCTTCCGCAAATAGCCAAAGAAATAAAAAAGTTGGAAAACGAAGCCGATGATATTGTCCATAAAATATTTAACCAACTCCTATACGACCATACCCGAGTAACCGAAGAAAAAGGTGATATAAAGTTTTTCGCCCATAACATGGATAATATTATAGATTCTATAGAAAAAGCGGTAAATCGGCTCTGCGTTTACAAAATAGATTTCCTTCCCAAAGGCGTAATAGAATTCATTCCTGTTCTGAAAGAATCCGCCAAAGAAATTCAAAAAGGAGTAGAATGTTTAAAAAACCTGAGAAAAAACGAGGAAGAACTTACAAAATGCTGTATTAAAATAAACGAGTTAGAGAATAAAGCCGACCAAATTAATAGAAAATGGCTTGAAAAGGTTTTGGGAAATCCCGTTAAAAGCGCTAAAGATATGCGGCAGATTATTGCCCTAAAAGAAATCATTGACATCTTAGAATATGCTATGGACCAATGCGAAGACGTGGCTAATATTTTGGAAACCTTTCGGCTGAAAGGCGCTGTCTAATTCATGTTATTTTTAGTTATCGCCATTATAATCATTGCTTTGGTTTTTGATTTTTTGAACGGCGCCAACGACCGGGCTAACGCCATCGCGACAACAACCGCGACCAAAGCAATGTCTCCAACGCAGGCGTTAATTGTAGCCAGTGTTTTTAACGGCTTAGGCGCTCTTTTTTTTACAAAAGTGGCTGAAACAATCGGAAAGGGAATCGTCTTGCCGGAACACACAACCTTATATATTCTTTTAGCCGGTGTAGTGGGGGCGTCTATATGGACTTTTATCTGCACTAAATCCGGAGTTCCTATCAGCGTTACACATTCTTTAATAGGCGGAATAATGGGTTCTGGAATTGCGGCTGGCGGACTTAAAATAATTAACTGGGAAATTCTGACTAATAAGATTTTTTTAGCTATTATTTTAGGTCCAACAGTAGGATTCCTTGTGGGGGCATTTTTTTTGATTTTAATCAGCTGGCTGCTTTATACTTTTTTCAAAAAAACACCCACTCAAAAAACTGAAAATTTCTTCCGGAGAGGACAACTCTTTACCACTCCTTTTATGGCTTTCACACATGGAATGAACGACACCCAAAACGCAATGGGAATTATCACAGCCGCCCTGCTTGCCGGGGGCTGTATTGAGACCTTTGCCGTGCCCATCTGGGTAAAACTTAGTTGCGGGCTGGCAATGGGATTAGGCACATTTTTTTTGGGCTGGCGTGTGATGAAAACCCTTGGTTGGAAACTCACCAAGGTAGAACCAAGGCATGGTTTTGCGTCTGAAATTGGCGCCGGAACAGTAATTGGAATTAAAAGTTTATTGGGAATGCCTGTCTCCACCACCCATGTGGTTTGCAGCGCGGTAATGGGAGGAGCGGTTTTGGAAAATTGGCGGAGAATTAAACAAACAGTTGCCCAAACCATGATTTTAAGCTGGATTATAACTATTCCCGGCGCCGCTTTAATAGGAATTCTAAGTTATTGGTTAATCAGCTTTATTATGTTATAATAAGAACAAAGAAAATAAAAACTATGGAAAATCAACCTATCACTAAAATTATCAAAAAGGTTCTGCCGGCGGTGATAAGCATCACAGCGTCAAAAAATCTGGAATATGTCAGAAATCCTTTCTCGCGAGCCATGGGCCAAGAATTTTCCAATACCCTGAAAAGAAAAAAAATCTCTGTGGGAGGAGGAAGCGGATTCATTATTGACCCATCGGGAATTATTTTAACCAACCGCCATGTAGTTGCCGATCCCCATGCCGAATATACGGCAGTCCTGGACTTTGCTCAAAAACATTCTTCTGACGATGAAGGGGAAAAATATAAAATTGAGATATTGGCAAAAGACCCTATCAACGATGTTGCCGTGCTGAAAATAAATAAAAAAAATCTCCCTGTCATTGAACTCGGCGATTCCTCTAAACTTGAACTTGGCCAGACAGTCATCGCGATTGGCAATACATTGGGCATATTCCGCAACACTGTCTCAACCGGCGTTATCTCGGGATTAAGCCGCTATATCACTGCTTTCAACGCTCTTGACAACCGCTCCCAGCGCTTGCGCGGATTAATTCAGACAGACGCTGCAATTAATCCTGGCAATTCTGGCGGCCCCTTAATAGACATAAAAGGCAAAGCAATAGGCATTAACGCGGCTATGATTCTCGGAGCGGAAAATATCGGGTTCACTCTGCCGATTAACACGGCTAAAAACGATCTGGAAGACATAAAAAAATACGGGAGGATAAGGCAGCCCTTTTTAGGAGTGAGATATATTTTGCTTAATAATCTCCTGCAAAAAAAATATAATTTCCCAAAAGATTGCGGCGCGTTGGTAATCTCCGAAGATGATTTTGAAGGAAAAGCGGTAATCCCCGGCAGTCCGGCGCATAAAGCCGGCATTAAAGAAGCGGATATTATTCTGGCAATCCAGGAGGAAAAAATATCTCCTCAAAATACTCTGGAAGATATCCTGCAAAAATTTAAAATAGGCGAAATTATCAATTTAAAAATTATCAGGGATAATAAAGAAATAATTTGCGAAACAAAAATAGAAGAAAAAATTTAGAAATTTTAACATATTAACATTTCAACATTTCCACAGTTTATCCCCGACTTATCAACAAAGTCGGGATTTTTATTTCATTTTGTTTTTAATTTGACATGTGATACAATTAAAAAATGACCAAGGACGAACTATGGCAAGCCGTGCTTGCCCAAATTCAATTTAATATTTCGCCTGCTAATTTTGGAACTTGGTTTAAAAATACAGGAATTCTTTTAAAAAAAGAAAAGGGGGTGATAGTGTCCGTTCCAAATAACTTTTCCAAAGAATGGCTGGAAAATAAATATAACAAAACCATCTTAAACATCTTGCGCGGCCTTGATGGAGAAATAAAAGACATTAAATATAAAGTTGTCCATTCAGGGTTGAAAACAAAGCCGGCAGAAAATAATTTAGACGAAATCAATCAGCTTGAATTTCCAGAATTTAAAATAAACAAAGAAACCAATTTAAATCCTCGCTATATATTTGAAAATTTCATTGTTGGTTCTTTTAACGAACTTTCGCATGCCGCCGCAACGGCTGTCTCCAAGAGCCCGGGTATTATCTATAATCCTTTATTTATTTACGGGGGAGTGGGATTGGGAAAAACCCACCTCCTCCAGGCGATTGGAAATGAAATTATTAAAAATTCTCCGCGAAAAAAAGTAAAATATCTCTCCTCTGAAAAATTTACCTCTGAAGTGGTAACCGCAATAAAAAATCACAGTATGGAAAGCCTTAAATCACTTTATCGGGAGATTGACGTTTTAATTATTGACGACATCCAATTCCTGGCGGGGAAAGAAAAAACACAGGAAGAATTTTTTCATACTTTTAACGCTTTATATAATAAAGACAAGCAAATCGTGCTTTCTTCGGACAGGCCTCCGGCCTCTATCCCGTCAATGGAGGAAAGATTAAGATCGCGATTTGAAGGAGGAATGATTACCGACATCAGCCTTCCGGAGTTTGAAACTCGCCTGGCTATCTTAAAAATAAAAACCCAGGAGAAAAAAATAAAAATCTCCGAAGAAATTTTAGAATACATCAGTTCTCATATTAAAAGAAACATAAGAGAACTTGAAGGCGCGCTTAACCGGCTTATTGTTTATCAGAAACTTAATAACCAATCTCCTGACATAGAAACCGCTAAAACCCTTTTAAAAAATATAATTCTTCATTCGGTTAAGGTAGCAAATTCTAAAAAAATAATCCAATCCGTGTCTGATTTTTACGACTTAAAAGAAAAAGAGCTCTTTTCCATTTCGCGGAGAAAAGAAATTATCAGACCCCGCCAAATAGCAATGTATCTCTTCAGGGAAGAATTGAAAAGCTCTTTCCCATTTATAGGGAGAAAATTCAACGGCAAAGACCATACAACCGTGATTCACGCTTGTAATAAAATTTCCAAAGAAATAAAAAATGATGAAAAAGTGGAAGAAGAAATTAATTTAATTAAACAACGAATTTACAGCATATAAAAATTAGAAAATAAGGGGAAAAACATAGGAAAAATAAGTGGATAACCAAAGGAAAAAGAAAGAATAAAAAAATAAAAAAACATAGATTTAAAAATTGAACAAAATAATAAGGTTTTTTCAACTAATTTTTACCATAGTTTTCCCCAATACATTCACGAGAAAATAATTTTAAAAAATGAACAACTAATAACAATAATAAATATTAATTACTTATTAATAATTATTAGTAAGTCGTCGTAAGATATGAAAATAACTATTTTAAAAGAAAATTTAAACAAAGGATTAAATATTACGGAAAAAATAAGCGGAAAAAATTTAACTCTTCCTATTTTAAATAACGTTTTAATTTCCACGGATAAAAATTTTCTCAATCTTGCCGCAACTAATTTAGAAACTGGAATAAATTATTGGACTTTGGCAAAAATAGAAAAACAAGGGAAAATAACCATTCCGGCTAAATTTCTTTTTAATCTTATTTCTTCCCTGCCTGATAAAAAAATAAATCTGGAGGTTAAAAACAATTTACTCTTTATTGAATGTGAAAATTATAAAGCTCAAATTAAAGGATTTAACCCTGAAGAATTTCCCATTATTCCCGTTATAAAAACAGAAAATTTTATTGAAATAAATAATTCCCTTCTTTCTGAAGGGCTTTCCCAGGTGGTTGATTTTTGCGCTTCTACCCAGATTAAACCGGAACTTTCGGGAATTTATTTCCAAATTCAAAAAGACAGGATTCTTTTAACGGCAACCGACAGTTTTCGTTTGGCTGAAAAAACTTTATATTATAAAAAATCCAATGATTTTTCTTATTCCAGCGGCGAAGCAAAAGAATACTCATTTATTCTTCCGCAAAAAACCACCCAGGAACTTCTTAATATTCTTTCCGAAAAATCTTCAGATAACGCTAAAGAAAATAAATTAAAAGTTTATTTTTCCCCCAATCAAATTTTATTTGAATTTCCAATGCTTGATTCTCCCTCTTCTTCTTTCCCTCAATTGCGGTTTATATCCCGATTAATTGAAGGCGAATTTCCCGATTATCAGGAGATTATCCCCAAGAAACACAAAACTCAGGCGGTTTTAGCTAAAGATGTTTTTTTGAATCAAATTAAAACAGCCAGTCTTTTTTCCGGCAAGATAAATGAAGTTAAAATAAAAATTGACCCCTCAAAAAACAAAATTGAAATTTTTTCTCAAAATCCGGAACTCGGGGAAAATAAATCTTCTGTCGCGGCTCAAATAAAAGGTTCGCCTTTGGAAATTTCTTTAAATTATAAATTTCTTCTTGACGGGCTCTTAAATATTAAAACATCAGAGATTATTTTAGAATTTAACAGCGGAGACGAGCCGGTTATTCTAAAGCCGGTAGGAGATTCAAGTTATCTTTATGTGGTAATGCCTATCAAGCCGTAAATTCTGTCTATCCTGATGCGTCTGAGCGCGCTAATCAATAGAATTTAATACCTTGTTCCCAACCGTTGTATTGAGGGTCTAAACCTGGATTTTTTGGCTGTTCTCCCTGGGGATGAGCTTTGTCAAGATAATAAAGAATAGAGTGCGGCTCTTCTAAATCAACCTCTCCTTTTAGGACAGGTTTTTTAGTTTGAACCGGCTTTGGTTTAATAAAATTTTCTTTGGGAAATTTTATTAATGCTTGTTCCATAAATTGGCGCCACATAGGAGCAGACAGCATCACGCCGGATTTTCCAACGGATTTATTATCATTATTTCCTACCCAAACTCCCGCAACGATAGATCCGGTGTAGCCAATAGTCCAGGCGTCCCTATATTCCTGAGTGGTGCCTGTTTTAGCAGCCACTTGATAATTTTTAAAATATAAAGGAGACGCATAACCGAACATCGGCGCCCTGGCGTTATTATCCGAAAGAATATCGTTTATTAAATCGGCAACCTCGCTTTCTAACACCCTTTTCGGTTTTTTTTTGTTTTCTTTTATAATATTTCCTTCCAAATCCTCTATTTTAAAAATGCTTACCGGCGGCACTTTTAATCCGCGGAAGGCGAAAACACTGTAAGATGATACCATATCAAGAAGTTTTACTTCCCCTCCGCCTAAGACCAAAGAAAGGCCGTAAAAACCCGGTTTTTGATTTAAGGTGGTAATTCCGAAAGTTTTAGCGAGGTTGATGGTTTCCGCGAGACCGGCTAAATAAAGAACTTTTACAGAAGCAACATTAATAGATTGAGCCAGCGCCTCGCGCATAGTAATAGGCCCCCTGAATTTTTCATCATAATTTCCGGGGATATACTCTTCGGCTCCTTGCACCCCGAAATTAGTTTTAACGTCCCAAAGAATTGTTTCAGGAGTAAAACCTTTTTTAAACGCCTGCGCGTAAGCAAAGGGCTTAAAAGCGGAACCGGGCTGGCGTTCGCCCAAAGTCGCGACATTAAATTGCGGTTCAAATAAACAATTGTTTTTTTCAGGATTGCAGGACTCGGGATAGGGTTCTCCAAAATAATCCGCGGAGCCAACCATAGTTAAAATTTCGCCGGTTTTTGGATTAAGAGATACCAACGAAGCGTTGAAAGCGTTATAATTTTGATTTATTTTTGTTCCCTCTTCTATTATTTTTTCCGCGGATTCCTGTAATTCCCAATCCAGGGTAGTATAAATCTTTAATCCCTTTTTCCTTAAAAATTCTTCTCCGTATTCTTGTATTAATTGTTTTCTTACATAAAGCGCAAAATGAGGCGCTTTGATAATAGTGGTTGTTTTTGGAGCAAATTCCAGAGAAGTTTTTTTCGCTGTTTCAGCTTCTTGTTTTGAAAGATATCCGCAAACAACCATCCGTTCTAAAATATAATCCTTTCTTATTAAAAGTTGGTCATAATGCTTTCCATAAGGAGAAAGATAACTCGGAGCCTGAATTAAAGAAGCCAAAACAGCGGATTCGGGAAGGGAGAGAGCCGCAGCCGTTTTTTGAAAGTATGTTTGGCTTGCCGCTTCCACCCCGTAACAATTATTTCCAAAAGGAATTTGGTTTAAGTACCATATCAAAATTTGCTCTTTAGAATACCGTCGGTCTAATTCCAGGGCTAAAATTATTTCCCTGATTTTTCTTTCCGCGGTCTTTTGATTGGAAAAAAAAGTAGAACGGATTAATTGCTGGGGGATGGTAGAACCGCCATAGAGCGGCTTTCTAATTTTTAAATTGATTAAAATCGCTCTTATTATTCCTTCAAAATCAATGCCAAAATGGGTATAGAAATTTTGGTCTTCGGCCGCGATGACCGCTTCTTTTAAGTATTTGGGAATGTTTTCCGAAGAAACCCAGGTTCGTTTTTCTTCTCCGTAGATTTCGTATAAAAAAATCTCGCCGCTGCGGTCGTAAATTTTAGTTGAATGAGCCATTTGTCTTTCACTGAATCTTTCCGGCATTGGCAGTTCCCTGCCGTAATAAATAAATAAAAACAAAAAACAAAAAACAAAAAACAAAAAACAAAAGCAGAAAAACTTCAAAATTGAACCCAATGATTTCTTTTTTTTCTTTTTTTGATAAATTTTGCGATAAGCCATGCCTTTATAGTAATAAATTTAATGCGGATTGGCAAACAGCAGTTATTTTATTATAATGAAAGTATGAGAACAAAAGTTGATACTGATCCTAAAAAAATTGAAAAGCTCTTAACTGATAAAACAGAAGAGGTTATTGACAAAAACCATCTAAAGAAAAGATTAAGGACTGGTAAGAAATTAAGGGTGAAGTTTGGCATTGATCCAACTTCATCAGATTTACATTTAGGACATTCCATCCCTTTAAGAAAATTAAAACAATTTCAAGAATTAGGACATCAAGTCGTTTTTTTGATTGGTGATTTTACCGCTCAAATCGGCGATCCGTCAGCTAGATTAGATAAAAGAAGGATTTTAACTGAAAAAGAAATAAAAAAGAATATGCAGGATTATGTTCAACAAGCAGCTAAAATTTTAGATATTAAAAAGGTTGAGATTAGATATAACAGCGAATGGTATAAAAAAAAGGGAGCTGCTTTTTTGATGGATTTAACGTCCCGTTTCACTTATGCTCGGCTGATAGAAAGAAATGAGTTTAAACAAAGGATAAAAAGAGATATAGATGTTAGTATGTTAGAACTTATTTATCCGTTGCTTCAGGGATATGACTCAATTGAGCTTAAGAATGATGTAGAAATAGGAGGAACTGATCAAAAATTTAATCTGGTTTTTGCCAGAAAGGTTCAAAAGAAATATAATCATCCTCAGCAAGATATTATAACTTTGCCGCTTTTGGTTGGTGTTGATGGAGTGAAGAAAATGAGCAAGTCCTATGGGAATTACATCAAACTTATTGAAGCTCCTTCAAAAATGTTCGGTAAAATTATGTCAATTCCTGATTTGCTAATTTGGCATTATTTTAAACTTTTAACCGAGCTTTCTTCAAAAGAAATTGAAGGAATAAAACAAAATGTTTATAAGACTATTTTGAACTTGAAAGAGGCAAAATTAAAATTAGCTAAGGAAATAGTTAAATTCTATCACAACGAAAAAATAGCCCAAAAAGCGGAAAAAGAATTTAACAGGGTTTTCAAAGAAAAAAAAATTCCTTCAGAAATACCGTCAGTCAGGATTGCGGAAAAATCCTTGAATATCCTTGATTTGTTGAAGAAAACAAAATTAGCTTCCTCTAAAGCTGAAGCTAAACGTTTAATTCTTCAAAAAGGAGTGAGGATAGATAATCAGGTTCAGGAAAATTGGCGAAAAATAATTAAAATAAAAAAAAGAGCGATAATTCAGGTCGGCAAAAGAAGATTTATCAGAATAGTATAAAAAAGAAAACTAAAATCCCGCCTAATGCGGGATTTTAGTTTTCTTTTACAAAGCTTCATCTTCTGGCTTTTTTTCTTCCTCTGCGCCTTCTTCTTTTACTTCTGCGCCTTCAACTGCTTCGCCTTCTTCTTTTACTTCTTCTTTTACTTCTTCGCCTTCTGCTTCATCCTGGCTCTTTAAAGGACTTATAATTTCATCGTAAATCATATTTTTAATTTTTGTTGTTAATTTTTTTGTTCTACCCTGCTTGATTTAACAGGGCGAATCGACCTTTCCCTCCTTCCTCTGGAGGAGGGGATTGGATTATACTCGCATTATAGGGTTTCCAAATGTCTTGTCAAGGGCAAAAGAGCAGCAAACAGCAGCGGCTAAGGCGTCCGCAGAATCATCGGGCGTGGGCAGTTCTTTTAATTTCAATAATATCTGGATCATTTTTTGAATCTGTTTTTTGTCTGCTTTTCCATAGCCGGTAATCGCCATTTTGATCTGCAGGGGAGTAAATTCATATGTTGGTATTTTTTTCTTTGCCGCGGTAAATAAGATTACTCCTTTTGCCTGGCTCACCGGCAGAGCGGTTTTTAAGTTTTTAAAGAAATACACATTTTCCACGGCCAAAACTTCCGGCTTATAATGGTTTATTATTTTATTTAGTCCCTGGTTTATTTTTTTTAATCGTTCAGTAGTCAACGTCCCCGGCTTGGTGATAATACAGCCGTAATTCAGGCATTTTAATTTGTTTTTTGCCCTTTGTTTTTTATCCGTTGTTCTGATGATTCCGTATCCGATTGTGGCTAAACCCGGGTCAATGCCCAATATAATCATAAAATTAAAAATTCTAATCTTTTAGATTAGAGTATATATTTTGAACGGTTTCGCTCTCGTCCAGGGCTTCAAAAAGTTTTTCAGCGGCTTGTTTATTTTTTTCTTCCAAATTAACCAGAGATTTGGCTACCCAGTCCAAACTGGCTGATTCAACCTTGATTCCTTTTTCTTGTAAATTTTTTTTAACTTTTTCCAGTTCTTCGGGTTTTGTGTAAATATCTAAAATGTCGTCCTGCCAATAAATGTCCTCTGCCCCCGCCTCAATTACCTTTAACTCCAGTTCCTCTTTGCTCTCTGTTCGCTGCTTGCCCTGCGGGAGCGAAGCGACTTTGTTGGGTTCTCTGTCCGCTGTTATCACTCCTTTTCTTTCAAACATCCATTTTACCGAACCGCTGCCGGCAAGTTTCCCTTGATGCTGGCTTAAGATTTGTTTAATCTCTCCTAAAGCTCTGTTTTTATTATCTGTAATTCCTTCAATTATTATGGCTATACTATTTGGTCCGTATGCTTCATAGATCACTTCTTCCAATTTTTCCCCTTCCAGCGCGCCGGTTCCTCGCTTTATGGCTCTTTCAATATTATCTTTGGGCATATTCATGGATTTGGCTTTTTCAATCACTAATCGCAAGGCAGAGTTTGTTTCCGGGTCTTTGCCTTTTTCTTTTACCGCAACCGAAATCTGCCGGGCCAGTTTAGAGAAAATTTTCCCCCTTTTTTGGTCAGTGATCTGTTTTTTATGCAAAATTGTTTTAGCGTGAGAATGCCCGCTCATATTATCTTAATTTTATCCTAATTTTCCCAATAAATCAATTTTTGGCTCTCTTTTTCAACAGGAAAATTGTCGCTCCAAAGAAAACAGCCAGAGCGAAAGCGATTAATAAAATTTTTAAACTCGACAGATTTTTGCTGATAGCGGCTGATTGATTTTGGTTTTGGGGCTTTGACAGCGCTTCAGAAGAGGAGATAGATGGCTCTGGTTCAGTCGGTTCAAATAAAGGAGGTCTGTCCTCCTTTATTTTTATTGATGGCTTGCTGTTCTGGGCTTTTGGCGTGCCGCCTGGTTTTGCGCTGGTTTGCCAATTTTCAGGATTATTGCCGGTTAATTGAGGATTAATTCTCTCCATTGTTTGTTTTGTTTTGTTGTCTCCGCTAAACCATTGGGCAGAGCAATTAATCTCGTCAATAATTACAGAGTTTTGGTCTAAAAGTCGCAAATGTTCTCCGGTATTTTTAAGTCCGTATCCTCCCCAGCCGCTCGGTTTCTGGCTTGCCAAAATATCGTTTATAGTGGTATCGTCTGTTCTTTCTATAAGATAATAAGATTTTGGTTCAATAATTCCTAATAACGGCTCAATCAGAGTTTTTCCTCCTGCTTCGTATAATCCCCAATTTTTAAGGGAAATCGCTTGCTCGGTGTTATTATATAATTCAATCCATTCGTCAGAGCTGTTTGTCTTTGTTCCCATCCAGGCGATTTCATTGATTACCACGGATAACGGCTGTCCGGCTGAAACAAAATCAGCTGAAATTATTCCAGCTAATATTATAATATTTAATACCCAAAAAATTTTCATTAGATTTTTCATTTCAGATTAATCTTCCGGAACGTTTGCAAGATATTCCCAGGTGTTGATGGGCGAGGTTGGTGGCGATTCTTCCCTTGGGAGTTCTTTCAATAAAGCCGATTGAGAGCAGATAGGGCTCGTAAACGTCTAAAATTGTGTCTTTTTCCTCAGAAGTCGTTGCCGCCAGCGCCTGAAGTCCGACCGGCCCTCCTCCGAATTTTTTAATAATTGTTTCTAAAATTTTTCTATCTCCGAGTTCCAGTCCCTTTTCGTCAATTTCCAGGAAACCAAGGGCTTTTTCAGTTATGTTTTTAGTGATTATTTCTTTTTCTTCAACCTGGGCGAAATCCCTTACCCGTTTTAAAAGCCGGTTAGCGACCCGTGGAGTGAAGCGGGAGCGCGCGGCAATAGATTGTATTGCTTCTATGTCAATTTTTGTTTTTAAGATTTGGGCCGATTGCTGAATTATTTTTTCAATGTCTTTTTGTTCATAAAAATTAAGCTGGAAGGTTGCTCCAAACCTGCTTCTAAGAGGAGAGGAGAGGAGCGCGATTCTTGTGGTTGCTCCGATTAAAGTAAATTTTGGAAGCTCAATTTCCATTGTTTGAGCCATTGGTCCTCTGCCTACCACAATATTAAGTTTGAAATCTTCCATTGCGGAATAAAGATATTCTTCAACAATTCTGTTGAGCCGGTGGCATTCGTCTATAAAAAAAACATCCCCTTCCGCGAGGTTGGTTAAAATTGAAGCCAGGTCTCCGGCTTTTTCAATTGCCGGGCCGGAAACCACCCTGATGTCAGCGCCCATTTCTCTGGCAATTAAGTGCGATATCGTTGTTTTGCCCAGTCCGGCGTTTCCGTAAAAAAGAAGATGGTCCGGCGCTTCTTTTCTTTTGCGCGCGGCTTCAATAATGATTTTTAAATTTTTCTTTATTTTTTCCTGTCCCACATAGCCATCCCAGTTTTTAGGCCGCAGGGTTGAGTCCAGGGTTTTATCTCTTTGGTTTTGCTCCCTTCCCATGGAGGGGGGGGTTGACAAATTTTTCATAATTGTTTAAAATATTAGGTTAAAATTGGCCCTGAATAACAGGGTGAATAATGTTCCCGGGGTTGGGGGTAGGAATTTTTCTCAGCCGGTTAGTTCGGGTGAGGCTGGACTATTCCTCGGAAAAATTCTAAGCTTTCAGTTCTAAACTCTTAGTGACACCCTCAACCCCGGGATTGTTATTTATCAATTATTAATTGTCAATAATCGCCGGCAACTCTTTCTATTTCTTTAAGAGTAGTCGCGCCTTCCAAAACTTTTATTAAGCCGTCCTGGTACATAGTAAGCATTCCCTTTTTAACAGCCATTTTTTTTAAGTCGGCAGAGGTCGGTTTTTCAACGATAAATTTTTGCATCTCTTCATCTACGAGAAACGCTTCAAAGATGCCTATTCTTCCGCGAAAGCCCGTAAAATTACACTCTTTACAGCCATTGATTTTCAAGACGCTTATTTTGGTGGTTTTTTCTGAAATAATAGGTTTTAGTGGTTCAGGGATTCGGCTTAATCCTTGTTTTATTTTTTTAAATTCTAATTGAGAAGGCGATTTAAGTGAAGAGCATTTTTTACATACCTTTCTTACCAATCTTTGAGCCACGGCCATATTGAGAGCGGGGCCGATATTTGAAGGTTTGGCTCCGAGGGAAATTAAACGGGATATGGTTCCGGCGGCATCATTGGTGTGAAGGGTGGTAAGGACCAAGTGGCCGGTTAAAGCGGCTTGAAGAGCGATTTTCGCTGTTTCCAAATCTCTTACTTCGCCCACCAAAATTACGTCAGGGTCCTGTCTCATAATTGACTTGAGCCCATTGGCAAAGTTGTATCCTTTTTCCAAAGATGTTTGGGTTTGGGAAATGCCTTTAAGATGATATTCAATCGGGTCCTCAATAGTAATTATTTTAATTGTCGGCGAGTTGATTTTTTTTAAAAAGCCGTATAAAGTGGTGGTCTTTCCGGAACCGGTTGGTCCGGTCACAATTATCATCCCGTTAGGCCTTTGAATTTCCTTTTCAAAAATTTTCAACAGGTCTTTTCTCAAGCCCAGGGCTTCTATTTCAACCAGAGATTTAGGGTTTAAAATTCTTAAAACGATTGATTCCCCGTATTCAGTTGGCAGGGCGGAACTCCTGATTTCAATTATTTGTTTATTATTTTGGCTTGGCAGAGAATCTTCTTTAATTAAAATGGAAAACCGGCCGTCCTGGGGTTTCCCGGTGATATTTAATTTGATGCCGGAAAGGAGTTTAACGCGCGAAAGAAGATTTTTATATAAATCAGGTTTGAAATTTAATATATCCTGCAGAACGCCGTCAAGCCGGATACGGATTTTAGCTTTTTCTTTCCCGGGTTCAATATGAATGTCAGAAACATCAAGGCAAATTGCTCCTCCTAAAATAATCTCTAAAAGTTCGGTGGTTTTTTTAGATAGAGAGGCCTCAATTTTTTCCCGGAATTCAGGGACATTTTTAATATTTTCCCGGAATTGTTTAAGTTTAGTTGAAGATATTATAACTTGAGCCATAAATTTGATAAGTCCGGCATGGCCGACAGAGCCTATAGGACCGATAGAATTTTTTCGCGGGCTAAGCGCAAGTCTTTTTCTTTAATAACAAACAAAGCCCTGTTGTCCCGAGATATTCCTTCAAAATTATCCAGAATTTTTTTCAGAGAATTTGGCTGGGAACAATAAAAGATTCCCTTGACAAGATTGTTTGAGGCGTGGCTTTCCCAGAGTATTAATAAATTAGACCCGACAGAAGACGGAATCCAGAAATTGGATTTTAACTCTTCAATTACAAAACTCAGGTCTTTGGAGGTTGAACCCGAGCTCTGAAAATCTTTTTTATCCAAAAGAATTTGATAGAGTTCTTTCTTCGGGTCAAAAACCAGTTTTTCCAGGCTCCTGCCCAGAAGTTTTATTTGAGAAATCGGTTTAGTTTTATAAAAGTACTGGATGATTTTTTGGTGATTTGCTCCTTTTTCAATAAGATAGGAAGCGGTTTCAAAAGTTTTGGGCCTGGTGTTTGGCTTTTTGAAGTTTTGAGAGGACGAAATAATCCCGCCCAGCAGCTGGGTGGCAATATCTTCATTCACCAATGTTTCGTCAATGGATTTTATTAATTCGGTTGCTATCTCCGACAAGGAGGAAGTAAAATTTATTAAATTAATTTCGCCAAAATTTTCATTTGAGACGGAATTGTCAATATTTAAAATCGGGGTTTCTGAAAGCGATTTGATGTCCCGGCTTGCGAGACCTAATTCTTCCAAACTTTTTACTCCCAAAGTTATTAAAAGCTCGGTTTTGTTAAAGTCATTATTGGATTCACTTTCCATTTTCAGAGAGATATCCTTTTCTTCAATTATTCCTTTTGCGCAAGTTAAATAAACTTTTAAATCCTTGTCATTTTTTTCATACCTTATTTCTTTGATTTCTTTTCCAGAGGTCTCAACGGATATGGTTAAATTTTTGGCAAGAATTGGCTGGTTGTTATTCAAAAATTGAAATTGTTCCGGGATTTTTTTCAACGCCATGGTATTCACATTTTTCCTGATTTTTCCTAAACTATAAAAAAGCGCCAGGGTCGCGCCTAAAATATCCCCCTGAATATTTGTCGCGGGCAGGAGAGAGATGTTTTGCGATTTTTCAATTAAATTTTTTGCGTCATTAAGAGAAGCCATAATTGAGATATCTAAATTATTTTAACTTATCTTATTTCCTGAAAATAGTCAACTATATATGTTATATGAAAAAAGAATTTATTACTCGGAGTTCTTCTGAAACAAAAAAAATAGGAGAAAAAATGGCAAAGGAAATTTTGAGAAAACCGCTGAAAAAAACAGCTTTTGTTATTGGCTTGCTCGGAGATTTGGGCGGCGGCAAAACGACATTTTTACAGGGGTTTGCCAAAGGATTAGGGATTCAAGAAAAGATATTGAGCCCCACTTTTGTTTTGATGAAAAGGTTTCAGGTTATAGGTTACAGGTTTCAGACATTCTATCACATTGATTGCTATCGCATTCAAAAACCAAAAGAAATTCTGGATTTGGGGTTTGAGAAAATTATTTTTGGCCCCAAAAACATTGTTGCTGTTGAATGGGCAGAGAGAATTAGAAAAATCCTGCCAAAAGACGCTTTAATAGTAAAATTTAAGTTTATTAATAAGAATAAGAGAAAAATTGAATCCTGCGGCGTGGTAGTTTATCATAAATAGTATCCTTGTAGGGATACTATTAACTTGAGCGAGGGAATTGCAGTCCGTAAGGGCTGTTTTATCGTAAAATTAGGTGTTGGGGTTTTCCACAGTCCGTGTATTGACACGGGCTTTTGATGTGCGAGAATAAGTTAATTTAAGGATATTCGCCAAAGGATATGGCGTTAGTTTGTTTATTATGGAAGAGGAAAAAATCAAATATATATTTTTGAAACAAGCGGTTGAATACTGTTCTTATTCACAGGATTATTTAAAATTAAGGGCTCGCCAGGGGAAGCTGAAGGCGGTTAAAATTGGAAGAGATTGGGCGACCACCAAAGAATGGTTAGAAGAATATTCGCATAATCATAATTCACAAAAAACCAAAAGATTTAACAATAATAATTTTAATAATACAGAGAGAACTATTTCTTTTCATCCAAAGAAAGGAGAAGATTTAGAAAACCGCATCGCAAAATTAGGGCAAGAGGTAAGAGCTTTAAAATTATCATTAGTATTCGGGCTGGTTTGTGTTCTATTGTCAGGCGCAATAGTGTTTGGCAAAGATTCTTTGCCTTATGTTGGCAGAGAAATTTTCACTAAGGCCTCTGATAATATAAGTTTAGCGAGGATTAGCCTCGCTGATTTTGGTAGTTCTCTGAAAACAACAAAAAACAATATAAAATTTGATACCGCGGGCGCGGTTTCTGACACATTGCAAACAGCGGCTCTAAATACTTCTTTCGGGCTTGCTTCCGCAACAGATGTTTTTCAGGAATATTGTCAGTGGCTCAATGGCAGTGTAAGACATCAAATATCAAAAATATCCCGAGAAATGTTTTTTTGACATTAGAGCAAGTTCCAAAAACAGTTCTCAAAAAATTATCAGACGGTTCGTATTTTGCCTTCAAAACTCTTGACAACGTTTTTTCCACGATAGCTGAAAAAACGTTGTCAACAAAAGAAAAATTAGGAAAGCGAATTGTTCAGCCCTTTCAGCGGGGCTGGCAATTTGTCACTTCCCCCTGGAAGATTTCGCCTCCGGGAATAGTTGTTGAAGACGGGATTTCAACAGAAGAGATTGAAGAATTAAGAGCAGAAGTTGAAAAACTCAAAAAAGAACCAAAAATAATTCAGCAAGTGGAAAAAATTACCAAGATAGAGCCGATAAA
>DAOVPY010000011.1 GCA_030628945.1 Candidatus Nealsoniibacteriota bacterium
TCGTGGTTAGTTTCTCTCATAACTTTGTTGATTTGTGTTCCATCTTTGTCGGTCGCAGATTGGCTCGGTCGACCCTCGTCGCAGGCTTTGCCTGCTCCTCGCTCGCCAATCCGCGACCTCCACTTGTTTGTCCGTGCTTATCCGGCTCACAAAGCTAAAATTACGCTTATTTTCCGTCTTTTACGGGTGCTCGGTCACTATACAGAAGGGTTCCCTCGCACTTTAATTTGCCTGTTTTGTTCTGAAATTTATCCTTAAATTTCTGATTTGAAGTGTTCAAAATGGGTTAAAATCCTCTAAAAAACAGAGGATTTTTTGATTTAAAAGCTTGCGTCAGCCTTGCATCCCGTAATGCAAACTTTTTTGAGTAAAAAAAATCGCCTTCTTACACAGAAAGCGACAAAAAAAGAGATAAGGAAATGATTGATATCAAACCTCAGCCGCTTTAATCATCGTCTATTAAATCTGTTCTGAACTTTGCATAGATTGGATAATGGTCCGAGACATCCCAGACTAATTCTTTATCACTGAGCGCGTATTCTTCGTCAAAATAAAAAACTGCCGCGCTGTTACTCATATATTCGTGACTAAGTGTAGCATTCATCATAACTATTCTATCATAAGTCCAGTCAGTTTTAGTCATAGTATCCATATCATTAGTAATCACCCAATGGTATTTAGAGGACTTAAAAGGATTAATATTGTCATCTTCGTCAAAATAACTTCCATCCGCGTTAAAATCTCCCATAACTATAATATCTTTTTCGTTGGGGTTCTTTGCTAAAATTGAATCAACGACATCTGCAAGATGGCCAATTTCGGAGTCGGCATCATCCGGCTTAACGTGAATTCCCGCAAGAGTAAAGTCAAAATTTCCTTTTTTAAAAGAAGCTATGTACGGCTCTCTTTGAAAAACATCGTTTATATCATTATACACATAAGCAGAACCCTTAATAAATTCTATTTCATCGGTATTATAGAAATAAACATAAGCTTCCTTGCTGCTTCCCCTGCCCAATCTTTCACTTCTTTGAAAAGCATATTTTTGATAACCAGCCGCTTCGTTTATTTTTTGAAGGTAATAAGGAGCGGTTTCTTCTTTTGCGTCTCTAATTTCTTGAACAAGCATGATGTCAAATTCTTGAGCGATTCTTTTCAGCACATCCATTATGTCATCTTTCGCTCTTTTCGTTTTTCCAAATATCTGAATATTAAAGGCGGCAACTTTAATCGGTTTTACTTCCGAACACTTATTACTTTTACATTCACAGCCAAATACTTCGTGTATCTCCTGACAATTAATTCCACAAACCTTGTTTTCTAAAACTTCCGGCGTCTGACCCGCGCGATAACACTTGCAATCACAAAGAGAAAGCTCACACTCATTACTTTGTTCACATTCTTTGTTATCCTCTAATTCTTGTTGAAAGAACAAAAATAAAAAACCGACAAAAGCTATTATTAAAACAATTATTGAACTTTTTTTCAAATTGGTTATTTTTTTATTTTTTGACATCTTAGTGTAATATACCTAGATTTCACTCAAAGACAAAATCTGCTCTATATTTGAAACAAGCGAAATCCCATCGGTTTCGCTTTTTAATTTCTATCCAAGAAGGCGACAAAAAAGAGATTTTGTAATTCTCCTAAATAGTGAGTTTGATTTTTCTGATTTTTTATACAGAATATTTATTTCCCTTTTTGTATTTCTTTGCATCGTTTGCAAGGACGATATCCACCGGTTCCTTTTTGTCTATTCTCTTTTTCAATGTTGTTTCCAACCGTGCATTCTTTGTAAATATGATATACTTCTGTTTCTTCGTCTGTATGATATGGTTTAACTTTTTTCGGTTTCATAAGTTTTAAAACTTAACTAATATAATATGACCCAATCGACCTACTTAGGTCGTTTTTCTTCATATAAGAGATTTTCCCAGTATGTTTTTCTATAAAATTTTATCTTTTATATAATTATAGCACTGATTTCTATTGTCAACAACGAAAAAGCAGGTCTTTTTGCCTGCTTTTCTATAAAAAATCGCTAAAATGATTAGATTTTTTATTTTATTTATTCCCCAACGCTCATCAAAAACCCGTCTTAATCTTTCTCACTTCTTTTTATTATAGCCAGCACCTCAATTCGTCAAGGTCTTGTTTATTTTTTCAATGTATCACCCTTTCGGGTCTCCACCTTGACTAATTAAGGACTTCGCTGGCTTTTTTTTCTTAAAGTGAGAAAAATTAAAAGTCGATTCTCGCTAATAAGAAAAATAAGAATACTTTAATTATGAAATTCAATATCTATTTAGAAGATTTAAAAGATGAAATGATGGACAGAATAAGAGAGGTTTTAAGATATGATTTAGCCGCCGAAATTAAGGAAGCGGTTGAAGCAGGAACAGACGAACAGACCGCTGAAAATGAGATAATTGACTATTATCTGAATACCCACAATTTCAGCCAAGAGATAGAACTATAAATGAAACACCAAGAAAGATTGGAAAGAACGGAAAAGAGGGTCAATAAAAGACCCTCTTTTTTTTGGTTTTTGATGAGCGTCCCACCCACCCTTAGAGAAAATATACTAAAATGTTTATATCTAAAACATTATTCTTTCGGCTCTCTGAAAGTTGTCGGTTCTTCAATGGCAATGAGTTCTCTGTATCTTAGTTGATTTTCTTTCTCTATTCTCTTTCTGTTCTTTAAGTAATGTTTGCCAATGCTCTGGCCATTAACTGTTTCTTGAAAACTTTCCTGTGTAATGCCGTTAAGCTCGCCATTGGCTTGAGCTGAAAATTTCCATGGGTCAGGAGTGTCTGGAATTTCAATCAGCATAACGCCCCCGTGCTTTGTGTTTCTAATAAAGCATTGCTGGGAGCCAAGCTCTTGCATGTCTTGGATATTGAATTCCCAGCCCGGAGGCGAAACATATAACTGGACAAGCATTTCTTTGGCTAACACTTGCGCGTCTTCTCTTGATACATGAAAGCACGCCTGAATACCGCAGTTGGCTAAAATAGAGCTTAACAATTCTCTGGGCAGTTGAGCCAAATTCTGATGAGCCAAAATCAAAGAGAGCCTGTATTTTCGCGCCTCGCTTAAAGTGTCAATAAAGCTTTTAGTGGCAAAATTCTGAAACTCGTCAATGTATAAATAGAATTGCACTCTTTTTTCTTTGGCTGTGTCTGTTCTGGCGAAAGCGGTCATTTGAATTTTACTCAAAAGCAAAGCTCCGAGCAAATCAGAACTGCCTTCTAATTGGCCTTTGTCTAAATTAACCAAAAGCACTTTTTTGCTGTCAATTACTTCTCTTAAATTAAAAGAGCTTTTGGGATTTGAAAGCATTGTCCGTATTCTGGGGTCTGATAAAAAAGCGTTAACTTTATTCAAAGTTGACTCTGTCCATTCTCTCCAAGTATGCTTTGGCAAACTGTTAAAAAACTCAAATCTTTGCTGGCAGGTTGAATTTTTTACCTTTTTTAATATCTTTTTTCTGACTAATTCATTATTCAAAAGCAAAGGCAGTTCCGCTAATGTTAAATTGTTTTCAACAAGGGCAATCAAAGAATTTCTCAAAATGTCTTCCATTCGCGCGCCCCAAGAATCCCACCATATTTTCTTGAACACTTTTAACAATTCGCCGGCTTGCTGTTCTGCTTGAACTTTCTGCTTGCCTTTTTTAATCTGCTCTAACGGATTAAAACAAACTGTTGAATTGGGATTGGTCGGCTCAATGAGAATAACCTGCTTTTCTAAATCTTTGCCAAGTTCTCGCTTGGCAAAGTAAAGCCAGCCCTTGATGTTTTCAACCAAGTCCCCGTGAGCGTCTATCACTCCAAAGCCCTCTCCGTTTTTAATGTCCTGAATAATCAAGGACTCTAAAAACTTGCTCTTGCCAAAGCCCGAACCGCCGACAATGTAAAAATGCCTGTCCCTGTCTTGTTGGGACATTCCTTTCATTTGGACAATCTGCGCGTCTGTTTCCTCGTCAATGCCAATAGCCCAACCCAAAGCTAACTCGTCTTTTGTCGGCTTTCTGTCCCTTACAATCGGCTCGACCGGAGCCGGCAAAACCGAAGAAATCAAACCCGCCTTTCTTTTGCGAAAGATTTTAGCAAAATTTTCTTTAAACCAATTATCAGACATTTTTTGGTGTTTAAGAAATGTTTAAGAAACCTTTTGATTTTTGGTCCACTTTGGTAAAATCAAAACCCACTGATTCTGAAACTTGTTTTGTTGCGTCCAATACGGCGTGGTGAACAGTAGTGACATAAGCGGTCAATTCTTCCAAATCAAAAATGTTCATCATTTGGGGAAGAACGCTCTTTTGAGAAGTCAAACAAGTAAAAACCACATATCCTAAAAAACCCAGCCACACTACCGGAATTGGAAACATCGCTTTAATGAGAAAAGCGGGAATAAAAGCAGCCAAAAATACTCCTAATGAAATTTGCCAGTGGGATTTTATCCACTCAAAAACCAGTTTCAATATTGAACCCGGTTCTGAAATTAAATACCAAGAAACCATAAGCTGGTTTCCGTAATCTTTGGCCCCGACATAAATCTTGTATTCTCTCAAATACTCGTTGGAAGCCGTGAGAAACTTTCTTTTTTCCGCTCTTAAAGCTCCAAACAAAGTTAATCTTGGAGTAAGCATTTCTTCTTTAATCTGAACGCTGGGAGGATTCATTTCTTCTACATTCTTTTTCGTGCTCTCAAAAATCTCTTTTCCCCTGCCTTGAGCTCCTACTATTAAATAAGACCATCTCTCGCTGATTTTTTCTTCTTCAAACTCTTTTGTTTTTTTAAGCATAAAAATAAAATTGGTTTTAAATGAACTATAGTCTCCGACGACCTTTATTCTAAAAGATAATGATATTCATTATTTTTCGGAGACTGCCAAATTGGTTTTAAAATTGATTCCGGTTCTTCCAAATTGTAATTTTTATTGCAGGCGAACAGAAACATATCGCTGCCCTGTTGCCGGTCATCTGCCTTTTTTGTCATTTGACGCAGATTTTCTTTTCTGCTTTCTGAAATTGTTGCGGTCAAAACCCGGAATACAGAGATATTTAATTTATTTTTGTGTCCTTCTTCTTTCCACCACTGCCAGTATCCTTTCATTTTGTCTAAAAATCTTTGGTTTTCCATGGTGGAGCGGTCGGCTTCCAAGAAGAAATGAAGCAGGTCGTTGCCGTCTTCAATCGTGAAAAAAGCGTCCGGAGCTATTGGCAGTTTTTGGCCTTCTAAATAAACCGCGTCAATTATGCCTTGTTCTCGCCAACTTACTAATTTTGATTCTTTCTTTTTTCTCAAAGCCAGAGTTAAAATAACCCTGAAATCCGAAATCAACAAGCTGTGCTTTAAGAAAAGAGGTTTTACTTCTCTACTCCATTTTACTGCTTTACTGCCCGGAAAAAGAAACTCCGATCCTTTTTTGCCCAAAGTGTAAATAATGTGGCCTGACGGTTCGTACCGAGAAAATTGATAAACCGGTCTCTCTAAAAAACCAGCGTGATATAACTGCTGAAGCCTGTATTGTATGGTTCTTTTCGGCACTTCTGAATTAAGGGCTAAAATGTGGCTTGTGTCTAAAAACCGGTAATCCGCTAAATCTTGAAGTATATTCTTGTCGGTTTCAGTGAACTGAAATTTGGGCAAGGTTTTACTTCTCTCAAATTTCTTATATCTCTCTTTTGATACCTCTGTATATTTTGAAAATCCCTGACCAATTTTCTCAACTTTTTTCCCCGGTAAATGAACCAATAATGAATTGACTCTGATTAGTTTTGACCTCAAATTAATAGCTTTCCAGTTAATCCTTTTGGCTTTTAATAGAAAAATAGCCAAACTTGGTTTAAGTGTGTTTAACTTCTCAATCGATTTTTTTCTCATTTGACAATGGTCAACCTCTAACCCGATTGTGTAATTGCCTTTTTGGGCAAATACATCAATCTTGCCTTCTCGTCCAAACCAAATCTTTTTTTCCAATTTTAGCTCGTATCCTAAACTTTCAAGATTTGTTTTAATTTCTTCCTGAATCTTCCGATGGTCAGTTGCTTTGACATCTAAAAGATTTTTTATCAAAGAGTCCATAATTTATTTAAAAATATTTTGAAACGAAAACTATTTTGACTGATGAGTCAGGGTTTCTTACAATTCTTTATGAACGAATAATTTTTTGAGAGTAAGATCTTAGGAAGTTTTAGTGGAGTAATAATAAATTCTTTCTCAAGGCGTTTAGCTGGAGAGTTTATAGAATAAGGCATGCTAACATTAACTTTCTTAAAACCGGCGTAAAGATTTTTTATTTCGCTTGCTCTATCATAACTTAAAATCCACGGCTGTTTTAGTTTTATTAACTTATTTCGCAAATTCTTATGACTAGTAATATCAAAATGATATCTATAAAGTTGGTCGGCTTTCCTGTAAAACGGGGGGTCAAAATAAAATAATAATTCTGCCTGCTTATACTTCTTTTTTGAGAAAACATATTTTATGGATTCTTCCCAATCGAAAGGCAAAACAACTACTCTATTTTTAAAGACAGAAATATTTCTGATCTTCCTGATCAAATTTTTACGGCCAAATCTACAGTTAATCTTATAAATAGATTTTTGTTCTCGCCCACCGATTGGACCAGCACTATTATTTAAAATCCCAGAAAAACTTGTGCGGTTTAAAAATAAACATGCTTCTGCAAGTTTTTTTCTATTAAACTTTACTGTATGAGAAGAAATATATTTATAATGACCAAAATTTTTAAGATTTACTTTTGTTTTTTTGATAAAGCTTATTAAATACTCTGGCTCGCTAAAAAGTGTCTTCCAAAAACTATAAACGAGTTCATCCTTATCTGATATAACCGCCTTACCTTTTGTGTGGCGGGATAAAAAATTCAAAAATATGCTCCCGCCGCCAGCAAAGGGTTCAATCAATACTTGCGGAGAAAGATTATTATAATCCAAAACCCTCTCTAAATAATTAAAGAGTTTTCTTTTTGAGCCGGGGTAACGAAGTGGGCTAATTACTTTCATAACGATTTACTTTGAGGTTATTTCAAAAAGAGGTAAACCGAAAGTCCTCCAAATATTTCTTATATCTGTGGCGGTGGGTTTGTAGTGGAGGTTATGAACAAATTGATCAAGCTCTATCAAAAATGGTTGAGTGCTATCTTTCTTAATGTAAATCAAAAATGATTTCCTCAACTGGGGGCTGTTTATATAACCATTATCTATAAGGTGTTGTAACATCTGTTTAAAAGTAGGTGTCCAGTCGTTAGGTAGATTTTGCTTTGCCTTTTTGCGCTTACTCTTTGCGGCGACAACCATCTTTTTTATTTCGCCTTTGTCTTCTAAAAAAGCATATGTAGAAAGCTCAAGTAGAACGCGGAGTGATACCGCACAGGTATTCGGTGAATCTTCTGGCTTCAAACTTTTTAACTCATTTAATATCTCTTTGATACGATTCTGTTTTGTGTAAAGAAGATAATTGTCGCTCGTGATCCAGTCGGTTTGTAATTTTGTTTTCTTTTGTTTAGTTGATTGAGCTAAAACTTGACCACCTACTTTTAGTTTTTTCTTGACGACTCTGGCAAGATTCGGCTTGTCTTTTTTCTCAATTTTGTCTAAATATTTTTTCTCAATGTCGGCCGTCTTGCTAATTAAACGCGAATTGACTTTTTCTAATGCAACATCACTCACTATCCTCTTGAGCCCTTTTAGAAATTCAGCAGGGTGAATGTAAGGAATAACATCTCCTTTTTCGTTTATATCATATCCCAAAAATTTCTTGCCGACACTACTTTCTACTATTCGGTAGAAAGTAGTTATATTGAATTTTTTATAATCTTGAACAACTTGAGAAACCTGCTCTGGCAATTCAAGATTTTTCGCAATCTCATAAAAATTTGCCCGGGCAATATTCTTTTTCTCATCTGCTTTAAGAACACCCTTTGTTTTGGTTTTAGTCCTTTTGACAAAATTGTTGCGCATGGCCATAGACCACGGCTCAAATAAATATCTGACATGCTTTGATTCCAATACTGGTAAGGCATCTACTCGACTTGGAGCGATGAAAACTTCTAATTTTTCGCTCCCATCAAAACTGGCTTGAGCGGCCAATTTTTTGAATTTCTCACGAGTAGATTCTGGGACTATGCCCGGATCAACCAAACATTTGTAGGCCGCAAGCCGACGGTTGCCCTCAAGAACGAGTAGTTTACCGTCTTCTTCTATTGCTATATATCGCTCAAGCTCAGGATAATCTTTGTTTTTTACTATCTCATTAGCCAACTTTAAGACATTATGTCTTTTGACTAACTCTTGAATAACCTCTGTTTGAGTGGCTTTTTCAAATTTATCGGAAATTCTTGGATTCAACGGGTCAAGAAAAAGTTGAGCTATTGATATTTCTTTTTTGAGCCAATTTTTGTAGTTCATATGATATAAAATTAGTTTAAATTTAAAAATTTCCAATCCTTCAAATCATTAGGATTGTAAAAATATTTTTCGTTATCGTTATATCGCCAGTTTTCATCAACCGGAATAACAATCCCGCCAAAAAGCTTTTTGTCTTTTTTGTTTTGTGTTTTTATATACTTTGCTAACCCTTCCGCTCTTTCTTTAGCATCTTCCGCCGTTTTCCCCTTTTTTGTATCAAATAGACCGAGCGAGCCGTCATTCATTTGAACAACAAAATCAACATAAAAAGCTGACCTCTTTCCAAATTTATCAATATAAATCACGGCAAAATAATTTATTTCGCCGTATCCGTTTTTAAACCACCACTTAACTTTTTTTGCGGAATCAAGATATTTTATAAATTCAACTTCAACTTTGCTATCTTCTTCGTAGCCGGCGAATAAACTACTCTGATTGTTTTCGGAAATTCTAGTGTAATAAGGTTTCATTATGGATTTTTTACAATCTTTAGTTTTATATCTACTACTATAACTTATCAACTTGGGAATATTCCAAGTTAAAATTTCCATTTCCCTTTCTCTATCCTGCTCTACAACTGTTCTTTTATATTCTTCTCTTGATAGAGCCAATGCTTCACGAATTTTTTCCGTATTATCAGAGCTTAAAATAATTTTATAAAACTCTATATCATCATTTTCAAATTTAAATTCCTGCGTAAAAAATTTATTAAGCACACTTTTGATTGGGCCCATAGAATCAACTGACGCAAATTCTCCAGTATTTGCCTTACAAAATAAATCATAATAAGTTTGGATTTCCATTTCCGGCGATGAATAAAACATACTTGAATGTTCAATATCTTTTGCTTTGTCAATATCAATAACCTTTCCATCAATAATTATTTGTTTAGAAATTTCGCGCGATTTTAAATTTAATTTTGATTTCAATTTTGTTTTTTTCACTATATCCATAAAAATCTTTTTGAATTCGCTGGACAATCTCGTTTTTTCTCTTTGACGCTTAAAATGAATTGAAAGTAAATCAATATTTTTATAAATTTCTTCTCGTCTGTGTGCTTCATGAATAGTTAAATACTCTTTTGCTATATTGCCTACAATTTCAATATCGCCCAAATTAGTAAAAACATAACCTTTGTTTAATTCTGGTTTGCTTTCGTAATGATTAAATTCGGGCATTCTCATTATTCGGCCAACCGTCTGGATTAAAAACACTTTTTCTTTTGTTTCTCTAAAAATGACGAGTATTTGAGCGCGTGGACAATCCCAACCTAAAGCGATGGCTTGCTTGAAAATCAAAACTTCAACTTCGTTTGTCGGTTTCTCAATATTTACCAAGTTAGGCGTTTTATTTTCGGCTAGCCAAATGGCCATTTTGTCGTTGTCTTCTGTTATGTCGTATTTTGCTTTTAAAATTCTTTCCACTTCTAACAAAACATCTTTGTCTAAATCATTTACTCCTCTTTGTAAATTCGGTAATTGAACGAGAATAAGCGGATTGATGTCGCTACCTTCCGCTTTGTATGCTTCAAATAATGCTTTTCTTTTTGCTATTGCCGCGTCTAATACCATTTCACGACTACTTTTGCCGTCAACTTTGAATTTTTTAAATTCCGGGTTGATTGCTATTTCTTTTTTAATCATTCCTTCGGCAATAACTTTTTCAAAATGGACTTTTACATGAGCGTCGGGGTTTTTGAAAATCGGAGTGGCTGAAACTTCTATTGCAACCTTTGCGCCGATGTCATTTTTAATCTGCGTGGATTTTTCGGAAATAGCGGTGTGATGGCTTTCGTCAATAATTAAAATAATATAGCGACCTTGGGCTTTTGTGTTTTCAATAATGTTTAATAAATTTTTGCCTCTTTCGTTATCGCGGATATAAACATTATTGTCTTTATTTATACTTTCCCAGTTTAAAAATAGAATTTCGTTTTGTCTGATATGATTGCCTTCTAAATCGTCAAACTTTGAATAAATAAATTCATTCGGGAAATGTTTGTCCAAACTCTTTTTACTTTGGCCGTGCAAATCTCTAACCGAAATCCAAATAAAAGAAAAAGTTTTGCCGTCCTCTCTATCAATCGGATTAATCAACCGCTTCAAAAATTCGCCCATCATTATCGTTTTTCCAGAACCGGTTGGAGCTTCAAAAATACAAAGTTTATTTCCTTCCAATTCCAAAAGCTCGTTGACTTCTTTTTTCAACTTTTCAACTGCCTCATCTTGATAATTTTTCAATTGTAGATTTTCGCAAAGCGAATTATACATAACGCTATTTTTTAAATATCTCTCTATAAACCCGTAAAATCATTTCGGGAATAGGTTTAATTGTGTGTTTATTTTTGAAATCAGCAAATTCTTTTTCCGGTGGAGCTTCGATATATGAAAAACAATAAATAATAAACTGTCCTTTAAATTTAGCGGATGCTTTTTTGAAATCTTCAATTGCTTCTTCGTTAAAAACGATGCCGAGATATTTTTTGCCTTTTTGATAAATTTTGAAATTTAAATTTTGTTCATCAACAAGATCAAAAATATTTTCCTTGATACAAATCATCTCGGCGGACTTATTCACTAAATCTCTTTTATTTTTGTCGGTTGGCTGAGCACCAACAAAATCAGTTTTGAAATATTTTAAATTTCCGCCAAGTCCATCAATTTTTTTACCTTTTGAATTTTTGTAGCCGTTTATAACTTTCTCAATGCGAGGATAACAAATATCTGAGCAAATTTTATGTTTTATAGTATTTCCATTGTTATCAATTTCTTGATTGTTTGTACATAATATAAATTTTCTAGAACCATTATCTTTATTATTAATATCCAAGACGGCTTGACCAGTAGTACCAGAACCTGTAAAAAAATCCAAAACCGTAGATCTTTGATCTGTACTATGAAAAATTATTTTTTTAATAAGATTAACCGGCTTTACTGTTTCGAATTCATGATTAATACCCAAAATTTGATTTAATTCCATTTTACCACTCTCTGCTGTTCCAATATTCTCAAAATGCGACCAAAAAGGATCAAAAGCAAAATTGTCTTCTTCACTATCATAAATTATTTCATATGGCCTCTTGTTTATTAATTTAATTTTTTTATCCCTTACTAGTTGTTTATATCTTTTTTGGCTTAATTGCCATCTATAACCCTCTTTCGGTTTTATGCCTAAAACAGAATAAATCATTGTATTTCTTCTCAATGAACCTATATTTCTTCTTTGTACTATCTCTTCAACCCTATATTTACCTAACTTGCTACCATATTTATATTCTCTTGCTTCTTTAAAATACAGATTAAATCTAGGATGTTTTGTCATGCTTTCTTTTCCATAAACCAAAATATACTCAATATTTTGCTGAATATTAAAACGAGCCTCTCCCATGTTTGTTGGTTTTGATTTCTTTTTCCATGTTAATTGAGCGTAAAAATTTTCTTCTCCGAAAATTTCATCACAAAGCAACTTTAATTGTCCTTGTTCGTTATCATCAATTGAAATAAAAATTACTCCAGTTTTTTTTAAAAGACGATGAGCTAACCGTAAACGCTTTTCCATAAAAGAAAGCCATTTTGAATGTCGCCATGGATCGTCTTTATCAACGAACTTGTCATTGTAGATAAAATCTTTATTACCCGTATTGTATGGCGGGTCAATATAAATAACATCAATTTTGCTTTTGTGTGTAAAATTCAAAACAGCGAGTGAGTGATAATTATCGCCCTCAATTAAAAGATTAACCGGCTTGGCTTCACAGTTTTCAATTTCCTTATTTTTAACCTCTTTCAAGACAGGAAATTGCTTCGGTGTAAAATTTTCTGGAACATTTTCCCAATTTACAAAAGCGTCTATCAATTCTTGAGAATTTTTTTTATCCCAAACAAGCCCGTATTTTTTCTTTTTCAGAACTTCCAGTTCATCAATCAATTCTTCCCTTGTATAATTTTCGTATTTATTTGTTTTAGCCATATTTTATTTTTTTATTTTTTTTATATTTAAATTCTTTTTTAAGAACTCATCTAAATCGCTTTGTTTAATTCGCCATTGGCCAATGCGTGAAGCCCGAAGACGACCAGATTCAATGTAGCGATTGACTGACCGCTCGCTGACCCGGAGAATTTTTGCTACTTCTTTTATAGTTAAAAGTTTGTCCATATTTTTACTCTTTTTATTTTATTTTAATCTTTATTTTTTCTTTTGTCAAAATTGTCTAATTTTGGCGAAGCAAAAATTATTTTTTGGCACGCTCAAACATTTTATCTTTGGTTTTTTCTTTTTTGTCGTTAATTCAATTCAAATTGAACAAAAGTAAGCATTATGTCTCTCAAAATCTTTGCTGGAATAGAGGTATCAAATTATTAGTTGGTAAAAATCTTTTGGAGAACGGGCAAAACTATCAATTTGTAAATTAAATAATTTTTATCAATTTTCTAAATTGCTTAATATCCTCAAATAATTCTCACAAGACAGAACGATTAGTTTTTAATTCTGAAATTGATTTTATGATTTTCAACCCATTTTTGAACACCTTAATTTAGAAATTTAAGGATAAATTTCATTACAAAACAGGCAAATTAAAGTGCGAGGGAACCCTTCTGTATAGTGACCGAGCACCCGTAAAAGACGGAAAATAAGCGTAATTTTAGCTTTGTGAGCCGGATAAGCGCGGACAAACAAGTGGAGGTCGCGGATTGGCGAGCGAGGAGCAGGCAAAGCCTGCGACGAGGGTCGACCGAGCCAATCTGCGACCGACAAAGAAGGAATACAAATCAACAAAGTTATGAGAGAAACTAACCACGAAAGTGTATATAGTCGGGGGTAA
>DAOVPY010000012.1 GCA_030628945.1 Candidatus Nealsoniibacteriota bacterium
GGACAAATCGCAAAATAGTTTTCCACAGGTTTTCCCCTGTTCGCCGCAGATTTTTCGCGGGGTTTAAAAATGCCGACAATTTTGAATTTTGTAATTTTTTTGGATTTTTTGAAATACCGAGGAATAGATTTTCCCCCGCCCGCCCCCGCATTTTTACAAAATTCAAAAATCTTGATAATCTTGACAAAAAGAAGTTTTTGAGGTATAAAAAAAGCCCGCAGGGCTTGACAAGGATTTTTGATGATGTATAGTTTAGGATAGAGAAGGGAATTCGGGCTAAAAATAGGCCCTAGAAAAGTTTTCTCTCAAACTCTCTTTCAAAATTCCAACGGGATAAAAAGAGAGACCTAAGTTTTCGCTCTGCGAAAACAAAAAGTTTTTTCTCTTTGTTAGAATATGGTATGTGTCTGCTTCCTTGCTAAGCTAAGGGGGCAGATTTTTATTGAGCGGAGGATTAAGTCCGACGGCTTAGGCCGTTTTTTCGGTGTCTCCAAGGTTATCAACCTTGCACGCTTAGCGACCTACGCAGTTTTTCCTATTCCGCAGGCCGGGCTTCCCGAACTTTTAAGTAGATTCAAGGCGCCTATTCTTTGGTATTCGGCGCTACCCATAAAGGGATCGTTCGAGCAACTTGTTAAAATATTTTCAAAATTCTGATAAAATCAAAAAAATCCAGCCAATTAGAACTCCGGTTATTACGATTTTGCAATACCATTTCCAAAAAAATTTGTTATTCCAGACAATAGAGAGAAAATTTTGTTTCATATTGGCAATTTTGTATTTTATTTTTTTTTCTCAACAGTGACGATTGTATCATTTCTGCTTCCTCCGTGTGCTACAGCCATTATCTCTATGATTTCAAAATTTCTTGTCTTGCCAAATCCATTTGTATTCCAGCCGAAAGAGATTGCGAAACCTCCGGGCTTTATTTTTTCGCATATAGCCGATTTAACTTTTTCATAAAACCCTATTCTCACTAGGTCTTTTGTGACGCGCCGGCCTAAAATTTGGTAGTGTTTTTTGATTTGTGTAAAAGAGTATGGCGGGTCAAAGAGAATTCCGTTATAACGGCCGTTCAGCCCGGCACAAAAGTCAATCGCTTCCATGCAGTACATTGCGTCTCTTTCCGGATTGTTATCGTTCGTAATTTCTGCAGGCGAATATTTGCCGGCAAATGGGTCAATCCAGTCTGAGCCGTCACCGACGTATTTGTTCAGTAATTGCTTGATTGGAAAAATAGAAAATGTCCAAGGACTAGGCATAGCCCATACTCGCGTGAACACTATGTTTTTTATTTTGTGTTTGCCTTTGTATAAGATTATAGACATAAAAATGGCCCGAGCAACTTTGTTTTTTAAATATTTGATGTTTGGTCTGATATTTCCTCGTCTAATTTTATCTAAAAGCCAACCGCGATTGCCGCGATGCCGAGAAAAAAAGAGCCGAAAAAAATCAAAAATAATCCGCTAATAATGAGCAGCGCGCTCAGCGTATTTGAGATTGTTTCGGCTGATATTTCAATTTTTATTGTTTGTTTGCTTGACATTGGTATCTATATTTTATATGATTAAAGAACTTCAGTCAAATGGAAAACTCCAATGAAGGAATTATTAAATAAATTTTTGCCACAGGATATCATTGCTTTGGTCACCATTGCCGGCGGCTTGATTTTAATTTTTTCCGGTTTGAACGGCGTAACCGGTACGCTTTTGACTACGATTGTTTTGTTTTACTTCGGTAAAAGAGAGGTCTATGATGTGATAAAAACCAAAATGCCGATTCACTCAAAAATTGAGACAGTGGGGCAAATTATAGAGAGAATAGCGAGAGATGAGGGAATAGACCAGAACCTTGCTGTACGCGTTGCCAGGTGTGAGTCAGGCCTTAATCCAATGGCTAAGAATACCAATTCTAACGGTTCAATTGATAGAGGATTGTATCAATGGAACGATCGCTGGCACCCTGAAATTACGGACCAAATTGCTTTTGATATTGAAAAATCTTGCCGCGCTTTTTGTAAGGCGTTCAAAGACGGGCATTTGAGTTGGTGGAATGCTACGCGCTCTTGCTGGGATATCTAAAAAGTTTTCCACTTGACCGCATCTCTTGAAATGATAAAATAAAATTGTCGCCGTCAAGCGCCTGGCTCTACGCCCCCCTCTTGCTTGACGGCAGGGGGGCTTTTAATTCAGGGGCCGGGACAAATTAGAGTTTTGATTTAATTCTATGACTAACGAATTAATAATGATTCTTTCGGATTTTACGCAGACCATGAAAGATTGGGAAGCCGGTATAATTCCTACCGAGACGGAATTGTTTGCCAAAGTGAAAACAATCAATGAGAAAATTGCCGAGGAATTGCCGAAGCAGAAATTGCCGGAAGTCAACTAAACCCAAAAAATACTTGGGCCAAACATCGGCTTGGCCAAGGCAACGCCTCTATGCCTAATATGAGGCGTTTTTTTTTGGCTAATTGTGAGATATAGCGAAAAAACCGCGAAAAAATCGCGAAACACAAGTTAAACCACACCGGGAAGATTGGAGGTAGAGAAGAAAAGGTATTTGATTAGAGTATTGAATAAAGGTAGATTGAGCACCGTTAATTTGATATAAAAGTGTCGCTAATTTGTGATAATAACAATGCTAATTTGATTTAGAAGTGAAAGAATAATTTGACCTGACACATTGGACGCGCTGACCTGACACATTGGACATACTGACCTGACACATTGAACGCGCTGACCTGACACATTGGACATACTGACCTGACAATAAGTTTGCGAGGACAAATAAAAAAATTAAAGCAGGCAAAAAAAAACAAAATAGAAAAGAAGAGATGTCCGGCTTCGCCGGTTCGCCTGCGGCGCCGGCAGCCAAGCCCGCAACAGCGCAAAGCCCGCAAGAAAGCCAGCCAACGCCAAGCCCGCTGCCGCAGCTCGGCGGCAAAGCCGCCTCGCCCAGGCGCCGCATAATCCGCTGCCCTATCCAAGCCCTTGCCAGCAAAACAAAAAAATCAAGCCAATGGCTTGACAAAGCTTTTTTTCTATTGTTTTGTTTTGCCGAGTATTTTTTTATTTTCCAGTGTGGGGGGCAAAGCCCCCCCCGTTCTGCTCTCCCCCCTTGAAAAAAGAAATCAGCGATTGCGAAAAAATTTTTGAGTTATCCACAGGTTATCCACAGGTTCTAATGAATTTTTCTTAAAACAAAAATACCGGCAAAGGTTGTGATGATTGTTTTCTCGTATTCGCCTTGGTGTTTGCTAACAAAATTGTCTACTGCTTGTTTAATTTCGTCGTAGCGAATATAGTCGTGTCCTGTAATATAGCTTCCTGCTTTAAAATATTCGTGTAAAATCTCTAATTCAGCTAAAACAGCATTTCCCGTATGTTCGCCGTCCAGGAAAGCAAAATCAATATCTTCTCTTGAAACTATTTCTTTTAATATAGCAGGTGAAAATCCGAGAACAGGGTTTATCCACGCTTTTACTTTATAATTATCAAATATTTTTTGGGCTCCGTAATCTTGGCAGTCAATAGTCCATAGCATCCCCTTTTTATTGTCTTTTAGTGCTTGGGCTATATTGACTGCGCTAAATCCCTCAAAAGTTCCTGTTTCTACTGCGTTTGTTGGTTTAACTGCTCTAACTAATCCATATAAAAATTGTCCTGTTTCAATCTCTACCGCCATTGGCCTAAAAAATTTTCTTGCGATAGGTTGCTCCCAAGTTTTATTGTCTTTATTTGTGAGTTCTCTGATTTTTTCAATTATTTTCATTGTGTTCTTTTAAAATTTTCATCATTTTCTTTTAAAGCAAAATACCATTTTTGACGTTCCGTCTAATGCCGGTTCTACTTTTACCTCATAAAAGATTTTAAGCCAAATAATTGCTTTGTTTTGGTTGCCTTTGTGTAATTCCATTGAAATTTGGTCAATTTTTTCAACCGGTAAATCATATAAAAATTCATATTCCGCACCCTCACAATCAATTTTTAATAAATCGCAATGAGGTATATTTTCAAAGATTTTACTGATAGGTATTACTTCCACCTGTTCCGCAGGGCTTCCTTCGGGCAATAAAGTTGTCATTCCTGAGTTTTCAGGGGTTAAATATAAATTCCTTTTTCCGGGCTTGCCGATTGCTTGTTTGAAGCAATGGATTTTATTTTTAAAATTGTTTAATTTAATATTTTCTGATAATAAATTAAAATTTTCTTGCTCTGGCTCATAAGCATAAACATCAGCACCTAAACTCGCGGCTAAGATAGCGGTTCCGCCTATATGGGCGCCTATATCTACCACTACTTTTGGATTTTGAGGTATTTTATAATAAGAGGGATTCATTTCGCCTGAAAGAATTTGCTCGTCCCAAACTCCTTTTCTGATTTTAAAATTAAAACCTCCAAAATTTCTGATACCGTCTTTCAATAATTTCCAACCATTTTCCCTGAGTAGGGAAAATGCTTTTTCTTTGTCTATTGTTGGGTATTGGTCTTTTCCGTCTGGTCGCTCTGATGTGTAGCGGTTAATTGCTATCATTTTTATTCCGTGTTTCATTCGTGCTAAATAGCAAAGATATAAATCTTCTACTTTAGCGAATTGCGCGGGTATGTTTTGCAGTAAAGGTTCTTTGTCAATTATTTCTCTATCCAAAATCATTGCTTTGGTGGCTATGTAGTCAACCTCGTTGCCGTTTTGTGACATTTTACCTGTCCAGTATTTTTCTTCGTGAAATGTGCGAGTAAACCACCCTAAAATACATTTTGTGCCATATTTCAAATATTGCCTAAAATTGTATTCAATAAAGTTCGGGTCAAGATTTTGATCGTCGTCAAAAAAGATAATCGGGTTGCCGGTTGTCTTTTTTGCTAAATAAAATCTTGCCTTAGAGCCTACATTTTCAAGAGAATTGCTGACATGTATTCTGTCTTTTGGAAAATTACTAACATCTAAATCTTTTTTGCTATTATTCCAAATGTTCACTTTGAAATTTTGAATTGTTTGAGCTTTTAATTGTTTGAGGATTTCGGGTACTCTTTCAGGTCTTTGATAGGTGAGGAAACAAACCTCTATGGTTTGTTTTGTATCGATTGGCGCGCTTTGCTGCCCTACCACTGCCTCCAAAATTTTAATTTTATCCATGGGCAGTAATCCTGGGCCGTTTTCTCTTTCTTCTCGCAGAGCTTGCTGACAAGCGATTCTCATTTCGTATACTTTCCCTAATTGAGCAAAACTTAAACTGATAAAGTCCCAAGTTTGAGCGTCATTTCTTTCAATAGGACAAAACATAAATTCGCCGGTATTGGTTTTGAAGCTATCTATCCAGTGTTTAAGCGCCTTTTTATGCCAGCCAAGGAAAGCGTAGGTGGTTCCTAACATTTTGGCAGTTTCCCACCTGTTGGGCTGTTCCTTTTCCGCTCTTAGAAAATGCCATAAAGCCCAAAAAGGTTTGCTCAATTCGTTGTAGCAAATTCCTAAATGGAAGCAGGCGAGCCATTTTTGATTTTTTCTTTCTCCATATTTCGCAACTTTCTTATAATGAGGGATTCCTTTTTTCCATTGCTTTTGATCCAGGAATAAATTGCCCAGGTAAAAGTTGGCGCGGATAGCTTTTTTGTTTGCTTTGGCCTCCGGTCCTAAATTTTCAAGCATCATTTTTTCTCTTTGAGTTTTTCTGATTTCTTTACCCTTTTCTGTTTGTCCGTGGATTCTATCGTGTACGATTATAAAATCGCTGTACTTCATATTTTTTTTGGATTTGGGCGTGTTGTGGACTTTGTACTGCCATTTAATTTCTTTTCTGACTATGCGAGGGAAGAAAAAAGTAAAACCGCTTTCCATTATTATTTTTATAAAAAGGGTTTCCACATCTTTTTGCAACATTTTATCTAATCTGTTCCAGCTTTGGACATATTCGTGTCCGTCTAAATATAATACCCAATCTGTTTTTACGTGCTTTTGGATATTATTCCTTGCGTCTGCGAAACTTCCTGTCCATTCATAGGTAATAACTTTGTCCGCGATTTTTTTGGCGATTTCAAGGGTTTTATCTTCGCTTTTTGAGTCAACGGATATGATAACTTCCTGAACAAAATCCCGACAAGATGAAACAGCTTTTGCAAGGCCCAGCTCCTCGTTTTTTGCTATTATCGCTAATGTGATTGAGTTTTTATTTTTCATATTTTAATTATACCTTATTTATGAAAGAAACAAAACCCCCCTGTTTTCCACAGGGGGTTTTGTGTTACTTCACAAGGAGTCAGTAACTCTAGGCGGCTTGCAGATCGGCAGTGAATTCGGCAACTTGGGTGGCAGTCCAAGACGCTAGGGCGATGGTATAAGGTGAACCGGTGAAACTTAGGGCGATACCGGCTTTGGCAATTAAATAAAGTCCAAGGGCTTTATTAAATGGGTCAATACTTGCGTAGCTCACATCAAATTCGGTTATCACCATATCATCGGCCGCTGAAAGGAAAGCAGAGTAAGCGCTATGTCCTGTCAATTCTGCTAACATTGCGATATAGGCGGCCGTAAAGGTTGCGCCTGTTCCCGCAATGTAGTTATCTTTGATATACTGTACCAAGTATGACTGCTTTGATTGCTGGTCAGGAATTAGGTTGAGAGTTTTAAGTTGTTCGTGAAAAGGGCCTTCTACCCCAACTTTTCCAACGCCTCTACCTAAACCACCAATTACTAATCTAACATCACCTTGGTCCGCTGATTTCGGATTAGCGGGTTTCAACCATTGTCTGACTGTCTTAATTCCTTTCCAGCCGAGAAAAACTAAACATTTTCCCAGTTTGCCCCTGGCGTCTAATGACATCAAAGGGCCTGTTACTTTAGCCATATATAGAAATACTGTTTGCGATTATCTGTACCTACCCGACTTTTTAATGAGATAATAGGTATTCTTTTTGAAACAAGTTGTAACCCGAATAGGGTTTGAACTTGGCTTTTATATTATACTGCTCTTTCTGATTATCTGTCAAGGCCTGCCAAGCCACTATGCTATCGGCATAGACTTGACGCCATGCTTGTTGGGCTACGGTTTGTGGATTGGTAGGCGTGTAAAATTTTTCTTTGACTACAACTTGGCTGCCGTATCTTGAACGCACCTGATAAATCCCGTAAAACTTATCGTCTTCTCCATATCTGAAATTACCATATTCTCTTTCGCCGTAAAGCGGCGGGAATCCTAATTTTTTTCTGATTTGGAAGCCAATGCCTTTTTCCCCTGGGTTTATAACCACCATAGATTTTCAAAGTAAGTTTTTAATCTATTGACAACTTCCTTATCTTGTATTATGACTGAAACTTCGTAGTTAATGGTAAAGGCGCTCATTGTGTAATTGTGGCTGCCTAAAATTACCATTTCATTGTCTATAATCATTAGCTTTGTATGAAGCAATTTTTTTGATTGCCATTGCTTAGTTTTTATTCCATTTTGGGCCAAAATATTAAGAGTATTTTGGCAGTTAGTAATTACTCTGATTTTTGCTTTATTTTTCGCCTTTGCAATAATAGTATTATTGAATTTTTGGATTGCGGAACCTATCTGGTCCGGATACCAGCGCCAATCAAAAACAACAATATCTATTGTTTTTTTTGATTGTGCGATGAAAGGGATTACATCTGTGGCAAATTCTTTGCCTATAATGAGGGTTGTTTGTGGCATTGTTTAATGAATATCTTTAATCATTGTTGGAATAACAGTATAGGTTACAACCATACTCTTGCCCGGTTCTAAGTCAACCGAGTGTCCTGTATCAATAAATAAAGTTGTTCCCCCTTTTGAAATATTTGAAACCGTGCCTGCTCTAACATATATTGTCTCTGGGCTTGCTCCGGCGGTATGAGTGAAAGGAGATGCTGTAACCGTTATTGATGAAGCGCCTACTGGGTTGTAACCTATATTGTCTCTAATGATTGTTCCTGTGCCTACATCACTTATGGCTCCAGTTATATTTCCAGTGCAGTAATTTTGGATTATAAAATTGTCAATGCAATTAGCAAGAATTTTGATTCCATGACCACTATTTCCTGTTGTTCTGTTTCCGGATATCATATTGTATTCAGAATTTGGAGGGTTGCCCAAAGTATATAACTGAATTCCGTTCCCGGAATTTGAATTGACTTGATTCCCATTGATTAGGTTATTCTCGCCATTTTTAATACGTATCCCGTCTTGAGTATTTGAATTTGCTTGATTTTCAACCACAATGTTATTATCGGCCCATTGAACATAGATTCCGTGTGTTATATTTAAGCTAAGATGGTTTCCAATTACTACATTATTATTACCATTGCTAATATTAATCCCGTCTCCGGTATTTGAATTTGCCTGATTTCCAATTAAAGTATTATTATTACCGTAGCCAACACCAATCCCAGTAAAATCGATGTTTGAATTGGCTTGATTTTCAATCACTAAATTGTCACTACTATAATAAAGGTCAATTCCTTTGTTATTTAAAATAACCTTGTTCCTATTGATCATATTATTGTCGCTATAATAAAATCTAATTCCAGCTTTGCGGCAACCATATATGTAGCAGTCTAATATGTTAGACCTCGTAATCTTCGTCCCACTTCCCCCCTTAAAATAAATCCCAGAAATAAAGTTATTTGTTTGATTTGCTTTATTCCCGTCTATTTGGATATCTCTTATTGTAATATCAGTTAAAGCAGTTAATCCGTCTCCAACTCGTATAACGTCGCAATTTGCCCCGTCAGCCAATCTTAAAATAACAGAACCATTGCTTTCTCCCCAAATATCTACACCGGAACTCAAAATTATTTGGGAACTACTAATTTCATAGGTGCCCGCTTTTACATAAATTCTTTTTTTGCCAGCATCAAGAGCATTTTGAATTGAGGTATAATCGCCATTTGCGGTAGCGACAACGCAGTCAGCAACTTTTGAGGTAACTTTAAGTTTTGGGGGTGTTATTTCCCCAGCATTTATTTTGTCGTTAATAATACTGCTTGCTATATGGTCTATGATTTCGCTGGCTTTGTGGGAATATAAAGATTCGCCTACTTCTACATGGGCGTTGGCGTCGTCTTCATGGGACTGAATTAAGCGCGCTACTGCCTCCTCAATTTTTTCAGTGCTTATTTGCGATTTTAGTAAATTTCCCCAGGTTACTGTGGTTGGACTGGGGGGGCCTGTTCCCCATTCTTCAAACATACAATCAGAGCCGGAAATAATACCCCAGTCAACGCCGCTGTCTGTGCTAGAGCAATATGTTCCGCCTGTATATACAGGGGAAGTCAAATCTGTCCGCCACGATACTTTATTGCTGGCGTCACCGCTTGGGGCTCTAACCACGATTGCGTACTGAACGCCTTTGCTGAGTTCGTAGCCGTCTCCTAAAGTAATTTCGTACCACTCGCCGTTTGTGTCAAGAGTTAAATCTGTCCCCTCAATAGTGCCTTTACATAAGTCCGCGCCTGAGGGTTTTCCGCTAGTTGTGTTTTTAATACTGACGGTTATTGTGCCTGGGTCGCCAACGCGAAAGAGCTTTAGCTTTATTTTGCTAATCATATGGGCCGCTTGAGGAGTGAAAGTTTGAGCTAACCAATTGGCAGTGTAACCGTCATAGTCCCCATTGTCGCCAGTATTGTAGTATTGATATATTCTCATGTTCTATTTCTGTTCTACTAGAAAGCGCCGCCAAATTTATCTCTTTGATATTCTATTAAGAGTGAACAATTTTTAGAATATCACCAGTTCGGTAAAGTTGGCCATTAACCAAGCCACCAGTTTTGGCGGCAGCATTATCAGCATATTCGCGAGTCAAAGCGCCATTAAGTTCTGTTTCAATCGCGACAACCTCATCATCAAGTTTGTTGATGTCTTCGGCAAAGCCGATTGTTGTTTTAGCGGGCTCGTATGCCACGCCCGGCTTGTTTTCTTTTGTTCGGGGCGAATAGACGCCGCCTGGGAAAGCTGACATAGATTTTTATTATTTATGGCGCAGAATAGGGATTGAGCCAAGGTGTGGTCCCGTTGATTTTATGTTTGATGTATTGTTGAATAAAAGCAACGTAGCCATTATAATTGTTTCGGTCATTTAGATTTGGGCTTGGCGGGATTTCTTGTAGATCTAAATTTTCACAGTAACCTGATAGACTGACAGTTCCATCTCTGTCACTGGCTTGAATTCCATAAATATACCTGTAATCTTTCTTTGAAGTGTGAAGTGCAATACTAGTGGTATCTAATAAATTAGTTCTGGCAGCATCTGAATAAATATATTGATAAAGAGTTCCGTAAGTTCCTACTGCTTCATCTCTTTTGATTTTTGTGTAATAGACAGTTCCCTCTACGGCATCACCATAAGCATCACCAGCAAAAACTCCCTCATAAATTTCTACTAAATACAATCTATAATCATTACCGATATTATTGTAATGCCAAACAGCTAAACAAGACCCACTCGCACTCGCAATGTCCCAAACACTGGCAATCGTATTTGCTAAACCCCAAACACCAACAGTGACATAATTATTAGTTACATTATGAGCAGTTTCTTTCACAGTTAGTAAGTGCTCAAAATCTCCGTCAAAATGGTCAACTCCTTTATCCAAATAAACCCAAGCTTCTTCTGCCGGAGTCAATGCTGTAAAAGTGCAACGGGTTGCAGTTACAGTAATTCTTGAATTTGGGTCTACTTCTGTATAATCCTCAAAGTTTTCAACTGGGTCAGATATTTTAATTCCTCTGCCAGCTTTTTTTATCGTTTTTATGTCTATATTCTTATCCCATTTTACCTCAAGTTTTCCTGTTCTCTTTAATTCCTGAAATTCTTTCTGTTTTTCTGTCGGGTGCTCAATGTCAATCATTTTCGTTACCCCCTCTGCTTCTAAAATTTTATTCCTTTCAAAAAGAACATTTTGTAATCTCGGCTCAAAATCATTCCTTTGATAGTTTCTAAAATCTTTAAATTTGTTTTTTCTAAAGAGTTGCCCATTTGTGTTGTGTTCTAATCTCAAAAGTTCTGCTATTCTATAGAGATATTTTAATTTTTCTTTATTATTTGTGATATTTTCCGGAAATTTAAACATGTTTTCATTCGCCGTGCTTAGGCAAAACAAAGGCGTTCCAAGCGTCTTTGTTCGCTTGTGAGAGTCCGGCCCAAGCATCGCGGCCGTCTTGCATGCGTTCGCGCATTGTCAGTTGAGAAGCCGAAGCAGTGAACTTTTTATTTCCGCCCGGCTTATTGTATTTAGTGAGAAAACAGCGATTGCCTTTCATTTTGTAAATCAAATTTTTTCCCAATTGCTTGGAAGCTTTTAGAGAAAATAATGGGCCTTTTAATCGCATAGAGTATTTTGTTTTAAGTAGGATAGATTGATTTGTATCCCGCTCCGTCAGGCATTGTAATTACGCCCCAGTTTTTAGGGATTTGATAAAAACCTCTAGTGAAGTCCTGTTCAATTTTTTTACAATAAGGATCTCTTGCCCAATTACTGCCGGAGTGTTCTGCTTTTATATTATCAATTAGTAGCGTTCCTGTCACCTTGTAGAGATGTATATAAAGATTGTAGGAAATAGCTTGACCGATTAAGCTTGATATTGTAGTTTCCTGCTTTGTCCAATTAGCAGATAACGGAATTTCTATGATTTCATTATGGCTCAAATTCTGGCCTTGGTAAAGGTGGCGGATGTCAGCATAGAAACGGGCGAAACTGCCAGCGCCAGTGGAAATTAAATCTGATTTGTAGTTGATAGTGATTTTTAGAGGCAATGAAAAAGATTCATTGACAGCCGACGGTTCATACATGCTTTTTTTGCCTGCTACTTTACTCAGCACCCAATAGAAATTGGGGTGCGGTTGTATCAGCTTGATTTCTTCTGCAGGGGCTTCAATTAAGATTTTGCCTACCATATCTTGATGATATTGGTTCGGCGTAGCCGTGCCTCCAATTCCGAATTTTATTCTTTTGCATTGGTCAGCGACAAAGGTTCGCCAGCCGTGCTGCCTTGGGTGCGGGTCTACATTTTTCCAATCTTGTCTGACTGCGTCTGAGAAATTCTGCCAAAGATTAGAACAAGCAGACAAATAACTTCTGCTTGTGATTTCAGCGATTTTTTCTCTTGAAAAGATAACGGTTTTCACTCTGATTCTTGGAATTATAAACCTTTCCGGCGTCTGAATTGGGGACCAGTATTTTTCCTCTAATTCTGGCGATATATCTAGATAGCTTGTTTTTGCCATTGGTTTATTATAGCATACTTTAGAATTTAGTCCATATTAGAGGCAGATTGATTAAAAAAAATGGGACTTTATAGTGAAGCCACCGTAAGCGAGTAAATATTTGCGTAGCAAATGTTTGCGAGATGAGGGGGCGAGCGTTAATAAAGTGATGACGCTTTGTAGTGAAGCCACCGTAAGCGAGTAAATATTTGCGTAGCAAATGTTTGCGAGATGAGGGGGCGAGCGTTAATAAAGCGTCATCTATTTTTTTTTTATGTATTAGAAAGAAATTTTCGGGGGCGAAAGTCAAGAAAGGGGGGTGTCCCCCTCTTTTTTGATGCGGGCTTTTGCCCGCATTTTCGCAATCGCTGATTTCTTTTTTCAA
>DAOVPY010000008.1 GCA_030628945.1 Candidatus Nealsoniibacteriota bacterium
CTTTTCTGCGGGCCGGAATTGGAATTCTTTATTTTTCCTGACGAAAAAACTCCAAAACCAATAGACCATGGAGGATATTTTTATGGAGGCAAATGGGGCGAACTCAGAAAAGCGGCTCAGTTATATCTGATAGAAATGGGAATTGAAACAGAATGCGACCATCACGAAGTGTCGCCGAGCCAGCATGAAATTTGCCTTAAATACAATAACGCTCTCTCTATTGCTGATTCTTTAATTCTGGCAAAATATACAATTAAAAGAACAGCGAGAGAATTAGGCGTTTTTGTTTCTTTTATGCCAAAGCCAATTACCGAGGCAAATGGCAACGGCATGCATTTACATTTATCTTTATGGCGAAAAAATAAAAATTTGTTTTTTGGCGCCGAGAAACAACCGCTTTCTTTGGCTGCCAAAGGATATATGATGGGCTTGATTAAACACGGCAAAGAAATTCAACTGATTCTCAACCAATGGATAAATTCATATAAACGGCTCATCCCGGGCTTTGAGGCGCCGGTTTATATGGCCTGGGGAGAGAAAAACAGGTCTGCTTACATCAGGGTGCCGCAATATCAAACAGGGAAAGAAGATTCTCTGAGATGCGAACTGCGAAGCCCTGACCCGGCTTGCAACATCTATTTGGCTCTGGCCGTTATCCAGGCAACCGGGATTCAGGGAATTAAAGAAAATTTAAAATTCCTGCCTCCGCAAGAAAATGACATTTTTAAAATGACCAAAGACGAGTTGAAAAGAAAAAAAATAAAACTTCTTTCAAAAAATTTAAAAGAGGCGCTTGATTTTTTCAAAAAAAGCAAATTAGCCGAAGAAACCCTTGGCGAGCATCTTTTCCAAAAAATTATTCAAAACAAAGAGATAGAGTGTTCAAGGTACCATAAAGCGGCTGGCAAAAGATTTGAAAAGCAAGTGAGCCCCTACGAACTTCAGGAATACCTGCCGGTTCTTTGAATTTCCATATCATTATATTTCAAATAAAAAGCGGAGAAAGTACTTTCTCCGCTTTTTATTTGAAAAAACAATTGCTACGGCCGATGTTTATTTTTGGCATTTCATGCAGAATTTTGCTTCAGGCGAAACATCAAGGCGTTTTTGGGAAATGGCTTTGTTGCATTTTTCGCAAATGCCGTATTTTCTTTTTTTAGCTCCGGGCTTTGCAGAGGCGTTAATTTTTTCCAAAGCCGAATTAATGTCTCGCAGTTTTAACTCTAAACTATGTTCAACAGGCAGCCGGTTAGAATATTCTTCCACTTCGTCGGCTGCTTCTTCCAGATGGCCGCCGTCAAATTTGGGAAAACGACTATCCCAATCATCTTTAAGATGAGGGTCTTTTTTAGCGAAACTTCGGAGCTGTTCTTCAAGCGAGACCTTTGTTTTTTTTAATTTTAATTGCAGCTCTTTTAAAATTTTTTTGTTCATACCACGTAGGAAATTAAAAAGAGGCGATGACTTTCTCCATACTTTTCCATGAACTGGTAAAAATGAAATAATCCTCAAAAATAACGTAACATATTCCTAAATCGTTTTTGGAAAAGGTTTGATAACGGATTGTTTTTCCCTGGCTGGAACCGTCCTTGAAAAAAGAAATAAGTGCCGGCTCTTTCTTATTGAGCAGGATAAAAAAGGATTCAAAATCTTTTTCCATTGTTGTCTCCCATATTTTTAAGGAATTGATTAGCAGGCTTTTTTCCGTTATTAGAGCCGCGAAACCCATCCTCGGCCCCTCTGTCTGGGAATAAACAAAAAAGGTAAAATTATTATCCAAACTATCGGAAAAATCAGCAGGAGATTTAATCTGGAGAGATTGGAAAAATTCTTTAATGCCGAGAAGTTTATTTTTATCTGAATCTTTAATTAAAATTCGGGTAAAGCCGTTTTCAGCCGAACTTTTTTCCAAAAAAATGGAAAGCGCTTTAGAAAGGGTAATGAATTCTTCAATTTCCAGAGATTCTGTTTCTTTGATTGGGAATAAAGCGAGGGGAATGGTTATTTCCAAAGCAGGGCTTTGTTCTTCCTCGGAATCAACGGCTTGTTCCTGCTGGTCCGCAGGGGGAAGTGGAGGTTCAAGTTTTTTAATATAAAAATACCAATAGCAGAAAAGAAAGAGATTAATGAAAATTAAAATAAGGGCGATAATAATCACTATCCGCGAGAAAATTTTTTCAAAAATGGATAGAGGCGCGGGGAGAATCAGTTTTTTTCTCGGAGATGGTTCTTGTCCAGGAATAGATTCTTTAATTTCTTCTTTCTTTTCCTTTGGTTCTTTTTTTGTTTCTTCAATTTTTGTTTCTAATATTTTATCTTCTTCTAATTTTTTTAGTTCTTCCGTGCTTTTTAGTTCTTTTGCCGGCAGCTCTTCTGCTTCTTTCGGCAATTCTTCTCTTGGCAATTCCTCTGTAGGCAGTTCCTCTGCTTCTTTCGGAAGCTCCTCTTCTGCTGGCAGTTCCTCTGCTTCTTTCGGAAGCTCCTCTTCTGCTGGCAGTTCCTCTGCTTCTTTCGGCAATTCTTCTCTTGGCAATGGCAATTCCTCTGCAGGCAGCTCTTCTGCTTCTCTTGGCAGCTCCTCTGCTGGTTTCGGCTCTTCCATTGGTTTTTCCGCTGTTATTTTTGTTGGCAGAATTGCTTCTTTCGGTTCAGTTTTTTTTGGTTCTTTTGTTTTTTCTCTCATAGTTCCTTGATTTATTATTTTTTCTTTAATTGCTGTTATTTTTTCTTTAATACTCGGGATTTTAGCAAGAAAAGGTTTTTTAACATCTATGGGGGGGCTTTTTGGACTCGCGGCTATTCTTTCCCTTTCTTCCCTTGCTTCTTGTTCCCGAAGCCGGGCAAGGTCTTTACCCATTGTCCTTATTTTTTTTGTGTGAATAGCGATATTTTGTAGTTTTTCCTCCTCCATTGTTGTTTTATTTTTAATAGGACTTATTGCGGCTGATTATTTTCCATTGTTAGATTAATTCTCCCTTGTTCGTCAATGGAGATTACTTTTACCGACACAATATCTCCTATTTTAACCACATCTTCAACTTTATTAACATGATAGGGAGCCAGTTTAGAGATGTGAATCAGGCCTTCCTGCTTGGGCAGGATTTCCACAAAGGCGCCAAAAGCCAAAATTCTTTTTACTTTTCCCTGATATGTTTCTCCAACCTTGACTTCTTTAGTGATGTTTTTAATCCAAGATATGGCTTTCTCGGCTCCTTCTTCGCCTTCTATTGATGTAACATAGATTAGCCCGCTGTCCTCAATATCAATTTCTACTCCGCATTGTCCGGTAATTTCATTAATCATTTTTCCGCCCGGCCCTATTACCTCTCTGATTTTTTCCGGATTAATCTGGACAGTGAAAATTCTGGGAGCAAAAGGAGAAAGTTTTTCCCTGGGCTTGGCTATTGTTTTTTCCATTTGATTTAAGATTTCAATCCGGGTTCGTTTGCCTTGTTCCAGCGCGCTTTTGAGAATTTTCTCGGTAATTCCTTTGATTTTAACATCCATTTGCATTGCGGTTATTCCTTTTTTCGTCCCGGCTATTTTAAGGTCCATATCTCCATGATGGTCTTCCGGTCCCTGAATATCGGTTAAAATCTTATAGTCAATTCCGTTGTCTGACATTATCAAGCCAATGGCAATTCCGGTTGCCAAATCTTTTATGGGCACGCCGGCGTCCATTAGCGCTAAACAGGCGCTTGATACAGAAGCCATTGAACTTGAGCCGTTAGAGGAAACAATTTCTGAAACCACCCGTATAGTGTAAGGAAAATTTTCAGAGCCGGGTATCAAACACAACAGGGCTTTTTCCGCAAGCATTCCGTGGCCTATGTCCCGTCTACCGGGCCCTCTCATTGGTTTTACTTCGCCCACGGAATAGGGCGGGAAGTTATAATGGTGCATAAACCGTTTCTTTCCGACAATCTCCATTCCTTCTAACAACCGCCGGTCTCCTGGGGGACCTAAAGTTAAAATAGAAAGCGCTTTGGTTGCTCCCCTGCAGAAAAGGCCGGAGCCGTGAGTTCTTGGCAAAATACCAACTTGAGCCCGAATTTTTCGCGTTTCATTAAGCTTTCTGCCATCCTGTCTTTTATTCTGTTTGAGAATGTTTTGATGGATTAGTTTTTCAATTTCTTTTTCAAAAAAATCTTTTGCTTGCTTTGTTTTTCCCATACCCGGATATTTTCCTTCAATAAAATAAATAAGTTCTTCTTTAAGCAAATTTACGTCCTCAATTCTTTCGTTTTTTTCCGGCTTATACAAAGCTTTCTCCAGTTTATCGCCTAAAAATTCTTTGATTTCTCTTTCTAATTCCGGTTCCGGCGCGGGTTTTGCAAGAACAATTTTTTCTTTGCCTGTTTTTTTTGCTATTTCTTTTTGAAAGTCAATAATTTTTTTCAGTTCCGGATTAGCGAACTTGACGGCATTTAAGATTGTGTCTTCTCGCGCCTCCGCGCATTCCGCTTCAATCATATTTATCAGAATATCCCGTGATTTTTGGTTTTCCGATTCTATTCCGGTAAGAACAAAATCTAAATCTGATTGTTCTGATTTGCTTGACTGGTTTAATTCTTCCGACAAGTTCAATAGATTTCCTCTTTCCGCGTAGGTTGGATTTAATATAAATTTTTCTTTTCTTCTTCCGATTCTTAGCCCCGCCACCGGCCCGTTCCATGGAATATCAGAAAGCGATAGAGCGCAGGAAGCCGCAATCAGGCCTAAAATATCCGGGTCGTTTTCCTTGTCCCATGAAAGGCAGGTGATTATTACCTGGACTTCTTTTTTTAATCCATCGGGAAACAATGGCCTGATAGCCCTGTCAATTAACCGCGCGGTTAAAATCGCTTCGTCAGTGGGCCTGCCTTCTCTGCGAATATAACGGGCTCCCAGAATTTTGCCGGCGGCGTAAAATTTTTCCTCAAAATCAACATATAAAGGAAAAAAATCTATTCCCTCTCTTTCCTGTTTTGACATTACCGCCGTGCCTAAAACCACTGTGTCTCCGTATCTCACAATAACACTGCCGTTTGCCTGCTCTGCCAATGTGTTGACTTCTATGCTCAGGTCTTTGCTGCCGAGTTTTAATTTAAATTTGTTTTCCATTTTTTTTTTACTTTTTTAATAAAAATCGCTCCGAGGTTTTTTCCAAATCAACGAATTCATCGGCAACTTCTATCAAGCGGGAAGAAGCAGACCTGCCAAAAGCAATCACCTCTGTTTTTTTGCCTTGATTTTTCAAGTATTCTATTAACTGGATAAAATCTCCGTCCCCTGATACTAAAACAATCACATCCACCCATGGCGCGATTTTAATGGCGTCCACGGTAATCCCCACATCCCAGTCCGCTTTTTTCGCGCCGCCGTAAAATTCCTGCAAATCCCGCACCTGGGTCTCAATGCCTAATTTTGTTAAAGCCTCAAAAAACGGTTTTTCTTCGCCTGTTTTAGTTCTAACCACATAGCCAAGAGCCCTGATTAATTTCCTGCCTCCTATGGCTAATTTCAAAATTTCTCCAAAATTAACTTTTGCTTTATACAGATTTTTTGCCGTGTGATAAAGGTTTTGAACGTCAATCAACACGGCAACTCGCTGGTCTTTGTGAGTAAGCATAATTACTTTTTAAGTCCTATTTTTTTTACAATGCCGTTATATTTTTTCGGGCTTTCTTTTTTAAGAAAAATCAGCAATTTTTTTCTTTTAGCCACCATTTTCAGCAAACCCCTGCGGGAATGGACATCTTTAGGATGTTTTTTAAGATGTAAAGCCAGCTTTCTTATTTCTTCGCTCAACAAAGCGACCTGAACTTCTGACGAGCCGGTATCGGTTTTGTGAACCTTGTATGATTCTATGATTTTTGTTTTTTCTTTAGTACTAAGCATATTTTTGATTTTTTTTATTGTGCGCCCAGCAGGATTCGGACCTGCGACCTTGGGCTTAAGAGGCCCCTGCTCTGCCAATTGAGCTATGGGCGCGAAAAATTATTTTACGGGGCAGTTTATTTGCCACCAGCCGCTTTCTAAGCCGGTCCATGTATTCACGCCGATAAACCCTAAAAAAGTATTGATAATTATCCACGCGCTGAAGATTATCACTAAGCCGAAAGCCGCGGCAGTAAGGGTTTTTTTTGCCTGGCTTAAGAGTTGCGGCCCGCCCTGAGCTCCGCCAGGAAGCATTTCAGCCCCGCTAAAATTAGCAACCATAAACATTACTCCGCTGATAACCAGCATCAGAACTGCTACGATTGGCGTTAATCGCAGTATAATAAAATCAAGCACGCTGTCAAGCATTACAAAAAGATGGCAGAGCTGACAAGGTGGTTCTCCAGCGCCGCCGCAAGGCACCAATCCAGCCGCCTGAGAAATAAAAGGAAATAAAAGCAGCCCCGTCAAAAAAATTATCAAAAATATTTTTTTCATAAGTTTTTATATTATAAACATTATAACAGTATAACACTTTTTACACAAATAAAAATTTTTGGATTTGTAATTTGTGTGAGTAATTTATGTGCCCCCGGCAAGAGTCGAACTTGCACCACTGGGTTCGAAGCCCAGCACTCTATCCATTGAGCTACAGGGGCGCTTGTTATTTAATATTATCATCCATTTGAAAAAAATCAAATTTTGATTTAAGATTAAAATATGAAAATACCTAAAGAAGTTCAGTTTGTCATTGAGCAATTGAAAAAAAATAAGTTTGAGGCCTATCTTGTTGGCGGCTGCGTTCGGGATTTGTTAAGAGAGGCTGAACCTTTGGATTGGGATGTGGCAACCAATGCCAAACCAGAACAAATTGGCAAGATTTTTTTGAAAAGTTTTGCCGACAATAAATTCGGCACAATAAAAGCGCGGATAGAAACACGAAACACAGAGTTTATGGAAATTGAAATAACGCCGTTTAGGACAGAATCAAAATATACAGACAAGAGACATCCGGACCAAGTTAGATGGGCAAAGACGCTCAAGGAAGACCTAAAGAGAAGAGATTTTACAATAAACGCAATGGCAGCCGGAACTGAAAAAGGAAAAATAGAAATTATAGATATTTTTGACGGGCAAAAGGATTTGAAAAATAAACTTATTCGCGCGGTAGGCAAGCCAAACGACCGTTTTAGCGAAGACGCTTTGCGCTTAATGAGAGCAGTGAGGTTTGCCGCTGCCTTGGGTCAGGGCTGGCAGATTGAACCAAAAACAAAAATGGCTATTCAGAAAAATGCCGGGTTGCTGCGAATGATTTCCAAAGAGCGGATTAGAGATGAATTTATGAAAATTATTATGTCGGAAAGACCGGCTGACGGCATAGAACTTTTGCGAAAATTGGGCCTTTTGCGTTGCATTATTCCTGAATTAGAAGAGGGCTGCGGGGTTAAGCAAAACAAGCATCATATTTACGAGGTATACGAGCATTTGTTGCTTTCTCTTAAATACGCGGCAAAGCAAAATTTTAATAAATATGTTCGTTTAGCCGCTCTTTTTCACGATATTGGCAAGCCCAGAACCAAGAGAGGGCAAGGTCCAAACGCTACTTTTTACAATCACGAAATAGTTGGCGCGAGAATGACAATGAAAATCTTGGATCGTTTGAGATTTTCCAAAAAAGACATTGAGAAAATAGTAAAATTAGTTCGCTATCATCTTTTTTATTATCATCCGGATGAAGTGGGAGAATCGTCAGTGCGGCGGTTAGTTCGCCAGGTTGGCATGGAAAGTATGGAAGAACTGCTTCAAGTGAGAATGTGCGACAGGATTGGTTCGGGAGTGCCAAAAGCAGAGCCGTATAAACTGCGGCATTTAAAATATATTGTTGAAAAGGTTTCTCAAGACCCGATTTCCGTGAAAATGCTTAAAATAAACGGAGATGACGTGATGAGAATTTTAGGAATAAAGCCGGGTGTCCATATAGGCCAGGTTTTGGATATTTTGTTGGGTCAGGTTTTGTCTTGCCCAAAGAATAATAACAAGAAATTTTTAGAGAAGGAGATAAAAAAATTAGGACAAAAAAAAGGCATAGAAGGGACACAGGCAAGGGCATTAACGCAAAAAACAATAACTTGCCTTGAAAAAATGGCAAAACAAGCCAGAAAGAAACGAGAGGAACTAACAATGAAAAAAGATGAAATGACCAAGAAAAAATACTGGGTTACATAAGTTTCACCCCCACACCTAATCAGAATATACAAATTCGCAAAGCGAATTTGTAAAAGTATATTTTGAAAATGATATATTTACTTAATTTATATCAATAGTCAATTATTGTTATTTTTCGAGTAAATTCAATTCTGATTAGGTGTGGGGGTTTCACATAAAACCACGGGGTATAGTGTAATGGTAGCACGAGTCCTTCGGGAGGATTTAGTTCCAGTTCAAATCTGGGTACCCCGACTAAAAAAAGGGCTGTGCTTAACTCGGTTAAGCACAGCCCTTTTAGTTGACTTTTTTAATAGATTTGGTAATCTAATCTGAGCATAGTTCTTTGAAATATTCACCCTGTTAAATGCCGCTTTGCGGCAATTTCGCGCATAGCGAAATTATTTAACAGGGTAAAGAGCGAAAAAAAAGGAAAAATGAAAGGAAAAGAAGCGGTTTTAATAGTGGGCAGCAGCAAAGATTCTAATCTATTTTGGGCAACTAAGTTTGATGTGCCTGACCCCGTAACATTTATTCAGATAGACAATAAAAAGATTTTACTGACCAGCAGCTTGGAAACCGAGCGAGCCAGGAAACAAGCGAAAGTAGATCAAGTAATTGATATCTCTCTTTACAAAGAAAAAGCAGGGTTAGAGAATTTTAGTATTTATGAAATAATCCCATTGGTTTTAAAGGATTTTGGAGTTAATAAGGTTGTTGTTTCAGAATCATTTCCCTATGAATTAGGCAAAATTTTAGAAGATGAGAATTTGTCTGTTAAAAATAAAAAAGATGTGTTTTTTGAACAAAGGACAATAAAAACCAAGGAAGAAATAGAGCATATTATTGAAGTTCAAAGAAATGTGGAAGAGGTTTTATATGAAACATTGGAAATAATCAGAAAAAGCAAGATTAAAAACAATATTCAAGGAAGCTTTTTGTATTATCAAGCCGAGATTTTAACATCAGAAAGTCTGCGAAGATTTATGAATATAGAACTTTTGAAAAGAGATTGTTTTTCAGAAGCAGGTCTTATCGTGTCATCTGGAAAACAGACCAGTGTGCCCCATAATTTGGGTTCAGGTCCTTTGAAAGCAAATACACCGATAATTTTTGATATTTATCCCAGGTCAATAACAACAAAGTATTGGGCTGATATGACCAGGACAGTGGTAAAAGGACAAGCCAGCCCTGAATTTAAAGAACTTTATAGCGCTGTTTTAGATGGCCAGAAAAAGGCCATTAAAATGGTAAAACCGGGCATAGACGGGTTTGAAATTGATAAAATGCTCAGGGAGTTCTTTGTTAGCAAAGGCTATAAAACAGAAGAAATTAATGGTGAAATGCAGGGATTTATCCATGCCACAGGCCATGGAGTTGGATTGGATATACATGAAGAGCCAAGAATCTCTAATTTGGAAAGAATATTAAAGCCAGGAAATGTTTTTACCATAGAGCCGGGACTTTATTACAAGGACATTGGAGGGGTAAGAATTGAGGATTTGGTCGTAGTCACTAAAAATGGCTGCGAAAATTTAACCCATTTTCCAAAACGTTTAATGGAATTGTAAAATTACAAAGGCGTTGCTTAACTCGGTTAAGCAACGCCTTTTTCCTTGACAAATTTTGAGCAATATGTTATGTATAAAGTGTAAGTAAAAGCTCTTTCTAAATATTAAAAGAGAGAAAAAGGAGCTTTGAATGGCTAAATTGTTTAGTAAATAGGTTTTAGTAGGCAATTCAGCCATTCAAAGATAAAAATGGCAAAAAGAGGTGATAACAAAAAAAATGACAATAACATTAGTAGAAATCTCGAATTATGTAGTTTTGAGGGGTAGATTAATGCCCGTAGCGATAGCTCGAAATTTCACCAGCCAAGAGGTTGCGGACAGGCTGCCCAGAAGAATGGGATTTACTCTGCCGCCCGCGGCATAGTAAATAATCCCTTCTTCTCTCTTTTATTTTTTATTCTAAATGGATTTTTTGCCTGAATTTCCCTAATCTATCCCTTAAAAGCGGGTATTTTTTTAATTCCATACTTTGTTCTAAAATTTCTTTGGCTGTTTCACGGGTTTTTTCCACTAAGGAAATATCTTTTAGCGCGCTCATTGTTAAATCCGGAATTCCCCACTGCCTATGGCCAGTGAAATCGCCCGGTCCCCTGATTGCCAAGTCCTTTTCCGACAATTTAAATCCGTTTTCAGAAGAAATCAGGGCTCTTAATCGCTTATGAGTTTTCAGGGCAGAAGAGTCAGTAAATAAAAAGCAATATGACTGGTATTTTGACCTTCCCACTCTGCCTCTAAATTGGTGGAGTTGAGCCAAGCCAAACCTTTCAGCGCCCTCAATAAGCATTACCGTGGCATTGGGCACGTCAATCCCCACTTCAATCACAGAAGTAGAGACCAGAATATCAGATTTTTTATTCTTGAAGTTCTTCATTATTTTTTCTTTTTCTTTTGGCGTCATTTTGCCATGCAGCATTTTCACCTTCAAATCCGGAAAAATCTCTTTTGATAATTTTTCGTATTCCTCTTTCACCGCCTTAACATCTGCCCAACTTGAAATTTCTTTTTTTGGATTTCGGATTTCGGATTTTTCTATTCTCGGACAGAGCACAAATATCTGCCTTCCCTTTTTCGCTTCTTTTCTAACAAAATCATAAGCGTTTTGTCTGTCCTTAGGCGCCACCACCTTGGTGATGATTTTTTTTCTTTCCTTGGGCAGTTCGTCAATAAGAGACAAATCCAGGTCTCCGTAAATAGTCAAAGCCAAACTGCGCGGGATGGGAGTAGCGGTCATAGAAAGCAAATGCGGGATTTTTTTCGCGTTTGTTTCACGAGAAACAAGCTTTGCTCGCTGTTCAACGCCGAATCTGTGCTGTTCGTCTAAAATAACTAAACCCAATTTCCCGAATTTTACTTTATCCTGAATCAAAGCATGGGTGCCGATTAAGATATTCATCTCGGCATTTTTTGCTTTTTCCAATAATTTCACACGGGAAATTTCTATTATTTCTCGCTTTAATTTTCGCGATACAAATTTGTCTTCTTTTCCCGTAAGAAGTCCAATGTTCACGTTAAAATCCCTGAATAATGACCCAACTTCCTGAAAATGCTGTTTAGCCAGGATTTCAGTCGGAGCCATAAAAGCAACCTGATAACCTGCTTTAATTGTTTCTAACGCGGCGATTAAGGCAACCACGGTCTTGCCCGAGCCAACGTCGCCCTCTAAAAGCCGGTTCATTGGCCTTGGTTTTTCCAAATCTTTGAGAATTTGCCAGGCGCATTTTCTCTGGGCGTCTGTTAATTTGAAAGCAAGTCCTTTGATAAATTTTTTCACCAGAGCAAGATTAAATGGAATTTTTACTGCTTTTTCCTGGCTGAGCCGCAGCCGTTCCCTTAGAACAAAAAGCTCAATCAAAAAAAGTTCTTCAAAAGAAAAGCGCTCCTGAGCTTTTTTCGCTAAAGCCAGTGAATCCGGGAAATGGATTTGCCAGATTGCCCGACTAATTGATAAAAGTTTGTTTTTTTGAAGAATTTTCAGGGGCAGGATTTCCGGAATTTTGTCCTTAAAATTGATTAAAAGCGGTTTGATAATATATCTCAGCCAGCGCGAGGAAAGGCCTTCGGTTTCCGGATAAACCGGAACAATCCTCCCTGTATGCGTTAGACCTGTAACTTGTAACTTGTAACCTGTAACCTTTTCATACGTCGGGTTGCTTAGATGAACGCCCTTGTCTCCCAACGCAACTTTTCCCGCAAGACAAACATTATCTCCGGGTTTAAGAACATTTGTTAGATAGGGCTGGTTAAACCAAACAACTTTTACAGCGTTGGTTTCATCTTCCACCACTGCTTGAGTGAGAAACATTTTTCTTTTCCATGTTCTGATCATTTTGATTTCCAGAATTTTTCCCTGAATACAAACTGTTTCATTGGGTTTTATTTTTGAAATCGGTATAATATTAGAAAAATCCTCATACCGGTGAGGAAAATGATGCAAAAGGTCCTGGATTGTTTTAATCCCTAATTTCTTCAGTTTTCTCTGATAAATCGGGCCTATCCGCGCGATTTGTTCAATAGGGGTGTTTAAATTTATACTTGTCATTATTTTAATCTTATATTATTAATAATAAAAAGAAAACCCAAACTCTAAAAAGAGCAGAGACCTGTTCTCTGATTTTTTACAGCCATTTGCTTCGCATATTTTAATTATTTTAAAGATGTGATATTATTCAATTATGATTTTAATGGAAACATTAATTCAAAATGAATATTTGCAATTTATTCTGATTATAGCCGGGTCAATTGTCTTTGCCAAAATTTTTCTTTTTGGATTGATGAAATATATCAGAAAAATCACAAAGAAAACCAAGACAGACCTTGATGATATTATACTCGGCATTATTACCAAGCCATTGTATGTTTTTATTATTTTTATTGGTTTGTATCTCGCCTTAAAATCCTTGTCAGATTTGATTCCCTATTTTCTCTGGCTGGACAGATTGTTTTTTGTAGCCGCGGTTTTTATATTGTCCATGATTTTTTCCAGAATTTTAGCTGTTTTTATCTCTCGTTGGTTAAGGGTTCAGAAAAAGTTTGAAAAAACCCCTCAGTTAATAGCCAAGATTTCCAGCGCTCTTATTTATATTATTGCCGGTTTGGTGATTTTGGATTATTTTAACATTGAGATAACGCCTTTGGTTGCCGGATTCGGCTTGGGCGGTTTAGCCGTTGGTTTGGCTCTTCAAAGCACTCTGGCAAATTTTTTCGCGGGTCTGCACATTATTTCCGACCAGCCGATAAACATCAATGATTTTATTGAAATAGAGGGCGGCATTTCCGGCTATGTTGAGGATATTGGCTGGCGGTCAACCAGGATAAGGTCTTTGCAAAACAAATATATCATTATTCCAAATTCAAAACTGGCTGAAAGCGTTATTATAAATGAATCAATGCCCCAGCCGGAAATGTCAGCGGTTGTCCAATGCGGCGTTGCCTATGATTCTGATTTGGAAAAAGTAGAAAGGATTACAATTGACGTGGCTCAAGAAATTCAAAAAACAGTTTCCGGCGCCGTGAAAAATTTTTCTCCGTTTATCAGGTATCACACCTTTGGCGATTCCAATATAAATTTTTCCGTTATTCTGCGGGTTGAGGAACCAGTGGCCAGATATTCGGTTATTCACGAGTTTATTAAAGCGCTGAAAACGAGATACGACAGGGAAGGGATTGAAATTTCATGGCCCGTTCGAAAGATATATCAGGCGAAATAAGAACAAAAGAGAAATGGCAGAGACCTGTTCTTTGCCATTTCTCTGATAAAAATAGTATTAATATGAATCCAGGAATTATTTTTGCAATAATTGCCGCAGTTGCTTTTGGGGTATGGACGGTTTTCCATCAGCAAGCCGCGGATAAGATTAATTATTTGTTCGGAGCAATCATTGTTTCCCTTACCGCTGTTGTTGTGGGGTTAATATTTTTATTGCCAAAAATAAAAACAACAACTCTTTTTTCAAATCCAAAAGGCATATTATTTGCGGCTTTAGCAGGAGTGTGCGCGTTGGCAATTGATTATTTCGCTTTGAAAGCGTATGGCTCGGGTCTTGCGATTTCCGTTGCCGGGCCAATAATTATTGGCGGGAGTATTGCAATCGCGGTTTTAATTGGATTCTTTTTAGGCGAATCAATAACATTAATGAAAGTATTGGGATTATTGTTTATTATAATCGGCTCCGGTATTCTTGCCGCTATTAGCGGATAGGCCTTATTTGTCCGATTTCCTATTTCTTTTTTGATGCGCGAACACTAAATAAAAGTGGCAGAGACCTGTTCTCTGCCAATAGAGATTTGTTGGTGGAGATTTTAGTTTTTTACCTTATGCCAAATCATATTCATTTATTAGTGAGGCAATTTAAAAATCAGGGGATTACTCAATTTATGCAAAAGTTCGGCGCTGGCTACGCTGCTTATTTTAATAAAAAATATAATCGGAAAGGTCATCTTTTTGGGGGAAGGTTTCGGGCAGTTCATATTAAAAACCATGAACAATTAAAAACTGCATTTGTTTACATTCATACTAACGGTATCTCTTTAATAGAGCCAAAATGGAAAGAAATAGGGATTAAGAATCCGAAGAAAATTATTAAATTTTTGGAAAATTATAAATGGTCAAGCTATCCTGACTATATTGGAAAGAAAAATTTTCCTTCAGTCACGGAAAGAAATTTTATGCTCAAAGTAATGGGTGGGAAAGCGGGTTGTAGAGAATTTGTTGAAAGTTGGGTAAAATATAAAAAGGAGATTAGAGATTTAGATAATATTTTTTTAGAATAGACTATCAGAGAAATGGCAGAGACCTGTTCTCTGCCACTTTTAGATTTTTGGTAATCGGTAATATGTAATATAAAGAAAATCGCCCACTCTTTTTGCGTTTGAGCAAAATGAGGGGGCGATTTTTAATAGTGTCCCCAGAAGGAGTCGAAGAGTTGCCCGAAGGCTTTGCCGCCTTAGCCTCGCTATCGCTCGGCTTCGGCGCAATTCGGGAGGTAAGGTTCTGTGGCATTCTAAAAACAGATATAACTAAAAAAGAAATGGCAGAGAACAGGTCTCTGCCATTTCTTATATGTGTCCCCAGAAGGAGTCGAACCTTCATCATTGGCTCCGCAAGCCAATACTCTGTCCATTAAGCTATGGGGACATACCTTGATTACTGATTATCATAAAATTTGACGAAAATCAACCTGTAATGCTAAAATTAAATTGATTGGAGGAGTCGCATAACGGCATTGCAGTGGCTTGCTAAGCCATCGCGGTCTAAAAAGCCGCTTGTGAGTTCGAATCTCACCTCCTCCGCAAGTTAGGACACTTTGACAATCGCGGCGCTGCGCGCGCCGCTTTTGTATTTTTCGGCGCCTGCGGCGGCGAGCCAAACCCAGTAAAAATTTCACATTTTATTTGGGGGGAGCGATTTTTTTCTTTTTTAATAGGAATAAATTTTTTCTGGGTTTGGCACCGAGCGCTCAAAGCGTTGAGTGCTCGGTTCTTTTCAGAACCGTTCCTTCCTTAATTCGGCAACCCGAAAAATTTTTGAAAAATAGAACAAAACAAATTTGGGCGAACGACGAGATTTGTTTTGTTTTATTTCTGAGAAAACCCTTGAAATTTTTGGGAAATTTTGGTAAGTTGAAATAATGAAAGAAAAAATTAAACACAATCAAATACAGGAGTTTGAGTCTAAGATTAAAGAATACGAAAATGTATTATTCGGAATGAATCTTTATTACCAAGGAATTTTGCTTACTTGGGAATCTATTCCATTAATTGGTAAAGGGATTGTCAAGTCTAATCGTATGAGTTATAAAAGTATTGAAGAAAGAATGACCACCGCAATCAATAAATCTAAACGGCTTTTGGAGGAGGTAAGACAGTCTCCCAATAAATTACCTCTTCTTCAACATTTTAGCTTTCCACCAATTACAGGACCTGGATTAAGTGCGAAAACAAAATTAGTAAAAGCCCTTGTAGAGGCTTATAGAGAGATATTTTCTGAGAGACCAAGAAATAAGCCCATAACCAAGGAAGAATCTCAGTATCTTAAAGTAGTTGCCTCACAAAAGATATAAATTAGAATTATTCACGATAGCCAAAACAAAAAAATCCCATTCGCTGGACAATAACAAATAACTCTATGAAAGAAAAAATTGAAGATTTAGAATATAAAATTAAACGAGGATACTAAAAAATTAATTGTAATTTTTGTCAGAAAAGTAGCTGAAAACAGGGGCTTGGATATTGAAAAAGTTGAAAAAATGGCTGATGGATCTACTATACTTGGTAAAGCCGCTAAAGAAAACGGGCTTATTGATAAAATAGGAGGAATAGAAGAATCTAAAGGATGGTTAAAAAAGAATTTTAAAATTGAGCCTAACCTTTGCATTGTTTATTAGAACTAAACAAATCTATAAAAGTAAAAATTAAAAATATGCCAACATTTAATTTACAACCAATTTTATTTCCAAGATGTTTTGAAGATGAAGAAACTGGTTGTCGTGCCTGTGGGGATAATGCCAGAGTTGAATATGAACAGTGCCGACAATCTTATTATCTTAAAAAACAAACAGAATTACTTGAATCTCAGCAGAGCGGGGATCAACAAACTTATCAAGAGAATGTGGCAGAAAAAGAAGAAATTATTACCAAAAAAGAGCAAAATATTGTTGAAAAAGAGCAAGTCGTTAAAGAATTGGAATTAAAAAATCAAGGACTTCAGGAATTATTAGAGAAACAAAATAAGCAAGTAAATGAATTGATTCAGGGAATAGAACAGCAAAGCCAAGAAGTAAATACTTTAACATCTTCGCTGAAAGATGCCAATTCTTTAAATGTTGGTTTGACTGTAATTTCGGTAGCATTTTTGGTTTGTTTAATGTTATTTCTTGTTAAGAAAAAAATGAAAAAATTATGAATGAAAAAGAATACGAAAAAGAAAAATTGCAATACATAAGAAGAGAAAAAAAGAAAAAAGCAAAGGAAGATATTTTGTATAGCGGAATAGCGGTTTTAATTTGCCTATCTATTTGTGGGATAGTTAGATTGACGCAGTATGATTTTTCTTCTTTGGGAGATTTAGTAGGATTATTCGTAGGATTTGGATTTTTTTCTTTTCTTGCGTTCGCGTATTCTATTTACCGATTTTTTACTGACTAAAAAATAGTGTAACTAACCAAATTAAAATAAATGAGTAATGGCTCTGAGGAATTAGAAAAACAAATAGAAAAATTTGATGATATATCTCACGATGCAGTGAAAGAAATTTTTATTTACGAACGAGAAATAAGCCAAACATTATTAGTAGTTATATCTGCTATTTTCGCTTTCTTGGTGACGCAACCAGAAAAAAATCTATGTATTTATGGTTCAATAATAAGTTTATCTTTTGTTCTATTTTTATCCATAGGAATGCTTATCTACAGAAGAAATACTCTTAAAATTTATCAACAAATTTCTTCAATGATGGCTCAAGAAGGAGATCTTGTATTACAAGGGAAAAACTCTAGTTTGAAAATACCAAATAATCTTACCGACATAAAAAAACAGGCAGGAAAAGTAGATTTTGTTTTGATGATTTCTTATATTTTCTTTTTGCTTGGTATTATTCTATTTGTGATTGGTTTTTCTGTATGATAAATTAAAATCAGTTTTTTGGTTGACCATATTAGCATTTTTCAAAAATTTTTCTGGCTCGCGGAATTAAAAAAGGGACTGTCCTGAAAAGAAAAAATTGCGAAAAGCAATTTTTTGCCAAACCCAGAAAAAATTTATTCCTATTAAAAAATAATTTAAAAAGAAAAAATTGCCTTCCCCAAAAAAAATAAAATGTAAAATTTTTGCTGGGTTTGGCTCGCCGTTACATAGCGGGCGGCGGCGTCTTTTCAGGGTCAGAAGCGGAATGCCGCGCGAAGCGCGGCAAAATTAGAAATCTGTGTCGGGGTTTTCTTTGAAAAAGGTTCGGATTTCAACCAAAACCCTCCGCACAAAAATATGAAATTTGAAAAATTTGAAAAATTGAATATGGAAAAAGAAGAACAAAGGGAGGCCAAAAAACAAACCGAAAAAGAACAAGAAATTAGAGAAAAAGAATTGTCTTTAGAAAAAATTCCTTGGGAAGCAAAAAATGTTTTAGAAGAGCTGGAAGAGAAGAGATATGAAGGATATATTGTTGGCGGCTGCGTAAGGGATATTTTACTTGGCAAAAAGCCAAAGGATTTTGACGCAACAACCAACGCCAAACCAAAAGAAATTCAAAAGATTTTTCCCCGCAGTTTTTATGAAAATAAATTCGGCACCGTAACAGTGGTTCAGGATACTTCTGATTCCAGTTTAAGGCATATTGAAATTACTCCTTATAGAAAGGAAGGAAAATATACTGACAAACGCCATCCCGACGATATTAAATTTGCAGAAAAACTTGAAGATGACTTGGAAAGAAGGGATTTTACCGTAAACGCGATGGCAGCCAGAATTGAAAAAGGAAAAGTAGAAATTAAGGATCTTTTTAACGGAAGGCAGGACCTGAAAAATAAAATTATTCGCGCCGTAGGCAGTCCAAAAGAGAGGTTTCAAGAGGACGCTTTGCGTTTGATGAGGGCGCCAAGATTTGCCGCTTATTTGGGTTTTTGCATAGAAAAAACAACAAAAACAGCGATTAAAGAAAACGCGGGGCTTCTTTCCGCGATTGCCAAAGAAAGAATTGGAGATGAACTTTTCAAAATAATTGAAAGCGACAATCCCTCAAAAGGCATAAAGATGTTATCTGAATTAAAACTTTTTTCAAAGGTTTTCCCGGAAATAGAAAAAGAATTTATACACAAAAACCTTGAAAAAGAAAATTTTCCTCTATTAGAGAAAAGCGCGAATACTGATTCTTCCGCAGAAAGCCGTTTGGTTTTGTTTTTTCTTGATTTAAAAAATATTCAAGATATAAACGAAACAAAGTTGGCTGAAAAAAGTTTAAGGTATTTGAGAGTTTCAAACAGGATTATCAAAAAAATAGACGCGCTTTTTCGCGGCATTAATTTTGTAAATGATTTTGAAAAATTAGAAAAGCCAACGGCGCGCCGGCTCTGGAGAATTTTTGCGCTTAAGGGCAGCATTGATAATGATGTTAAAAAGACGATGGAAGATTTTATAACCATTCAAAAAATTCAACAAAAAAATCTTGGCCAAAAAATTGAAAAAAATAAAAAGGTTCTGCTTGAGACCTCAAAAGACCCCTTGTTTTTGAAAGACCTTAAAATCAAGGGAGAAGATGTTTTGGAAACGCTCAAGATTAAACCCGGACCCAAAGTGGCAAAAATTTTGAACGCTTTATTGGAAAGTGTTATTGAGGACCCGCGAAAAAATAAAAGAGAAGAGCTGATTTTTCAAATAAAAAAAATTAAGGTTTGAATTCTAAGACGCGGAAAATTTTAATAGCTACCACTAATCCCGGGAAAACAAGGGAATATAAGGAATTGCTGGCAGATTTGGATTTGGAAATTGTCGCGCTGAATGATTTTAAAGATTTTAAAATTGTGGAAGAAACCGGTTCTGATTTTGAACAAAACGCTGTTTTGAAAGCTAAGGGTTATTTTTCCCAATTCCATATTCCGTGTTTGGCTGATGACGGCGGATTGATGATTGACGCTCTGGACAACGCTCCGGGCGTGAAAAGCCACCGCTGGCCCGGATACGAGGCGTCTGACAAAGAATTGGCTCAATACGCGCTTAAAAAATTAACCGGTATTCCCAAAGAGCAAAGAACGGCTTGTTTGGCTGCATGGGTGGTTTTTTATGACGGGCAAAATTTATTATTAGAAAGCGGCGAGATTAATGGTTATATAACAGAGAAATTTCCCCATAGAATGGAAAAAGGATTTCCCTGGCGTTCCATTTTGTTTATTTCCAGATTCAACAAGCTTTATCAGGATTTGAACGAGGAGGAGCATGCTGTTATAAATCACAGGCGAAAAATTTTGGAAAAATTAAAACCAAGAATCAAACAGGTTTTGATGATTTAAATAGGGGAGGGTTGCGCCGAATGGCAAGGCACTGGTTTTGAAAACCAGCGGGCGCTTGCGCCCTTACAGGTTCGAGTCCTGTACCCTCCGCATAAAAATTTGAAGCACCGCAGGTGCTTTTAAATTTTTATTTGGGAGTGGCGCGGCGAGAATCTGACTCCCGATTTGCGAGCCCGCTGAAAGCGGGGGAGGCAAAGCCTTCGGGAAACTCTTCGAGTCCTGTCCCCTCCGCATAAAAATTATCAAAGATTATTTCAGCCGCGGGCGACAACCGCGCCCCAGACCTCGCGCGCCCCCGCGGCTTTGAGGGTTTGCGCGCATTCTTCCATTGTGGCGCCGGTTGTGAAGATGTCGTCAACCAAAAGGATTTTTTTCCGCTGTATCTCTGCGCGGTTTGGAACTGAAAACGCGCCCCGGACGTTTTTTAATCTTTCTTGCGAATATTTTAGTTCTACCTGGGCGAGAGTAGGTTTTGTTTTAACAAGGACGTCAGACAGCAATGGTTTTTTTAAAAATTTCGCAAGCTCAAAAGCGATTTCCCGGGCAGGGTTGAACCCCCGCTCTTTTAATTTGCTTGGATGAGAGGGAACAGGAATAACAAAATCAATATTCGGTTCTTTGTTTAATAATTTAAAATGGGTTATAATTAAAGAAGCGAGAAGCAAAGACAAGTCCTTGACAAAGGGTTCGTATTTAAAAAGTCCCAGCATTTTTTTCACCAATGGATTTTTATAAGACCCCGCGCAAAAAAGTCCGGCAAGCTTTTTGGAGCGCGAGCAGGCGCGACAGGTTTTTCCGTCCAAGACAATAACAGGAGGAGAGCAGAAAGGACAAAATTGCTCGTTGGAGATTTTAATTGAAGCCAGACAGTCGGGACAAAGATAATTTCCTTCTTTGTTGCAGCGAATACAAAATTTAGGAAAGAGAATATCCAATAGAAAATTTTTTATATCCTCTAAAATTTTTCGCATAGTAATTTTATCTTAAGTAGAAAAGGTTAGAAAAACAAGCCATAATAAAATTTCTAAATCCTAATTTCTAATTTCTAATCAAATCCCAAATCCCAAATCCCAATGTCTAATGTTTTGATTTTTTGGTCATTGGTCATTGGGGCTTGGTTATTGATTAGGTTAATTAGGTTAATTAGAAATTAGTCATTTCGCTTTTGAGTTTTCCACATTTTTTTATTTTCAATTTTTATGTTAATATGGTAAAATTTAAAACAAAGAAAAATTATGATTTGGAATCCCTTTAAGGCAACATCGCAAAATTGTTTAGGCATAGATATCGGCACTTCTTCTATCAGAATTATTGAGCTTTCATCATCCGGGAAAAAGAAGAAATTAGAAAATTATGGCGAATTATCAGCCGAAGTTTTTTCAAAAAAGCCGTTCAAAGTCCTTCAGCAAAACAGCTCTCTTCTTTCCAATACGGATATAACCGAGGCGATTCTCGCGATTTTAAGCGAAACAAAGATGAAAACGAAAAAAGCGGTTTTCTCTATTTCTGATTTTTCCAGTTTTTTTACATGGTTCACTTTGCCGTGGATGAACAAAGAGGAACTGCCGGACGCGGTTCGGTATGAGGCGCGCCAGCATATTCCTTTTCCTCTTTCCGAAGTTGTTTTGGACTGGCAGATAATTAAAGAGCCCTCTCCCAGGCAAGAGAAAAAGAATTTGAAAATTTTATTGGTTAGCGTGCCAAAGGAAGTTATTGAACAATACAGGGAAGTTGCTTCTCTGGTTCATCTTGAACTTTTTGCTTTGGAAGCAGAGGTGTTCGGACTTTGCCGGGCTTTGATAAAAGATAAAATGTTCAGCCTTCAATCCGAAGAGCAAGGAACAGTCGCCATAGTGGACATCGGCTCTCAGAGCACTACGGCAAGCGTTATTGACAGAGGAGTTCTGAAAAGAAGCCACAGTTTTGATATTGCCGGAAATGAACTCACCCACGCTTTGAGCAAATCCCTGGGTTTAGAGCGCAAAAAAGCCGAAGAAATAAAACAAAAATACGGTTTATCCCAAAATCATGAATTTTCTGAAGACATTCGCCGGGTTATGCTTCCTTTTATTGATTTAATTTTAATTGAAGTAGAAAAGGTTTGCCAGAATTTTTATAAAACCGAAGAAAGAGAAATTCGGAAAATAATTATGGCTGGCGGCGAAGCGTTAATCCCGGGCCTTGACCGCTATTTTTCAGAATACCTTAAAATGCCGGTTGAAATAGCAAATCCTTTTTCAGGCGTTTTTTATCCGTCAATTTTAGAGAATAATTTAAAGAAAATGGGTCCGCTGTACGCCGTTGCCGTAGGCGTTGGCATGCGCGGAATAGAGTAAATATGGAGGAGATTATTCCCAAGCCAAAAATTAAACTACCGTTGTTTTTCAAGGTTTTGTTTTATGTTTTAATGGTAATAATTGTCGGAATGCTCGGCTTTTACGTTCATTTGACTAATTTAGAGAACAAAACCGAATTGCTTTTGATTGGTTTGGAAGAAATCCTTATAAAAGAAAAAACTTCTGAAGAATGGCAGTTAGAAAAAGAGATTTTGGCTCGCCAAAAGAAAATTAAAGATTTTGCCCCCTTGTTCGCTTCGCATCGCAGCGCTCAGAATTTTTTTAATCTTTTGGAAGAAAACTGCCATCCCCGGGTTTGGTTTTCCGGAATATACCTTAATCTTCAGGAATTTGAATTAAATCTTTCGGGAGACGCGGAAACTTTTCAAGCCCTGGAGCAGCAAATTCTTATTTTCCAGGGCGTAGACGATATTTCAGAAGTGAATTTATCAAACATTTCAATTGGCAAAGACAAAGAAATTAATTTTGCCTTGGATATTGTCTTAAATCCCGGATTATTTGACTTTTTTAATCAATAATTATGATTAAATTTCTAAATATTTTTATTTGCGGCGTTGTTATTTTGATTTTGGGAATATTTTTCCTGTATCCCAAATACCAGAATTTACAATTGCTTCGGACAGAGGCGAGCCAGAAAGAATTTGAACTTCAATATAAGGAAGAATATTTTACCCGTCTCAAAGATATTGGCAAAGAATTGGAGCAATATCAGGAGGGTCTTTCTAAAATTGATTCCGCCCTGCCCGACGCGCTGTCTTTGCCTGCTTTGTTTGATTTTTTTCAGAAAACGACTTCGGAAAACGGTTTGTTGCTGGAAAATATAAATTTTAGTTCTGTTTCTAAATCTTCTTCAAGTCGCAAAGCCCAAGAGGTTTTTCAGGAGTCCCTTTCCGGGGTTCAAGGGATTTGTTTTTCCCTGGACCTTTCCGGTTCTTATTCCGCTTTTCAAAATTTTCTTTTGGCTCTGGAAAAATCGGCTCGCTTGTGGGAGCCAGAGTCCTTTTCCTTTTCCCTGAAACTGGACGAAGAACAAGAAACGCCTAATTTTTCTTTTAATTTACATCTAAAAACCCACAGCTATTAATGGATTTTACTTTTTTTCAACAAAGAAAAAACCAGAAATATCTCATTTTTGTTTTAATGAGCGCGCTTTTGCTAATCAGTATTGTTGTTTGGCAGGTTGTTATTTCCAGAGAAAAGGAAAAAAAAGTTGGGGAGCCGCGGGTTTTGCCCCCGCAAATTAAAATAGATTTAGAGATATTAGAAAATCCTGTCTTAAAAGAATTTCATGTGTTTGAAAAAATCAAGCCGTTTGAAGGCGAGATTGGCAGGGAAAACCCATTCGTGCCATATTAAATGTTTATATGACTTTAATTCAGCAATTAGTAAAAAAAGATTTTTTAAGTGAAAAACAAGCCGCTTCTCTGGAAGAGCAGATTAAAACTTCGGATAAAAAAGAAGAAGAAGTGATTTTAGAAAAGAAAATTGTTTCCGAAGATACTTTGTTTAATTTGAAAAGCCAGGCGCTGAAAATACCGCTGAAAAAAATGAGCGTTGAGGAGGTTTCCTTAAAAGCGTTAGAACTTATTCCCGAAGAAGCGGCTAAGTATTACCGGATGATTCCAATGAGAAAGAGAGAAGAGGATAATATCTTGGAAGTGGGGATGATGTATCCGGAGGACCTTAAAGCAAGGGAGGCGCTTAATTTTCTTTCGCGTCAGGGAAAATTTGATTATCAGCTTTTTTTAATCGGCCCGACTACTTTTAATAATTTTTTAAAGCAGTACAAGACCCTGAGAAAAGAAGTTAAAAAAGCCCTGAGAGAATTAGAAGAAGAGATTGAAATAAAACCCGCGGAAGCTCGCCCTGTTAGACGTTCCGAGCTTGAAAGGATAGTGGAAGAAGCGCCCATTACCAGGGTGGCGTCCGTGATTTTAAGGCATGCCGTGGACGGCAGGGCTTCCGACGTTCACATTGAACCGGTAAGAGAAAAATTAAGGGTTCGCTTCCGCTTGGACGGAGTTTTACATGCCAGTCTTTTGCTTCCCTTAAAAATTCATTCCGCTGTTATTGCCCGTCTAAAAATACTTTCTAATTTAAAGATTGATGAAACCAGAATTCCCCAGGACGGCCGGTTTTCAGCCAAGATCGGGGGCAGGGATATTGATTTTCGGGTTTCCACTTTTCCCACCACAATGGGAGAAAAAATGGCTCTCCGGGTCCTGGACCCGGAAGAAGGATTAAAGGATTTGGGAAAATTAGGGTTAGAGGAAAGGAATTTAAAGATTGTCCAGAAAGCGATAAAAAAACCCTACGGCATGATTTTAGCGACCGGCCCGACCGGTTCCGGGAAAACCACAACGCTTTACGCTGTTTTGAACTCTTTAAATAAAGAAGGGGTGAATATTATGACTCTGGAAGACCCGGTAGAATACAATATCGGTGGTATTAATCAGTCCCAGATAAAAACGGACATCGGCTATACCTTTGCCAGCGGTTTGCGCCATATCCTGCGCCAGGACCCGGATATTATTATGGTTGGCGAGATTCGCGACCGGGAATCCGCTGACTTGGCTATCCACGCCGCGCTCACCGGTCATATTGTTTTATCCACTCTTCACACGTCTAACGCTTGCGGAGTGATACCCCGTTTAATTGACCTGGGCATAGGCCCCTTTTTAATCCCTTCCAGTTTAAGTTTGATTATAGCGCAGAGATTGGTGAGAGCGCTTTGTCCTTATTGTAAAAAGAAAGTTAAACCCGGCCCTAAAGTTAAAGATTTAGTCTTAAAAGAAATCAGGACCAAATCTTTCCTTAAAGCCAAAGCGAATTTAAAAGATTCTGATTTAATGTTCTATGAACCAAAAGGATGCCGGAAATGCAAGTTTAGGGGTTATAGCGGCAGAATCGCCATTTTTGAAGTTTTGGAAATTACCGACAATCTTTCAGATATAATTCTTAAAGAGCCGACCGAGGGCAAGATTTTTCAGGAAGCCGAAAGGCAGGCAATGGTTACTATGAGACAGGATGGAATCTTAAAAGCTCTGAATGGTTTAACCTCAATAGAAGAAGTATTAAGAGTCACCAAAGAGAGATAAAGTTTATTCTGATAATATACATATATATGAACTACATTGCCCAATTTAAAGACCTGCTTGAGTCAACCATAAAACAAGGGGCTTCCGACCTTCATCTTTCGGTTGGCCATCCCCCGGTTTTGAGAATTGCTGGACGTCTTGTTCCCTTGCTCAAAAGAAAAACAATATCAGCGCGGGACTCACGGGAATTAGCCGCTGTTTTAATGACCGAGCCCCAGTCCAAAAAATTTCTTCAGGAAAAAGAAATTGATTTTTCTTATAATTTTGAAGAACGGGCAAGATTCAGGGTTAATATTTTTTTTCAAAAAGGAGTTGTTTCTTTAGCCCTGAGATTTATCCCTAAAAAAATCAGGACTATTAAAGAGTTGAATCTTCCTTTGGTTCTGCGCCAATTTACAGAAGCAACGCATGGCTTTGTTTTGATAACAGGGCCTTCCAGCCAGGGGAAATCCACTACGTTAGCCGCCCTGATTGATGAAATAAATCACACCAGGGCAGAGCATATTATTACTATTGAAGACCCTATTGAGTATGTGTTTAAAGACGAGCGTTCCATTATTGACCAGAGAGAAGTTTCCCAGGACACTTTAAGTTTCGCCAGGGCGTTGAAGTCAACTTTTCGCCAGGACCCGGATGTGATTATGGTTGGAGAAATGAGAGACCTGGAAAGCATATCCATAGCGATTACCGCGGCGGAAACCGGCCATTTGGTCTTTGCCACTCTCCACACCAACTCGGCGGCTCAAAGCATTCACCGCATTGTGGATATTTTTCCGGCGAATCAGCAGAGCCAGATTCGCGCCCAGTTATCCGGCTCTTTATTGGGCATTGTGTCCCAACGTCTTGTCCCCAGAATTAAAGGGGGCCTGATTCCGGTTTGCGAGATTTTATTCGTTACTTCGGCTGTGTCAAATTTAATTAGAGAAAATAAAATTCATGAATTGCCTTTGGTGATTGAAACCGGAGCTGGAAAAGGCATGATTTCTTTAAACCGGTCTTTGCTTGAATTAATAAAACAAAGGGAAATTTCCCTGGAAAACGCTCTGGCTTATTCCTCGGATTCAAAGGAATTAAAACGTTTCGTCCGCCCATGAAATTTAATTATCACGCTCGAACTAAAAAAGGAGAAGCCCGGTCCGGCGTCATTGAGGCATCTTCCAGGGAAACCGCGGTCGCGCTTTTGCAGAAGCATGGCTTATTTGTTACTCTTTTAGAGGAAAAAAGCGCCCAGGCCTTTTGGTCTAAAAAAATAAAATTTTTTGACAGAGTTCCCAGAAAAGAAATAGTGATGTTTTCCCGCCAGCTTTCAATTATGTTTAAGTCCAAGGTTGCCCTGGTTGAGGCGCTTCAGGTTTTAACGGGTCAGATTCAAAATTCTCTTTTCAAAGAAAAAGTTTTAAAAATATCCGAAGATGTTCGCGCCGGTGTTTCTTTTTCTCAGGCCCTTTCTTATCATCCAAAAGTTTTTTCCTCGTTTTATATCAGTATGGTAAAAGCCGGGGAGATGTCGGGAACCCTTTCTTCGGCTCTGAATCATCTCGCGGACCATATGGAAAGAGAATACGATCTTTCCCAAAAAATCAAGGGAGCAATGGTCTACCCGGTTTTTATTTTGTTTGTTATGGTGGCTGTTGTAATTTTAATGTTGGGCTTTGTTGTGCCCCAGATGGCGGAACTTTTAAAGGAAACCGGGCAGGACCTTCCTTTTCTCACCAAAGTGGTGCTTGCTTCCTCTGATTTTTTGCTAAAATGGGGCTGGCTGCTGGCAATTGTATTCGTGAGTTTGTCAGCAATTATTTTTCATTCCCTTAGGACCAAATCCGGAAAGAGTTTTTTTGATGGAATAATTTTAAAAACCCCGCTTCTCGGTTCGTTTTTCAAGATGGTTTATGTTTCCCGTTTTGCCGAGAATCTTTCGGTTTTAATTGCGGGCGGTTTGCCCATAGCCCAGTCCCTGGAAATTACCGGCTACATAGTTGATAATAGCGTTTATCAGAAAGTTATTTTTACGGTAAGAGACGAGGTAAGAAAAGGGGGAATGATAAGTTCGGTTCTTACCAAGTATCCCGCGCTTTTCCCGCCGGTTTTTACTCAGATGTGTTTGATTGGCGAGAAAACAGGCACATTAGACAGCACCCTCCTCAATGTAGTGGATTTTTACGAAAAGGAAGTGGACCGGCTGATTAATACTTTTTTAAGTTTGCTGGAGCCGATAATGCTTCTTTTTCTTGGATTAGTGGTTGGCGGTTTAATGGCTTCTATTTTAATGCCTTTGTATCAGGTGACAAGTCTCTAGTTTTCCACAGGATTGATATGTTAAAAATATGGTAAAATAAAAGTGTAGAAAAACAAACCAAAGGTCGAAAAACAATAATCAATTATGTTTCAAATTTTTATGAAGAAAGGTTTTACTCTAATTGAACTATTGGTTGTAATCGCCATTATCGGCGTTTTATCCTCAATTGTCCTGGTTTCAATGGGTAGCGCCCGCTTGAAAGCCAGAGACGTTGCCAGACAATCCGATATGAGGCAGATAATTACCGCGCAGGCAATGTATTACATTGACAATGAGGCGTATGCCACGGCAGTCGGGTCAGACGCCGGCACTCAGCCCATCGCTGGTTATGTAGGCGTACTTACCGAGTCAAAAACCGGTCACGCCAACTATGTTTGGAAGAAAAATGACGCCGCCGTTATTACCGGTTGCACAAACGGGGAGTATTTCTGCGTTTACGCAACTCTTGAAGAAAAAGACGCAGACGGCGTTACTCAGTATTTTCTCGCTTCGGAAAGAGGAACTAAAAAAACCATTACCTTGCCGGATGATCTTTACGGAGTAGCAGGCAATCACTGCACTTGCTTCTGAAGCGTATATTGAACGAACTTGTGTTTGAAAGTCCGGGCAATCTCGGACTTTCTTTTTATACTTATTACAAAGTAATCCGATCGGATTACTTTGTAATAAGGCGCGGGATTTATTTTTTTATTCTATTTGTTATGTTATCATAATATAATGATGGGTTTGTTTTTATATCTGTTTATTTTTATTTTTGGAATCATAGTAGGCAGTTTTTTGAATTGCGTAATTTACCGGCTCCATTCAGACCAAAGTTTTCTTAAAGGCCGCTCATTTTGTCCCAATTGCGGACACAAATTATCCTGGCTTGATTTGCTTCCGGTTTTGAGTTTTTTAATTTTGCGGGGAAAATGTCGCTTTTGCCGCCAATTGATTTCCTTGCAATATCCCTTGGTGGAAATCGCGACCGGACTTTTGTTTGTTTTAATTTTTCAACATTTGACATTTGGATTTGATTTGGAGCAATTTGGAGCAATTTGGATTTTGAACTTGCTTTTCTATTTTTTAATTGTTTGCTTCCTTATTATCATTTTCGTCTACGATTTTAAACACTATCTCATTCCCGACAAAATCATCTATCCGGCAATCGCCGCAGCGTTAATTTTCAATTTTCAATTTTTAGTTTTCAATCAATTTTCAATGTTTAGATTTTCAATTTTAAGCGCTGTTGGAGCTGCCGCTTTCTTTTTATCAATTGTTCTTATTTCTCAAGGCAAGTGGATGGGTGTCGGCGATGTCAAACTTGCCTTTCTGATGGGTCTTTTGCTCGGTTTCCCGAACATCTTGTTGGCTTTGTTTTTGGCTTTTTCCATTGGCGCTATAATAGGGATAGGATTGATATTGAGCAACAGAAAAACCCTGAAAAGCGAAGTGCCTTTCGGACCCTTTTTAGTAACCGGAACATTCATCGCCCTGTTCTGGGGCGAGAAGGTTGTAAATTGGTATCTGTCTTTCATATAAACATATAAACATAATGTTTAAATGCTTAAATGTTAAAATGTTAAAATGTAGGGGCTTTACTCTGCTTGAACTCCTCGTGGTAACAGGCATTATTTTGGGTTTGGGCGCTTTAATGCTGGTTAATTATCGGGCCGGTGAACAGCGGTTCGCGCTTCAGCGCTCTGGTCATAAATTAGCCCAGGATTTGCGTCAAGTTCAGGAAATGGCAATGAGCGCCAGAGAGATAGAAACAGTGGGCTATCCAGACGGCGGTTTCGGAATTTATTTTGACCTTTCTAATCCCGGACAATATATCCTTTTCGCTGATTGTAACGCTAATGGCAAATATAGTACCGGACATAGTGTTTGCGCTCCCGGTATTCCCGAAATAATTGAAGAAATATTTTTAGAATCAAAGGTTGAGATAACTGATATTTCGCCCTCTTCGCTTCCGGCCCCGGGACATTTAGTGATTATTTTCAACGCGCCCGACCCCGATGTTTCCATTAATAAGGGAGCCGCCGCGCAAGCCCAAATAACCCTTTCTTTAAAAACGGGTGAAACCAAAATTATTAAGGTTAATAAAGCCGGCTTAATCAGCATTGAATAATGAATAATAAATCTTTCACTTTAATAGAAGTTATTACGGCCATTACCGTGCTCACAGTAGGAGTTCTTGGCGCTTTTACGGTTGTCCAAAAAACCGCTAATTTTATTTCCACATCTTCCTTGCAGCTTAGAGCCATTTATCTTGCCCAGGAAGGAGTTGAGATTGCGCGGAACATAAGAGACACAAATTATTTGGAAAGCGCTGCCTGGAATCAGGGGCTTGACCCTGGAGATTGGGAAGCGGATTACACTAATACTCAGACATTGGATTTTTATGTTGACCCGGGAAGATTTTTGAAAATAGACCAGGGATTTTATAAATATTTCGGCTTCGGAGAAAACACAAAATTTAAAAGAAAGATTACAATTACTCCGGATGGAAGCGATATTTTGAATATTTCAGTAGAGATAAGCTGGCAGGAAAAAGGAATAGATAAAACTCTCGTTGTCCATGAAAATCTGTATAATTGTTATTAACGTTAATAATCAATGAACAAAAATAAATCTTTTACTTTAATTGAACTCTTAATTAGCGTAACAATATTTTCCATAATCATTGCTATTGTTTCAGGCATTTTTGTTTTTAGTTTGAAGGCGCAGAAAAAGATTTTAATAACTCAACAGCTTTTAGAGCAAACCAGTTATCTGATGGAATATATGAGCCGGTCTATCAGAATGGCGAAGAAAGACATTGCCGGAGATTGCCTTACCACAGCCGGAGCAAAATACAATTATGAAACCGATGGGGTCCAGAGAAATAGGATAAGATTTTTAAATTACCGCGATAAGTGTCAGGAATTTTATTTAGACCCGATAAACCAACAGATTAGAGAGCGGAAATCCGAGGACGCAACCGCTGCCCACTCCAGTTTTCTTTCTTCCCTGCCCCTCACATCTACCTCAACTGTTGAAGCGCTTTCCTTTAATGTCGGTCCTTCTTATAGCTGGCAGCAGCCGTCATTTGATTATAATCAGCCCCGGGTAACTCTTTTTTTGGAAATTAAAGGAAAAGGCGAAAACCATACGTCTATAAAGATTCAGACCACAATTTCTCAAAGAAATTTAGATTTTGAACTATGATTAATAATTCTCAGCAAAAAGGCATTTCTTTATTTTTGGCTTTAATCATAATGAGTACTTTATCGTCTCTTGCTATTGGCGTTAACGCTATTTTGATTGGCCAGCTCAAAATGTTAAGAGGAATGGAAAACTCGTTAATTGCTTTTTATGCCGCTGATACGGGAATAGAAGAGGTTTTATATATGGACGGGCTTTGCCGACAAGGTCCGCCCTGCGCTTTTTTTGCCTGGGATTGTTCAGACGAGATAGATTGCGATGACGGAATTCAGGCAGATATCATTACTTACAATTTAGGTCCGGCGAGTTATAGCGTGGAATTTGATGATGGCGCCCTGAATATTACTTCTGCCGGGTTTTATAAAAAAACAAAGCGGGCGCTTGAAGCCGTAAGATAGCCAGCTCCTGTTTTATGACAAAAGCGGAAACCAAAAAAAGAATAGAAAGATTGAAAGCGCTGATTTCGCGTCATCGGTATTTGTACCATGTGTTGAATCGCGCGGAGATTTCCGATGCCGCTTTGGATTCCCTGAAACATGAACTTTACCAATTGGAGCAAAAATATCCGGAATTTATTACTATGGATTCGCCGACTCAAAGGGTGGGTGGCAAGCCCCTCAAAGAGTTTAAAAAGGTTTCTCATAAAATTCCCATGCTTTCCATAGAGGATGTTTTTTCCAAGAAAGAACTTGAAGATTGGGAAAATTATCTGAAACGCCTAATCCAGCATATCCCTGAATATTTTGCCGAACTCAAAATTGACGGCTTTGCCGTAACCTTAATTTACAAAAATGGAATTTTGCTTTGCGGAGCTACCAGAGGGAACGGCAGAATAGGGGAGGATGTGACCCAAAATTTAAAAACCATTGAAAGCATCCCTTTGAAGTTGCTGCTCTCCGCTAAAAATAGTGGAGGACAGGCCTCCACTATTTTTGAGAAATTGAAAATTCCTGACCTCGTAGAGGTCAGGGGCGAGGTCTATATGGAGAAAAAAGATTTTGAAAAACTCAATAAGCAATCAGAAAAACAAGGCAAGCCGACATACGCCAATCCCCGCAATTTAGCGGCCGGCTCTATCAGGCAATTAGATTCTAAATTAGCCGCTTTCCGTCCCTTAAAATTTTTGGCTTACGACATCGTCACTAATTTAGGACAAAAAAAACATTCAGAAGAACATCAATTTTTGCCTTTGCTTGGTTTCAAAACAAATAAAGGAAAGGTTTGTAAAAATTTAAACGAGGTAAATGAATATTGGCGGGAAGTTGCCAAGAAAAGAGACCGTCTTCCTTTTCAAATTGATGGATTGGTGGTTAATGTCAATAATAACGCTTTGTTTCAAAAGTTAGGCGTGGCAGGCAAGAGTCCGCGCGGGGCGCGGGCTTTTAAATTTTCTCCAAAACAAGCGACCACTGTTATTAAAGATATAAAAATTCAAATCGGACGGACCGGCGCCATTACGCCGGTGGCTGTTTTGGAACCGATTGAAGTGGGCGGGACAACAATCTCTCGCGCAACTCTCCATAATAATGACCAAATAAAACGTCTGGGAGTAAAAATAGGGGATACCGTGCTCATAGAAAGAGCCGGTGATGTAATTCCGGCCGTGGTAAAAGTTTTTGTTGAGCTTCGCCCGGGCAAAACCAGGGAGTTTCAGATGCCGAAAGTTTGTTTGGCTTGCGGACATAAATTGAGCAAGCCAAAACTGGAAAAAATTTGGCGTTGTCCAAATCCTCGCTGTTCTGCCCGGCGCAGAGAATTTTTAGAATATTTTGTTTCCAAAAAGGCGTTTGACATTGACGGTTTGGGTCCCAAAATCATCAATCAGCTTTTGGAAAAAAATTTAATCTCTGACGCTTCAGATATTTTTACGCTGAAATCAGGCGATTTAATTCCTTTGGAAAAATTTGCCGAGAAACGAGCTGAAAATTTAATTATTTCAATAGAGAAAAGCAAAGAAATTTCCTTGACTAAATTCATTTTTTCTTTGGGAATTCGTCACGTCGGAGAAGAAACCGCTATTGATTTGGCAAATTATTTCAATTGCTTAGCCGGGTTAAGTAACGCCCAAAAACAGGAATTGGAAAAAATTCCGGAAATTGGCAGTGTGGTCGCGCAAAGTATTTTTAACTGGTTCCGCTCGGAGCGGAACCAAAAATTTATTAAAGATTTAATCAAGGCCGGAGTTCGCCCTGTTAAATGCCGCGAAGCGGCAATCCCGCTGAAAGCGGGGTTATTTAACAGGGTAAAAAATAAAAAATTTGTTCTGACCGGAGAATTAGATACTATGGCCAGAGACAAGGCAAAAGAAAAAATCCGCTTTTTAGGAGGAAAGCCCTCTAATTCTGTTTCAAAAAATACCGACTATTTAGTAGTCGGCAAAGACCCGGGCGCCAAGAAATTTAACCAAGCCAAAAAATTGGAAGTAAAAGTTATAAACGAGAAGCAGTTTCTAAAAATGGTCGTCCCTCCAGTCGTTGTTTAAGGTTCTACCTTAAACATAGTTTTTTTTGTTCAAGTAAGTTGTTTAAAGGTTGTTTAAGGTAGAACCTTAAACATAGCTTAAAACATAGTAAACATAGTTTTGAATATGGCTTAATCACGGTTAATATGATAATTTTAATTAAATTATGAAATTAAATAGAAAAATTAATTTTGAAGAATTTATGCCCTATCATGTCCTTACTCGGGCGATTGAAAAAAGAAAAATCTTTGCCGATAAAGAAGATTGTTTTCGTTTTATTTTTCAAATGTATGCAGCCGCAATTGGCAGACCGGCCTTTAATTTACACCGCAAGGATGTCATAAAAACTGCTCAAGCATTACTTCACGGAGAAAGAATACCTAAAGAATTTGTTATTATTGAACATCAGCCACTTGTGAATGTTTTTAGTTTTGCTTTAGTAATTAATCATGTTCATTCTATTTTAAGCCCTAATGTTGAATATGGAATTTCTAAATATATGCAGAAATTAAAAACTGGTTATGCTATGTATTATAATTTAAAACACAATCGGAGAAGCAACTTATTTGAAAAGCCATACAAGATTATTCCTATTCAAGATGATTTTCAATTAGATGCTGTTTTACGTTATGTAAATGTAAAAAATCCTTTAGATGTTTATCAGCCGGGATGGAGAGAAAGGGGATTAAAAAATTCAAAGGCGGCTTTTAAATTTTTAAACCAATATGAATTTTCAAGCTTTCCCGATTTATTTGGGAAAAGAAATTCCAAAATTTTAGCTCCTAAGCGAATTTTAGAAAAATATTTAGGCAAAGAAATTATAGATCAAAAAGAATATATTAAGTTCGTAAAAGATTATCTAGATCAAAATTTGATTTCTTTTAACCCCGTTTTTTTAGAGGAATAACGGCTGTTTAAGGTAGAACCTTAAACAAGGCAAAGAATTTTTGAAAATGATAAAATAATTTTATAATGGGCTTTATTTCTCATCTAAAAAAATTGGACTGGATCCTTATTACTTCTGTCGTCTTGCTTGTCGGCTTTGGTCTTTTGTCCTTATATAGTTCCTCTATTGGCAAAGGAGATTTTTTTAATTTTCATAAACAGCTCATCTTTTTTGCACTTGGATTTTTTCTGATGCTTTTGTTTTCTTTTCTTGACTTCCGCGTTTTGCGAAATTCTCCCTATTTGATTTTAAGTTTATATTTTTTCTGCCTTCTTGCCCTTGCCGGGCTTTTCTTTTTTGCTCCGGAAATTCGCGGCGTAAAAAGTTGGTATAAATTTGGCTTTCTTTCTTTGGACCCTATAGAATTCATTAAAATTGTTTTAATAATTTTATTGGCTAAATATTTTTCCCTGCGGCATATTGAACTTTATCGGATACGCCATATTCTTCTTTCCGGATTTTATGTTTTATTGCCCTGTGTTTTAATTTTTCTCCAACCGGATTTAGGCTCGGTTTTAATTTTACTTATTCTCTGGTTTGGCATTTTGTTTGTTTCTGGAATAAAACTTCGCCATTTTTTAGTTCTTTGCTTATCCGGTTTTTTGGTTTTCGCTTTTAGCTGGTCTTTTCTGATGGAACCTTACCAGAAAGAGCGGCTCAGCGATTTTGCTTGTTCCCAGGGTTTGTGCCAGGGAGTTGACGCTTTGGGTTCAAGTTGGAGCCATATTCAGGCGGAAATCGCTATCGGCTCCGCGGGAATTTTTGGCAAAGGCATAGGACAGGGTTCTCAGACGCAATATGGTTTTTTGCCTGAGCCCCAGACCGATTTTATTTTTGCGGCTATTACAGAGGAAACAGGATTTGTTGGCGCGACTATTCTGCTTATTTTATTTTTGGTTTTAATCTGGCGAATTCTCAAAATTGCTCTGAATTCACAAAATAATTTCTTTCGTGTTTTCGGCTTTGGATTTGGTATTCTTATTTGTTCGCAAATTTTTATCAATATCGGTATGAATCTTGGTTTATTGCCTGTAATAGGAATTTCTCTGCCTCTGGTCAGCTATGGAGGCAGTTCTTTACTTATGTGCTTTATTGGGTTAGGCATACTCCAATCCTTTGAATAAGTCCTGTCAGTTTGCCTGGTTTTATGGGTCTTGTCTGATGTCCGATAGTTATCCACAGCCCGTGTATTGACACGGGCTTTTGATGTGCGAGAATAAGTTAATTTGTGGATAAATATCGGTTATCAAAAACATAATGGAGGGCGAAACACATAGCAATTACATATCTCTATATAAGGCAAGCAAAAACTGCAAATACTCGCAAGAGTATTTAAGTTTGCGCGCCCGTCAGGGAAAGTTAAGGGCTTTAAAATTCGGCAGGAATTGGGTTACTACAAAACAATGGCTGGAACAATATCTGAAAGGAGTTGATGAATATCATAATCACGATTTCCGATTCCAAAAATCGCGCGCAAGAATTATTCCGAAAGCGATTGTTTCTGAAGCTCCGAAAAATCTGCCGGTGGAAAATCTGCCGAAGGAAAGTTTGACAAAGGAAGACACAGAAATATCAAAACTTCAAGAACCTCAAGATGTCGGAATTCCTTTTTTGCGCAAAAAAGGAATTCCGAAAGAGCGAATTGATTTTTTTCTTCCTTCCTTTTATAAATGGTGCCGGCTTGCTTTCGCGCCAATATTATTTTTAGCGGTCGGAGTTTTGATTTTTACCGGCGCTTTTTTTGTTAAAGACGCTTTCGCGCCAGTTGGAGATTTTGTTATTAAACAAAGCAGTATCGCCGGAGAACAGTTCTTTGGCATTTCCGATTTGACCTATCAATCCTATCAATCCTATCAATCCTATCAGTCCTATCTGCGCGATAAAGTATCAAAAACCGGAAGCGCGGTTTTTGAAAAATCACAATTGGCGGCAATCAGCGCCCAATTAACCCTGGACTCTACTATTGACGTTTTTCAAGAATATCATCAGTGGCTCAATAGTAATATCAAATATAGCGCGTCAAAAATCAAAAATGTCCCGAGAAATGTTTTTACGGCATTAGAGCAAGTTCCAAAAACAGTTCTCAAAAAATTATCAGACGGTTCGTATTTTGCCTTCAAAACTCTTGACAACGTTTTTTCAGCTATCGTGGAAAAAACGTTGTCAACAAAAGAAAAATTAGGAAAGCGAATTGTTCAGCCCTTTCAGCGGGGCTGGAGATTTATCACTTCTCCCTGGAAGATTTCATTACCAAAGATAGTTGTTGAAGATGGGATTTCAACAGAAGAGATTGAAGAATTAAGAGCAGAAGTTGAAAAACTCAAAAAAGAACCAAAAATAATTCAGCAAGTGGAAAAAATTACCAAGATAGAGCCGATAAAGGAAATAACCAAGGAAAAAATAATTACCAAGGTTGACGAAAAAGCTCTGGCTGTTCTGCGTACTCAGATTGCGGGCCAGATTACCGAGTTGGAAGGCGAGATAGCCAAGCGCTTGTACGCGCCCGGCGGGGTAATAAGCCAGACCATTTATGTAACTGAGCCGGTGCGGTCCCCTAAAATCTATCAGGAAAACGGAGAGATTGTTTTGCAGACAATCGGCACCGGCAATGTTATTTTATCAGCCGCAACCGGATTGCAATTATATGGACAGCAGGTAATCATTGATTCGTCCAGTATTTTGAATCCCTTGATTTATCTTAACGACAATACCAGAATAACCGGCTCAATAACAGCGCAAGCAGCTATTTTCAGCGGAGACCTCAGCGCCGCGGCGGCAACTTTCAGCAGCGACATTACCGGTTCCGGCAGCTTAGTTTTAACAGAGAACATCACCGCGCAAAATATCACGGCGAGCGGAGACATTTCTATCGCCGGTAATCTTACTGTGGGAGGCGCGGAAGAGTATTCAGGGGCCGTTGACTTTACAGCGTCAAGCACAAAAGCCGCGCTCACCGGAACCCAGACAGGAAGCGGCCCTATTTTTCTTGCCACCTCCACTTCCAAGATGACTTCCTACGCTGTGAAAATCACTAATCTTGGTTCTGGCAATAGTTTTGTTGTTGAAGA
>DAOVPY010000004.1 GCA_030628945.1 Candidatus Nealsoniibacteriota bacterium
CGGACAAACAAGTGGAGGTCGCGGATTGGCGAGCGAGGAGCAGGCAAAGCCTGCGACGAGGGTCGACCGAGCCAATCTGCGACCGACAAAGATGGAACACAAATCAACAAAGTTATGAGAGAAACTAACCACGAAAGTGTATATAGTCGGGGGTAAGGTCTTTCAGTTTTTGAGGTCTTTTTTCTTGCTCTGATGAATTAAATTTGGTAAGATTAAAGAGAAAGTTTGAACTTGTTTAATTCGAGCGCAAATGAAATTTGAAGGTATTACAGGTACCTGCAAATTTTATTTAGAGGGGATGCGGTGAGAACCTGACCTACCGATTTGCGACCCCGCTGAAAGCGGGGGAGGCAAAGCCTTCGGGCAACTTTTCGAATCCTGTCCTTTTGGTCAATGAAAAAATCGGTAATGCCGATTTTTTTCTTTTCATAGCCGTTCCTTTTTTAATTCAACAAGCCAAAAAATTTTAGAAAACAAAACAAAATCAGGCGAACGACGAGATTTGTTTTGTTTTTTACCTGAAAAAAACTTGAAAATTTAAGATTTTTGTGCTATATTACACATAATGACAAATCAAAAAGGATTTATTCAAATTTCATTATTGATACTAATTATCGGAGGTTTATTTCTTATTGCTCAACCAACCCAAGCAGGATTTTTGGATTGGTTTTCGTTGTCTAAAATAAAGTCATTTTTCTCCGGGGAATCAGTTGAGGAAAAATTACCCGCTTCTGTCGCAGAACCAACAAGAGAAATTTCTGCCCCGCAAGAAACGCCTCAAGAAATTCCGGAAGAAATTCAACCGGAAGTTATTTTGGAATTTCCATCAGAAGTCACCAAAGAAATAATCAAAGAAATTCCTGTTGAGAAAATCATCTATAAAAATAATCCAAAACAAGAAGCAACTATCCAAAATTTAAGAAATCAGATTGCGAGTCTTCAAAATCAGATAAAAACACTTGAGAAACAAATTAAAAATTTACTATCTAAATCGCCGGAAATAAAAGTAATCACAAAAGAAGTTCCAGTTGAAAAAATTGTCATTAAGGAAGTACCAGTAGAAAAGATTGTTTATGTTGATAGACAGGTCGTTCAAGAGTGTGAGGAGTGTCCTATCTGTCCAGAGGTTACGTCGGAGTTAGAGGTCTCAGATTATTTTTTGACGATTGAAAGAATAGGGCTTTCTTCCGATTTTTTATCTTCTATACATTTAGAGAATAAAAATAATTTATCAATGTTTAATGTTTACCGAAACAAAGCTTTGTGCTTGGGAATATGTGCCTACCACTTTTGAGTTAAAAAGATTTGTTATTGAATTAACCGGTACTGCAACTAATGATGATTTTCTTAATGCTTCTTGGCAGGATAAGTATTTTTATAAAGTAGGAGAAAAGACTTTGGCTTGGGAACATCCCTTTGAAATAGAACCGGCTAATTTTGACTGCGTTGATTTTGTTGTTGATATAACTGGAGTGAAAAATTCCCATATTTCTTTTCAATTTCAAATTACTGAAGATAGTTTTGATATAGTTGAGATTGATGATGAAAAGCAGGTTGCGGTAGATGGTAATTTTCCGATATATTCTTGGCGTGTAGAAGCAGAAGAATAAAATTAATTCCCAAAAATTTTTCGGCTCGCCGAATTAAAATAGAAACGGCTCTGAAAAGAAAAAATTGCGAACAGCAACTTTTGCCAAACCCGGAAAAAATTTATTCCTATTTCAATTGAAAATTTTTATCGTCTGCCCCTGCTTCGGCAAGGGTAGTTTTTTTTGTTTTTAATAATAGATTAGAACTTTTAAGAAATATTTGATATAATAAAATTGTATGAATAAAAAGATTTTGATATTTATTGTGGCAGGAATACTTATAGCAGGCCTTGGCGTGGGAAGTTATTTCTTTTTAGTTCCCCGTTGCCCTGAATCTTGCGATGACGGAAATCCCTGCACCCAAGATTTCTGTTCTCCTGAAACCAATTATCAATGTGAGCATTCTTTGATAGTTGGAACTACCGAGGGTTGTCAGGGCTTAGTAGAAACCTGTAAACAATATCAGTGCGTAGAAAGTGAATGTCAGATTGTCGCTTTGGCAGATTGCTGCGGCAATGGAAAATGTGAGGCAGGAGAAGATTTTGAAACCTGCTCTCAAGATTGCGAAAGGTGCGACGATGGAAATCCTTGCACTCAAGACATTTATTCTTATAAAACTGGTAAATGTTCTTATATTAAGATAGATGGAAAACAGCCCGGCTGTTCAGCCAAAATTACTTGCGGCAGTCAAACCTGCAAAGCAGGAGTATGTCAGATAGAATATATATCAAATTGTTGCGGGAATAAGATTTGCGAAGCTGGAGAAACTTATGAGACCTGTTCCGCAGATTGTCCGAGTTGTGATGATAAAAACGAGTGCACAATAGATGAATACGATTATCATAAACATAAATGTGTCAATACGCCAATCCTTGATGTTATTTGTTGCGGTAACGGGGTCTGCGAAACAGGGGAGGATTACGAAAACTGCGCCAAAGATTGCCCGAATTGCGATGATAACAATAAATGCACAAAAGATAGCTATGATTACCATAAACAAAAGTGCATCAATGAGATTATCATCCCTTGTTGCGGCAATGGAATATGCGATGAAGATACTGAGGAATACTCAAATTGTCCGACAGATTGTCCAAACTGTGACGATAATAACGAGCTTACCGAAGATAGTTTTAACTACACAACCCAGAAGTGCGAGCATATTACCCCTCCATCAATTACTGTTACTTCACCCAGCGGAGGAGAAAAGTGGATAATCGGAAATACATATGAAATTAGTTGGAGTTGTAAAAACATTTCTGAAAACAGACTTTCTTTTAGATATTTTGTTAATATACATCTTCTTCAGAACGATTCCTTTTACGGAAAATTCAGGACAATTGCTATCGGGGGAATGTCGGGTTATGCCTATCATGCCATTAGTGAAGGATGTGTTTTCAACGGGACAAATAGTTATTCCTGGCTGGCCGGAGATATAATAGGAGGCGCGGGTCCGGGTGATAACTTTCAGGTTAAAATAGAATTAGAAACTCTTGAAGGAGCATTGATTGTAAGCGATATTAGCGAAGGTTATTTTACCTTTATAGAGCCCTGAAAATGAAACAAAAAATCGTTGAAAAAATAAAAAAACAACTTTTGGGAGAAATTGAGGGGCTGAAAGATAAAAAAGGGTTTATACAGGCCGGGGCGCCCAGGTTTCTCGGGCTTTACGGCCGGGATTCTTTGATTACGGCCTGGCAAATGCTGGATTTTGACCCAAAAATTGCCAGGAATACTCTTTTAATTTTGGCGAAATTGCAGGGGAAAAAAATAAATCCGAAAACCGGCGAAAAACCGGGAAAAATTCTACATGAATATTATTCAAAAAACATTACAGACGGCTGGTGGAAAAAATATAAAAAATACGACCCATGGCTTAAGAGAGGGGAGCCGTTTTATATGTCGGTTGACAGCACTCCTCTTTTTTTGATAGTTCTGGCGAAATATTATCGCCAAACAAAAGACAAGGAACTTATTTTAAAACTTTTACCAAATGCCAAAAAAGCCATAGATTGGCTTATAAATTATGGGGGATTAAAAGATGGATTTCTTAGGCACAGTAAAAGAAAAACGGGAAAAGGTTTAGCCAGCCAAAGCTGGAAAGACGGCGCAGGAAATCCAATGGAAAAAATGGACGGGCCCATTGCCGTTGCTGAGGTTCAGGGATACGCGTATCTGGCGTTAAAAGAAACCGCAAATCTTGCTAAAATTTTAAACGAAGAAAAATTGGCTGGCGAACTTTTAGAAAGAGCTAAAATTTTTAAAAAAGATTTTAATGAAAAATTTTGGATGGAAGACAAGCAATACTTTGCTTTGGCCTTAGATAAAAAAAATAAGCAAAAAAAATCAATTACTTCAAATCCCGGGCATCTTTTATTCACCGGAATTTTAGATAAAAAGAGAACTAAAATAGTGACGAAAAGATTGTTTGAAAAAGATATGTGGACGCCTTTTGGGGTTAGAACTCATTCAACTATAGAGTCAGATTTTAATCCCTTAAGCTATCAAAATGGCGCTGTTTGGCCCCACGACAATTGGATTATCGCCCAGGGTCTGAAAAAATTAGGATATAAGAAAGAATACAATAAAATAAAAAACGCGCTCTTGCGAGCGCATCAAGAAATTGGATTTATTCCGGAATTTTACGGCGTAGTGGACAATAAAATTATCTTAAAAAAAATGGACAGGATAATCTGCCATCCCCAGGCCTGGGCTTCGGCCGCTTTACTTAATTTTCTTTTGCGATAGAACCTTGTAAAAAACTTCTTCATAGCCGTCAACCATTTTCTCAATTGTAAAATTTTTTTCAACGTGCTTTCGGCATTCTCTTCGATCAATCAGGTCGATTTTTTTTATGGCTTTTACCATTTGAGAAATATTCTTCACAATAAAGCCGGTTTTCTTGTCTTTAATTATTTCCCTTACCGGACCCCTGTCAAAAGCAACCGCGGGAGTGCCGCAAGCCATTGCCTCAATCATCATTAAACCAAAGGGCTCTTCCCATTTGAGCGGAAAAACAAACGCTTTGGCATTTTTATACACCGAGGAAACTTCAGTATAAGGCAAAAATCCTTTATATTTTATATTTCCTCCCAGATAGGGCTTGATTTTTTTATGCCAATAAGCGTCTTCTGTGTGCCTGCCTACAATAACCAATTTTTCTTTTGCTTTTTTTGCGACCTGGATTGCTTCATAAATTCCTTTTTCCGGAGCAATTCTCCCGGCCGTAAAAAGATAATCTTTTGGTTTGGGCTCAAAAGGAAAAATTTTAAGGTTAATACCGTTGTGCACTATTGTCGTAAATAACTTTGGCGCTGATTTAATCTGGGACTTGCTGATACCCACAAAATGAATTTGAGGATACCGTTTTTTATATTCGCTAAAGAAAAATCTATTAAAAGAACCCAGGGGATTATGCAAGGTGAAAACAGTCGGGGTTTGGCAAAGCGCGGCAAACGGCAAAGGCCGCAATCCTATCAAGCTTACATAAATGATGTCAAATTTTTTTGCCAGGGCGGTTTGATATAATTTAGAGATGAGCAAATACTCATAATTTTCAACAATGCCTTTTCTTTCCACTAATTTTCTATAAAATTGACGGCTTTCAATCTCTGTAACCTGTTTGTAAAATTTCTTTGTTTCTTTACTCGCCCTCAACGAAGTCAAGTTGTTGGAAATGAGTTTTGCCTTTGTTTTTGAATCAGAGGAAGCAAATAAGGTAACATTATGGCCCCTTTTCACTAATTCCTCGGTGATGTAATGAGTAAGCCATAAAGGCGCGTAAATGTCCTTCATTTTAGGAGAAGGAGGAACCGCGAATTCATTAGCGCAAAAAACAGCTATCTTTAATTTTCGTTTGTTTGTTTTATTTGTTTTCATCTTTTTGTTTTTATTTTATTTTTTGAAATTATATCGCGATAGACCTTTTCGTAGTTATCTACCATTTTTTCCGTTGTAAAATTATCCTCCACCCATTTCCTACATTCTCGCCGGTCAATTTGGTCAATTTTTTTAATTGCTTTTACCATTCCTCCAACATCTTTCACGATAAATCCGGATTTGCCGTCTTTCACCGTTTCCCTCGCAGATCCTCTGTCAAAAATAATGGTTGGCGCGCCGCAGGCGTTTGCTTCAATGGTCACCAGGCCGAATGGTTCTTCCCATTTAATCGGATTAAGCAGGGCCTTAGCATTAGTTAAAAGTTTCACTTTTTGAGAATGATTGACTTCTCCTATATAGCGAATTTTGGAGCCGAGATTCGGCTTAATGTGCTTATTGAAATATTCCAGGGCAACATGGCTGTTTACGTCTACTCTGCCGGCTAAAACCAATTCTTCGCCGGCTTTCTTCGCGGCTATGATGGCTTCTTTAGCTCCTTTGTTCGGAGCCGACCTTCCCAGCCAGGCAAGATATTTCCCTTTTTTTTCTCTGAACGTAAAAGAATCAATGTCTATGCCGTTGTAAACAGTGGCGACGAAATTCAATTTTAGTTTTTTCGCCAAATGTCGGTGAGAATTGCTTATGGCGATATAATTGTTTTTTCTATATTTAGTAAAAACCGCCCACCTGTCTTTATCCTTTGGAGAGGGAAAATCGTCGTGAACCGTGATAACAACCGGCGTTTTGACTAAACGGATGAAAAAATTAGAAAGGCAGGTATTGTTTTCGTGAACGTGAATAATGTCAAACTCTTTTGCCATTTCAAATGCCTGAGACATATTCAATAGAGGAAAAACGCAGTTTCCCCATCTTACCGGATGGCCGCGCAGTTTCTCCCTGATAACGCATTTCTTCCATCCCGGAATTAATTTCGCCGATGTCTTTGAATCTGCCGAGGCGAATAGGGTTACTTTATGGCCACGGCGAACCAGTCCTTCCGTAAGGTGATAAGCGATTCTTTCAGTTCCTCCGTATTTTTTGGGAGGAAGGGCTGTCCATATTGGAGCAACTTGCGCTATTTTCATAATTTTATTGATAAGGATAAACCTTTAAATTTATATTTTTTTTATTTTGATAACATTGTTCGGCTTTTTGAAGAAGAAATTTTATTGTGGAATTTTTTTCCGGCTGTTGGGAAGGGGGAAGGGTAAATTCCGTATTAAAAATTGCTCTTTGGATGGCAAATTTTGCCTGATAGAGATTGATTCTTTCCGCAAATTCATTAAAAGATTTTGTGTCAAAACAATTCTTTAAAAACTCATTTTTAAGAGATATAATCTCTTTTTCTTTTAAAACTGGAGCGCTGTGGTAATCAAATTGAACAAGGAAATTGCCTACATCGCAGAGAGGATCTCCGATACCCGACCAGTCAAAATCAACCGCGCTAATGTTTTTGGTTCTTTCGTCGTAAATAATGTTTGTTATCTGGAAATCCCCGTGGACTAAACTAAGATGTCTCCCTTTTGCCAAATAGGATTTAGTATGCTCTTGGATAGAATCTAAAAACTTTTTTGTTTTTTGATAAGTGACCGGAAATAAAGATTTTTTTGCCACTTCAAGATAATGTTTAAATTCTTTTTCTTCAATCGCGGCAATAGAATTAAATATTTTTTGATTCTCTATTTTTAAATTGCGAAGCTTCGCCAGCCACAGACCCGATTTACGCGCCCCGTTTTTTAATTCCGGGATTTTCTTCTTTTTAACGTATTCAAAGAGGGCTTTTCCCTTTGCCTCTTCCCTTAAAAAAAAATTAAGTCCATGAAATAAAATAATGGGTTTGGGCACAAGAAGGGGAACAGAGGAAAAGTTATGGCTATAAAGGTAATTCAGGAACAGCCATCGGCTCAAAAACTTTTTGTTTTTTTTGGAAGTGGCATAGCCGTAAAACTTAACTTCTTTTTTGCTTTTCAACCTCCCTCTGTATTCAATGAGTTTAAATTCTACTCCCTTAAATTGATAATCGGTGAGTTTTTTAATTGCGAAGATGCCTGCCAGTTCATTATAGGGAAAGGGTATTTTTCCCTTATGCTCTTGGAGCCGCTTAAGGATGTATTCCGGCTTTTCTATTAAATCTATGTTATTTCCCATTATTTTTGTGATTTTTCAAAAGCGTATTGTAAAGCGCTTCGTATTTGTTGACCATTTTCCTTAAACTAAATCTTCTGGTTACCTGACGCCGGCAGTCAATTCGTTTAATTTTGTTTAGTTTTTTCAGGGCTTCAACCATTTCTTCCTTGGTCTTAACCAAAAAACCGTTTTTGCCGTGTTTAATCAATTCCGGCATTGAGCCCTCGGTGTAAGCAATAACCGGAGCGCCGCAAGCCATTGCTTCTATCACTACCAAACCAAAAGGTTCGGGTCTTCTTATTGGATACAATAAGGCCTTGGCGTTCGCAAAGAGCTCTATTTTCTTTTCAAAATTTGAAGCTCCTAGAAATTGAATTTGCTTATTGTCAATTTTGGGCTGGATGCGATATTCAAAATAATCCTGGCATTCCTTGGGAATAACTCCGGAAATAATTAATTTTTCTTTGGCAAGCTGGGCGACGTCAATTGCCTCGGCAAGTCCTTTCCCGGGCGTAATTTTGGAAAGCCAAAGAAGGTAATCCTTTGGACGCGGGTTAAACGGATATTTTTCAACGGGCAAGCCATGATAAATTGTCTTAACGAAATTTACTCCCGGCGCGGATTTCTTCTGATGTTTTGAAATTGCGACATAGTTAATTTCTGGAAATTTCTTGAATAAAATTATCATTTCTTCATAAACAGGATGGTGGATAGTGGAAACAACAGGGACATTCATGGATTTGAAAAGGGGAACGGTATAAAACTCGCAATGGTCGTGGATAATATCAAATTCCTTGTGAATTGACAATAATTTTTCATAGAGCAAAGAAAAAACCGCGTGAGGAGTATTTAACTTTGCCCGCCATAAACTTTTAGGCCAGACCGGAATAAGATTGGCTAAAGTTTTTGAATCGCCGGTGGCCAAAAGAGTAACATCATGCCCTCTTCTAACCAGCTCGTCGGTGAGCCAGGAAATGGATAATTCTATTCCGCCGTAGGTATAAGGAGGGACCGGTATCCATGGCGGCGCTATTTGAAGAATACGCATAAATGAGTTAAAATTATAATAGTTTTATTATAACAAACTCCCTTCATATGTTCAACTCACCAATTGAGGAAATTAAAAATCGGCTGGATATAGTAGAAGTAATCGGCGATTATATTAAACTTCAAAAGGCCGGGGCGAATTATCGGGCGCCCTGTCCCTTTCATTCGGAGAAAAATCCTTCTTTTTTTGTTTCGCCAAGCCGCCAAATTTGGCACTGCTTCGGCAGCTGTTCGGAGGGCGGCGATATTTTCAAATTTATAATGAAAATTGAAGGAGTGGAATTCCGCGACGCTTTAAGGATTTTAGCCAAGAAAGCCGGAATAGAATTAAAAAAACAAGACCCCAAAATAAGAACGGAAAGAGAGCGGCTTTATGAAATTTGCGAGATTGCCTGCCGATTTTTTGAAACCCAGCTTCAAGAAAGCAAAATTGGGCAGGAAGCCGGGAAATATCTTTTAGAGAGGAGAATAAACAAAGAGAGTATGAAAAAATGGCGGCTCGGCTACGCTCCAGATGTCTGGCAGGGATTATCTGATTTTTTAGCGGCAAAAGGATACAAAAAACAAGAAATTGAAAAAGCCGGGCTTGCGATTAAATCAGCGAACAGCGAACAGCGAACAGCGAACAACTATTACGATAGATTTAGGGGGCGGATAATGTTTCCCATTTTTGACCTGAGTTCCCAAGTGGTCGGATTTACCGGCAGAATTTTCAATAAAAAAGAAGAAATTGCAAAATATTTGAATACGCCAAACACTCTCTTATACGACAAAAGTAGGATTCTTTACGGTTTAGACAAGGCAAAGCTGGCAATTAGAAAAAAAGACAGGTGTATTTTAACAGAGGGCCAAACCGATGTGATTATGTCCCATCAGGCAGGAATTGAAAATGCGGTAGCAACCTCGGGCACCGCTTTGACCGCTTATCAGCTTTTTATTCTAAAAAGATACACGGAAAATTTAATCACTGCTTTTGATATGGACATGGCAGGCGATTCAGCGACCAAAAAAGGAATTGATTTAGCTCAAATGAAGGGATTTAATATAAGGATAATCGTGATGCCCAAGGATTTAGACCCTGCCGATGTTGCGGCAAAGAATCCCGAGGACTGGAAAAATCTTACAAAAAAATCCAAATCTATTCTGGAATTTTATTTTGATACCACTTTCGCTTGTTTTGATTTCAGGACGCCGGAGGGCAAAAAAGAAATCGCGAGAATTCTTCTGCCAATAATCAAAAGAATTCCCAACCGAATTGAACAATCCCATTGGCTTCAGCAGCTTGCTAAAAAAATAGAAGTAAAAGAAGAAGACGTGGAAATAGAACTGAAGAAACTTTCCTCTGCGAGCAGTCAAGTAAGAGAAAAAGAAATACAAGAAAAAATCCCTGAAACCAGTCATAAAACTCGAAGAGAACGGCTGGAACAAAGGATTCTTTCTTTGGTCTTAAAATCGCCCAAAAATGTTTTTCTTTTGGACAAAGAATACCTGCCTTTTTTTTCAGCGCAAACCCGGGAAATATTAAAGAATTTTGAAAAAGACCCGCGCTTCTTTGAAAAACAAGACGCGCCCGAGGACTTGAAAGATTTTTTAAATGAGCTTTGTTTCCAGGCCGAAATAGAAGAGGGAACTGACCTGAAAAAAGAAATCCAAACCTGCTGTCTGGAAATAAAAACCATGCAGATAAAAAACAAACTTGAGGGAATCTCCCAAAAAATAAAAAAAGCCGAGAAAGAAAACAACAAAGAAGAAGTCGGCTCACTTACTCAAGAATTCAACGCCCTTTGCTTCAAATTAAACCATAAATAATATACGAACAAGAAATTAGACGCTACCCCTTGACAAAATTTCCTTTTTGTTTTAGTATAATATAAAGTAAGAATAATTTGGGACGGTAGAAAGAAGAGATGACAAAAGTAGATAAAGAGATGCTTGATTTGATTTCGGGAAAAAGTGGAAGAAAAATTTTGAGTTTGTTTATAGATGAGGGAAGAATAAAAGTTGAAGAAAAGGAAATTTATGACAGGGTAACAAAACAAGGAAGAAGTGGCTGGGACGTAAAAGCGGTTTTGCAGGATATGTGCAAAACAGGTTTGTTAAAGGTAATTGTAGGACATCCAACGGTATATATTCTAGATATGGACGCGATAAAAACAGTCAAAAATTATATGTTAGATATAACATATAAAATGAGCGAATTTACAGAGCTTACAAATCAAGAACTCTACGAATAAATAGAAAGGAATAAATAAATAGGAGGGAATAAAAATTAAGAAGAAAGGGACCAATCATCCCTTTTTCTTTTTTTGAAAATTTGTGGTAGAATAAAATAATAATTCAAAAAATAAATTTATGCGCAAAAATACTTATCCGGGAAAGTTTATTGTTTTTGACGGGCTGGACGGCGCGGGCCAGTCAACCCAAGCAGGGAAATTAAAGGATTATCTGGACGAAAAAAAACAAAAACTTAAATTTGGCCATACAGGCGTCCATTCAACCAAAGAGCCAACATCCGGTTTAATCGGAGGACTTATCCGTGGACAATTAACTCATGATTGGAAATCTTCACCGGAATGCCTGCAGCTTCTTTTTACCGCTGACAGAGCTCGCCATTTGGAAAAAGAAATAATGCCGCTTTTGGAACGAGGAGTCATCGTGGTTTGCGACCGTTATTTTTTTTCCTCGTTCGCTTTCGGCGCTTTAGAACTCAAGCAAAACTGGCTTTTTCAAATCAATCAAAATTTTATCCTGCCGGATATAACTTTTTTTCTTAAAGTTTCGCCCAAGATTTGCGCCGAACGGATTAGAAGAAACCGCTATGAAATAGCTCTTTTTGAGAAAGAGGAAATTGCAATAAAGGTTTGGAAAAATTATCAGAAATTAGGCAAAAAATTCAAAAATGTTTATATCATCAACGGCGAAAAACCGGTAGACAAGGTATTTGAACAAATCAAAACCATAATTGACCGCAAACTTTAGGTTATATGGAAAATATCGCAAAAATCATTGACCACACCAACATAGAGAAAGGGGCCACAGCCAAAGATATTAAAAAAACCTGCGATGAAGCGAAAAAATATAATTTTCGCAGTGTTTGTATTAACCCGGAATGGGTAAAATTGGCAAAGCAAGAATTAAAATATACCGATGTCATGGTAGTGGTTTTAATTGACCCGCCAATGGGTTTGAGTTCAGAGCAAAGACGGCTGAAAATGTGCGAGAAAGCTAAAAGAGACGGCGCAGATGAATTAGACGTGGTAATGAATATTATAGATTTGAAATACGAAAAATACGCTCGGATTTTGAAAAACCTTAAGAGAATTTGTAAAATCCTGCCGACAAAAGTGATTATTGGAAGCGGTTATCTGACTGACAATGAAATAAAAATCGCTTCTGGAATTGTTAAAAAAGCCGGGGCAATCTGCGTTAAGACCGCCACATTTAAAGATCCATTGGAGCATCGGGAATTAAAAGAAAAAGCCGTACATCTTAAAATTATGAAAAAATCCGCGCCTCATGTTTTAATAAAAGCCGCCGGCAAAATCAAAACCTTAAAAGACCTCAAAATGATGGTAAAAGCCGGGGCAAATATTATTGGAACGAGTTCAGGAATAGAAATAATGAGAGAATTCAAAAAATAATTTTCAATATGTATTTTCCCACAATCGGTTTGGAAATCCACGCCGAACTAAAAACAAAATCAAAAATGTTTTGCAGCTGCGCAAACGACCCGGATGAAAAGCAAGCCAATATTAATATTTGTCCTGTTTGCATGGGACATCCCGGCACTCTGCCGGTAATAAATGAACAAGCAAAAAGAAAAGTGATAAAAACCGGACTAGCTTTGAATTCTCAAATCCCGGAATATTCTAAATTTGACAGGAAAAATTATTTTTATCCGGATCTCCCCAAGGGCTATCAGATTTCTCAGTATGATATGCCTCTTTGCAAGGGGGGATTTTTAGAAATCAACAAAAGAAAAATACGAATAACAAGAATCCATTTAGAAGAAGATACTGGTAGTTTAGTCCATCCGCGAAAAGCGGATTATTCTTTGGTAGATTTTAACAGAGCAGGACGGCCTTTAATGGAATTAGTTACCGAACCGGATATTCATTCAGCGCGCGAAGCAAGAAAGTTTGCCGAGGAATTGCAATTGATTTTAAGGTATTTAGATGTTTCTGAGGCAAATATGGAAAAAGGACAAATGCGCGTTGAAGTGAATATATCGCTTCAACGCAAATCCAAAATCCAAAATCCAAAACTTGGGACTAAAGTTGAAATTAAGAACCTTAATTCGTTTCGCGCGGTGGAGAAGGGGATTGAATATGAAATTAAGAGACAGGGAGAAGTTTTAGAAAAAGGGGGAAAAATAATTCAAGAGACCAGGGGCTGGCACGATGTAAAACAAATTACTATTAGCCAAAGAGAAAAAGAAGAGTCACATGATTACCGTTACTTTCCTGAACCGGACCTTCCAATAATAAATATCAAAAATCAAATGATAAATCTGAATAAAATACAAGCGGAGATTCCGGAACTGCCGCGGCAAAGAAGAAAAAGATTTAAAAAAGAATATGGATTAGACGAAAAATCCACCGAGGTTTTTGTTCAAAACAAAAATTTGGGAGAATATTTTGAAAAAGCGATTTCTGAATTGAAAAATTGGGCTAAAATCAAAAAAATCAAATTTGGCGCGGATTTAATCAAATTGACCTCAAATTACCTTATTAATGAACTTATAGGAATAGCCGGCAGGGATTTTAAGTTCCATGAAAAAATTAGTCCGGAAAATTTCGCCGAGTTTATCACCCTAATTTGCCAAAGCAAAATCTCAAGCAAAATCGCCAAAATAGTTTTAAAAGAAATGTTAAATACTGGCGCGGATCCCTCTCATATTATTGAGGAAAAAAAATTAACTCAAATAACCGATGAGTCAGAAATAGAAAAAGTTATCAAAAAAGTAATTTCTACTAATCCCAAACCTGTAGAAGATTACAAAAAAGGAAAGCAAAACGCTCTCCAATTTTTAATCGGCCAGATAATGGCAGCCACAAAAGGCAAGGCAAATCCCGAAACAGTCAACAAAATTTTGAGAAAATTCCTTTAAGTCCCCAGGGGATGGCGCCGGTGACTTTAACTTTCACGAATTTCCCGACTAAATCTTGTAACTTGTAACTTGTAACTTGTAACTTAATAGTTTTGTAATTTTTTGTTTTGCCGACTAACCAACCCTTTCGTTCGTATTCCAACCCGCCTCGCCTCGCCCGCGAGTCGGGCGAGGCGGGCAGAACTTCAACAATTTTTCCAATATATTTTTTATTATTTTCCAAAGCAATTTTCTTGAGGACTTTGGTCAAATTTTTTTCTCTTGTCTTTTTTGCTTGCAAAGATACAGTATCTTTCATTTTGAACGCCGCGGTGCCCGAGCGAGGGGAATATTGAGCGATATAAGCCATATCCGGCTTGATTTCTTTAAACAATTTGATTGTATTTTCAAATTGTTTTTTTGTTTCCCCGGGAAAGCCCACGATGACATCGGTAGAAAAAAAGACATTTGGAATTTTGCAGCGGATTTTTTTAATTAAATTTTTATATTGAGCCACGGTGTAGGGCCGGTTCATTTTTTTTAAAATCGCGGGGTCTCCGGACTGGACCGGCAAACTGATATATTTTGTCACCTTTTTACATTGAGCAATTGTCTCAATCAACTCGTTGGAAAAATCCTTGGGATGCGAAGAAGTAAACCTAATCCAAAACTCCCCTGGAATATCATTTATCATCCTTAATAATTTAGCAAAATTAACTACTCTCTTATTCACGCGAATAAGAGAGTGGTAGCTGTTGACGTTTTCGCCGAGAAGCCATATCTCCTTATACCCCTTTTTGACTAAATTTTTTACTTCTTTCAAAATGTCGTCTGTTGGTCTGGAAATTTCCACACCCCTGGTGTAGGGAACTACGCAATAAGAGCAAAAGTTATTGCAGCCGATAATAATCGGAATGTAAGCCGAAAAATTGTTGCGATATTCTGGTTTGATTTTCAAGTAATTACAGTTTGAATGACAGAGACCTGTTCTCTGCCATTTAGCAGATTTACGGAGAACAGTTCTCCGTTGATTTACGGAGAACTGTTCTTTATTCCGCTCTTTTTTTAGGAAGTTTTTCCAATGGGGCAGGCTTTTAATGGATAAAATATAATCAAACCTTGTTTGAAATTTTTTCAAATCATATTCAAGAACACAGCCGGTTAATAAAATTTTTAGTTTGGGATTTTTTCTCTTTAATTTGATAAAATTTTTAATTTGGCCATAGACCCGGTCAACTGCTGATTGCCGAACGGAGCACATATTAACCACAATCAAATCCGCCTCCCCCATTTTTGAACAGGATTTATAGCCGATTTTTTCCAAAACCGCTGCAATCCGCTCGCTGTCTGAAACATTGAGCTGGCAGCCATAGGTGATGATGAAATATTTTTTAGACATTATAATACTTTATTTTATACTGATTTAGAATTAAAAAACAGCCCCCTCCTCTGGAGGCTGTTTTTTAATATCTACCAGCTTGATTATTATCTGTTGATTTCTTGCTCTTTTTCAATTGCTTCCATTTTCATCGCTTCCATTTCAATTGTTTCTGTTCTCATCGGTTCTATAATTCGCTGGAATTCTGTTTCTATTTTTTCAAAAGTAGAGGGAACTTCCTTTATTGATTGTTCTGATGTCTGTGATTTTTCAGCGAGGTTTTTTTCACATTCTTCCTTAGTTCCAAAAGTCCGCAGCCCTAAATACATATACACGCCACAAAAGGTTTTTTGCTGGCAGACTTGATACCTATCATCATGCCACCACAAAATTCTACATTCCCCGCCAAAATGCTGCTGATATTCATGGGAAGGAAGAATTACTTTTTTACATACTCCTTTACAGGCGATTTCTACTCCCGCAAGTTTAGCGAAACAATCGTTACTATAAGTTTTGCCGTCTTTGCCGCAAACCGGATCAAAAATTTGGGCGCAAACCCGTTCTCCGTCCGGAGTGATTTTTTCTCGCAGAATTTCTCTGTGAATTTCCCGCTCTAAACTTAGTTCTTCTTCAACTGGATATCTTTCCGGAGATATAATTCGTTCCTTAAATTCTCCGGGTAAAGGAATTGCCTCTGAGGGAAATTCCTGTTTGAATTGTTTTTCAAACATTTCTCTTCTTATATTTTCTTCCTCAAACAGTTTTTCTTCCAGCCGTTTTTCTCCCCATTCCCGGCGCAAGGATATGTCTTTTATAATTCGGCAGGCATTATTCGCCTCAAGGAAAGCAGCTGTTGCCTGACCAAACGCCTCACCGTAAAATTTATTATCATAGGCTTCTTGAGCCGAGGCAATTTTCTTTTGAGCGTTGGTTAAAAGCACCCGGAAAGGGCTTCTTTGAGTTATTTCATTTTTGGTCTCATCGTCTAATGCCGCGAATTCTTCCTCTGCCGCAATAATCTCTTTTTTTGCCTGTTCAAGGCGCGCTAACGGTTTTTCCGGACTCATCTCCTTAAAAAAGATATCTTCCCGCGCTTCAATTTTTTGGAAGATTTGAGGATACCGGTTTTCCAATTCTCTCATTATTGTTTCATCTTCTTCAATCCTTGTTTTTAGAAATTCTAATTTAATAACATCTTCGGTTGTTTCAATTCTTTTAGAAAGTTTTTCCATTTGTTCCTTCAAGATTTCCGTCATTATCTCTCGTGGGGCGCCAAATTCTTTGATAATGGCAATATGTTCTGGCGCGTCTCCTGCTAATTTCTCAAACTTCATTCTTCTTTGTTCCGCGGTTTTTGCTCTTTCAATATCTTGTTTCATTTCTTTCATTGCTTTTTCTTTCATTTCTTCCCAAAATTCTTTTTTCTCTTCAGGAATAAATTCGTCCATTTCCTTAAACATTTCAAACTGTTTTACATCATGAAATTTCTCCAATTCTTTGAAAAAAACCTCTTGTTTCTCCGGAGTGTCGGCACTTAAGACATTTTCTTTAAGGTTCATCATTGTCTTATTTTTAACTTCCAATATTTTATCAATTACCTCGCGCGGAAGATTATTTTCTAATTCGTTGACAATTCTCAAATTTTCCATCTGGCCTTCTTCCAAATGCCGCAGGAACATTTTTTTCTCATTCTCCATTTCTTGTTTTTCAAACTCTTTCATTCTTTTTTCAATTTTAACAATGGCTTTTTCTTTGGCTTTCTCCATTTCTTCTCTGATAATTTCCGGAATTTCCTCTGCTTCAAAATGGTGAATAATTTCCATATGTCTTACTTCGTTGCCGCCGATTTGTTCCACATAATTTCCAAACTTTTCTCTGTCCTCAAACGACATTCCCTCAAAATCTCCGTGGAGCCGCTGGAATGCGTTATCTTGAGCCATCCTTATAGCGTCTTTGGCTTGCTCTGGAACTTTTTCCTCTAATTGCTGAAGAATTTCTAAATTTTTGAAGTATTTGAAATTGCTGCCAGGCTGTTCTTCCATAACAGCGATAATTTTCTCCTGGAATTGTTCCGGCTCTATAAATTTCAGTCCGATGTCAGAAAATTTCATCATATTTTCCTCTTTGGTTTTTTCTATCATTTCAAACATTTCTAACGGCAGTTCTTTCGCGAGTTTCCCGAATAATTTTTGATGTTTTAAATTATGGTCAATGAATTTATCCATAAATTTCTCAACATTCGGGTCGTCTATGGTTTCCTTTATTTTTTCAGCTGCTTTTTCCAAACGCTCGGCCTCTTTTTGATAGTTTTCAAAAGCCCTGTCCAAAATTTCCTGTTCTTCCGGACGTTCTTCGGCTAATTTTTTTACCTCTATCAGTTTTTCATCAACAAATTTTTGTTTAAGTTCAGCTTTTTTTACCGGATTAAAAGTAATAAGCGACTGAATTCCCCGCCCCATTTCTTTCAAAAAATAAAAAGGGCTGTCCGGCAAAATCCGCGGCTCTTTTACGCCCAAATCTTGGGCCTGAATATTCTCATCAAGCGCAACCTCTGCTATTTCAGGAATAGTTATTTCTCTTTCCGGCGCGTCTGCCTCCTGAGCCAGCGCGGCTGAAAAAGTCCCTATCGCTAAACAAACAGCGATTAAGGATATAAAAAGTTTGGTTGAATAAAACATAAAAATAGAATTTCTAATTCCTAATTAACCTAATGTCTAATCAATACCCAATGTCCAAAAACCAATGACCAAAAAATTTAGATATTAGAAATTGGGATTTGGGATTTGATTAGAAATTAGAAATTAGAAATTAGTTATTTATTAATGTATTTCTTCTTTTTTCTCTTTTAAAAAATATCGCCACTGTTCCAGAAATCCCACAAAAGTCAGGAAAGGGGCGTCAATTAAAATGGCTATTATTAAAGATATATTCAGTTTTGTCCATCTTGCCGAAAGCCATTTTCCCGCCTGAACAACTGGCAGGAAAAAGAAATCAAGAAGGGATTTGAAAAATGTTTCTTTCTTTTCCTCTATGGTTAATTCTTTATTTCTTTCTCTGATTCTCATCCCAAAAAAACTAATAACCGAAATAAAGAAAAGGAAAATAATCATAGAGAGAATCCCGAAATTTAATTTTTGAAGCGCCCAAATTATTATACCAAAAGAAACAAGAAAAGTTAAGAAATAAAAACCCACGATTATACCTTGCATAATTTTTCCTCTTTTTTTCGGTATTTTTATTTCATAAACATCCTTTTGCTTCCGTTGAAAAATAAGTTTCATAACTTCCATCATTATCACCTTAAGATTTTCTTTTTTCGGCGGCTTGATAGTGGCTACCAGAAAAAACATTAAAAGGGGAGGAAAGAGAACATTAATCCATAAAACCGAATAACTAAACTCGTGAGTTAGATATTTGTCAACCGGAATTTCAATGGCTAAAGCCAGGGCTATTTTGGTAATAAATATAGAAAGGGTGCTGTAAATTGCGGCTCGCTTTGTCCTTTTTTTAAGTTTAATAAGCCGCTTGCCATATGCTTTTTCAATGAGTTCCTCTAATATCTCCGGTTTGGCGAGATTTTCTTCGGCTCTATTCGGGTCCTCGGCTATAATATCTCCTAAAATTAGATAAGAGGTGTCGTATTTTTCGCAGATATTATAGAATTTATCAGCCAAAGGATGATTTAAACTTGCTTCAATGCTTTCTTTTATAGAAAAAATATTTTGAGCGATAGCTGAAAGCAAAGGAGAAGGGGGAGTAAGTTCAAGCCATCCTGAATATCGCTTTTCTAAAAGATTATAACCGATAGTGGAAGAATCCAATTTAAAAAGAGCCCTCTGAACCGCTATATAAATTTGGCTTTTTTCCTCTTCTTCGCTTAAGCCTTTTATGGCTATAATTCCTTCTTTAACCCTTATTCGCTCCTGCATAAATTGGGTCATATATTCTATTAAATACTCTTCTTTTGAGCAGGAAGATAAGGTTTTTTCCAATTCATAACTGGCAATTTCCAAAAGCCAATTTCGGAGACAGACTTTTTCTTTTTCCCGGGTTTCTGTTGCTTCCGGGGAAGCAGGGGACAAGGGAGCAGAATTTTCTAAAATAAAAAAATGCTTATTTAAAATTTTCTGAACCTTTGTAATTTTTGTTTCCGGAATAGCGTCATTGGGAAAATGACCGCCCCTGATGAGTTCGTAGACCAGGGATTCGGCTATTTCTTTGTTCTTTTGATTTAAAATAATTCTTCTCTTCAGAATCCGTTCAATAGCCCGCTTTCTTAAAAGATGTTCCTCTTCCCAGTCCACCACTCCTTTTATTTTTTCATAAAAAGCCGCTACTCGCGAAGCGACCTCATCAACGTGGATAAAAGAAACACCCTCCTTTGGCTGAAGGGATTGATGCCATGCCTGGTATTTTTCAATAAGTTGTTGAGTTGGCTGAGATATTGTATTCATTTTTTCTTTTCTACCTCCATTTTAACTTTTTCAAGAAATTTATTCAATCTTATCATGCCAATATCTCCTTTGCCGTGTTCGCGGACCCGGACTGATTTTGATTTTTGTTCTTTGTCGCCCACAACCAAAAGATAGGGGATTTTTTGCAGCTCTCCTTCCCGAATTTTTTTACTCACCGTCTCATTTTCATCCTTAACCTCTAACCTATAACCTGCAACCTGCAATCTCTTGCCAATTTCTTGGGCAAATTTTTTGTGCCGGGTTCCGACCGGAATAACCCATATCTGAACAGGGGACAGCCACAAAGGCAAAACGCCGGCGCAATGTTCCAGCAAAACGCCGATAAACCTTTCTATGCATCCCAAAAGAGCCCGATGAATCATTATGGGCTGTTGTTTTTTTCCTTTTTCATCAATATAGGTTATATTGAATTTTTCCGGCAGATTGAAATCAACCTGAATAGTTGTACACTGCCAATCCCTGCCAAGAGAATCCTTTATCTTAATGTCAACTTTTGGCCCGTAAAATACTCCTTCACCCGGATCAATTTGATATTTTAATTTTAATTTATCCAAAGCAAATTTCAGAGATTTAGTAGCTTTTTGCCAACTTTTTAGATTTCCCACATATTTTTTAGGACGGGTGGATAAATAAATATCATAATCCTTAAATCCGAATGTTTTCAGGATTTTGAGCCCCTGTTTTAAGAGTTTTACTAATTCATCGCTTAATTGTTCTTTAGCGCAGAAAATGTGAGCGTCGTCCTGGGTAAAGCCGCGGACCCTGGTTAAGCCGTGTAGAACACCGGATTTTTCATAGCGATATACAGTTCCCAATTCAGCGTATTTTACAGGTAAATCCCGATAACTTCTGATTTTGTTTTGATACGTTTTGATATGAAATGGACAGTTCATGGGCTTTAACATATATTGCTCCTCGTCTATTTGAATGGGGGAATACATATTTTCTCTATAGAACTCCCAATGCCCGGATTTTTTCCAAAGGTCTAATTTCCCAATATGAGGAGTCCATAGCCAGCCATAACCCTGCCTGGTCAATTCCTGATATAAATAATCTTCAATAATTTTTCGCAGAATCGCTCCCTTGGGAAGCCAGATTGGAAGTCCGGCTCCTACTTCTTCGTCAAATAAAAATAATTCCAATTTTTGGCCCAGAACGCGATGGTCTCTTTTTTCCGCTTCTTTTTGCTGATGAAAATAATCATCTATTTCTTTTTTTGTTTGAAAAGCGATTCCGTAAATTCGGGTGAGCATTTTGTTTTTTGCGTCGCCTTTCCAATAAGCGCCAGCGATTTTAGTCAATTTGAAAACTCCTGCTGATTTTTTCCCAACAAGTTTTTTCATCTTTTTTTCAATTTTCGGCAAATCAAAAGCGCTTATACTCTTTCCTTTTGGCAAATCAAAATCGCAAAAGAACCCGTTCTCTGTTATTTTCTTTTCTTTGATTTCAGCGCCGGCATACAATTCCTGGACCGCGCTTGCCAACACGCGCGCCAACGAGCGCCGAGTTGTTTCAATTTTAGTTTGTTTTATCATAGATGTAATCAATAAACGAGGCAAAGAAAAATTTTTAGTATGGGGTGGTCTGGGTGGGTCTATTACTAAAAATTTTTCTTTGCCGAGAGATTATTATTTTTCTTCCACGATTTCTTCTATTTCCTGGCAGATAATTTTTGCCACGCCGTCGCGATTGTCCACCCGTCCTTTAACAATAACAATTTTGTTTTCCTGAAAAATATCGGGATTTTGTTCAATAATTGAGGGGAAGACAACCAATTCAATTTTATTTGTTTGGTCTTCCAATTTCACAAAAAGCATTGGTTTGCCGGTTTTAGTGATGATTTTTTTAATTGAAGAAATTACGCCTGCGGATTTTACTATTTTGCCGGTTAAATCCTGGGAGATTTTTATTAAGGGCAGGACGGTTTTTCCAAACGCCTTTTTGAAATCTTCCAAGGGATGGCTGGAAATATAAAGGCCTAAAAGCTCTTTTTCCCATTTTAATTTTTCTTTTTTTGAAGCCGGGGGCGCCGGCGAAAGAAAAAGACCGTTATTATTGGATTTTATTCCGTCAAAAAGCCCTTTTTGCCCGTTTGCCTTGTTTTTTTGGGTTTCCCTGCTCCATTCCAAAAATTTTTCCAAATTTACAAGAAGTTTATTTCTCTCTTCAAACTTGTCAAACGCCCCTGCTTTAATTAAACTCTCCAAAGACCTTTTGTTCAAATTTTTTGTAGAAATCCTGGTGACGAAATCAGTCATAGAATCAAAATGCTTATTTTTCTTTCTTTCTTCAACTATCGCTTCAACTACATTATAGCCCACATTTTTAATGGCTAAAAGCCCGAAACGGATTTTTTTCTGTCCCGGAATAACGCTGAAATTTCTAAAACTTTCATTAATATCAGGCGCGAGAACTTCTATTTTCATTCTTTTGCACTCTTCTATCAAGAAAGCGATTTTTTCAAGGTCCTGCCTTTCCGAAGTGAGAACAGCCGCCATAAACTCTATTGGATAATGGACTTTCAAATAAGCGGTGCGGTAGGCAATCATTGCGTAGGACGCCGCGTGGCTCCTGTTAAATGAGTAGCTGGCAAAGGGCTCAATCCAATGCCAAATTTTTTCCATAATTTTTGCGTCTATTCCATTCTTCTTTCCGTTGTTAATAAATTTCTCTTTCTGTCCCAAAAGAAGCTCTTTAATTTTTTTACCAATCGCTTTTCTTAAAATATCTGCTTCTGCTAAAGTAAATCCGGCTAATTCCTGGGCAATCTGCATAACCTGCTCCTGATATACAATTATATTGTAAGTTTTTTTCAAAATCGGCTCTAATTTTGGATGAAGATATTCAATTTTCTTTTTTCCGTGTTTGCCTTTGATGTATTCGGGAATAAATTGCATGGGCCCTGGCCTGTACAAAGCCACCATCGCAATAATATCTTCAAACTCGCTTGGCTTAAGCTGTTTTAGATATCTTTTCATTCCATCGCTCTCAAGTTGAAAGACCGATGTGCTTTCTCCTTTTGCCAAAAGTTCATAGATTTTTTTGTCATCAAGGGGAATATCCTCTATTTTTAAAGATTTATTCTGAACCTTGTAAATGCGGCTTAGAGTGTCTTCAATAATAGTTAGATTTTTTAATCCCAAAAGGTCAAGTTTTAATAACCCCAAATCATCAATGGAATGAAGCTCATATTGGGTAACGATTGCTTTATCATTTTGTGTCGGATGTTGAAGCGGCACTATTTCTGTTAATGGTTCTTTGGAAATGACCACGCCGCAGGCGTGAGTAGAAGCGTGCCGCGCGACTCCTTCTAATTTTTTAGCCAGATCAATCAACCGAGTTGCTTTTTCATCGGATTGATAAATGTCCCTGAATTCATCAATTTTTTTAAGGGTTTCATCCAGAGTAAAGCCAAAAGGAATAAGCTTGGCAAGATGATCGCAAAAAGTATAAGAATATTGAAGCGCTCTGCCCACGTCGCGAATTACGGCCCTGCTTGCCATTGTGCCAAAAGTAATAATCTGAGCCACCTTATCCCGACCATATTTTTGAGCAATGTAGTTTATCACTTCGTCCCTTCTCCAATCAGTGAAATCAATATCAAAATCCGGCATTGAAACGCGCGAAGGATTTAAAAAACGTTCAAATATCAATCCATATTTTATTGGATTAATGTCAGTAATATTCAACAGATAGCATGCCAATGAACCGGCATCGCTGCCTCTGCCAGGACCCACAACAATCCGATTTTCTTTTGCCCAGTTGACAAAATCCTGCACAATAAGAAAAAAGGGCGCAAATTTGGTTTGTTTTATTATTGAAAGTTCGTATTCTAATCGTTTTATCGCCTCCTGCTCATTTGCGATTTGCGATTTGCGATTTTCCAATCCTTGTTCGCATAACTCTTTTAGATATTCATCAGCTGTTTTATTTTCCGGCGCTGGAAAATATGGTAATTTCATTTCTCCGAGCTTAAAATCAAAATTACACTGCTCTTTAATTTTTTGAGTGTTTTCAATCGCTTCGGGCGTTTTTTTGAAGAATTCGGCCATTTTTTCCGGCGAGTGTATGGAAAAATCGTCTGATTTCATTGTTAAACGGCCAGGGGCATCTGGTTTTGAACCGGTATTAATAAGCATTAAAATATCCTGGGCTTCCGCGTCTTCTATTCGCAAATAATGGCAGTCATTGGTGGCAACAAGAGGGATGTTTAATTTTTTGGAAAAGTCAATCAGCCCGTCATTGGCTTTTTGCTGTTCTCGCAGATTAGGATGGTGTTGAATTTCCAGATAAAAATTATCTTTGTTAAAAATTTTTTGATATTTTAAAATAGTTTTTTCCGCTTCATCAGTTTTATTAGAAATAATCATTTGAGGAATTTTCCCGCGGATACAAGCAGTCATACCAATCAATCCCTTGCTGTATCGCGCCAACAACTCTTCGTCAATCCTGGGTTTATAATAAAAACCCTCTAAATGGGCTTTGGTTACCAATTTAACTAAATTTTTATAACCCTCTTCATTCTTAACCAGCAAGACCAGGTGATATCTTTTGTCGTCAATGTTCGGCCTTTTTTGGTCCATTCCCTCATAACTCATATATACTTCGCAGCCAATAATCGGCTTTATTCCTTTTGCTTTGGCTTTTTTATAAAATTCCACAGCGCCGTAAAGAACCCCGTGGTCCGTAAGGGCGACAGAATCCATTCCCAGCTTCTGGACATAATCCAAAAGCTCGTCAATCTTTGGCAGACCATCAAGCAGGGAATAGTGAGAATGAACGTGTAAATGGGTGAATTTGGACATAAACGAAATATAGAGAATTATTGGGCAACTATAAATATCTAATATCTAATTTCTAATTTCTAATCAAATCCCAAACCCCAATGTCTAATATCTAAATTTTTTTTGGTCATTGGTCATTGGACATTGGGTATTGATTAGGTCAATTGGGTCAATTGGGTTAATTAGGAATTAGAAATTTTATTATTCTATTATATCTCTTGCTTTTTTTTCTGGCAAATTTTTTTTGCACTGAATCCTTTAAAGTTTTCCACAGGATTTTTATTACTCAATTTTTTGTTGATTATTTTTCTTTCTTGGGATAGAATAAAAAAATGAGGCAAACCCGGCTTTTTAGCAAAACAATCAGAGAAGCGCCAAAAGATGAAAAATGCCTTAATGCCCAACTTTTAATTCGGGCCGGTTTTATTGATAAATTAGCGGCCGGAATTTACACTTTTTTGCCTTTGGGCTTAAGGGTTTTGAAAAAAATTGAAAAAATTATTAATGAGGAAATGGCCGCTGTCGGCGGCGAAAGAATTTTAATGCCTGGGCTTATTCCCAAAAAAAATTGGGAGCAAACCAAACGTTGGAAGACATTTAAAGAGCTTTACAAGATTAAAGGAGAAAGCGGTCAGGAATATGGTTTGGGTTCAACTCATGAGGAAGTAGTGGTTCCATTACTTCAAAAATATGTTTCGTCTTATAAGGATTTGCCTTGTTATGTTTATCAGATTCAAACAAAATACAGAGATGAAATTAGAACGAAATCAGGATTATTGAGGGACAGGGAATTTGGAATGAAAGATTTGTATTCTTTTCACAAAGATGAAAAAGATTTAGATTCTTACTATGAAAAAATTAAAAAAAGTTATTTCAAAATTTTGAAAAGGATAGATTTAGAAAATAAAACCTATCTAACCTTGGCTTCAGGCGGCACTTTTTCAAAATATTCTCATGAATTTCAAACCATAACCCCTGCCGGAGAGGATATCATTTATATTTGCGAAAATTGTAATTTTGCCATAAATAAAGAAATCAAAGGCGAATATTCAAAATGCCCTGAATGCAGGGGCAAAAAATTCAGACAGGAGAAAGCCATAGAAGTAGGCAACATTTTTAAACTTGGAACAAAATATACCAAGCCGTTTAATTTTGAATTTACTGACAAAGACGGTTCAAAAAAATTAGTAGTAATGGGGTGTTACGGCATAGGTCCTGCTCGTTTAATGGGAACCATCATAGAGATTCATCATGATGAAAAAGGAATAATTTGGCCCCTGTCAGTGGCGCCTTTTAACGTTCATCTATTGCCTTTGGGAAGCAAAGAAGAAAAAATAAAAGAAAATATCAGAAAAACATCGGAAAAAATTTACAGGGATTTACAAAAAGCAAAAATTGAAGTATTATATGATGACCGAGAAGACAAAACACCAGGAGAAAAATTCGCGGACGCGGATTTGCTCGGAATACCCATCAGAATCGTGGTAAGCGAAAAGACGCTTCAAAAAAATTGCGTGGAAATAAAAAAGCGAAATGAAAAGAAAATTAAGTTGATTAAAATAAAACACTTACCGCAATTCCTAAATTTCTAATTTCTAATTTCTAATTTCTAATCAAATCCCAAATCTCAATTTCTAATGTCTAAATTTTTGGTCATTGGATATTGGTTATTGGATATTGATTAGGTCAATTAGGTCAATTAGGAATTAGACATTTCAATTTTGTGTTAAACAAATTTCTCTCCCATTTTCATCAAGACATTGCCATTGATTTAGGGACCGCCAACTCCCTGGTTTATGTTCGGGATAGGGGAATCGTGATTTCCGAGCCCTCGGTAGTGGCGGTAAACCAAAAAACCGGCCAGATTTTAGCTATCGGCGACGAAGCTAAAAAAATGGTTGGCAGGACTCCCTCCAATATTGTCGCGGCGCGGCCATTGGTAAAAGGAGTGGTTTCTGATTTTGAGATTACCGAACAAATGTTAAAATATTTTCTTGAAAGAGTTCGCGGAAAAACTCTTAGTCTCAGGCCGCGGGTAATTATCGGCATTCCCTGCGGCGTTACCGAAGTGGAAAGAAAGGCGGTCCAAGACGCAACTAAAAACGCCGGGGCAAGAGAAGTTTATTTAATTGAACAACCCATGGCCGCCGCAATCGGCGCTCGTCTTCCAATCCAGGAAGCGGCCGGAAATTTTATTGTTGACATCGGCGGCGGAACTACCGAGGTCGCTGTAATTTCGCTGGGCGGACTGGTCCTTTCAAAGAGCCTGCGGATAGCGGGAGATAAACTCAATCAAGATATAATTTACTTCAGTCAGGAAGAATATAAACTTTTAATAGGAGAACGGACTGCTGAAGAAATTAAAATCGCTATTGGTTCCGCTTATCCGTTGAAAGAGAAAAAAGAGATGCCGATGCGAGGCAGGAATTTAGCGACCGGCTTGCCGGAAGAAATTACGGTTTCAGATGAAGAAATAAGGCGAGCCCTGAAAAAATCGGTCGGGGAAATTGTTAACGCTGTCAAAACCACGGTAGAGGAAACGCCCCCGGAATTGCTCGCCGACATTATGTCAAAGGGAATCTGTCTGGCAGGCGGCGGTTCTCTTTTAAAAGGATTAGATTCTTTAATCACAAAAGAAACCAAAATTCCCGTCAAAATCATTGACGATCCCTTAACCGCCGTAGCCCGGGGCGCCGGTATGGTTTTGGAAAATCTTGATGAATTACAAGAGGTTCTGATAGAAACAGAACAATTAGAACTGCCAAAATAATAGAGTAAATCTTGACAGATTTATAAACATGGAGTAAAATGACGCCAGTAGCCAATAAACCAGCCATGCTGGCCATTGGATTCTCTTGAATTGTTGAATGAGAGAATCGCTGAAAGGTCGGGCTACTGTATTATAGAAAAGATAATGTTTTAGAATCAAAATATGGCAAAAGTATCTAGTGATCAGGAATTTCTTGAATTTCTAATTAAGTCCCTTGTTGACAATCCGGACGATGTAAAAGTAGAAAGAAAAGTGGATGAAATGGGAGTTTTACTTTCTTTGAAAGTAAATCCAGAAGATATGGGCCAGATAATCGGCAAAGCTGGAGCTACGGCAAAAGCAATAAGGTCGTTGGTTCGGGTTGTCGGTCTTAAGAACCACGCCAGAGTTAACTTAAAGATTGAAGAGCCGGAAGGCGGCCGAGCCCCTGCGCGAGAAAGGGAAAGTTCCAAGGAAGGACTTGGCGACTTAAAACTGTAAACCTTAAACACGTTTACAATCAACAGAAAACCGTGCTATTATAAAAATGGCGCGGTTTTCATTTGCCCCTCTTACTTTCGCTTTTTTATGATTAAATTTGATATTATTACAATCTTTCCGGAAATTTTTAATTCTTATTTTCAGGAATCCCTTATCAAACGCGCCGTTAAAAAACGGCTGATTAAGATTAATATCCGAAATTTAAGGGATTATACCGCTGATAAACGCCATACTGTTGACGACCGTCCCTTTGGGGGAGGCATTGGAATGGTGTTAAAAATTGAACCGATATATCAATGCGTTCAGCGAATATTAAGCAAAAAACCTAAAACCTGTAACCTAAAACCTAAAACCTTAACAATATTATTTACGCCGAGAGGAAAAAAATTTAATCAGAAAATGGCTTATCAATTTTCTAAATTGGACCGGCTGATTCTGATTTGCGGCAGATATGAAGGCGTGGATGAAAGAGCGGCAAAGCATATCGCTGATATGGAATTATCCATCGGCGATTATGACTTAATGGGCGGCGAACTGCCGGCAATGGTGGTTGTTGAAACAATATCCCGCTTAATTCCAGGAGTAATCAACAATCCCCAGCTGTTAAAAGAAAGAATCCCAACTGCGAGCAACAGGGACGGAAGGGGATTTATTGAATACCCGCAATATACCCGACCCGAAATTTTTTCGCCTTGCTCTCGCCAAAAAGAAATAAAGTGGCGAACGCCAAAAGTTTTATTATCGGGGGACCACAAAAAAATCGCTGACTGGCGGAAAAAACACTCAAAAATAATATGATAATAATCAATGAATTAAGAAAAAAACGGCTCAAAAAATTGAAAACGATTAAAGAAAGCGGGATTAATCCTTATCCGGAAAAGACGAAAAGAACTTTTTCAGCAACTGAAATTTTAATAAATTTCAAAAAACTGAAAAACAAAAAACAAAGGGTGACAGCGGTTGGCAGGATTAAATCTATCAGAGAGCATGGCGGTTCAACTTTTCTCAATTTTGAAGACGGAACAGGAAAAATCCAGGCATATCTCAGGCGAAATAAATTAGGCGAAAAAGGATATAAATTTTTCTTAGACAACTTTGATATCGGTGATTTTATTGAAATTTCCGGAATTTTGTTTGAAACCAAAAAAGGAGAAAAAACCATTGAGGTCTCGGATTTCAAAATGTTAGCGAAAGCTTTATTGCCCTTGCCGGAAAAATGGCATGGCTTGAAAGACATTGAAGAAAGATACAGAAAAAGATATTTAGACCTGCTCTTTAACCCGGAAGTTAAAGAAAAATTTATTTTGCGGACAAAAATTATCAAAGAAATCCGCGATTTTTTAGACAAAAAAGGATTTTTAGAAGTGGAAACGCCAATTTTGCAGCCAATATACGGCGGAGCAAAGGCAAAACCGTTCAAGACCCATTTAAATGCTTTAAATATGGACTTGTATTTGAGAATTGCCATGGAGCTTTATCTGAAACGTTTATTGGTTGGCGGTTTTGAAAATGTCTATGAAATCGGAAGAATTTTCAGAAACGAGGGCATGGACAAAGCCCACAATCCGGATTTCACTATGCTTGAGTTTTACCGGGCTTATACTGATTACAAAGATTTAATGAAATTTACAGAACAATTGTTTGTAAATTTAGTTAAAAAAATATTCAAAAAAACAGAAATAGAATATGAAGGCAAAAAAATTGATTTCACGCCGCCCTGGCAGAGGATTGAATTTTCCCAGCTTTTGAGAAAATACGCAAAAATTAATTTAGAAGATATAAATGAAAAAGCCCTGGCAAAAAAAGCCATGGAATTGGGCATTAAAACAGAAAAGGGCTCTGGAAAATCGGAAATTGCCGACGCAATTTATAAAAAAATCTGCCGTGGACATATCTGGCAGCCAAGCTTTGTTCTCCACCATCCTTTGGGCAGTTTTCCTTTGGCTAAAGCGTCAGAGAAAAATCCAGACAAGCTGGCAAATTTTCAGCTGGTAATCGGGGCATGGGAAATAGCTCTTGGTTTTTCCGAGCTTAATGATCCGGTTGAACAAAGAAAAAGATTTGAAGAACAGGAAAAGCTCCTCAAAAAAGGATTTGAGGAAGCGCAGAGAAAGGACGAAAATTTCTTAGAGGCGCTGGAACACGGAATGCCGCCTACCTCGGGTTTTGGAATGGGAATAGACCGATTAGCCGCCCTGCTTACCAATTCACATAGTTTGCGGGAAGTGATACTTTTCCCCACAATGCGCCCAAAATAAAACGCTCGGAATGCTGGTTTCAGGGGTCGCTCGCCAGCCCCAGCGTGGCTGGCTCGCTCACGCAAGGCAGTATAAATTGCTCGCTCTCCTCGCTCACTCCGTTCGCTCGGAACCATGCTTATCTGCAGCCTTGAGTGTCCCTGAAACCACATTCCTCGCTTAAATATTTATGTTAGATATTAAATTTATAAGAGAAAATCCAAAGAAAGTGAAAAAAGGCTGTAAAGACAAGCAAGTCAAAATTGATATTAACCATATTTTGGATTTGGATAAAAAAAGGCGGGAGATTTTGCTCGCTTTGGAGGATTTAAGAGCCAAAAAAATAAAGCGAGTAAAGACATTGCCGTTGCCAAAAATAAAAGAGACAAAAAACGCTTTGCTAAAATTATTCTCCAGATGCAAGAGTTGGATAAAAACAACGACCAAATTGACGAAAAATTCAAAAAAACCGCGGAAGAATTTAATAAACTAATGCTTCAAATTCCGAATTTGCCAACAGATGACGCGCCAATTGGAAAAAACGAAAAAGACAATAAGGTATTGCGAAAAATAGGGGATAAGCCAAAATTTAATTTTGAGCAAAAAGATTACTTGGAAATCGCGGAAAAATTAGGCCTTATTGATGTAAAAAGAGCGGCTAAGGTTGCGGGCAGCCGTTTTGGCTATCTTAAAAACCAGGCTGTTTTATTGGAATTTGCTTTGGTGAATTTGGTTTTTGAAACCCTGCTCAAAGAGGATTTTACTCCGGTTATTCCGCCGGTAATGTTAAAATCAAAAATGGCTCAAGGAACAGGATATTTTGAAGCAACAGACATTGAAGATGCGTATTTTCTGCCAAAGGACGATTTATTTTTAGTCGGCACCTCTGAACAATCTTTGCTTACTATGCGCGCCGACGAAATTCTGGAAGAAAAAGAATTGCCGAAAAGATACGTTGGATTTTCCACTTGTTTCCGCAGGGAAGCCGGCGCTTATGGCAAAGATACTAAAGGGATTCTCAGGGTTCATCAATTTGATAAATTAGAAATGTTTAGTTTTTGCAGACCTGAGCAATCAAAAAAAGAGCATCAATTTTTTCTCTCAATGGAGGAAAAATTGATGCAAGCGTTAAAATTGCCGTATCAAATAATCAATATCTGCACCGGCGATTTGGGTTTTCCAGCCGCCGCAAAATACGACATTGAGGCATGGATTCCTTCGGAAAATCGCTATCGCGAAACCCACTCAACATCAAATTGCACGGATTTTCAGGCAAGGCGGTTGAACATCCGCTATCGTGATTCAAAAACGCAAAAATTGGACTTTGTCCACACTGTCAACGGCACTGCGTTCGCCATTGGCAGAACCCTTATCGCCATTATTGAAAACTATCAACAAAAAAACGGAACCATTTTAGTCCCGCAAATTCTCCAAAAATACTTAGGATTTAAAATTATTTCTAAAAAATGAAAACCCTAATTATTCTTCACGGCTGGCAGAGCTCAAAAGAAAAATGGCAGGCAGTAGAGCAGGGGATTAAGGAACAAGGAATTAAGGTTATTGCCCCTGACCTGCCCGGTTTTAAAAAAGAGACAGAACTCACTAAACCTTGGAATCTAGACGATTATGTAGATTGGTTCAAGCGCGAACCCGAGACCCGACGTCGGGGCTATAGCCCCGACGTCGGGTCTCGGGTTTCTTCTCGAGTTTCTAATTATCAAAAAGCTCGTCCTAATCGAAACGAAAAGTTTTTTTTGTTGGGACATTCTTTTGGCGGACGCATTGCCATAAAATTCGCCGCTAAATATCCGGAAAAACTAAAAGGCCTGATTTTGGTTTCATCCGCAGGAATAAAACATAAAAGAACCCCTTATGTTCGCGCAATTCTTGATATAGCAAGAATTGCGCGGCAATGCCGTTTTGCGCCGTTTTATCCTTTTCTCCGGAAAATTTTTTACAAATATGTCTTAAGAAGAACCGATTATATTAACACGGAAAAAATGCCCAATCTTAAAGAAACTTTCAAAAATATAATTCAAGAGGATTTATTTCCTTATCTATCTCAAATTAAGACTCGCACTTTAATCATCTGGGGCGAGAAAGACAAAATAACGCCTTTGTCTGACGCTGAACTAATGAATAAAAAAATCCAGAATTCCAAACTGGAAATTCTGAAAAACACGGGCCACGCCCCTTATTTGGAAAACCCGGAAATTTTAGCAAATAAAATCACAAAATTTATTTCATAGATATGTTTTTTGTTTTAGGATTTTTTTGGTTTATCAGGACAGCAAAAATAATTTTGTTTTGGGCTTATCTCTGGCAATTGAAGGAATATCATCTCGGCAGGTTTAGGGCGCATTTTAGCACTGCAAAAGGAAAAGAACTCATATTTAATAAACTTCTGTTTTTGAAAATTGCCCTGTTGCTGGGCTTTTTGTTTTCCAGCGTTTTTATTGGCTTTGGCTTGGGATTGTTTAACTTTGCGCTCTTGCTTCCATTGATTCTTTTGTTTTTATATCTGATTGAGGCCGCAAAAGCTCTCAAAGATTTTTTCCAAAAAAAATTAAAAAGGCCTGTTCTAACCAAAAAAACAAGCGTAATTTTATTTTTCGCTTTTGTTTTATTCGCTTTTGCGCCTGTTTTCTTATGGCAGGAAATTCAACAAAGCAAAATTATTTTTGACAGGCCGAATTTGCATAGATTTTGTTTTTGGCTCTTAATGATTGATGTTTTTACTCCCTTAATTGTTTCTTTAATTGTTCTGGCTTTCCAGCCATTAACTATTTTAATCAGAAACAGAATTATAAAAAGAGCCAAACAAAAACGAGAGAAATTTAAGGACTTGCTCGTTATTGGTATTACCGGCAGTTACGGCAAGACATCAACAAAAGAGTTTTTATACACAATTTTGTCTGAATCTGAAAAATATAAAAACAAAGTTCTAAAAACCAAAGAACACCAAAATTCTGAAATCGGGATTTCTCAATGCATTTTAAACGACTTAAAGTCGGAGCATAAAATTTTTATTTGCGAAATGGGCGCTTATAATATGGGAGGGATAAAACTGCTTTGCGAGATTGCGCAGCCAAAAATCGGAATTCTTACGGGCATCAACGAACAGCATATGGCAACTTTTGGCTCGCAGGAAAATATTATTAAAGCAAAATTTGAACTAATTGAGAGTTTACCAGCAGACGGAACAGCTTTTTTCAACAAAAAAAATAAACATTGTTTAGGGCTTTTTCAAAAAACCAAAATCAATAAGATACTTTATGGAGAGGGAACAGGTTTGGTTGATTCAGAGAATATTGCCGGAGCCATAAGCGTGGCTAAGGAATTGGGAATGAGCGAGGAAGAAATTGCTCATAGCAAAGAAAAAATTAAACCCTGGCCCCAATTTAAAAAAGGAATAAATGGTTTAAATATCATTGACGCCACTTATTCGGCAAATCCCAATAGCGTAATTGCCCATCTTGATTATTTAAAAACCTGTGAAGGCAAGAAGATAATTATTATGCCCTGTCTAATTGAACTTGGCAAGGCAACAAAAGAGGTCCATCAGAAAATAGGGGAGAGGATAGGCAAAATTTGCGATTTAGCGATAATTACAACCAAAGAATGCTTTGACGAAATTAAAAAATCCGTTGTAAAAAGCGGAATGGAAAAAGAAAATATTTTATTTATTGAAAACCCGGAAACAATCTTAAAAAAAATAAAAGAATTCTGCAAAGCAGGGGACATAGTATTGCTGGAAAGCCGGTTGCCAAAAGAATTGGTTGTGGGATTATTAAAAATAGGGTAAAATATAATAAAAGGCACCGGAAAGGTACCTTATTAATTGAATAAATTATTCGTTCTATATTAATCTATATAAAACAAAATTATTCCAACAATTATCACTATCGCTATAATACTAGTTATAATACATAATATTATTGATAGAATAAAGCATATCGAAAAAATTAGTTGTGACCACGCTCCAAGTGTTACAAAAGAAGCAATAAATGGTTCAATAGATGACTCCATTATGTGGCAATAAATCAATGGCCCCGCAAATGGAATAAGACCTAGCAATGAAGCGAGTAAGGCCAAAATACCATAAAGAAATGCCGCAATTCCAGCCGTGAGTCCCATTGTCAGCGCAAGCAATACGCCTATACACAAAAACACCAACTTTATCAATCCCATTTTTTTCGTTTTCAACTCCTATATTATTTAAAAGAACTATGTCTTTCAAATATATTTTATCATACAAGGTTATAATCATCTTGTCAATACCTGTATTGGCAATGAGTTTAATTTTGCCAAATTTCTGTTTTGCCCAAACAGCAGAAACTCCAAAAGATTTTGAAGAGGCAAAAGGATTTGGGATGAAAATCATAAAATCTCTGCCTGACGCTACAAGAGGCGCCTGGGGCGAAGCAAAGGGGATTTGGCAAAGAACATGGGTTAAATGGTGGCGCAATGATATTAAACCCTGGTTTCGAGCTATGTGGTATAAAAGGGCTAAACCCTTTACTGACAGAATAATAAACAAAGTAAGGACTCTTTTGGGTCAGGAAATTGAAAAAAGAGAACCAATTCTGAAACAAGAATTTGAAAAAGAAAAGCAAGAATTAAAACAGGAACTTCCGGGGATTAGCAAAGGACTTTGGGAAAGATTTAAAGAGTTATTAAAATAGTATCTAATACTGGCAGGGAAGCGGGATTTTTCCCCTTGACAGGCCTTTTGGACCTGTTTATTATGAAAGAAAGAAGTGAGTATAATATCTCTAACACTCATTACTTCGTTGCTTCGCTCCTCAGGAATGAGCGTTAGATTATTCCCTACATCAATATCTTAATTATATGTTAAATTATCTTGAAGATTTTCTTCTTCATATCCAAACAAATAACTATTCTTTAGAAACGCTTTATAATTATGAGCGGGATTTAAAGACATTTGAAAATTTTCTGAAAAAAGAAATAAAAATTCCTTTTGAGAAAATTACTAAAAAAACTATAGAACAATATAAGGCCTATTTAGTGTCTTGCGACCGCAAGACCGCCATGGGCCAAAACCCAAGAAAAATCTAACTGCCGGCTCAATAAACCGCATTCTTTCAAGTTTGCGCCGATACCTGAAATACTTAATTAAAATGGACTATAAAACCCCTATTGCTCCTGAAGCTATTGAACTCTTGCGGACAGAAAAAAAACATCCTCGGGTTTCAGGGTTTGAGGAAATAGTAAAATTAATCGAGTCACCTGCTCAATTTGAGAAAAACAAAAAAGTCGGCCTTCGCAATCGGGCAATGTTAGAGGTGTTGTTTTCTACGGGAATGAGAATTTCTGAACTAATAAATTTAAAAACCGTCCAAATTGATAAAACCGGCCGGGTTTTTATCAAAGGAAAAGGCAAGAAAGAAAGATTTGTTTATTTGACGCCCCGGGCTCAAAGACATATTAAAAAATATCTGGAGATGCGTGGCGGAAGCGAGTCGCCTTATTTATTTATTCCCTACCGGGGAAAAAACATTCATCAGAAAGATAAAAAAATCTCCCCCAACTATTTAGAGGATAAAGTGAAGAAATATAGAGAATTATTGGGTTTCAATATTCCGATTTCGCCGCACTCAATTCGCCACGCCTTTGCGACTTATTTAGCGGAAAGCGGTGCTAATCCAGTTGCTATCCAAATTCTTTTAGGCCACGAATCCTTGGACACTACTACTCGCTATGTTCACGCTTCTGACCGCTACGCCGAAAAAATGCATCATAAATACCACCCCTTAAAAGAATGATTATCTGATTGTTCAATTTGCAGGGGTTGTTTTTCTTGGCATTTTGCCGTGATATAGCCAACAGCAAAAGAAAGCAAGGAAATCAAAATAACGCCAATAATTAAGATTATATCTTCTTGATATTTTTTGACAAAATGAGGGAAGTTTGATAACATAATATTGTATGGCAAAGACCAAATCAGCCGGCGCAACCCGATTGGGCCGGGATTCCAGACCAAAATATTTGGGCGTTAAACTCTACGCCGGACAAAAAACCAAGCCCGGCAGTATTATTATTCGCCAGCGCGGAACAAAATTTCTGCCCGGGAAAAATGTCAGACGGGGCAGAGACGACACTCTCTACTCTGTTAAGGAGGGCGTGGTTAAATTTACCACAAAACGCAAGAAAAAATTTGACAAAAGCCAACGGATAGTTAAAATTGTAAATGTAGAAACTTAAAATAAAAATAGGAGGTAAGAAAGAAGAAATGAACTGAGTAAAACATAATTAAGGAAGACACTTCTAAGGTCTTCCTTTTATTTCTTTATACACGTTCTTATAAATTCTCTGAACAACGGATGGGGGTTCAGGGGTCGGGATTTGAATTCCGGATGGAACTGGGTTGCCACAAAGAAAGGATGATTTTTTAACTCTATAATTTCCACGAGGTTTCTTTCAGGGTTTATACCGGCCATTACCATGCCTTTTTGCTCTAAAACCTCTTTAAACGCGTTATTTAGCTCGTAGCGGTGTCTGTGCCGCTCAGATATATCAGAACACTTATAAGCCCGAAAACTAATGGTTTTAAGCTTTATTTTACACTTATAAGCGCCTAATCTCATTGTAGCGCCATATTTTTTTTCTTTTAGCAGGGCTTTCTGGTCCGGCATTACATCAATTACCGGCTCCTGGCAATCAGGCGATAATTCAATGGAATTTGCTTTTTTTAGTTCGCAGACATTTCGGGCGAATTCTATTACAGCAAGCTGCATTCCAAAACATAATCCCAAAAAAGGGATTTTATTTTTGCGGCAGAATTCAATGGCTTTTATTTTGCCATTTACTCCCCTGCTTCCAAAACCGCCCGGCACAATTATCCCGTTATAATTTTTAAGTTCCTTGACAGATTTCGGATTTGTTTCATAATTTTCCGCGTTGAGCCAATAAATTTTCGGCTTTCTTTTATAAAACCAACAACTATGCTTAATTGCTTCAATTACTGAAATATAACTATCTTTCAAAACAAATTCTCCGGTTTTAAAATATTTTCCCACTATGCCTATTTTTATTGGATTTTGAGCTGTTTTGATTGTCTTTACCAATTTCTTCCAATCTCTTAAATCTTCTTTTGTTTTCGGCTTGAGATTAAATTTTTTTAGAATCTTTATCCCCAACTTATCTTTCTCAAAACTTATCGGCACCTCATAGATTGATTCAATATCAGGAGCCGAGATAACGTTTTCTCTGGAGATATTGCAGAAAATTGATATTTTTCTTTTACGGGGTTCGTCCAATGGAACTACTGACCTGGCTAAAATTATGTCCGGCTGGATACCGGCGGAATTCAGAGTTCTCACCGCGTATTGGGTTGGCTTAGTTTTCATCTCCCCTATTATTTTCGGCACCGGCACATAACTCACTAAAATAAAAAGAATATCTTTGGGAGTTCGCAATTTCATCATTCGCGCCGCCTCCAGAAAAAGCATATTTTGGTACTCCCCCACTGTGCCGCCGATTTCTATTAAAACAAAATCAGCCCTGTTTTTTTTGGCTGATTTTGTAATTCGGGAGATTACCTCATTAGGGATGTCGGGAACGACCTCAACACATCGGCCGCCATACTCCAGATTTCTCTCCCGATTTATCACTGCCTGATAGACCCTGCCTGTAGTAATATAATTATCAGTGCTTAAATTTTCGTCTAAAAATCTTTCGTAATTTCCCAGATCCTGGTCGCATTCTGTTCCGTCATCGGTTACAAAAACCTCTCCATGTTCAACGGGATTCATTGTTCCAGCGTCAACATTAACATAAGGATCAATTTTAACCGCGGTTACCTTAAATCCTTTGCTTTGCAGAATTCTGCCGATTGAGGCCGTGGCCACCCCCTTGCCAATACCGGACATTACGCCGCCGGCAACAAAAATAAATTTTGGCATAGCCAATTAAAAATTTTATTCAGATTTTTTTTCAGTTATAATTACTCTCACTTCTGCCTCAAGGTTATGTTCAAACCGAATTTTCACTGAAAATTCACCAAGTTCTTTAATCGGTTCCTCCAAACCAATTTGGGCCTTTTTAATTTCAAAGCCCGATTCTTTTAATTTCTCAGAAATTTTTTGTTCGGTTATTGATTCAAAAAGTTGCTTTTCTTCCCCCACTTTGACTGAAATTACCATCTCCAAACCATCAATTTGAGAAGCAACCTGTTGAATTTTTTTGAGTTCTTGTTCGACTTTTTGGGTTTCAACCTCCTTTTGCTTCTCTACCAATTTAACGGCTTCTTTAGTTGCCAATTTCGCCAATTTTTTCGGAATTAAAAAATTCCTGGCATAACCGTCCTTTACTTCTTTAACCTCATGCTTTTTCCCTAAATTTTCCATGTCCTGTAAAAAAATAACTTTCATATTAATTTATTGTATTACATTTCCTTTATTATTTCAATCGCCTTGTTCAACTGAGGGTCTCTCTCTTCGTCGTAATCCTCGTCGCTAATTTCAATCTCTACGTCCGGCTTTAAACCCTTGTCCGTAATTAAATCTCCTTTTGGCGTCAACCATTTTGCTACGGTAATTTTCAAACTCGCATTATCTTTCAATTTTTCAAGTTCCTGAACCGAGCCCTTTCCAAACGAGGTTTCGCCGACTATTTTAACGCCGCGGTTGTCTCTGAGGGCGCCGGCCAAAATTTCGGAACCGGAGGCAGACCCTTGATTGATTAAAATTACTACCGGATAGTTCGCAAACATTGCGTTTCCTTTAGCTTTATATTCTTTTTTCTCTTTATTCTCGCCAAAATCCTCAATAACCACAATTTGTCCCTTTTCTAAAAACCAACCGGCAATATCCTGGGCAACCCCTAAATAGCCGCCGGGATTATTGCGCAGGTCTAAAATTATTTTTTCAGCGCGCGTGTCCAATATCTCTAAAGCCGCTTTGCGAAAATCAGCGCTTGCTTTTTCTGAAAAATGATAGAGTTTTAGATAAGCGATCGGGATAGTTCCCTCCTCTTCCTTCAATTCCCATCTCAAAGAAGGTATTTCAATCGCTTCTCTTATAATCTTGATTTCTTTTGCTTTATCCCAGTCCCCTCGCAAAATTGTCAAAACGACTTCAGTGCCCTTTGGCCCCCGAATAAGATTGACGGCTTCATCAATAGTAATATCACGCGTATATGTGTCATCTACTTTCAGAATTTTATCTCCGGCGCGAAGTCCGGCTTTTTGGGCAGGCGTGCCCTCTAAAGGCGCTATAACCAGAAGCTGGCCCTTTCTAATGTCTATTTCCATTCCCACGCCCTCAAAAACGCCGGAAACGTCCTCCATAAATGTCTTAGTGTCTTGCGGCGGCATAAATACGGTATAGGGGTCTTCCAGGCTTTTAACCATTCCCGAGATGGCGCCGTAAATCATTTTTTGAGGATCAAATTTTTCCGGTTCAAAAAATTTCTCATCAAGGACATGATAGGCCTCCCAAAAAAGAGAAAAGTCCATGTCCCCTGCCGGCGAGACCTTAGCCATTCCCTTGGAAATTCCTTCAATTTCGCCAAAATAAAATCCAAGAACAAAACTGCTGAAAAGTATAACGATCAAGAAAAAAAATATTAAGGTTTTTTTATTAAAGAAGAACATTAAGTATTTTATAACAAAATTTTTGATTAAAGTCCATATATTTTAAAACTTTCTCTGTTCAGTAACTGCAAATCCTCTGGCCAATTTTTTTATGATACCATGAATATGGCAATTTAATTCTTTTGGGAAGATGATTTTTATGCTTGGTTTTTATTGTTAAAAATTGCCATTTATGTACTCTAATCGCTAAAATTGCCCCTATATCCCAAATAGGGGGTACCAATAAAACAACATTTTCAGAAACCCTTTTTAATTCTTTATAGAAATCATCGGGTCGCTCTACATGCTCTAATGTATGCGAACAAAGAATATTTTTAAATTGTTTGTCTCTAAACGGAAGCTCGTAGATATTTTTTATTAAAACAAAATTTGGCGCTTTTTGTTCAACAATGTCGGCGTTAACGCCCTTGCCGTCAGTATCGCCGCAGCAGATATTAAGATCCCACTTTTGGCTATTCAGATAAATTTTTTTTAAGATTTTGTAATCAATTATATACGCTAAAAAAATATAAACCGGCAAAAGCGCCAGCGGCCAAAAAAAGAAAATTCCCGAAAGAAAAAAAATAAAATAAAATAAAAAACAAATGTTATCTGAAACAAGCCATATCGCTTTTTGGATTTTTGTTTGCATTAAATCTTTTTATGTTTCCCGAATTGATAAGAAAATGGCAGGGATTTGATTTTTTTGAAAAATAACATATAAATTTCTGAAAAAAGATATTTAAAAAATAACCTTGGTACTCCTTCTTCTTCAACTCGTCTTTTAGAGACAAGTATTTTTTCTGCTTGCAGGAACCTAAACTTTCCAAATTTACTAGCCCTTTGGACATAATCGTGGTCTTCAGACAATTTCAATGTTTCGTCAAAACCATTTATTTTTCGATGAATTTCTCTTTTTACTAAAATGCAAAATCCCAAAGCGTGGGGCCAAAAATATTGGCAGATATTAAAATAAATATGGCCGAAAAAATACAAAATTTTATCAAAAAACTTTTTATTTAAGGGGCAGGAAAAACAAGAGGCGATATCTAAAGAACGATTTTCGAATTCATTTACAATAGTTTCCAAAAATTTCTTATTTGGCAAAACAACATCCGCGTCTAAAAATAAAAACAAATTTCCTTGGGCTTGCCTTGCTCCTTCATTTCTTCCTTTGGCCGGCAAACCGCCGACAACAATTTTACACCCCCATTTTTCAGCAATTTTTCGTGTATTGTCTTGAGAATTCGCATCGGCAATAATAACTTCGTAATCCCGAAGGCTTTGTTTTTTAATTGAGGACAAAAGGCAATGTAAATAGTCCTCTTCGTTAAGGGTGGGAATAATAATACTAAGCATTAGACCGTTGACGCGTTAATTGACCAACTCTCTTGAAAATTTTATAATTGCAAGTGAGGGAGGAAAAGAAAAATTTATTTTTCTTTTCCGACCGAACGAAGCAATTATTTCCGAAGGTCATAATTGCAAGTGAGGGAGAAATACAAAAATTCATTTTTGTATTTCAACCGAACGAAGCAATTATTTCATAGTCATAATTATAGAATGGAAATTAAAAAAAAGAAAACAATTTCCGCTATTATTCCGGTTTTCAACGAAGAAAAAACAGTGAAAAAGGTTGTTGAAGTTTTTTTGAATTCTTCTGATTTGATTGATGAAATAATCTGCGTTAATGACGGCTCAACCGATAAAAGCCTGGAAATTTTGGAAAGTTTTAGGAATAAAATAAAATTGATAAATCTTAAAAGAAATAAAGGCAAGGGTTGCGCTTTGGCCAAGGGGATTGAAAAAGCAAGCAGCGAATTGGTAGTTTTTTTTGATGCCGACTTTCCTAATTTATCAAAAAAACACGTAAGAATTTTAATAGAACCGGTTCTTAAAAAAAAATACAAAACGATTTTGGGGGTACCGGTGAAAAATAAATTGAATCTATCCTTACCAACCAGAATTTTTCTTACCGGCGAAAGAATATATCCGAGAAAACTGCTTCTTCCTCTTCTTGAAGAAATGAAAAAGACAAAATTCGGGGTAGAAGTATTTTTGAATAAATTAGCCAATAAAAAAGAAACAAAAATTGTTTATCTAAAAGGGCTTAGTTTTCCTTACAAACACGATAAGCGAGAACCCTCTCAGGCGTTAAAAGAATCTATTATGGAAGCGGTTGAAATCGCTGAAGAATTCGCCAAAAGAGAAGGAATTCTGCCGAGAGATATAAATATAATAAAAAGTTTGAACCAGTCAATAACTATTAAAAAAATAGAAGCAAAAATTAAAAAAATCAAAAACAAACAAATAAGAGAAATTTTAGAAAACTATGTTTTAAAATATCTAAATTTTTTCAGGTTCAAGAAAAAAATATAACTCTTAGAAATAAAAAAGATAAAATTTCTTATTAACCAACGATAAACATTCGCGTGCCGTGAGGATTAACTAAAACAGAAAGACCATTAGACATCAATCCCATATCTTCGCGATGCCATACATCTCTCACCCGGGCATTTCCCGGAACACCAATATCATCCCAAGACACTTTCACCATAGCAGATGATTCACCTTTGTTAAAAAATGCTACCGCCTTATTTTTATTTTTTAAGGGCTTCACCCATATTTCCTCATCCCTTTCTTTTCTCGCCCTATATCCCTGGATACCCAAAGGATCTTGATTTATAGACAACACTTCATTATTTGTTAGAATACTATGGAGAAAATCATCAATTTTAACTAAATTACATCCTAAAAGCAAAGGAGCGGCAAGTATGCACCAAAGAGTCATATGGGTAAGTTGTTCATTTTGATTAAGCCTGCTTGGATGCTGATGCTCTCCCCAGCCAACATATCCAACCACCATCATATCAGGATCATTCCAATACCCGGGACCGGCGAATTTTGCCCATTTGTTTTGACTAAATCCAATTTTAGAAATACTCTTCCATGTATCTGTGATATCTCCCGTAGTTCTCCACATATTCGCATATTTGGACCAAATTTTTACTTTAGATATCGGGGCAGAATTAGAAAGACTAAATACGATTTTTCTTCCAACAACGTTGAGGGCATTCCGCATTTTTTTTATATACTTTTCATTTGGCTCCCATGGAGCCCACATTCTCCAATCATATTTTAAGAAATCAACGCCCCATTCGGCCCATTGCCTCGCATCCTCTAATTCGTGACCGTATCCCCCTGTGTTACCGCCGTAAGACTTACGCCACGGAGTGGAATATATGCCGATTTTCAAACCTAAACTATGCACATAATTGCATAAACTCCGCATATCAGGAAACCTTGAATTACCCTGAATTGCATTATATTTTCCGGCTCGAATTCCCTGCCAACCATCATCAATGTTAATATAAACAAATCCATGTTCTTTAAGCCCATTTTTTACTATAGCGTCTGCTTGAATTTTAATTTTTTCCTGGGTGACGGCAGCCCCATAACAATTCCAGCTATTCCACCCCATAGGTGGAGTTAGCGCAACCTTATTTTGATTATAAATCATAATTTTTTCTTTTCTAAAATATCAATTGGAATTTTCCAGTTCTTCAAACCCTTTATTATATGCTTAGTTGTCCTGGGCGGATATAAATTTCCATTAACTCCCCTGCTGATTATTATTTTTTTATTAACCTTGTAATTTTTTCTTCTAGGAAGCACTTTTATTGCCCTTTGTTTGTAATTTACTAAATATGCCGGAATGTCTCTATATCCCATTTTCTTTATAATTTTAACCCTATGGTGTCCGTCTAATATGGTGAGAGAATTAACATCCACCACAATCGGCGTAATAAACTTATTTTTTCTGATTTTTTCTAATAATTCTTTAAAGCGTTTTTTGTTTGTTTCCTCGTGAGGCAGTAATGAGGCGGCTTTTATTAATTTTAATGCTCTTGTCCTGTTCAATTTCATATTCATTCTCCTAATTTTGTCCAGATTCGCTCTGACCATCTTTTCCATTCGTATTGCTTCCAAAGCAGGCGAATTCCAATCATTACTAAAATTAATGGCCAGATTATTCCCCAAACTTCTCCACTGATTATCCCTAAATTTTTCAAGAGAAACACTACGCCTAAAATGATAAAAATTAAAGCAAAAAGCATATTATTTTTGAGTTTTTATCTGAAAGGGAATTATTTTGCTTTCTCTATAAATTCTTGTTTTTGCTCATTCCATTCATAAATATATTTTACTGCTATTTCTTTCGTAGTAATATAATCCTGTTTTTCTGTATCCCATTTCACTTTTTCTTCTTTGCCCGCTTGCACAATTTCACTATTTCCATCATTATTAATGTCTTCAAAATCAATTTCGTAATTGTTTGTTATCCCCTCAAAAGAAATATTGGTTTCTTCTTTGAACCCTCTCCAGGTTAATTTTAACTGATTGTGAAGGTAAGTATAAATATTCATCTCGTGAACATGACAACCTGTTCCACAACCCCCTCCTGTTTCTACAATTATTGAAAGGTATTTTTCATTTGGAATATTTTTAAATTGTATTTTTTCTGCATATACATATCCTCTTGTAGATTCCCAATTTACAAGTTCATATTCCTCTTTAAAATCATCTTTAACAAGTAGACCGATCCAACCCATAGATGGTCCTCCATAGGAAATGCTAACAATAATCTCTTCTATTCCATCTTTATTCAGATCCTTTTTTATTGAATGAAAACTTAAAAAACCAGCTCTATCGTTATTTATCTTCTGATCTATTAAAAAGTTTTTAAGTTTTTCTTCGTCAGAAACAATAGAAAAAGAGATTTTTATATTTTTCGTAGCGGATTTCTCTATGTTAAAATACTCATCAATAAACAAAATGCCTTCTTCTACTTTCTGCTTTTGCCAAATCGCAAACCCACCAGCTAAAATAGCAAAAATAACAATAATCAAAATTCCTATTGGCGTAGATATTCTTTTGGTTAAATTTTGAAACATATTTTTATTGATTGATACTTAATTTTAGCCTTTTTCAAAACGATATTCAAAAATTTTTCTTTTAAAAAATGTGGTTTGAGCCGATTATTTTTGATAGGATTTAATCGCTATATTTAAAATTTCTCTTTCTTCTAATTTTCTTTTCCAAATGCTGTTTTTGCGGTCTGGATTTATAAAAATTCCTTTTGAGAAATTAATTTTGCCCCGGAATTTTATGAGATTTTCCTTGCCATTGATAACAATTTCTTGACCCTTTTCTTCAATCCTGCTTTTTATATCAAAATCTTTTAATAACCTTTGAATCAAACTCAGCATCTCTAAATTATGCTGATACCCCCTAACTCTCCTATTGTTTTTATGAATATTTACACATCCTTCATCATCATAAAATGCTTGTAAAAATATTTTCTTTTCAGACAAGGAAGCAATTTTAATATATCTCTTCAACTCTTGAGATTTTTTCCGAAAATAACTTGCCAGTTCCACATAATAATAAGAAATTCTATGAACGCCTGTCTTTTTATTAACCCAGTCTCGTGGCTGGAGATGAAAAACTTCTTCCATTCTATCTTTAACCTCGCTGATTAGATTTTTACTTCTATTATTATAAACACAACCGGCTTTGTTGATCTCTCCGTCAAACATAAAATGAGCAGCGAGAAAAATTAGTTTATCTGTCCATCCTATTGGTTTCAGCACTATTCTTCCGGGAATACATTTTCCTTTCCTATATTTTATATTAAATTCATTTATCCTCTTAGCGCTTGCTCTTTTTATTCTTTTAGTGATTTCAGGAGGCAAAGAAATATTTTTAATATGATAGTAAATTGTAGTTTTTGGAAGTTTTGTTGTTTGAATAATTTTTCCGAGAGTAAAACCTTTATTTCTTAAATTTATATATTTTTCTTTGGTGCTTAACATAAAAAATTAATAGTGCCCCCAGAAGGAATCGAACCCTCCTCAATTGCTTAAAAGGCAACTGCTTTACCAATAAGCTATGGGGGCGAACGTCTATAATCCCTCGTTTTTTAATTTTTCCAACAGTTCTTTTTGTTTTTTGGTTAAACGTTTTGGGGTCTTTACTTCCAGTTCCACGAACATATTTCCTTTTCCCCAGCCGGAAAAACGAGGAATTCCTTTGTTGGAAATTCTTAAAATTTTGCCTGATTCGGTTCCGCTCGGAACTTTCAATAAAATCTTTTTCCCATCCAAACACGGAACTTCAATCTCATCGCCCAAAGCCGCCTGAGAAAAGGAAACCCGGGTCCTCATATATAAATCGTCTCCCTGTCTTGTAAATACAGAATGCTTTTTAACTAAAATTCTGATATATAAATTTCCTGAATTGCCTCCTCTTCTGCCCGCATCGCCCTTGCCTTCAATTTTTATCACTTGGTTAGTGTCTATTCCTGTTGGAATGAAAAAAGTAATCTCTTCCTGTTTCTTAATTCTTCCCTCGCCCTTGCAAACATTACAGGGTTTTTCAGGCCTTGTTCCTTCGCCCCTGCATTCAGGACAAATAACTGAATGAGTAATTGAACCGAATATAGTTCTTTTTATCTGCTGAACCTGTCCTGTCCCGCGGCAGGAAAAACATTCTTTAACCTTGGTGCCTGGTTCGGCTCCGCTGCCGTTGCAGCGGGAACAAACAACCATTTTATACAATGAAATTACTTTTTTTTGCTGCTTCAGCACTATTTCCAAAGGAATTTCTATTGTTAATTCAATATCTTTGCCTTGTTTTAAGTGAACTTTCCGGGCTTCTCTGCCAAATCCAAAAATTTCCCCGAACATATCTCCTAAATCAGAAAATTCAAAACCCTCTCCGAACTTATCCCGCATTGCTTCAAAATCAAATCCCTGACCACCCTGCGCAAAACCAAAGCCCTCAAAACCAGCGCCACCGGCGCCTTGCTGGCCCTCAAATACTCTGCCAAATCTATCATATTGGGCTTTTTTATCTGTATTGGAAAGAATTTGATATGCCTCGTTAATTTCCTTGAATTTTTTTTCATTGCCGCCCCTATCAGGATGATATTTATGCGCCAGTTTGCGATAGGCCTTTTTAATTTCATCCTTAGTTGCGTTGCGGGAAATTCCGAGGATTTGATAATAATCAGCCATAACTTAAAATTTCTAATTTCTAATTGACCTAATATCTAATCAATACCCAATGTCTAAATGTCCAATGTCTAAAAAGATTTTTATCTCATCGGATATTGGTTATTGGGATTTGATTAGACATTAGAAATTAAGATTTAGGATTTTCACGATACTCTCCTTCTTCCGTCCCTTCCTTCTTTTCGCCTTCATCTTTGGGCTTTTCCTGCCCTTGCTGCGCGTTTTTGTACATTTCGGCTCCGACCTTCTGAATTGCCTGGGACAATTCCGCTGTTTTTGTTTTTATATCCTCTATATTATCACTCTGTTTAATTTTGTTCAAATCTTGTATTTTTTCTTCAATTTCTTTTTTTACTGTTGCGGAAATTTTGTCTTTGGCGTCTGCAAGAGTTTTTTCAGCGGTGTAAACCAGGGTGTCCGCAATGTTCCGCGCCTCAATTAGTTCCTGCTTTTTTTTGTCTTCCTGGACGTGAAGTTCCGCTTCTTTTTTCATTTTTTCCACTTCTTCTTTGGAAACGCCGCAGGAACCCTCAATTTTAATGGATTGGGATTTATTGGTTGCTTTGTCTTTTGCCGTGACCTCAAGAATTCCGTTAGCGTCAATATCAAAACTCACTTCAATTTGAGGAATCCCCCGCGGAGACGGCGGCATGCCGTCTAAGATAAACCTTCCAAGTGTTTTGTTGTGAGCGGACATTGGTCTTTCTCCTTGCAGCACATGAATTTCTACCGAGGGCTGGTTGTCAGCGGCTGTGGAAAAAATCTGGGTTTTGCCCGTGGGAACAGTGGTATTTTTAGGGATTAAAATAGTGCTAACGCCGCCCAAAGTCTCTATTCCCAAAGACAAAGGCGTAACATCCAACAATAACACATCCTTGACTTCACCCTGTAAAATTCCGGCTTGCGTTGCCGCGCCTACCGCCACCACCTCGTCCGGATTAATTCCTTTGTGCGTATCTTTGCCAAAAAACTTTTTAATTTCTTCCTGAATTTTGGGCATTCGCGTTTGGCCGCCCACTAAAACAATTTCTTCAATATCTTTTGTCTCTAATTTCGCGTCTTTAAGGGTTTCTTCAACCAACGCAAGAGAACGGTCAATATATTCTTTCACCAGGTTCTCAAATTGGGCGCGCGACAATTTATATAAAAGATGTTTGGGGCCCGCGGCGTCAGAAGTGACAAAAGGAAGATTAATTTCCGTTTCCATGGTGGTGGAAAGCTCAATTTTCGCTTTTTCCGCGGCTTCCTTTAATCGCTGGAGAGCCAAAACGTCTTTGGACAAATCAATGCCCTGGTCTTTTTGGAATTGTTTAACCAGCCAATCAATTATTTTTTGGTCAAAGTCGTCGCCCCCCAAATGAGTGTCGCCGCCCGTGCCTTTTACTTCTACCGTGTCCTCGCCAACATCCAAAATAGAAATATCAAAAGTTCCGCCGCCGAAATCATATACCACAATCTGCTGATTTTTTTTCTCGGTTAAGCCGTAAGCCAGAGCCGCGGCAGTCGGTTCGTTAATAACCCGCCTCACCTTAAACCCGGCAACTTCGCCCGCCACCTTGGTGGCTTTTCTTTGGGAATCGTCAAAATAAGCCGGACAAGTGATAATTGCTTCTTCAATTTTTTCTCCTAATTTCGCTTCCGCGTCGCTTTTTAATTTCTGCAAAATCATTGCCGAAATTTCCAGGGGCTGATACCATTTGTCCCCCATTTTTACCTCTATTCCTCCATTTTTGGCTTCCCTGATTTCATAAGATAAAAGTTTTTTATCTTTCTGAACCTGAGCGTCGGAAAACTTTCTGCCTATCAATCGTTTAATGGAATAAATAGTATTTTGGGGATTAGTAATTTGCTGGCGTCTGGCTAAAATTCCTGCCAATCTTTCATTGGTTTTAGAGACAGCCACAATTGAAGGAGTGGTTCTGGCTCCTTCCTTATTCTCAATAATTTTCGGCTCCCCTGCTTCAACAGCCGCCATAGCGGAAAAAGTGGTGCCGAGATCAATACCTAAAATTTTACTCATAAATTTTTCTTGACCCTGTAGGGTTACTTTTTAATTTTTAGAAACCGAGTTTGGGTTTTTCTTCTGTTGTTTGCGGCGCTTTGGCTTCTTTTAGTTTGCCGAATTTGTCTTCGTATTTTTTGATGTTTTCTTCAAGCGCCTTAATCATTCTTTTTACGTGGCCCGGACTCATAATCACCCGGGAACACAAAACGCCCTGAGGCGGCGAAGCCAAAAAAAAGTCCAGAATAAACTCCTCTTTGGTGTGGACAATCTGCATCAGATTGGAATACTTGCCTTTTAAATCTTCGTCTTTGGCTTTAATTTGTAATTGTTGTTTTTGCTGTTCCATAGATTTTAAAATTAAAAATTCACTTAACGACCTTTATTCTTGCTGCTCTTATAACTTTTCCTTGAAAAGTATATCCTTTTTGAATCTCCTCCACAATTACGTTGCTTTGTTTTTCTTTCATTTCAATCTGTTCCACTACTTCGTGAAAATTTGGGTCAAACTTCTGACCTATTGTTTTCATCTCTTCTATTCCGTATTTTTTAAGAAAATCCTGAATTTGAGTTTTTATTTGCAGAACGCCTTTCACTTCGGAATTATTTTTTAAATCTTCTGAAAGTTTCTTTTCAATCAAATCAAAATTATCCAAAATCGGCAAAATTTTCAAGAGCATTTCTGCCTGGCTTATACCCACTAACGCGCCAATTCTTTCCATCTCTTCTTTTTTGTAATTCAAAAAATCAGCCCGGGCTCTCTGCCACCCGGCCAAATATTCATTTTTTTTCTTTTCACTTTCCTCTAATCTTTTTTCTATTTCTTTTTCCGCGGATTCTTTTTTACTTTTCTCCTCCATTATTATTTATTATACTTTTTTGAGAGCAACAGTCAAGATTTCCACAATGCTTTTTTTTTGAAATGTGCTAAAATACTTTAACATGAGGAAAATTATCAGAGGACCAAAAGTAACCTGGGTGGATATCAAAGACCCGAATGAAAAAGATATCAAATACCTCAAGGAGCGTTTCAATCTCCATCCTTTGGTTTTGGGCGAACTAATTCCGCCGGGTCATCGGCCAAAAGTAGAGCATTATCCCGACTATCTGTTTCTAATTCTTTATTATCCCATTCACGATAAAGAAAAACGGGAAACCAAGCCCCGGGAACTGGACATTATTATCACTAAAAACGTGCTGATTACCAGCCACTATAAATCAATTCTTCCCTTAAAAGCGCTTTTTGACACCTGCAACCTTTATTCAGAATCCCAAAAAAAATATATGTCTGAAGGACCTGGCCAGCTTCTCTTTTTTCTTTTGAGCGGGTTTTGGAAAAATTGCCTCGGCAAATTAGAGAGAATAGACAAAAAAATCAACGTGGCTGAAAAAGAGATATTTGCCGGCAAGGAAAAAGAAATGGTTTTGGAAACATCTTTGATTAAAGCCGATATCATTAATTTCTGGAGAATTATTGAACCCCAGGGCGAAATTTTGGAATCGCTCTCCAAAGAGGGAACATCTTTTTTCGGAAAAAATCTATCTCCATATTTTTCTGACATTTTAGGAACTTACGGCAAAGCATGGAATGACATTAAAACATTTAAGGAAACTATTTTAGCGTTAGAAGACACCAATCAGTCATTGCTCTCCAGCAAGATTAACGAAATTATGCAAATTTTAACTATTTTCTCGGTGATTTTTCTTCCATTAACCTTGCTTGCTTCAATCTGGGGAATGAATATTGCTTCTATGCCTTTTAGTCAATCGCGAATCGGCTTCTGGCTTATTCTGCTCTTAATGGCAGCTTTAATAGGACTGATGATATTTTTTTTCAAAAAGAAAAAATGGCTGTAATAAAAACGCAAAACGCAAAACGCAAAATAACAGTTTAAAACTTAAAAAAACTTTTAATTTAGCGAAGCGCTTATGTCCAACCGCGTCACCAATGTAGTTGCTGCGATATTGCTTGCCGTAATGTTTGTTACGGCGGTTTTTAGCATAAAACACGATTCAACAACAATGGACGAACTCGCCCATCTGCCGGCCGGCTATTCTTATCTAACTCAAAAAGATATGCGGCTCAATCCAGAACATCCGCCTCTGATAAAAGACCTTTCAGCCATTCCCCTGCTCTTTATTAAGGGACTAAACTTTCCTTCTGAAATCAAAGAATGGAAGAGCGATGTCAACGGACAATGGGGATTTGGCTCTTATTTTCTGTATGAAGCCGGCAATCCGGCTGATAAAATGATTTTCTGGGACCGGCTGCCAATGATTTTAATTTTAATTTTGCTCGGATTTTATATTTTTAAAGCCGCTCGGGAATTATTCGGAGCCCAAACAGCCCTGTTTTCCTTGTTTTTATTCTCTTTCTCCCCTACCTTCTTAGCTCACGGAAGATTGGTGACCACTGATGTCGGAGCCGCGGCCGGCATATTCATCGCCACTTATTATTTTCTTAAAACCCTTTCCAAGCCAACCAGGAAAAACATTCTTTTAGCCGGGATTTTTTTCGGCTTGGCGCAACTTTGCAAATTTTCAGTAATACTTTTGGGTCCTTTCTTTGTCTTTTTGATTTTAATTTGGTGGCTGATTAAATCCGGGAAAATAATGAAAACTTTAAAAATTTTAATTCTGGTTTTTACAATCGGCTTTCTTTTAATCGGAGCTGTCTATCAATATCATACCTGGAATTATCCACCCGAAAGACAAGTACAAGACACTAAAATTCTTTTGCCCGACTATTCTGATAACTTCATCAAGGGTTCTATAAAAAATTCTATTGTTTGGGCCGCTGATAAGCCAATTCTCCGTCCTTACGCCCATTATCTAACCGGTTTGGTTATGATTTTCAATCGAACCGCTTACGGGCACACAACTTATTTCCTTGGCGAAATTTCCAACAAGGGATGGAAAAATTATTTTCCAATTGTCTACGCAATTAAAGAACCCTTAAGCTTTCATATTCTCACCCTGATTGCCTTGCTTTATCTCGGTTGGCTGATTAAAAGACCTTGCTGGTTAAACGCTTTTCAAAGAATAAAAAATTGGATTAGAACGCACTTTATTGAATTTGCCATGCTTGTTTTTATCGCTTTTTACTGGGGAGTAAGCTTGAAAACAGACCTGAATCTTGGAGCGCGCCACCTTTTGCCGATTTTTCCGTTTACTTTTATTTTAGTAAGCGCAACAATAATCAATTGGCTTCACCCTGTTAAATGCCGCGAAGCGGCAATTTCGCCAAAGGCGAAATTATTTAACAGGGTAGAAGGCCCTCTTTGGAGCAGAACAAAACACACTATTGTCTACGGCTTAATTTTCTTGCAAATTATTAGCGTTATGGCTGTTTTTCCTCATTTTTTAGCCTATTTTAACATCTTAGCGCGCGGTCCGGACAACGGTTATATCTATACCGTTGATTCCAACCTTGACTGGGGGCAGGACCTTAAACGATTAACAGAATGGACAGAAAAAAATAAAATTGATAAAATTTATCTTGATTATTTCGGAGGCGGAAAGCCGGAATACTACCTGAAAGAAAAATATGCCCCTTGGTGGGGCAATCGCGATTCGCGGGACTTTCCAAAAAATAATTATCTGGCTGTTTCAGCGACTCCTCTTCAAATAGGAAGAGGGACAGCGGCTTTGGAATTTGACCAACCTACCGGCCATTATAAATGGCTTGATGAATATAAACTAATAACAAAAATCGGCTACTCAATCTTTATCTATTACATTGACTAACGATACCGATAATAAACTCTGCTAAATCTCAAGTCAATATATTCAAGTATTTCTCTTCTTTCGGAAGGGATTTTGTTTTGTAAAAGCAAGTCAAGTTCAGTAATTTGCCAATTTATATCCTCTGTTGGATTAAAATAAATTTCCCAGCCTTCATTTGTTTTAACATTCAACCGCTCCCCGGAAACAATCTCAGCCAAATCGCATGAAATTTTCAAATCCTGTTTTAATTTAGAAATAATTTCTAAAATCTGAGTTAATTTTTCTTTTTCAATAACGCTGTCTCCGGGTTTTAATTGTATGTCGTGGGCGCGGCTTTCAATTTTCAGTAATTTTGGATTTTCTTCAAAAATTTCCCCTGCCCCCACACCAATATTTGGATAGTGGGGGCTTGCCCCCACACCTATATTTAGGTAGTGGGGGTCAAAAATTATTCCTTCGCTGTCCAGCAAGAAACATTGTTGCCCTTGGCAAAAAACCCCTGTTCCCAATCTTTCTGTCACAACAACATTCAACGCGGCTGGAAATCCCCTGCGCATCTCAATCTCAGCTATAGTGGGAAAATTATTTAAAATATCTTCCCTTATTTTTTTAAAGTTGGCTAAAAAAATACTTTTGGTCGGGAAAAACAATATTTTTTTTGCGATTTGGTTTTCAACAACGCCTTTAATTCCTTGTTTTGAAACTTTTTCCTCTCCTGAGATTATGATATTTTCTATTTGAAAAGTCGCTGAAAAAATCAAAAGATAAAAGACAGAAATCGCGAGAATTGAAAATAAAATTACTTGCCGAAAAAATCTATTTTTCAAGATAGATTTTTTTCTTCTAATTCTATGGGGTGTGTAAACTTGACTTTTTTTCATAGATAGTTATAATCTTATCAAGGAGGTAAATCACAGAAAAATGGGACCTTTAACAATTTTGGCTATAGGGATAGGGATTGGATGTATAAGCACTTATCTTGGTCTGCGGCAGATAAGGAAATATGTTGAAATATTTGTGATAAAAGAAAAGGAGTGAAAAAAAAGTTAAAGAGGCATTACAAACCTCTTTTTGTTTTTCTGATTTTTTCCACAATATAATTCAGCCAGTATTTTGGAGACAAAACTAAATCCTGGGTTTTCACATATTCTTTTTTATAGCCGCCAAAACCCATTTTGAATAAAGTTAAGCCAGCCCAAGGGTGGTTTTTATTAATAATTGATAATTGATTATTTATCATTTTGACGGGCGCTATACCCCAAAAATTATATAATCTGCATCCTCGTAGTTTCGCTTCTTTAATCGCTTCCCATTGCAAAAGATACGAAACCGGAATTTTGGGATGTTTCAGAGACGAAGCGCCTTGATGGTAAAATCCAATCCCCTGCCAGAAAATAATTATTGCCGAAGAAATAATCTCGCCTTTATATCTGCCTAAAAAAATAGAAATTTGATTATCGGCTTGAAATACTGAAAATTCGTTTTTCAGATATTCTAAAGAAAATGGCGTAAAATGGTGGCGATTAACAGTTGCTTGATAAAGTTCATCAAATTTTTTAACATCCTTAATATCCTGGCTTTGAACTATCTCAATATCCTGATTTTTTTCCGCCTGGCGGATGAGATATCTTGTCGTTTTCCGCATATTCATCAATAATTCTTGTTCTGATGGCTTAATATCTAATTTCCAGGTTGTTTCCGGGTGCATGTGAATCGGCGCGTTTCTAAATCCCAAATCTTTAAAAATTTTAACATTCTCCTCTCTCCTTTCCCAAATTACACTTATCCGAATAAAACCGCAATTTTCTTGTTTCGCAATTTCTTTTAATTTTTCCAATAAAGCTCTCATCGGAGAACTGTTCTCCGATACATCGGAGAACTGTTCTCCGATGTTTTTAATTACTGGACCGTGAGGGACAAATATAAATGTCCCTCTTTTCGCCTGAATTTTAATCACCAAAGCAACTGCAATTAACTGTTCGCTGTTATAAACGCCCAGCCGCCAAATCTTGTATCCCATTTTCTTTTGAAATTCTCCCCAATTCCAGGAACTCAAAAAGGTCTTTTCTCCACACTCCTCCAAAAAACCCTCCCAAATTTGCTTTTCAATTATTTCTTTAGATAGTAACATAATTTTCTCTTGCCGCTTTTATTCTTTGCAGAGTTTTTTGTTTGCCTAAAATTTCAGCGATTTCAAAAGGACTCGGGGAGGCCTTTTTTCCGCTTAAAGCGGCTCTCAATGGCCACAATAACTCTCCCCTATCTTTTCTTTTCTCGGCTTCAAGCATCAAAACCTTTTCTAAATTTTCTTTATCAAATTTGTCGAGTTCAAGCCCGGATAATATCTCTTCTAATTTATCTAAAACATCTTTTACATCGTCATTACTCATATCTTTCCATTTTAATAAATCTTTGTAATACTCCAATTTTTCCTTGAAGAAAAAGTCAATGAATTCTGAAATTTCCGAGAGTTTTTTCAGCCGTTCCTGGTATAAACCCACAATTTTTTTCAAAGAATCAAAAGTTATTCTTTCTTTTGTTTCTTTAACGACATATTTCTGGACAATCTCTTTGCCTAAATATCCGGTCAAATTCGGCATTCTTTCCTCTGATTCAAAAATCGGCTCAACCAAGCCCTCCTCAATCAGAAATGGCAGACAGGATTCTGTTAATTTGTCCAAAGATTTCTGGCGAATGTAAAACCCATTTAGATAATCCAAACGTTTGATATTAAAAATCGCTCCGCCTTTCTGAACTTTTTCCAAGGAAAATTCTTTAATCAAAGAAGAGAGAGAAAAAATTTCTCTTTCCGTGTCAGGGTTCCAGCCCAAAAACGCCATAAAATTGACAAGAGTTTCGGGTAAATAGCCCTGTTTTCGGTATTCGGCAACAGCGCAGGCGTTGTGGCGCTTGCTTAATTTTGTTCGGTCCGGGCCTAAAATCAGAGGCAAGTGAGCGTATTTTGGATTAGGAAAATTTAAGGCTTCCTGAATTAAAATCTGTTTAGGAGTATTTGGAATATGGTCTTCTCCCCGAATGACATGGCTGATTTTCATTTCAAAATCGTCAACAACGCAGGCGAAATTATACAAAGGAGTCGCCAAATCCTTGGCAATGGCAATGTCTCCCAATAAAGAAGAGTCAAATTCTAATTTTCCGCGGATTAAATCATGGAAAATTATTTTTTTGTCCGGCATCTTAAATCTTATGATTGACTGCTTGCTCGCAGCTAATCTTTTTTTAATTTCATTTTCAGAAAGACCGCGGCATTTTCCATTATAGCGAAGAGGCTGCCCGACGCTCAATTGATATTGCCTCATTGCTTCTAATTCTTCCTGCGAACAAAAACAATAATATGCCTTTTTCTCTTTCAAAAGTTTCTCTAAATACCTGGCGTAAACAGGAATTCGCTGGCTTTGCCTATAGGGTCCGAGGTCCCAGTTAATCCCCAACCATTTTAAATTCTCTATAATGTCTTTTTCAAATTTTGGCTCTGACCTTTTTTGATCGGTATCCTCCAGCCGCAAAATGAATTTTCCTTTATTCTTTTTAGCAAAAACATAATTAAAAAGCGCTGTCCGAGCCAGACCGAGATGTAAAAAACCGGTTGGCGAAGGCGCAATTCTCACCCTGACATCTTTTAAGAATTTTGAATCGTCCATTACTTCACTTTAACATTTTCTATTTGAGAAAAAAAGGTTATAATTGAGAGAGAGGGAGGAAAAGAAAAATTTATTTTTCTTTTCCGACCGAACGAACAATTATGTCTGTAAAGTCATAATGAAGTTATGAAGGTTTTTGAACTTTATTTTAATCCAAAAGCGAATAAAGAAGTAATATACGACAGTTTTGTTTACGAGCCCGAAAATATATCCGAAAAAGGGATGGGCAATTTGTATGTTGTAGGCGAGCTAAATAATGCCCTTTCCAAGGATTCCGCTTTTCTGAACAATTTAGCCAAAATAATTAAAAAAGAATATTATATCGGCGCTTCTATTGAGAATCAAGAGACAAAAATATCCAGCGAGCAAGCCCTTAAAAAAGGACTCAAGAAAGCAAACGAGCTTTTAACCGAAGAAATAAAAAAGGGCAATGTGGGCTGGCTGGGAAATTTAAACTTTGCTGTTTTGAGTTTTAAGGATTTTATTTTAAATTTCACAAAAATCGGCGATATTAAAATTTTATTATTAAGGTCCGCAACTGTTTTTGACAGGCCGAAAAATTCGTCAGATATAGAAATAATGGATATTGGCACCAACCTTGAATTTCAGAATACCGAACCCTCTCCCTCAAAAATTTTCGGGAATATCGCCACAGGCAAACTAACCCCGGAAGACAAAATTATAATTTTAACCAAAAATGCCTTTGAATTATTTAAAAATAAAAATATAATCCAGGAATTGGCCCTTGCCCGCGAAGAAAAAGAACTTAAAAAAATTTTAAAAGCCAAAAAAGAAATTTTTACGGAAACCTCCGGGATATGCCTTTTACTATTTTCCGGTTCTCATAGCTATTACAACGGAGAATCAATCAGGGAATGTTTTCACCCTCCTTTTTTTCAAAAAACAAAAATCCTCAGCTCGCTTTTTAACAGAGGATTCGCTTTTCTGAAATATATTTTCAAAATTTTGACAGGGTTGAAAAAAAACAGAATTATAGAAAACCCGGAATTAAACCCTGCAAAGCATTGGAGCATGTCATTTCCGCCGCGATTTTCATTGTCCTCTTCCTCTAAGATTAAAAAATTCTTAATCCTGGTTCTTATTTTAATTTTAATGCTGGCAAGCGGTTATTTTATCTTCAAAAAAGAAGACGAACAAAAATTCAGCTTAACGGCTCAGGCCGTAGAACAGGCGGAACTGAAGATAATTCAAGCCGAAAATGCTTTAATTTTTAAGGATGAAGCAAGGGCAGAGCTTTTATTTCAGGAGGCCTGGGAGAAAATTTCGCCTTTTATTGAAGAAGAATCTTCTTTTAAAGAAGAAATCCAGTCTCTTAAAAAATCAATAGAACAAGGCCTTGCCTTTCTTGATAACTTGGAAAAAACAGACCAACTCCCCCATTAATATTCCGAAGACCGTTCAAAATACCATTTTAACAACTCCTTTGCCACCGGCAGAACAACTCCCCCCAGACCTTTTACATCTTCAACAATGATGGTTAAAACAATTTCAGGCTCGTCATAAGGGGCAAAAATCGTTACCCAGTGATGATAACAATCTTCTTCGGATGTCTGGGCCGTACCTGTTTTTGCCGCAGCCGAAACTGGCAATGAATTTAAAATATAGCTTGGCATATCCGGAGTAGTTATTGCTTGTCTCATTCCCTCTCTTACAATCTGAAGATATTCCGGCTCAATAAAGTCCTCTCTTATAATTTTGGGCTCGATATCCCAGGTTTGTCCCGAGATTGCCGAAGAGTCTAAAATTTTCTGGACCAATCGGGGCTCATAAAGAGTTCCTTTGTTAGCAATCGCGGAAAAAGCAGAAGCCACCTGAAGAGGGGTTATTTTGAGATATCCCTGTCCGATTGAAAGATGATAAGTGTCGCCGATAGTCCAATCATCGTTGATTACTTCTTTTTCCCATTGGGGGTCTGGAATAAATCCCGATTGTTCATTCGGAATATCCACTCCTGTTTTGCTTCCCCAACCGAAAAGTTCAAGATATTCTTTTATTTTTTTTTCTCCCAAGCCCTTAAAATCCTTATATCCCCCGCCTATGGTATAAAAATAGATATTGCAGGACTGGGCAATGGCTTTTCTCAAATCAGTCAAGCCATGCGTTCTCCAATCGTGATAAACCCATTCTTTTTGATTTACATCTGATTCCGGCTCCTCTGGATTGAACCAGGGATTTTCAATAACAATTTCGCCCGTACAAAGAATATTTTTTTCAGGTTCAATTATTTTTTCCTGCAAAGCCGCGGACGCAATCAACGGCTTAATGATAGAGCCAGTGAGATATTGTCCTGACACTGCCCTGTTGAGAAATGGTTTTAATTCATCATCCTGCATTGCTTTTAACTGCTCATGGGAAATGCCATGCGAAAATAAATTATTGTTAAAGTTGGGAATACTTACCATCGCTAAAATTCCTCCGTTTTGCGGATTTATGGCTATTGCCGCGGCTTTTTGCGCGCCAATATTTTTAAGTTTGTTGTTTAATTCTTGCTCTATCTTTTTTTGAAGCTCGGAATCCAACCAAAGAAGCAAACTTTTCCCTGATTCTGGCTGAGATTTCACAAATTCCTTGATTATCCTGCCTCTGGCGTCTTTTTCAATCTGAAATTCGCCGGGCTTGCCTCTTAAAATTTCTTCATAAGATTTTTCCAAACCGGTTTTTCCAATATAGTCGGTGAGAGAATAATTATTAAAAATCCTAAATTCATCTGCGTTTATTCTGCCGGTATAACCTATCAAATGGGAAAGATTCACTCCTTCAATATAATTTCGGAGCGTGTTTTCCTCAATTTTAACGCCCGGAAATTCATTTCGGTTTTTTATTTTTACTTCCAGCGCGACCAAATCCGAGTGCTCAAGGTTTTCATAAAGAGGAACTATCGGCAATCTGCTTTTCTCTATTTCTTTCAGCAAGTCCTCAACAACAATTTCTTCAACAATTTCTGAAATTTTTTTAAGGATTTTCTTGGCTTCTTTCTCCTCTTCGGGAAAATCCCTTTTATCTAAAACCAAATCAAAACTCGGTTTATTCCAAACGAGCTGCTCCAAATTGCTGTCGTAAATCACTCCCCGCTCTGGTCTGAGCGGATAAATTCTCAATCTATTTTCCGACGAGCGAAGCGCCAATTCTTCCCCCTTTATAATTTGAAGTTGAAAAATTCTGCCCCAAAAAATACTTATTGTGAGCAGGAAAATAGCATAAATAATCAGGATAATTTTTGGATGGAAAGGAACTTCAATTTTTTTTTCCGAAGTTCCCATTTCTCTCTCTTTTTCCTGAGCTAATGAATCCAAAAAAATCTCCTGTGGTTCTATCTCTTCCTTAAATGTTTTAATCTTTCTTTTGACGCCGAGACCTTTGGAATGGAGCCGGAATTTTTTAAACCGGAATTCTAACATATCTTTTAAAAATCGCTTTTATAAAAATTACTATTCCGAGTAAAATAAGAATATGGAAGCCGATAAATTGACTTGAAAAAACATCCAGAAAAAATCCGCCGGCTATTGCCGCCCAAAAAGAGTAAAATTCTTGTTTGGAAACAAGAATATTTTCAAAAAAGCTTAAAAACAAAACAGCAATAAAGATAAGGTTTGGAATTAAAACTGCCGCCCCGAAATGAACGAAAAAACTTGTTTGCAACAAAACCAAAAAATAAAGAGAAAAAAAGATAATTAGAATTTTTATAAATTTCATCGGTATTGGGTAATAATAAATATTTTTTCTATTTCTTCAATATTAAAAAAAGGCGAAATCTTCACTTGCTGAAAGGGTTCAGTGTCGCTTTTTTGAATTTCTTTCACCTTGCCGACTAACAAACCGGGCGGAAAATCTCCGCCTAAAATATCAGTCAGCGCAACATCTTCTTTGAGGATTTCCTTGTCATGGGGAATACGTTCAAAGGAAAGGAGCAATCTCCCTTTTCCTTGAATAATCCCCAGGACCTTTTTTTCTTGAACTTCTATTTTAGCCGAGAAACGGCTTTTTTTGTTGGAAATGAGCATTACCCTGGAAAAATTTTTATAAACCTCGCTGATTTTTCCCAAAAGCGCTTTTTCCTGGCTAATCACAACCATACCCTTGGAAATTTGATCTTGAGAACCCTTGTTAATCAAAAGAAAATCCTGAAGAACATCTTTATTAATTATATCAGCCATAATTAGTTTAAACTCTTTCTCCAAACCGATTTCCATGGCTTGTCTCAGGATTTCATTTTCTTTTTTTATCTCTTTTAGATTAAAAATCTCATGCAGCATTCCCTGATTCACGCGTTCCAATTCTTTATTTTCTTGGTTTAAATTTTTCATCTCGCGCATCGTCTCCCAAAAATCAGAAACTTCGTCCCCCGCGCTCCAAAGAATTTTTTGAATCGGCGAAGATACTAAATAAAAAGCATTCTTAACATCTTTTTGGAAAAAATTCAAAATCAAGAGAATGAATATAAATCCAATTACAACCACAAGTCCTTTTTTAAAAAAAGAAAATCTCATAATATTTTCTTTATTATACTAAAAGAAAAAGGAAGACACAATCTTGGCGACTATCTACTTTCGCGGGAAAACCCACTATCATCGACCCTGGGAGATTTCACTACTGTGTTCGAAATGGGAACAGGTGGAGCACTCCCGGTATTATCACCAAGATTGTATCTTCCTTATTTGAAAACTGATTATTAATTGCCAGCCAAGAATTGTCTTGGCTAATTAGTAATACTTGGCTTAATGTTTTACAACACTTACACCTGTATCCTATTAAGGTCGTGTTCTCCGACCAGCCTAAGAGTCCTGATCTTGGGGTGGGCTTCGTGCTTAGATGCTTTCAGCTCTTATCCCTTCCCAACTTAGCTACCCAGCGATGCTCCTGGCGGAACAACTGGTACACCAGAGGTTAGTTCAGTCCGATCCTCTCGTACAAGGACCAAATCCCCTCAAGACTCGACGCCTGCGGTAGATAGGGACCAACCTGTCTCACGACGGTCTGAACCCAGCTCGCGTTCCTCTTTAATGGGCGAACAGCCCAACCCTTGGGACCTTCTCCAGCCCCAGGATGAGAAGAGCCGACATCGCATTTTTCTATTATTTCTAATAGTATGGACTATATCTTCACCCCGCTTTCAGCGGGGGTTGGCGTATTATAACAGTTTAAACCTGCTATCCTTTCTTGCTAAAATTTAGCAAGAAAAAGTCTCTACGGGGCGAAGCACATAGAATTCATGTACTCGCTTCCCACGGTGTTGTCAATGAGATTCCACCGTTATTAGCCAAATTTTTGGTATGGCATTACTGCCATAGCACCCCGATTTGTCGGTATATTTGAGGTGCCGAACAGGGCCGTTGATGTGAACTCGCGGGCCCTACTAGCCTGTTCAATCTTTTTTAAGATTAGACTATATCTTCACCCTGTTAAATGCCGCTTCGCGGCAATTTTGCCAAAAGCAAAATTATTTAACAGGGGACGGCGTATCAGCAAGGTTTTACCTTACTCTGTCCGCTTATGGACAAGTCGTTACGGGGTCAAGAAGGAAGTTTGTAATTAAATTGAGAAAGTATATGACGTTTAACAATTACTTTTAATTTTTTTGCTTCTTTAGGAGGAAAATAAATCGCGTATCCTTTCTTTTTTTGTTTTACCCGACTCAAAATGTTGAATTTTTTCAACAAAGATTGAGATGTAATTTTGGCTTCTTCTTCGCTAACATTTCCCAAATAAAGATAACTACAATAATCTCTTTGGCAGTAATATCCGTCATCCGTATACCAAACTGCAAGCATTAGCGGTGTTAAATATTTTTCTAATTTTTCTGGAATTTTTTTCTTTCCTTCTGGATAGAAGATTTTTCTCAATTTACCAAGATAAGGAATAGATTGAGATTGATGGCGCCAATAGCCATATGTTTTCTTAGAGATTGGATGAATTCTTTCTAAATATTTTGCTTTCCCTTGAAAGAGAGAATCAAGTTTTTTCACTTTCCATAGTAAGTATTCTTTTTGGTTTTTTCCATGTTCTAATCGAAGCCGAGAATTTTTTTCTCCAGTTTTTTGAAGATATCCATCTCCAAGAATTGTTCCAAAGAGAATTGATTTTTGTTCTCGCGATAAAGAAATCATAAACTAAAACAAACTTCTTCCGACTTCCCACGGTATTACAAGAACTCTAAACCTTTTTCAAGGAAGACCGGTTCTCGCTTCACCGTTATAAGCCGTATTTATTACCTCACCTTACGGTGAGGAGGACAACAAACTCTTATTTCAGAGTCTATCCCCGGGGTAACTTTTATCTGATAATCTCCTCCGGTTCTATCAACCGAAGTCGGTTCACTAAGTTCTGCTTTCGCAACAGCTCGACATATCCGTCTCGCTGTAAAGCTGGCTTTTGGCTTTGCCCGACATTTCCGATTTCCATCCGGAAATAGCCAACCTTTAAACGCCTCCATTACCTTTTGGGAGGCAAGTGCCCCACTTAAACTGACCGGATAACACTGTTTCCCCGCTAAAAGCGGGGGTTAGAACCAAGAATTTAAAAGATGGGTGTTTCATTGACGACTCCTTCCCGACCGAAATCGGGAAATCAAAGTCTCCCCACTACGCTACGCATCTAAATTCAAAATCCAATGTCACCCTACAGTAAAGCTCCCGGGGTCTTTCCGTCTAGCCGTAGGTAACCGGCATCTTTACCGGTATTGCATTTTCACCGGGCTCCTCGTTGAGACAGTTTCCCAGTCGTTAAACCTTTCCTGCGGGCCGGAACTTACCCGGCAAGGGATTACGGTACTTTAAGACAGTTATAGTTACTGCCGACGTTCACTGGCGCTTCAATCGCTCAGCCATCCCGCCCGAAGGCGGAAAGACCGGCAACATTAACGTTCCAGCACTGGTCAGGTCTCAGCCCCTATACATCC
>DAOVPY010000014.1 GCA_030628945.1 Candidatus Nealsoniibacteriota bacterium
AAGAGGTCTTACTTTATTACGTCTGGTATAATCTCTATAATCACAATGCAAAGGCATATGGGCGTCTGCGATGTAATGAGAGAGCATAAAAAGAGTGATGGCGATTTGGCGGGCGGAAAAAGTGGGTGATAAAGAAAGATTTTTTGCACTGGCAGCAGACAAATCACTCTCATAGGCCCTTCTTCTTTGTTCTCTAAGATAAAAAGCTAAAGGAAAGTCGCCAAGTTTAAGCATATCACTTGTAGTATGAGCAAGAGCTATTACTCGATTAGGTAAATGTCCTTCCTTTGACCAATAATGTTCATTTAATACTTCTTGTTTTTTAAGATGTTCTAAACAAAGGCGTTTTCCCTTGAGTATGGATTTAAGTTCTTTATATGGCACCTCACTTCGTTTATCTTTAGTCATAGAACCCAGAAGTTTTGTGTCATTTGTCTGTTTAAAAATATGTCCGTACTTCATATCGCAGATTAAATTATCGGGAATCCAAGCTCCGTCCCATACGCTTGAGAGATAATAAGAAAGAAGTTCTATTAATTTGTCTGTATGATGAACATTGCCTATCCTGCCGTTAACACTAATGTCGTCTATGAGTTTATAAGCCCGGAGGGCAATCCAGCCATGAGCGGCGCGTTTCATATTTTTTTCTTTTTATATTTTTTATTTTTAATATCGTCAACCTTTCATTTTCATTTTACCATAACAAAAAACCTGAGACAACCCGCCACTCACTATTTTTAATACTCAGCGACGGGCTTTTTTGTTTTGAGCGAGTTGTGATATAATGAAAATGCTACCACGTTCACATATTTGTCGCTAAGACAGGAGTCCTCTTCATCCCGATTGCGGGCAAAGAGGGCGATCTAGACTCACACAATCGGGCGTCTTAGCGACAATCGTGAGTGTGGTAGCAGTCGGGTCGCCCTTTTTTGTTTGGCTAAATTTATGTGGAAGATAAAAATCTTAATTGTCATAATCCTTTTATCAACAATCCAAATAGTTAGTGCTAATTCTTCGGCAAGCGCTACTTTTTCAGGCACAACCGACCCGGGAGCCATTATATATGTAAGAGTGGATGATTTACCGGGACGCACCATCATAGCCAATGAAATAGGTTATTTCAAAAAAACGATAGAAAATTTAGAGACCGGTCCTCATAGTGTCTTAATCTATGCTACCGACAGCAAGGGCAGAAGAAGTAATGAATTTATTACGGATTTCCCAATACCAAAAGATATGCTTAATATTATGATGGGTAATATTAAATTAACTTTTCCTCCTTTGCCCTTTCCCGGATGTAATGGAAATCCCGACCTAAATCACGATGGAATTGTTAATTTCGTTGATTTCAGTATTCTTCTTTATAATTGGGGAATTCCCTTAAATTGCGAAGCAGACCAAAATCAGGATGGAGAAGTCAATTTTATTGATTTTAGTATTTTTCTTTCTAATTGGACAAAATAATCTCTCTTTGGGACTGGGTAGTATGTTATAAGCAATCCCATTCCTGAAAGAAAATTTAAAATTTAAAATAAAAACCGCCCAAAATTTAATCAGGGCGGTTTTGAAATCTGATTTGTAGCCAAGAAATTATTTTCTACTTGCTCTTTTTTTTAAGGAGTTGGGACGGCTTCCTTGATTGATTTTATGGTATTAGTTCCTAAATCTATTGTAATCCAGTATTCTTGGTTAGTGCTTTCTTTTTCTAAAACCACGGTGGCGATTTCTACTCTTGTTATTATGCTTGTTTCGGTCTTTTCAACTATTGGTTTTGACCTAATAACCTCCAGAATCTCATAATCATTATCTTTTAATAAATCCTTAATTCTGTCGTCTTTCTCGGCTATTTCTTTTAGCATTGCTGTAAATATCTCTTTTTGATCAGATGGTTTAGCGGTTCCTTCATATATTTCTATTATTCCTTCATCAGGCAGAGATGTTTTAATTCCGTCCGGCTCAAGATAAAACTTGGGCTTAATGGGATAAATGGGGTGAGGATATTCGGATTGAGGTCTTTCAATTCTGCCAATTGAGAATGACACCGCTCCTTCTACTTTGCTTGTGGTCAGATTAACCGTGATTATGTCCTGATATTCATCGGACTTGAAAATCACATTGACTCTTTTGACCTCTTCTTCAGATTCAGTTCTCACTCCATCAAAGGTTTCCACAAGGTAGAGTTTAAGAGGAGGTAAAGGTTTGACGATTATTTCTCTTTCCTCTAAGTCGGGAATCATTTCCCGAATCTTTGGTTCACTTTTGGCAATTTCAATTGCTCTGGTTTTTTCTTCCTCAGTTAAGGGAATGATGTCAATCTGTAGTTTTTCAATCAATTCAATCTTTCTAACTTTCTTTGCTTTAAGGTCTATTTCAGCAATTGAGCCAGAAGATTGTGTTATTTTGCCTGTTGCAGAATCTAGGTAAGAGATGTAAAATTGTCCGGGTCCGCGCATTACGCCTTTGGGAGTGACTTCTTCTTCAGCGCCGAGAGTCCTTTCTTCCAACTCAGGAGGTAAATTCTCTCCGGGAAGAGTAAGTAAAACATAAGCTTTGCCATCTTGCAATTTTACCTCTTTAATCTCCACACCGTATTCTACCATCAATTCTTTAATTTGAGGATCGTTCTTGGCAATTTCCATTGCTCTGGCTATCTGTAATCTGGGTTGGATTACGGTAAATCCCACAACCAAAATTAAAGCCAGGGCAACTCCTACTGGAATTAATCTTTTTGTGTAAAACATAATAGTCCCGCTTTTAGCGGGATATCCAGAGCTAAGCAGAGCCATTTTCAAGTTTTGTTTATGGCTTTGAATTTCAATGTCTGGCGCTTTTATGTTTTCTAATTTTTTCTCTAAATCTTTAAATTCCATAACTCTGGATACTTAATTATTTATTACCTCTTTCGACCTTTGCGAGCATCGTTTAACGCTCTGTAAGTATAACGCATCAGGTCGAAAAAGGTTGCGCTTATCTCGTGATGATTTTATTTATTTCTTCACAACTTCTTTTTATATTTATCAATTAAATATCCAACCCAGGCGCCAATTAGCGCTCCGAGAACTATTGGCAAGGAGAAAAAGAGATAAAACACGATAGCTGATTTTAAAGAAGGCGTCGGGGACACAAAATGTTGCGTAAAAAAACTTACATACATCACGTTTATAAGAGGGATAATTAGTGTGCCGATGCCTGACATTACTCCAATAATCGCGCCAATTTTCCATTTTTTCATCATAAATTTATTCTATCAAAAAAATTTTCTATTGTCTAAATCTTCTAATTTCGGTTTTTTTAAATGTCCAGCCGGGGGTATTTAAGACTTCGCCAAAATCCATAGAATACCAGGCGCCTAACTGAAAATTATCTAAATTCTTGGAAATATGAATGTCCTGGGCAGGCCTGTTGCTTTGGGCAAGAAGAAATATTTTATTACCTTCCTGATTTTCAGCCATATCAACAATAATTTCAGCGTGTCCCGGGAATCCTCCGGAAATAAAAACATCTCCTATCCTTACGTCATTAATATCTTCTACAGGAATTAATTCTTGTTCCAAGGAAAAAGTATTGGCATAATTAAAAACCATATTTAAGTATTCACGAAAACCTTTCCAGGAATCGTCAAAACCATATGTTTTTGCTTCTTTTACAAAATCACCAATTACCAACGGCCGAAAGCCGTCCCTCCATTTCAAATAAGAAGCAAAAAAACCGCTTACAAAATTAAAATGAATTTGTTCGTATTCTTTTTTAGTAAATAAATATTCCGCGCGAAGCCGGATTACAGCGTCGGCGCATTGCTGAAGATTTTTTTCTCCAATATCAATATCCACAATTCCGATATGGGGCAATTGATAAGCCGTCTTGCCATTATGTAAAACAATTGCCGGATTTCCCTGCTTCAAAGGAAGATATCTAAGCCACTCTTCAAAAGAATTTTTCTCTAATGGTATTTTTTTGTATCCATAAGGAGGAGCAATTCTATGGCAAAGCGAATTTTCTGAATTATAATTTTCCAGCCAAAAATAAGGATTTTTATCAAAGCCGCAGTTTTCAGCGCAAAAAGAAATATTTTCCGCTTTCCAATATGAAAGTTTGTAAAAGTAAAATGTTAAAAGAACAAAAAATATTACTAAAAATATTCCCAAAACGAGAACCAAAATTTTAATTTTTTTATTTCCGGCCATATGCCTGTATTTTGCCCGCTATTCTACTATATTCCCGGAAGCATCGTAGCAGGCTCCGTATACTTCTTTTGGAACTTGATTTTCAATCATCAAATCACAAAACGGCGCTTCCTGCCCTGTGAAAATTAATTTTATTTCCTCTCCATTATCTTTCATAAGAGCCAAATAGCCGGTTCTGCGAAGATGAACGTTAAGCCAGACAAAGTCGCCTATTCTTTCTCTCACGCTGACTATTGAATTTCGGTTATTTAACGCTTTAAGATATGGTATTTGCTTTTCATACGCTTCCTGAAAACTGTTTGAACAGGATATAGTGTATTCTCCATAATCGCCGTTGGTCTTAAGAATGCATCGCGTTTCATCTTTTTGGAAGGCAACAACATAATCATAAAATTCGTTGTCTGTTTCGGATTTGGAAGTATTCAGAGTATTGAGCGCAAAATCATTGTCTAAAAATATTTTAGATATTAAATTGTTTAACTCTTTGGCCAAGGGATTGAGCGGGTTTACCGGCGACTGATGCTCAACATTAGAAGTACTTACCGATGAAGTAATTGAAACAGTGTTTGGATCAATAATGCTCCAACCGTCATCGCTTATCCACCATTGAGATGACTTTACAGGATTTAGAAACTTAATGGGCAAAGAAGAATTGTTAAGGCTTTGCAACGTTGAATTAATCACAATATCCGGTTCATTATTTGCAAAAACTGGAATTTTTATTTCGTTTAATTCTTTTTCTGGATTATAAAAAGCCAGATAGTAAATCGAAAAACCTGCTGCTATTGTACTAACTGCAATGATTACTGAACTAAGGGTTTTTTTATTTCCGTACATATAAGTTTATTCTATTAAATTTACTTCTTAACTTTCCAATGGGTTGGAAGAAGCCAGAGACAATCGCATCCTATGCAGTGTCCTTCTTTTCCGCAGTAATATCTTGCTCCTGCGCATTTTAATAAACTGGGATGACCCGGACTGCAAAAATCCTGCATTTTCTCAATAGAGCAATCTTCGTTATCAGAACAGGGAATATGCTCTTGGGTTATTAGTTTTGATTCTCGCCAGCAGTGAACAGGATAACGGTCAGAGCAAAGAGGATAATTTAATAAATCGGTAGAGAAAAGCAACACAAACAAAGCGACAAATATCCCTACTCCTAAATAAAGCAATTTTGTTTTTGCCATAAGTTTATTTTTTCAACTTTTTTGTTAATTTTAAAATTTTAAGTAGCCGACCTTTATTTTATTATACTGTTTTTCTTAATTTTTCTAAACCTCTATGTAATAAGGATTTTATTGTTCCTTGTTTTTTGCCTAAAATTTCAGCAATTTCTTTAATTTTCTTTTTCTCAAAAAATCTCAAAACAATTACTTCCTGATATTTAACTGAAAGTTTGGAGATTTCTTTTTGAAGCATTAAAAAATCCTGGTGCTTTTTTAATTCTTGTTCGGCTTCAAGGATTTCAGCAGAGGGATTTGAAACAGAAATTGGTTCCGGGATTTTTTCTAAAGAAACTGGTTTGTATTTATTTTTCCTAAAGTAATTAGCGATTTCATTGGAAGCAATTCTGTAAAGCCAGGCGGAAAAGGAGATATTCCGCCAGCGAAATTGCCAGAGTTTTTTCATAGCTTTGAAAAATGTTTCCGAAGTTATATCTTGGGCGGTTTCTAAATCGGCCGTTCTTTTCAAAATATAGCTGAAGATTTTGGAATAATGTTGGTCATAAAGTTTGCCAAAAACCTCTGGATTTTTCTTCGCTTCTTTAATTAGTTCTTTTTCTTCTTTTAAATTCATACCCAAAATAAATAAGGTTCTCTTCCTCTGTTAAATATAACGCAGAAAATCCCAAAAGGTTGCATTGGTTAAAGTTAGAATTTTATCGCTCTAAAATCAAAAATTGCCCGGAAAGCGACCGGGCTTTTTTATTTTAACAGGTCGTCTAAACCTTGAAAAATAGCTGAAAATTAGATAGATTAAAATAAAATTGTAATAAAATCTTAAAAAAGTAATGAAAAATAGAACTGACCCTGTTTCCTCTTGTTTAATTTAATTCAAGCTCTGCAACAATAGGCAAGTGGTCGGATATATTGGTATCTATGGTTTTAAAACTTTTGCATTTTAGCCTCTCCGAAATAAAAATATAATCAAGCTTCCATTTCAATTCCGTTTCCTTGAATCCTTTATAAGAAAATGGATGTTTCGTCCAAGTTGGATTATGTCCTTTATCTATATATGAAACTTCCTTGTCTATTTTTTTAATGACTTCTGATTTAAAGTGGGAATTAAAATCACCTGCCATAATCATTGGTTGCTTGTTTCTTATTATTTCAATTACTTTTTCGGCTTCCTCAACTTTTATTGGCATGTCCGCGAAAGCAGGCGAATAAGTAAAATGTGTAGTAAAAACATAAAGATTCTGTCCATTTATTCTAACTTTCACCTCTACCAAATTTCTTGACTGTTTCTCGTAATCGTTTGTCCAATCCAAAGGTTTCAAATAATAATAGATATTGGAAGAAAGGACAGAAAATTTAGAAAAAATAGCATTGCCAAAAAAAATCTCCTTATCTCTTTCTTTTTTGTAAGTTACGGGAGCAATAATGCCTTTAAAATTAGGAAAAGCATTTTCAAATTCGTGAAAAACATCAATATTATTTAGCCCGAACTTAGGAATATTTTTGGTTACTTCTTGAAGAACAAAAATATCTGGATTTTGACCTTTAATCAAATCAATTTCTTTTTTCCAATTCTTGCCACACCAAAGATTAAAAGTAAGAAATCTAAAAGTAGTCATATCTTTATTCTACCAAAAAATTTCCTTCTTGGCGATTTTTGACAAAAACAAAAAGCAGGGGATAGCACCTGCTTTTTGTTTTATTTCCCGGGCTCGGGGAATGACACGATTTTCGAACCCTGAGGTGGCTCGATTCAATCAAATGTCCCGAAATAGTGATGAAACAAGCCCCCACACCATAACAAGGATAGGCGAACTCGCAAGGCGAGTTTGCTAGACCATCAAACCCTTAAGGGTTTGATGAAAATCCTTATTTGGTGTGGGGGCAAGTAGGGGAGTTATTAGCAACCCCCTGACACTTCGGGCAAGCCCTGTGTATTGTTGTAATTTTATAAGGATTCAATCTATTTAAAAAAGCGCAAAGATTTTTTGCGCTTTTTTTAAATTACAATTTCCATTCCGTCATAAGCGACAACAATATTGCTATAAGAGGAAAGTTTTTTGACTAACTTTTCATAAGGTAAATTCTCATGGTTTATATGGCTTAAAACTATTTTTTTAATTTCACAATAAGAAATTAAATCAAGCACGTCTTTCACCGATATATGGTCGCTGCTAACTTTATCAAATGTAGTGGTATGAAAAACTACCACATTTGCTTTTTCCATTTTTTTAATATGCCAGTCACTGAATTCCGAAGTAGAATCGCTGAAATGCATTAATTTCTTATCATCTTCTTCAAATAAAAATCCAAAAGTAGGAACTTTATGTTTAACCCTAAAAGGAATTACCTCAAAGTTTTTTAAACTAATTAATCGGCGAGGTCTTAATTCGTAAAAATGAAAGTCGTTGTTGTTTTGATCTTCTCCGGATTTTACAAAACCCTTTGCTATCGGAATGACATCTGAACCCGCGTAAAAATCTATTGTTCCGTCCCAAAATTCAAATTCCCGCAGACCAGAAATATGGTCAAAGTGCTTATGGCTTAAAAATATAGCCGAAATATCATCTATGCTGTATTCATTAAGAAAGCGATGTATTTCTGGGGGAACATCTAATAGAATTTTTGTATCTTTGGATTCTATCAAAACAGAAGTTCTTTTTCTTAGTATCCTTTTTTTGATGCGAACATATTCCCACGGAATTTTGCCTTTTTCTAATTTGATAGCTATATTTCTTGCTTCCTGACAATGCGCGCATTTACATCTAATCCGAGGAATACCATCGGCCGCGCCAGTTCCCATAAAAATTATTTTCATTTTTTCCTCCTCCTATATATTTCCTCATGTGAAAATATTACGGGGATTGATTTAGGAATTCTCAAATCTCTTTCCTTAAGATTGGGACAAAAATAGATAAATTTAACCTTTGCGCCAACGCTTGTTTTATAGTCAATTAAAGCATCTCCGACATAACAAACTTGTAAATTTGTCAGATCCATTTTTTTAATTGTTAAATTCAACGCGTCCGGCGCTGGCTTCTTTTGTTCATACATTTCTCGCCAAACAATATTATCTTCAATCTTCTTTAGTCCGCCTAAAACACTTAACACCTTCTTAACAAAATCCTTTGAGGCAGAAGTACAAATCCAAACCTTATGTCCTTTTTTTATTAACCAATCAATGGTCTCTATCGCGCCCGGAAAAATTGTTATTTGGTTGATATTTTCTACCACGTATTTCTGTTTCGCGCTCTTAAATTCCTCAAGTAAATATCTTTTATTATCCGGCAACATCATTAAAGAAGCAGATTCATCAGACATACCCCTTTGATTGAAAAGCATTTCTTCTGTAATGGAGATGCCAAATTTCTGGCCAACGTAAATCCAACCAGATTTATGCAGTTTTCCAGATGAAATAATCGTTTCATCCAAATCAAAGATTATACCTTTCATTTTCATTTTTACCACCACCGAGTAATGACCACTTTTTTATCTGTAAAAAAATCTAAGGCGTCCGGCAGCTGTCCGTGCAAAGTCCCAAAAAATGACTTTTTCTTTCCTGCGAAAGGAAACAAAGCTATGGGCGCTACCACTCCGATGTTAATTCCGATATTGCCGCAATTCACTTCATTAGCAAATTTTTGAGCGCTCTTTCCAGACGAAGTATAAATAGTTGCCGCGTTTCCAAATTCACTGCCTTCATTGAGCATCTCAATAGCTTCTTCTAATGTTTGAACCTTAATGACAGCCATTATTGGTCCAAAAATTTCTTCTTGAGCTATTTTCATTTTAAGATCAACGTCTGTAAAAATAGTAGGACCAAGATAATGTCCATTAGGATGTTTCTTTACTTTGATATTTCGACCGTCCATTAAGAGTTGCGCTCCTTCATCTATTCCTGTTTGAATATAGTTTTCAATCCTTGTTTTGGCTTTTTGAGAAATAACAGGACCCATAGTAATATCGGGTTCTAAACCATAACCAACTTTAATTTCAGAACAGGATTTGAGTATCTTTCTCAAAAGTTTGTCGTAAACATTCCCTACTGCCACGATATTAGTGCCGGCTAAACACCGCTCACCAGCGTTGCCAAAAACCGAACTTATGATATTGGGTACTGCCTTGGACAAAACCGCGTCTTCCATCACCACTAAAAAATTCTTGGCTCCGGCCTGGCAGCATAATCTCTTTCCGCAACTGGCTCCTTTTGCATAAATATGTTCGGCAACAGGGGTTGAAGTGACGGAACAAATACCGCGAATATCCGGATGCTCAATTAAATAATCCCCGATTTCTCTGTTTCCCTGAATTAGATTCAATACCCCTGGAGGAAAACCAGCTGCGTCAATCAGTTCAAAAATTCGGGTCATGGTTAAAGGCGTCTCGCTGGACTGCTTTACGATAAAAGTATTGCCGCAAGCAACAGCTGTTGGTAAAAACCAGAAAGGTATCATTCCGGGAAAATTAAAGGGCGAGATATTTACAAAGACGCCTAACGGCTCCCTGACAAAATATTCATCAATGTGATGCGCGATATTTAACAGGATTTTTCCCTGGATTAAAGAAGGAACTCCCATTGCCGCGTCAACATTTTCCAATAACCGCTTAGTGTCTCCTTTTGCCTCGCTCAATGTCTTCCCATTTTCCATGGTAGTAATCCTGGCTATTTCATCAAAATGTTGTTCCAGTAAAATTTTCAATCTAAATAAATATTTTGCCCTTTCGGTTACGGGCAATTCTCTCCATTTTAAGAAAGCGCTCTTGGCAGAGGCGACCGCAAAATCTATTTCTTCTTTTGTTGAGATAGGTAATTGAGCCAAAATTTCTCCGGTGCTCGGATTTTCTACATCCAAAAATCTCTCTGTTTCTGATTCAATCCATTTTCCATCCACATAGTTTCTTATTGTTTTCATTTTTCCATTTCTTTCCTCTAAAATTTTCAATGTGCTTCTATATTAAGATAGCATAAGTAAAAAACGCTGTCCATGCTGAACAGCGCTTGCTCTAAAATTTTTGGCTGGATTTAGCTATAAGGTCTCCATAAACGATAAGGGTTTTTATATCCTTTCTCTCCTGGTTTTTTAAGATAACCTTCAATCTCCTCTTTTTTGAACAATGTCACTTCCTCAATTGGCGGCAAGACGCCGGGCGGAAATTTCTCCAAAATGTCTTTAGAAAGTAAAGTTAAATACCGCAGAGCCGCGGCTATTGGTTTTTTCGCTTTTTCAGCAGACGCTTTTGTGGCAGACCCTACTACCCCTTCCGGAGTTGCAATAACTTCTAATGGCGCGTTGTTTCTTACGTTGTACCAAAGATTTGGCCTGTGAATTTGTTGATTAGCGGATTTATTAAAATGACCATCCGGCAAGTATCCCTGAGGTTGGGTATCTACTGCTTTTGACATATCTACCATTTCCAAAGCCAAGAGCAGCATTATTGAGGTTTCGGCTTCGTCAGCGTGAATAAAATCTTCCTCAAAACAAACTCCTTTTTGAAAAAATTCCCAAACAGCAGAACACCAATCAAAAGCTACGGCATAATAAGGAAGCTCGGGATACCTTAATCCAAACTCATCTATCGCAGAAACAATCAGCCAATGCTGGGCGTGATTATTAATAAAGATAAATTTTCTTAAACCCTGCGCCCATAAGCCAAACATTACATCCACCAACTGTTCTTTTAAAGTATTTTGGCTGATGGGAATAGTGCCGCGCATTCCAACATGATGTTTCGGGTGATTGCCGTAAATCCATGGCGGTAAAGCAATGGAAATTTCTTTATTCTGCTTTGCCGTATATCTTCTTACTGCTTCAGAAATCCTGGTTACCTGCAAGAGGTCCTGACTTGGAACACTATGCTCGCCGTGTACTTCAGTGGAACCAAGAGGAATTAAAACAATATCATTTTTTTTAATTTTTTCTTGTTGAGCCCCCTGTAAAGTATTTTGAATATAACACCCGGGTTTATCCATTTCTCCAAGACAAGGAATTCCATACTCTTTTAAAATTTGGTCTATTTTTTGGGCCGAGGCCTCCCAAATTTCTTTTTTTA
>DAOVPY010000009.1 GCA_030628945.1 Candidatus Nealsoniibacteriota bacterium
ATGAGAGAAATTAACCACGAAAGTGTATACAGTCGGGGGTCAGGAATTATCCGGATTTTGCTCAAAATGAGTTCTAACTTTTTTCAATAACCCGCTCCATAGCGTATTTATTTTGTTTTTTGCCTCGTCCTCGCCTGCGGTTCGGGCTTCGGCAGATACATTTTCAAGGTAATTCCAAGGTTTTTTGAAATCAATAATTCCGACTTCGTCGGAATGAAGCAAGATTTTTAATTAAATTGTCAGTGTAATTATGATTAAATATTTCATCTATTGTCGCAAATCAACAGAGGAAGAAGAAAGACAGATTTTGTCTATTGAGGCGCAGATTACAGAATTAAGGGAATTTGCCAAGCAGAATGGACTTTTTATTGCCAAAGAATTTATTGAAACCAAAAGCGCCAAAGAACCGGGACGGGAAATATTTAATCAAATGCTTGCCAAAATTGAAGATGGCAAGGCGTCGGGAATTTTAGCGTGGAATCCTGACAGGTTGGCAAGAAATTCTATTGACGGCGGGCGTATAATTTATCTTGTTGATACAGAAAAAATTCAATCGCTAAAATTCCCGACTTTTTGGTTTGAGCCAACGCCGCAAGGAAAATTTATGTTATCTGTCGCTTTTGGCCAAGCAAAATATTACACTGACAATTTAAGAGAAAACATTTTGCGAGGATTTCGGCAAAAATTAAGACGGGGCGAAATGCCAACCAAAGCTCCTTTGGGATATTTCAACGAACTGCGAACCCATACAATTGAACCTGACCCTAAAACTTTCAACAAGTTGAGGAAATCTTTGGTTGAATTTGCCAGCGGCAAATACGGGCTTGTTTCTATTCAACGCAAAATGTTTTCTCTTGGTTTGGTTGGTCAAAGAAGCAAGACAAAGCCGGCTCTTTCTTCTATCCAGAGAATATTGAGCAATCCGTTTTACTACGGAGTATTCAAATTCAAAGGCGAGCTATATCAAGGAACTCACAAGCCAATGATTTCAAAGAAACTTTTTGATAAAATTCAGCAAGCCCTCAAAGATAATGGCAAACCCCGCAAAAAGCGGGAAGAGAATTTTAAGTTTTTAGGTTTTGCCAAATGCGGCGAGTGCGGATATTATATCACCGCTGAACAACATATCAAAAAATCAGGTTTAGTTTTCAAATACTATCACTGCACTCAAAAAAGCAAAACTCAAAAGTGCGGCCAAAACCGCTTTTTGCGGGAAGAAAAATTAGCAAAGCAAATCAAAAATTATGTTCAAAAAGTTTCTTTGCCTGACAAATGGAAAAACAATTTTTTGGCAAAAGTTAAGCAATGGGAAAAAGATAAAAACCAATCGTCAATTCTTTTCGCTCAAAATCTGAAAAAAGAATTAGAAATTATTAAAACAAAAGTGAATCGTCTCTTGGACGCTCATTTGGCAGGAGCTTTGGAATTATCAGAATTTCAAGAAAAGAAAAACGCCTTGCTTGAACAAAAGACGGATTCACAACAAAAATTAAGAGATTTTGAGCGAAAAGGAAATCATTGGCTTGAACTCACCAGAAATTGGATAATTGAGGCAAATCAAGCTAAAAATCTTGCTTCATCAGAAAATTTCTCAGAAATGAAAAATTTTCTGAAAAAAGCCGGCTTGAACCGGCAAATTAAAGACCAAAAACTTCTAATTGATTTCAAAAAACCTTGGAATTACCTTTATTTTTTATCCGCCGAGCCGCGAAGCGGCGAGGCGGTGGGGGCGGCGAAGCCGCCAAATACGCTATGGAGCGGGTGAGCGGAATCGAACCGCCATCTCAACTTTGGAAAAGTTGCATAATAGCCGCTATACGACACCCGCATAAATTTCGGGATGCCGAGATTCGAACTCGGGCTAAACGCTCCCAAAGCGTTTATGCTACCATTACACCACATCCCGCTTTGTTTTTATATCATTTATCCCGCGCCTTTTCAACCCGACTTTGAAAAGGCGCGGGGTTTATTTTTCCCCAGCACAAAACTTTTTCTTTATATTTTACTATGTTAGAATAGAATAATGGACTTCAAAAACAATTTTTTTCAATTTAACGTTATTGCCCAATGCCGGCGCTACGGAATTCCTCCCTGGCAATGCCCTCAGTTTCTTTTTTTGGTGATGGGAATTGTTATTATCGTAACGGTTCTCGCCACTTTTTTTGCCGGCGCCTATTTTATTGAAAACCCGGAATTAGTGGCTCTGATGACGCTTGGATTAGCTCTTATTTTATTTGTTATTGCGACAGTGATAACTAAAAGTTTTGACCGTTTAGCCGAAGCCAATCGCATGAAATCAGAGTTTGTCAATATTGTTTCTCACCAGTTAAGGTCCCCTATCACTAATTTGAAATGGACCGTAGATATTTTAATGTCAAAAAATAATAAGACCAGGGAACAAATGGCAGAGTATTTTAAGAGATTAAAAGACAGCAGCGTCCGGATGGGAGAATTGGTAAACGATTTGATTACTGTTTCCAGAATCCAGGAAGGAACTCTCCCCTTGAAGAGAGAGGAGTTTTCCCTGGAAGACACAATTAAAAAATTAATTCAGGAATTTAAATCTTTTGCCCAGTCCTCGGGCGTGGAAATAAAAGTAAATTTTGAAGAAAATTTGCCTGAAATCATCGGCGACCCTCTTAGAATAAAATCAGCGGTTGAAAACCTTCTTAATAACGCTATTCGCTACGGCTTTGAGAAAAACAAGGGTCAATCGCCGGAAAAAGACAGGAAAATAGAAATACGGCTTTTTAAAAAAGACAAAAAACTCTATTTTGAGATAAAAGATAATGGTATGGGCATTCCAGAACAAGACCAAAAGTATATTTTTAAGAAATTTTTTCGGGCCGCAAACGCCTTAAAACATCAGGCCAAAGGAAGCGGGCTCGGTCTTTATATCACAAAGTCAATAATAGAAAAATCAAAAGGTAAAATCGGCTTTGAGTCCGAAGAAAATAAAGGTTCAACCTTTTGGTTTACCCTTCCAATTCATTAAAACATTTAAACATTTAAGCGTCTAAGCATTATATTAAAATGTTTATATGTTAAAATGTTAAAATGTTAAAATGTTTATATGAAAAAAATATTGTTTATTGAAGACGAGAGCGCTCTTCAAAAAAATGTCGGTTCTGCTTTAGAAAAAGAGGGTTATGAAATAATCAGCGCTCTGGACGGAGAAACCGGATTAAAATTAGCCCAAAAAGAAAAGCCGGATTTAATCTTACTTGATGTTATTCTGCCCAAAATGAATGGTTTTGAAGTGCTGGAAAGTTTAAAAGAAGACAAGGAGACAAAAGAAATTCCAGTGATTATTTTAACCAATCTGGAACAAATGGAAAATATAGACAGAGCGCTGGAACTGGGCGCGAAAACTTATTTAGTAAAGACAAATTATACGCTCACAGAGGTGGTGGAGAAGATAAAACAAACCCTGTAATAAAAATATGCGAGTTGAAGACCAACAATTAAAAGCTTTTTTATTGGACGCCGGCCTCATAACCGAGGCTCAGTTTGAGAAAGCCCGTGAAAAGGCGAAAAAATCCAGGCAAAAAATAAGCGATGTTTTGATTTCCGAGGGCTTGGTTTCCCAGGAAGAATTAATTAAATTGGAGGCCTATATCCTTGGAATTCCTTTTGTGAATTTAGAAAAAGAAATTATTCCGCCAGAGATTTTAAAAATAATTCCCGAGCCAATCGCTCGTTCCCATAATATCATTGCTTTTAGAAAAAAAGAGAATAATCTTGAGGTGGCGATGATTGACCCCGGGGACTTGCGGACTATTGAATTTATTAAAAAGAAAGCCAATTTGAAAATTTTGCCCCGTTTGACCACTCCGCAAGGCATTAAAAATATCTTAAAACAATATAGAAAGACGTTAAAAGTAGAGTTCGGAGAACTTATAAAAAAAGAAGCGGGCGTGATAAAATCAATCAAGCCGGTTAAGGGCGAGACAGGCGAAAGCAAAGAGGAGCTTCAAAAAGCGGCCGAAGAATTACCGACCATACGGATTGTTGATACCTTGATAAAATACGCCATTTTAGGCAGGGCTTCCGATATTCATATTGAGCCCGTTGAAAAAGAGGTGCTCGTCCGTTATCGCATTGACGGAATTTTGCGCGACGCAATGACCCTGCCCAAGCAAGCCATTTCAGGCATTGTTGCCAGAATTAAGGTTTTGGCGAATCTGCGCCTTGACGAGCGCCGTCTTCCTCAAGACGGCCGATTTAAGATTGAAATTGAGGATTACAGATATTCTGTCAGGGTTTCAATCTTGCCGATTTTTAACGGAGAAAAGATTGTTATGCGTCTTCTTTCCGAAGAGGCAAAGGGCTACACTCTGGAAGGATTGGGCTTAAGGGGCCAGGCGCTGGAAGAAATCCAAACTAATTTGAGAAAGCCGACCGGAATGTTTCTGGTAACAGGACCAACCGGCTGCGGCAAGACCACTACTCTTTACGCCATAATGGAGATTTTAAACACTCCGGAAGTCAACATTTCCACTCTGGAGGACCCGATTGAATATAGAATGTCCCGGATTAATCAAACCCAGGTAAGGCCAAAAATCGGCTTAACTTTTGCGAATGGACTTCGGGCATTAGTGAGGCAGGACCCGGATATTATTATGGTCGGAGAAATTAGGGACAATGAAACAGCGGCATTGTCTATTAATGCCGCGCTCACTGGCCATTTGGTTTTATCAACCCTTCATACTACCGACGCGGTCGGAGCCATTTCCCGTTTGATTGATATGAAAGCCGAGCCGTTTTTGATTTCTTCCACCTTAAACGTTATTTTAGCCCAGCGGCTGGTAAGGAAATTTTGCAAAGATAAGAAGCCGTATTATCTCAAAGAAGCAGAGATTAAAAATATAGCTAAATATTGCGATTTAGACCAGATTCAAAGAATTTTAGCCGCGGAAAAGCTCATTGAACCAAAGACAAGTTTTAAGGAGATTAAGTTTTATCGGCCCGAAAAGAGCAAGAAATGTCCGGATGGATACAGAGGACGGATCGGAATTTTTGAGGTTTTTCCAATTACCGAGAGCATTAAGGAATTAATTATTAAAGGCGCGGACGCTAATCAAATTCAAATTCAAGCCCGAGAGCAAGGGATGAGAACAATGGTTGAAGACGGGTTTATTAAGGCGGCGCAGGGGATTACCAGCATTGAGGAAGTGCTGAGAGTGATTATAGAATAAAATTTCTAATTTCTAATTTCTAATTTCTAATCAAATCCCAAATCCCAATTTCTAATGTCTAATTTTTTGGTCATTGGTTATTGGACATTGGGCATTGATTAGGTTGATTAGGTTAATTAGAAATTTAAGGTATTTATGCCTTTATATTCTTTTAACGCTGTTTCTAAACAGGGCGAGCCCTATTCAGGAAAACAAGAAGCCAAAGATAAGCGCGAATTAGCTCAAAGCCTTCGTCAGGAAGGATATATTTTAATTTCTGCCAATTTAGAGCAATCTCGTTCAAAAAAGTTTGACATTAGCTCTCTGCTGGAAATCAGAAGGGTTTCTTTAACCGAAAAACTGATATTCACACGCAATCTTCAGGTGATGATTGGGGCCGGCATTTCCCTGCCCCGGGCATTGAAAATTTTAGCCAACCAGGTTGAAACCGAAAAATTCAGGAATGCCCTGCTTGAATTGTCAAAAGAAATAACCAAAGGCAAAAACTTTGCGGACGCGTTAAAGGAATATCCCAATATTTTTTCTGAACTTTTTGTCAATATGATAAAAGTGGGAGAAGAAGCAGGGACATTAGGGGAGATTTTAGGAAATTTAAGTTTTCAGATGGAAAGAGAGCATGAATTAAGGTCCAGAGTCAAGGGCGCTATGGTTTATCCGATGATTATCATTGCGACTATGTTCGGAATTGGCATTTTAATGCTGGTTACGGTTGTCCCTGGTCTTGCCAAGACATTTGAGGAATTAGGCGTTGAACTTCCTTTCACCACTCAATTGGTGATTAATCTTGGCGCTTTTTTATCTGAAAAATGGTATTTAGTAATTTTATTATCTCTTGTCTTGGGTTTATTTTGTCAATTAGGTCTGAAAACTAAACAGGGCAAGAAAATAATCAGCCGGTTTGTTCTTAAGATACCGGTTGTCTCCTCAATTGTTAAAAAAACCAATGCCGCCTCTACCGTGAGAACCTTAGCCGCGCTTATTAAAAGCGGAGCGCCCATTGTCCGTTCTTTGGAAATTATTTCCCGAACCCTGGACAATTTTTATTTTAAGGAAGCGTTAATCGCGGCCGCGCGCAAGGTTGAAAAAGGGGAAAAACTTTCTCAGGCCCTGAAATCCAATCAAGATATTTATCCCGGTTTAGTGATTGAAATGATTGAGGTCGGAGAAGAGACCGGCAAGACCGTAACTGTTTTAACGAGATTGGCGGATTTTTACGAGGAAGAGGTTTCTAACGCCACTAAGAATTTATCCGTGGTTATTGAACCGGCGTTGATGCTTGTCATTGGAGCCGCGGTTGGTTTTTTTGCGATTTCTATGATTCAGCCGATGTATTCAATGTTGGGAACAATTTAAAGATATAAACATCTAAACATATAAACAAAATGTTAAAATGATAAGAGGTTTTACGCTTATTGAATTACTGCTCGTCGCGGGAATTATTGGAATCCTTTTTTTAATTGGTATTCCGGTTTTTAGGGCTTATCAGCCGGTTTTACAATTGTCAGGAGCTGTCCGTAGTTTAGCAAGCGATCTCCGTTATGCGGAACAGCTGGCAGTAAGCGAGCAGGTTGAGCATGGAATTCGTTTTTCCATTAGCGCCAATCAATATAAGATAATCAGATACGGAGATGTTCAGCAAGGTCTTGCCTCGTCTTCTCTTCCGGAAAAAGTGAGTTTTCAGCAAATTATTGGTTTTACCGATAACGAAGTAATATTCAATCCTTACGGAGCGGCAAAAGAAACAGGCGTTATCACCCTGATTAATACTAAAAATTCAACTACTGCCATTGATGTGAGGCCTTCGGGTTTTATAAAAATAATAAAATAATATGTTGTCAATGAAAGGATTTAGTTTAATTGAAAGCATAATAGCAATTTCTATTTTAGCAACCGGAATTTTCGGGGCGATTCAGGCCTTTCCTCTGGGAATTCAGATGGTAAAATCCGGCCAGTTCGCCACGATAGCGGCTTATCTTGCTCAGGCGAAAATAGAAGGGGAAATTTCCCTGCCGTATAACGAGCTCTCAGCAGGCGTTATTATTGAGGATTATAACGAAATTTATGATTTTAACGCTTATAAAAGGATAACAGAAATAAGATGTGTCGCGGCTTCCGATTTATCAATCAAAAATTGCGATTATGATTTAATCAACGACCCTTATCCAATGAAAAAAATTGAAGTAACCGTGTTTTGGCGGTCTTTTCTCGGGATTGTTGAGAAAAACATTAATTTAGCGACCATAGTTGTTAAGAGATAATTAAAAATAATGATAAACAAACCTAACAATTCTCTGACTGGGTTCACCCCGTTAAATAGTGCCAAAGGCAATTTAACTGGGTTCACCCTTGTGGAGACCCTGATAATCACTGTTATTTTTAGTTTAATCAGCGGTTCAATTTACGGGATTTACGTTTTGAGCCAGCAGGCGTATTTAGCCGGGGAGCAAGTAGCTGAAATTACTCAGAACGGCAGAGTGATTTTAGAAAGGGCCACCAGAGAAATTCGTCAGGCAAGGGAAATAGTCGGCGAAGAGTTTGTTGAAGAAGAATCAGAGGCAACAAGCGAGATTATGTTTGAAGACGGACACATTGTTGAACCTTATCATTACATCCACTATTTTCAAAAAGATAATTTTTTTGAACGGGAAGTAATTGGATTTTATTTTTCCGACGACACTGAGCAGACCCTTGTCTCCTGGGATTCCGTTCCTTTGGCCGGGCAAGAAATAGAAACCAAGACGCTGGAGGCGTCTCAAAAAATCGGAGAATATGTCGCCGGAATAAAATTTTTCGGAGCAAAAATAGTTCATATTGTTCTTACCTTGGAAAAGAAAGATAAAATTCTTGAATTCAGAACCAAGGTTTTGTGCAGAAATTTTTGATGAAAAATTTTAGAGAAAAAAATAAAAAAGGCGTTATTATAATTATTGCTTTTTTTACATTGGGGATATTAACGCTTTTGGGCTTTTATTTTTTATCTTTTGCCCTCACTGAATTCAGGATTTCCAAAAATCAGGAGGTTTCAACCAGGGCCTATTATTTAACCGAAGCCGGGATTAATGAAGCCATTTGGAAATTAAAAAACGACCCGGTCTGGAAAGATAGTTTTGCCGCGGAACCGGGCTGCGTCAATTGGTCCGCGGATTTCACCCGAAATTATACCCTGAATTCCACTACTACTATTTCTATTCAGAATTTCCGGTGCGCTAAAGGAGAAATTGCTGCTACTTCAACCGTTAAGATGGCCGGGAACAAGACCGTTCAAAGAGCGCTTAAAGTAAAAGTGTTTAAAGCCCTGGGGAGTTTAAGCGAAGACAGCCCTGTTTTCAGCGGAGCGCCGAGCGGAGAAACCACTATCCAGTCCAGCTTAATGAATGTTTATAACGGAAACATCTTCAGCAATAACAATCTTAATATTAAACTTGGGAGCATAGTAAATGTTTACGATAATCCCGATACTGATGCTCAGGAGGGCCAGGTTCTAAACGTTCAGAACATTAATATATCTAAGAGCGTTCTTAATGCTTCAAGCACTTGCGCCAAGAATTGTTGTACCGCGGAAATATGCGAAAAATGTCCGGTTAATCGTATTAATATGCCTGGTATAGATTTTGATTCAGAGGAGCCGGGCTCCTATAAAAACAAGGCGCAAAAAGCCCAGGACCAGGGACAGTGCGGCGTAAGAGGTGAAGATTTTTTGGGAAATTTAATAGTTTCCAGCGACAAATGTATTTTTACGGAAAACGAATTTGAGAATTTTTTATGGGACATAGGAAAAAAAGGAACCCTGTTTTTAGAGTATAAAACTAACGGCCAGGTTTCTTCTGTATATTATGTAATAGGGGGGATTGATTTGAAAGGAGAAAGAGGGATTGAAATCAACGGAGTTTTAATAGCCGAGGAGACAATCAATATCGGAGAAAAATCTAAATGGGCCGGTGATTCCGGTCTTAATCAATTAACAATTATTGACCCGGGGCAGGGAATCGCTTCAGGACTTTTAACTAAAGGTAAAATGAATTTTGGAGCGCATACCTGTTTTGAAGAGGTTAATATTTCGGGCTTAATTTACTCGTTAGATGAAATGAGATTAGTGAGTATTCCTTGCGTCTTTAATGTGGAGGGGGGAATTATAGCCAGAAAATTTTCCCTTACCAGCGTTCAAAGCGGCCTTAATATTTATTTAAATAATGATATAATCAGAGAAGGAATATGGGGCGGCCCGGAGCCGCCCGGCGAAGAAAAACCGCCCTATTCCCAGGTCGTGGTGGTTGAACATTGGGAAGAAAGCTATTAATAATAATGAAAGTTTATGCTTGAATTTTTATCTTTAGAACCAAAAACATTTGGATTAGACGTTTCAGACCTCTCCTTAAAACTTATAAAACTCAAAAGAAAACGAGGGGTTTTGACCCTGGCTTCTTTCGGGGAAACCCCGATAAAACCGGGAATTATCAAAAAAGGAGAAATTAAAGACGAAAAATCCCTTGTAGAAATTATTAAAAAAGCCGTTGCCCGGGTCAATGGAGAAAAAATTATCTCGCGGCATATTATTGCTTCTCTGCCCGAAGAAAAAGCGTTTCTCCAGGTGATTAAAATGCCGCTCATGAAAAAGGAGAGTTTAAAAAAGGCGGTTTATTTTGAAGCTGAGAACCACATTCCCCTGCCGATTAATGATGTTTATCTTGATTCCCAGATTATTTCCCCCCTGCCTTCCGCGCGCAATAATCTTGAAGTTTTAATTGCCGCCCTGCCCAAGGCGCTGATTGACTCCTACGTCTCTTTATTTCAAAGAGCCGGACTTATTCCCCTGGCTTTAGAGATTGAGTCCCAGGCAATATGCCGCGCGTTGATAAAAGATGAAGCGGCCCAAGGTCCCCTTCTTTTAATTGACCTCGGAGTTTCCAGAACCAGTTTTATTATTTTCAACAATGGTTCTCTAAGGTTCACTTCTTCTGTTTCCGCTTTTTCTGATAATTTTACTGAATCTATTGCCCGTTCTCTGGGAAAAAGTTTGGAAGAAGCCGAGAAATTGAAATTAAAATACGGTATACAGAAGAAAAAAAAATGGGAAGAGGTTGAAGGGGAAAAGGTTTTTGAGGCGATAAAGCCGGTTTTAAGCGAGTTAAAAGAGCAAGCTAAAAAACATATCCGTTATGGTCAATCCCTTTCCGGCAACAAAAATATAGGAAAGATTATTCTCTGCGGCGGAGGAGCCAATCTTAAAGGCCTGGCCGATTTTCTTTCTTTGGAAATGAAACTTCCGGTGGAAGTCGGTAATCCATGGAAAAACGTCGGGCCAAATCCTTCTGAATTGCCATTGCAAGAATCATTAAAGTATACGACGGCAATAGGATTGGCACTGCGGGGCGTTCACCCTGTTAAATAATCCCGCTGAAAGCGGGATTGCCGCAAAGCGGCATTTAACAGGGTTAAAAATCAATGATTAATTTATTACCGCCACAATATAAAGAGGGCCTGAAACAAGAAGAAAACTGGAAGATAATTTTGCTTCTCGGGATTTTATTTTTGGTTTTTTTATTTTGTTTGGCTCTTATTTTATTGTCCGTGAAAATTTATATTTCCAATAAGATTGAAAGCCAAAAAGTTCTTTTTCAGCAAGAGGAGGGATTTAAGGTTTTAGAGGAGCAGGGCTTGGAAGAAAAGATTAAAATAAACAATCAGACCCTCTTGAAATTAGATTCTTTTTATCGTTCCGGACGCGATTTGACATCGCTTATAAAAGAAATTTCAGAAATTTTACCTCTGGAAATTTATCTCACAGATATCTCTTTCAGGCCCTGTTCCGCGGATAAAAAATGTAAATTTCAAGTTTCTTTATTCGGTTTTTCTCTTTCCAGGGAGGCTTTATTTGAATTCAAGGAGAATCTTCTGGCTCAGGAGAATTTTGAATCAGTTTTCCTTCCCCTCAGCAGCTGGGTTGAACCGCGCGATATTAATTTCAGCTTAACTTTCAAAATAAAATGAACCAAAGTAAAATGAACCCTCAGAAAAAAATAATTTTATCTTTGCTCGTCTTTTGTTTTTGCGCTTTGATTTTTGTTGTCCTGATTATTTTTCCTTTATTCAGAGGCATTAAAGCAAAATCCAAGGAATTGATTTCTCAAAGGAGAATTATGATTGAGACGCAGGCAATGGTTGAGAAATTAAAAGAAATTCAAATAACGCATGAAATTTACAGGCAGGATTTAGAAAGCATTAACGTTTTATTGGTTAATCCGGATACGCCTCTTGCTCTTATTGAATTTTTAGAGGAGATGGCTGAAAATTTGAATCTTGTAATTGAAATATCGCCCAACGTGATTCAGGGGCGCGAAAATGAACCCTGGCCGTCTCTCAATTTTTCGTTCGCCCTAGCCGGTTCTTTTTCTGATTTTTCAAAATTCGTTGAAAAATTGGAATTAAGTTCTTTTCCGGGCGCGGGAGGCGCGCAGGGTTTTTTAATTGAGATTTTGAATGTTGATATAAGCAGATTGAATAAGGAAACATTTTCCAGCGAAGATGTCAGGGTAGTCCTTCTAATAAAGGCGTACACGCATTAAATTTTAACGCGTTCGGCCTGCTTGCTTGCGGGCCGCTCACTTCTATGGAATTAAAAAATATAAATTTTACCCCCTTTATTCATAAAATGCGCCGGATAGAATCAGACCAAATCAAAAGATTTCTTTTTCGTGTTTTAAGAATTATAGGCAGGCATAGTTTTTTGTTTTTTTTGGTTTTTGTTTTTTTTGGTTTGGTTTTTGGCGGCGTTTTATTTTATCAATATTATCTCCTTGTAGAAAAAATAGAGCCCGAAATCGCTGGAAAACAAATTTATTTCCAGGAAGAAATTTATCTGGAAATTTTAGAGGAATGGAAGAAGCAGGAAAAAAAATTCAAAGAAGTAGATTCTAAAACATATCTTAATCCCTTTTTGGAAACAAGAGAAAAAGTATCAACGCTTTCGGATGACGTCCCCTTGGTTGAATCCAAAGCCGAAGATGAGCGGGATATAAAAAATCTTTTTGAATTTTATACTACCAAAGGCGAAGATTTGCCGTTTTTAAGAGAGCGGGCAAGAATTTGGGAGGAGAAAGGTTTGGGCATAATAGAAGAATATCAGGGGTTTTATTTTCAAAATTTAAGATTGCTCAAAGAATTGACCACCACACCTGATTAGGTGCGGGGGGGTTGACCGAATAGCCTGTTTTTTATACTATTGTATTATGATGCTTTGTCCTCGTAGTTCTTTATGCCCCTGTAGCTCAATGGATAGAGTGTCTGCCTTCTAAGCAGATGATATGGGTTCGATTCCTATCAGGGGCATATGGTGGCTATGGTGTAGCGGCAACACTACTCCTTGTGGAGGAGTCATCGCCGGTTCAAATCCGACTAGCCACCCCAAAATTGTTATGTCAATTACTTATCAGCCAAAGAAAAAAAAGAGAAAAAAAACCCACGGGTTTTTGGCGCGGAAAAAAACTGTTGGCGGCAGAAGGGTTTTAAACAGGAGAAGAAGAAAGAAAAGAACGAAATTAACCGTGTAGAATTTCTAATTGACCTAATTAACCTAATTAACCTAATCAATGCCCAATGTCCAATAACCAATGACCAAAAAATTAGACATTAGAAATTGGGATTTGGGATTTGATTAGAAATTAGAAATTAGAAATTAGTTATTTTGAAACTGTGTTAGCCAAACAAAACCGACTCCAAAAAAAGAAGGATTTTGAAAGAGTGTTTAAACAAGGCAAGGGGTATCGCGAGGGTTTTTTATTTCTAAAAATAGAAAAGAATAATTTGAAAACAGCGCGGTTCGGATTTATAGTAAGTAAAAAAATTTCCAACAAGGCGGTAATTCGCAACAAGGTAAAAAGGCGTTTGCGGGCAATCGTTTATAAAAAAATACCACTGATAAAAAAGGGCATAGATGTGGTAATAATAACTCAGCCTGGCATTGAAAAGAAAAGTTTTCAAGAATTAGAAGAAAATGTCGCTAAAATTTTTTCCAAAGCAAAATGTTTGAAAAATTGATTCTTAAATTTATTAAATTTTATCAGAAGTTTATTTCACCCTGGTTAGGGAATCACTGCCGTTTTTATCCCAGCTGTTCCCAATACGCTTATTTAGCAATCCAAAAATACGGCATAACGCGCGGCTGCTGGAAAGGAATGATACGAATACTGCGTTGTCATAGGTGGAGCGCGGGCGGAGTAGACCTTCCGTAAAATTTTGAAACCATGTTTGACCTATTTATCTCATTTTTTAATATAGTGCTGTATCAGCCGTTGTTTAACGCTTTGGTCTTTTTATACGGGTATTTGCCGGGCCATGATTTTGGAATTGCCGTAATTGCTTTGACAATTTTAATACGGCTGATATTATATCCCTTGGGGACCAGGGGAATCAGGGCGCAGAAAGCGTTGTCCAAACTTCAGCCGAAAATGAAGGAGATTCAGGAAAAATTTAAGAATGATAAAGAGAAGCAGGCAAAAGCAATGATGGAGCTTTATCAGAAAGAAAAAATCAATCCCCTTTCCGGCTGTCTGCCTCTGTTAATTCAACTTCCGATTATCATCGCGCTTTACAGGGTTTTCTGGAAAGGATTTCAGCCGGAACAGCTAAGTTATCTTTATAGTTTTATTCCTAACCCCGGAGTAATTAATTCTACTTTTTTAGGGCTCATAGACCTTTCCAAATCTTTTATTGTAAAGTTTAACGGTCAGGTGGAATATTATTGGCCGGTTATTATTTTAGCGCTTTTAGCCGGCGCCTTGCAGTTTTTTCAGGCAAAGATGCTTGTCCCTCAGGCAGAAAAGAAGACCTCAACGTCTCCTCAATTTTCCGATATGATGCAGAAACAAATGCTTTATTTTTTCCCGGCTTTTACTATTTTTATTGTTTGTTCGCTTCCTTCGGCAATCGGCCTTTATTGGGTTGTTTTTACTCTGTTCGCCATTATCCAGCAGCATTTCACCCTGAAACCCGCAAAAAAAGATATAATATGCTCGGACAAAAAGATTTAGAAAAAATTAAAAAAATTACCAGGGAATTTTTTAAAAAGATGTGTTTTGAAGTGGAAATTAAAGTTAAAAAACCTCAAGATTTGACTATTCCTATCTGCTTAAAAACAGAAGAAGCGAAAGTTTTAATCGGAGAAGGCGGTCAGACCCTGCTTGACATTCAACGTCTTTTGAAGATAATTCTGAAAAGAAAAATTCTTGTTGAGGAGCAATTTTATATTGATTTAGATATTAACGCCTACAAAGAGAAAAAAATTGAATACTTAAAAGAGCTGGCTAAATCCACGGCCGACGAGGTTTCTCTTTCCAGGCAGGAAAAAACTTTGGCGCCAATGCCGGCTTATGAAAGAAGGATTATCCATCTGGAATTAGCCAACAGGGGAGACATCGCTTCCGAGAGTGTTGGACAGGAGCCGGAAAGAAGCGTAAAGGTCAGACTACATCTGTAGAATATAGAATATAGAATATAATAGAAAAAAAGTTGGACATCGCATGTCCATTTTTTGTGACAAGCGCTGTTACAAACTAATCCGATCGGATTACTTTGTAACAGAGCTTACATATATGCTTGACATATTTTATAATAGTTGCTATACTATTATTAATTGAATAATGAAAGAAAGTAGGAGGTGAAAAAAAGATGGAGAGGAAAACCATAGGTATTGTGGTTGTAATAATTGCGACTCTGGCAGTCGCAGTATTCGCTGTAGCGATGTTGTCCGTAGACGATAGCGGTTTGAAAAATCCTGCGCAGACAAACGGAATACCAGAAGCAGGACTAGTAGGACCAACCGAAGAAACCGGACATGAGGGGGTAGAAGGGATATATGTTTTCGCGGAAGATAATGAATATATAGAATTGCGGATAGATGGCACTTTCATTGTGTCAGACGGTTCCGCGGTTCTTGAAGCAGGGACATGGGAACAGAGAAACAGCGAAATATGTCTGACATTAGAGGAAGACAACGAAGAAATGTGTCTCAGCATGGTAAGCGGAAATACATTAATTAGCCCTTGGGGAGAAAAATGGATAAAACAGGACAAGCCAATAACCGCTGAAACAGAACAAGTCCTTGATATAATAACGAAAATTCGAGAGATTAAAGATGAGCCAGGAGATTACAATCACAAGCGAGTCGCGATTATCGGCGAACTTGGAGGATCAAGGGATAGTTTCGGGCTTCCTGACAGCGGTCCCAAAAAATACAGATATCAATTTTGGGGTGAGGACGGAGGAAAAATCAGCGTGGTAGTGACAGATGCTGATAGAGTTCCTCAAAGCTGGACTTTGGTTAAAATTACCGGGACAGTGAGAAATGACATGGGGCTCTATGTGCGTTTAGAGTCCTGGGCATACGAAGAATAAAAAAGAGAGGTTTGACCCCTCTCTCTTTATTTTATTTTTTCCGTTTTTTAATGTTTAACATCGTAAGTTAAACATTTTTTTTATTTTGTTGATATAATCTGCCAGGATCTAAAACAGCCGTGGCCCCAGGGATTGTAAATCGGACCGCATTTTTCAATACGGTTATCTCTTAGATTTGGGTCGCTGTCACGAAATATTTCGCATTCTCCGTCAATTAATCCTTTATAATATTCGTCCCCGAAATTCTCTTTTTCAAAGAGAAGGACCCTATAATTTCCATCTATGTAAATTGAATCCCCCCAATCCCAGGCTTTTGTCGTAGCGCTGAAATCCAACAGCGCTTCGCCAAACGGAAGTCCTCCAAAAGGATCTCCTCCTTTGCATTTACAGCGATCTGAACCATCATGGCAAGACGAATTACAATTTCCTTTTTTACATTTTTCATCCTTGCAGGTTTCTTTATTGTAATCCCTGTTCCTATAAAAAATAACTCCTGTTCCGATAGAACGTTCAGGGTTTTGCTTGAATACTGTTATTGAGGAAGCCCATTTATTGTTATTAAAAGATCCTTCTGTACTTCGTTTTACGGTTTCATCTTTAATAATAAGCTGGCAGCTGCCTTTGAAATTTGCCTTGCTGTGCAAAACCGCGCCGTAATTAGGGCCGTTTGAAGGATTTCTGAAATAGACATAAGTAATCTTGTCGTCCCAACCTTTTGGCAGAACCTCGGTTGAATTTTTATAATAAATACATTCTTGCTTGGTGTTGTCTTTGCAGAAATAAACTCCGGTGTCCATATATTGGAGTTCAATTGATTTGGCTGCCCCGGCAATAGGGACGCAATCTCCGGCTTTTATTGGTATTATCGGACTTTTTGTCCCGTCCCATTCTGTTTTAGAGTAGAGAAAAACTTTTAAATCCCCGGGTTTTTCATAGAAATAAATTGAGCCGACTTTATCCTCCAGTTCATCTAAATCTCTTAAACTCAATTTGACTCTCATATAGTCATCTGGTTTTAAATCCGAGGCCCCTGGATTACTGCCTCCGGGGCATCCAGGATTTTTATAAAGAATAACGCCGCCGCCTATTGGTTTTAATTCTACGTCAAGAACTAATAATTGGGGATTAATGGTATTTAAAATCAAAAAAGAGCAGAGCAAAATAATCAAGCCCAGGATACTGGCAAAAATTTGCTCTTTGGCGTCGGTTATGGCTGTTGGATTGCCAACCGAGGTTAGATAGCGGAAGCCGCCATAAACCAAACTGCCAAAAGCCACAAGGCCGGCAATGAGCAAAGAAAAATGAAAAATATATTTTACATAGTCCGGCAGAAACGCTTTGGTGGAAACCGGGGTTTGAAGTCCTGGTAAGTCGGGATAAATTATTTCCAGTTCCCGCGCCAAAGCAAAATTAGACAAAAGAACAATTGTCAAAATTCCCAGAAGAGAAATAGATAAAATTTTATATTTGTTCAGAATCATAAATTTTGAGGAGAAATTATTCGCTCTCGCAGCACAAAAAGTTATCTGCCCGGTCCGGGTGGTCAATGTCAAAGCCGTAACAATTATCAACCAAACTCTCTTTTTTAAGATGTTCGCTTTTAGCGGTTTCGCATTCAACAAGAATTTTCATCAAAATTCTTCCGGCATAGTAATCCGCGAATTCCGTGTTTGAAGTAAAACATTTATCAAGTTGTTTTCTGGATTCTATTAATTTTATTTGGACCTCCGCAATTTTATTATTTAGTTTAAAGCCGTTGATTTTTTTATTTGAAATGATTTTTTCATAGCTGTCTTTGATATTGGGCTCGCTGGTATTCTTTACGTATTTATAAGCAATTTTGATTTGATTGTAGTCGTTGTTTATATTGTTGTAATGCCTGTTTAGGCTATTAAAAAGATTGTTAATTTGATTTATCGGGCAGGGATGTTCGCCGCTGCAGGTTTGGCAGATACACTTCCACGAATTTGCTACGCACCAGCAGGTTGTGTCGCAGGTTTTTTCTTCTCCCTCGCCGGAACAGGTGGTCTTGCATTTCTCTCTACAACATTTCCCCGTGTCTTGGCGGACACAATTTGAGGCGCAAGGAACATTTGGACAGCTATTAACGCAATCCTTGGTTCTGCGAGTTCCAATGCTTGTTAAATCAATTAAATCATTATCAGTCCCTGGTTTTTGCGCTTGCTCTATTTCTAAATCCCCTGTATGAATTTGGTCCCTTGCCGCGCTTGCCGCGTTAAAACCATTGTTAACAGCAGACCAGCCATTGTCATTAATTTTCTCAATTTCCTGATAGATTTTTTCGCCCAAATCTTCGCTCGCGTCAATCGCTTCGCCAATGGGAATTTCTATTGTACAATAAACGCTTTCTTCAATTAATATTACCGCAGGACCGTATTTTGAGCAATAGAAAGTAGAAGGGTCTGAACCGGGCAGAATAATATCTTCGGGCTCTTGAGTGGTGCCGGGCCAATGAATAATCTCTATTTCTTTAATTATTTCTAATTTTTCTTTATATTCCTTGTATTGATAAAAATTATTGTAACTAATCAGGTCTTGCCTGTTAGAGCATTGTTTTGTTTTGTTCTCCGCTCTTAAAAGTTCATCCACGGCCTTCCTTAAATATAATTTATTGCTTTCAATGTCATTTTCTTGTTTTTCCGGTTCGTATCTTAACGCGGAATAGTCGGGAGTGGCAAAAGAAGAGCCGTCAGAAAGGATATAGGTTTGGGAAGTGGTGGTATTTTCCAAATCCTGCATTTCAAAAATCAATTTTTGAAGGTTTATGGATAAAAAATTGTTAATATCATCTTGATTCTCCTGTACAAAATCCTCAACTTTATTATTTTTCTTTACAAACGCTTCAAAAGCGCCTGTGAACAAATCTACTGTGGTCGCGTTTTTTGCCACTATCGGTTTTTGCTTCTGGATATTTGCGATATCTTGCGGGATAATAGTGTTTCTCAGAGTATTCATAGCTCTCCGGTCAGGGCAGGGGTCTCCGCTGCATTTGCAGTTGCAGGTACAACTGCCGCAGCCGGTATTATTACAGCATTTTGAGCAATTATCAGGACATTTACATTTATTAGCGTAGTTTTTTAATTTTTCCGCGTCAATTTTTAATTGTTCGGCATAATCCTTTAATGTTTTGGATTTTTTTTCTAAATCATACATTAAAGGAATTAAAGCGATTATAGCTTTGTTTGTTTTTTCTGAAACTAATTTTATCCTGCTAATTCTTTTGGGATGTAAAATTCCCTGAAAATCCGAGTAAAAATGATAAGCAGAGGAACTGTTAATGAGCGCCCCGAGCGGGATTTCCTCGGCAAAAAGGGTTTTCTTTTCCGGTTCTGGCGGCGGGGTGTATTCAAATTTTGGTATCTTCAAATCAGGCAGGGTCAAAAATAAGAGTTGGGGATTAATTGTCGCTAAAATTAAATAAGAACAAAGTAAAATTCCCAGACCTAAAATTCCCGCGCCCATTTGGTCTTTGGCGTCTGCTGTTATTGAGGGATTGCTGGCAGAAGTAATATAACGGAAGCCGCCGTAAATTAAAGACCCAAAAGCAATCAAAACAGCGATGACAATGGATAAAGAAAAGATATAGCGAATATATTCAGGCAAAGAAGCTCCGGACGCAAGTTTTTCTCCCATTATTTCCGGGTATTCTAATTCCAGAGAAGATTGGGCAGAAACCCCGCATACTGCGGGGCAGGCTGATAAGGCCGATAAGACCAATAGGACTGATAAGACCAATAGGACTGATAAGTTTTTAGAGATTTTAATCATTCTCCGCTTTTTAATTCTAAATAAACATAAATAGTCCAGAAAGGCAGAGCGCCCAAAAAGGGTGTAAGTTCGCCAAGAGCGGCTAACCCGAATTTTAATCCTTTTTTCATACCTTTCTTTGTTGCTTTCTTTTTTAATCTTTTTTTTCTTCTTTCTGCCAGCTGTTCTTTTAATTCCTCCTTTTTTTCTTCCCCTGCTTTTTTGGTTTGCGCTCGGAAAATAATCCAGGTGCCAAAAAAAATAATTCCGATTGTGTCGGGAACATAAGAAAAGATTTCTCCAATTCCTAAAGCAGCGTCAAGAATGAGACAAATTATCCCAATAATATCTAATAAACCGGCCAGAAACAGCATTATGACCGCCTCGGGACTAAAAAGAGAAGACATAATTATTCCAGTTCTTTTTTGGCTTTTTTGATTTTTAATACTTCCTCGGGCGCGGTGGTGATTATCTGGTCTTCGGCGTAAGAAGCGACTACTCTGAGCGCCACATGCTTTTGGCCCGCGAAGAATAAACCCTCCCCTACCGCTGATTCCAGGAGCATGTTTTTCTCTCCTTCGGTGAGATTAAAGACCTTTTTAACAACATCAATGGTGGCCGGCGATTGTTTCATTAAAAATTGAAGCGAAGAATTCGTGATAATCGGCTTGCCGTATTCGGATTTCATAAAATCGCCGACATCCTGAGTAATTGTAGTCACTCCCAGCCAATATTTTCTGCCTCTTTTGGCAATTCCATATAAAAATGAAGCCCCGTCTTCTGTCTGCATCAGCCACCAGGCCTCGTCCACTATTAATATCCTCTTTTTTAATTGTGAGCGGATTGCCTTCCAGATGTATCTTAAAATTATAAACATTGCCATTGGCCGGAGTTCTTCTTCCATATCCCTGATTCCGAAAACAACAAATTTATTGTCTATGCTTACATTAGATGGCTGATTGAAAAACTCGGAAAAAGTGCCCTGGGTAAATTTTTTGAGCCGCCTCACCAATGATTCAGTTCCTTCCATTGTTTCCAGGACCGCCTGAAAATCAGACATTAAGGGCGGTTCAATTTGCGAGAAATCAGATTCAAGAGTGATGTCTTTTGCCGCGTATGTTTCGCTAAGGGCGCGGTCAATAATGGCGTCTTCTTCCGGCGTCAAGCCGCCTAGCATAATTCTCAGCAGACCCACTAAGTTCATAATATTTGAACGCAGGACATCCTTTGGATTTTCATCTTCCATTGGAACGGGCAGGTCAAAGGGATTAATATGATGAGGCGAACTTAGGGACATATCAAAATAAGAGCCGCCTACCGCGTCGGACAAAAATTTATATTCATTTTCCGGGTCAATAACCATTACATCCACGCCGGACATAAGGTAGCGCAGAATTTCTAATTTGACGGCATAGGATTTACCCGCGCCGGCTTTGGCGAACACGACAGAATTGGCGTTTTCCAGGGAAAATCTGTCAAAAAGCACTAAGGAATTATTGTTCTGGTTAACGCCGTATAAAATTCCTTCGTTAGAGCTTAAATCAAAAGAAATAAAAGGAAAGACGCTGGACAAAGGGCTGGTGTTCATGCCGGTATGAACCCGAAGTTGGTCCAAGCCGTAAGGAGAGCAGGAGACAAATCCCTGTTTTTGCCGGTAAAGCGAGGGTTTTATGTAAATCAACCGCGATTCTAAAATGGAACGGAGCGCGGTTTCGGTTTTTCTTATTTCTTTTTCCGTGTTTCCATAGATGGTGACGTAAAGGCCGAATCTAAACATTCTTTCCTGCGCGGTCTGAAGCCGGTCCCTCAGCGCTTCTATATCTTGATAAGCGGTTTCTAACGCCGGGTCTCTCACCAATCCCTTTTCTTCTTTTTCCATTATTTCTGCCTGGACCTCGGTCACTTTTTTCCTTAATTGTTTAAGAATTAATCTGCCTTCAATCGGATGAAAAAACATAGATATGTTCATTGGCGCGTCTAAATTGATAACCGGCGCGAACCAGCCAGTGGACAGATATCTCGGATAGGAAAAAATAAAAAAGGACTTGGCGAATTTTTCGCCTATTTTTATGCAGTTTTGGCTGATTTCAATAGAAGGCGGCGCGATAATATCAGTGACCTTGATAGTCCCGATTTCCAAGGACTCGTCGGGAATTTTCTTTTTTGATTTTTTGAAAAACATAAATGTTATTGCGTTAGCTCCGGCGGCAGTTCCGGATAATATCCCACTTCTGCCGCTTTTGGATGATGGAGCGCCCAGAGGAGTTCAATAATTTCAGCCGTGGTAAGAGGAACCGCCCGGAGCCCGCATCTTCTGAGCCCTGAGGCCGCGAACTCTATTCTTTGGCGAAGTTGGTTCTTGCATCTTTCAAAATTTTCCTCGGTTAAAACAGGTATTTCAATTTTCTTCCAGGGTTTCTTTGTAGCGCTTGATTCTTGGTTTTCGGAAAGAGTGTAAGGAATTACAATATAAAAGTTTTTATTCATAATTGTCCCTTCTTTAATCAGAGATTCAATGAACTCCCGGTAGCCCGTGGTTTGGATTTGAAGAAGTTCGTTTTCCTGTTTTTCTTCAAGCTCTTTGAGCTTGTCAAGATATTCCGTAATATTTAATTTTCTGGACTGGACCAATATCTGAACCGAAAAACTCAAAGAGTTTAAGAAATTCTGGAATTGAGAAATAATCGCTGATTGTTCGTCTTCTGATTTTAAGGCGAAATTCAAAGAAGAGACCATTATTACGCTCCTAAGGGCTTTGTTTTTCAAAATTATTATCCCTTCCCTGATTTGGCTCACCTCTAAGAATTGTTGAGTGGATGTTTCAATCATAGTTCTTAATTTATTGACTTTCCCTGATTTCCAGGCGGGAAGCCAGTTTCGTAAGATGGCTTTTTCCGCCGATTTTTAACTGGGTTTCCTTTTCTTTTTCCTTTTCTTTTTTCTTTTTTTTTGGCTTTTTTATTTTGATTATTTTCGGTGGCATCATTGTTTTTTTCCAGAGATAAATTTTTGAAGAAAGGGAAAAAAAGAAAAAATTTTTAAGTATTTCAGGCAGGGAATAATTCTCTATTTTCAGAAAAGCCAGAGCAAACGCTCCGCCCATAAGTAAAACGGCAATGGGCACGAAAAGAAACAAAGGGAGCAGAAAATGAAGCAAGAAACAAATCCCTGCGGCTCCCCCGATATAGAGGAACTGCTTAAAGGTCAAAGGTCCGATGATTTTCATTTCTTCCTCAATAAATTTTGGCACCATAAACCGCATATTCGAAAATGACTAAATCTTAATTTCTAATTTCTAATCAAATCCCAAATCCCAATTTCTAATGTCTAAATTTTTTGGTCATTGGTTATTGGACATTGGGTATTGATTAGACATTAGGTTAATTAGGAATTAGAAATTTTATTGCTTAAAGGGTTCGCGATAGGCGTCCGGCTCTTTGGATTTTTTTTCAATCTTTTTCGGCGCGGGTTTTTCAGTTTCAGGAATTAACGCGCTGTCCGGTATTTTTTTAATTTGTTTGCGCTTTTCTATAAATTCTTTTGGCGGGGGTTTAATCATTGTTGTTTTTTTGGGCCCCTTTTCAGTTTCTGCGACAATTTTTCTGGCGAGGACAAGAACTTTTTTTTGAAGCTCAAGAGCCATTTTTTTGGCATCCTCTGATGGAATGTTCAACTGTTTTTGAAGTTCTTGAAAAAAATTTTTCAAAGAGATTTTTTCCTCGGCAACTCCTTTCACAATCTTGGCTATTTGTCTTCCCGGTAGGGTCTCAAATATTTTTTCTTTTTCCTGAAATGTCTCGGCAAGCTCCATTTTTTCAAGCGTTCTTTCTTGATTTTTTTCCAAGCCGTATTTTTTCACCATTTCGGATATTATAGAAGCAGCTGTTTCTGAAAACACTGTTTTGTATTTTTTAGTTGTTGGTTTATTTGCGTTCATTTTTTAGGCAAAGTTTGGATCGTGAATAATAGTGTCTAAATTTTTGTTTATTCTTTCCGCTCTTTGCGCTTTTTCTCTTGCTTCAGCCGCTTTTTCCCTAACTCCCCTTGCCGCCAGGGCTGCTGCTTGAGCCGCTTCTCTTTGCAATCTTTGAGTTTCTCCTCTCATCTCTCCTTGATTTTTAATAGCGTTTTCCTGAAGAGATTTTCTTTGCTCCATAGTCCCCTTGATTTTAATTTCTTCCATCTGTTCTTTACTCATCGCCGCGAGCACGTTTTTATTTTTCAGGGCTTGTGGTTTGGCTTCCTGCCGGAATTTGAGACGGCTGATTCCTTCCACCTGTTCCTGGATGGCTTGAGATTCGGTTAGTCTGTCGTCCCGTATGCCTTCTACTCCCGCTAAGTCAGGCCTTTTCTCCATAGTGTCTTTAAGATTCACCCCGGCCCTCTTAAGTTCTAAAACCGTTCTTCTTTCTTCATTGTCGCTGATTTCGCCTTTTTCAAGCGCGACTTGTTGAAGCGCGATTTTTTCTTGAAAGGGCGTGGTTCTTCTTTTTCTTATTTTTGTTCGTTCTTCGGGAGTGTATTTTTCAATATCTTTTTTAATCTCTTCTCTTTGTTTCTCTTTTTCCATCCTGTATTGTCCCGGCCTTCCCGTAACCGGGATTTTTTCCATTTTTTCTCTGGTCCATTTTTCCATTTTTTGTCCGGTTTTTGTTCCCTTCGCGGCCTTAAACGCTTTTGCCCCGACCCACTTGCTTCCCTTTGCGGCTCCGGACATAGCAAAACTTGCGCCGGTGGCAGAGGATGAAAGAGTGATAAACAGGCCGATGATCAAAAAAATTATCGGAACAAGAAAAGGAAAGAAAGAGGTTATAGCATTTAGGGATTCTCCCTCCAATCCTCCGGGCGCAGTAATTGAAAGGTCGGCAAATTGAGAATTCATCAATTCGGCCATATAAAGGAAGAAACCGCCGATTACTCCGACAATACACCATTGGATAAACTGATTCCACCACATTGACCAGGCGCTTCGCGTTGCCGGCAGAATATAACAGAAAAAAGCAATAGGCGATAAAATCACCAATGTCCAAAGCGCGATATAGCGGACTAGAAACAAAAGCGCGAAGATGAGATAAACAAAAGCGGTAACAAAAGTAAAAATACTCATCGTAAGACCATAGCCGGCTACAGTCGCGGGTTTAACGCCTTGTTCTATCATTTCTCCATATTTGTCCCACGATTGTCCCAATTTTTCTACGGCGCTTCCTAATCCGGTTCCCACTTCACTCAGGAAAAAATTCATCGCAATATTAGAGGCGTCAATAATAAATCCGCAAATCACTGGTGTAAAGTTGATTAAAAGAGCGATAATAATTAAAAGAGGCAAGGTTTTCTTTGCCTCGTATTCTTTGCGGCGCAAGGCAGTGGCTAAACCGATAACCATCAAAACTATAATAAAAAACATATTGGCAAAGTCCCGAACAATGCCCCACCCGGCAGTCACAAAAGGATTATTGGTAAAAGAAATATTTATAAAATCAGGGCTGATAACCCAGCTTAAAATAATACCGGCTGTACTTAGAAAAATAGTGCCGACTGATTGTAAAAGTATAAAAAAAGCGACAATAATAGCGTCAAGAACCTGTGTTCCGTATTTACCCAACCAACCGAGTGCCGCAGAGCCGCCAATAATGCTGCTTATGGTGATAACAGCAATAATAATAAGAGGGGCAACCCCTTTTTCAGAGGAGGATTTTAAGATTTTTTTAAGTTTTTGAGCCATTAGAATATTTTAACATAAAAAAAGAAAAGAAAAAAGAAAAGATATCCATTATTCCATTACAAACTAATCTCGTTGGATTAGTTTGTAATGGAATAGTTTTTCAAGGTTTTTGTTAAATTGAGCCAGTCCTGGATGGTTAGTGTTTCAGCTCGTTGAGTTGGTTGGATGTTATTTTTGAGCAGCCATTTTTCCACTTCGGGTTTATTTAATTTTAACCCATTTTTTAAATTATTCAAAATTTGTTTTCTCGGCTGGGAAAATCCGGCTTTAACAATTTTAAAAAAATTAAGGGAAGCCCGCCTTCCCCCAAATTGGGGGAAGGCGGGCTTCCCCCTGCTTGTGATTTTGAGGATGGCTGAATCAACTTTTGGCGTTGGCCAGAATGATTTTTTGGAAATATAACTGATTATTTTTACATCCGCGTAAATTTGAATTGAAACCGCTAAGATACTCATTTTCGGCGGTTTAGCGCAAATCCGCTGAGCAACCTCTTTTTGGACCACTAAAATCATTTCCTTCGGAGGATTAGATATTTCCAAGAATTTCCGAATAACCGGCACTACAATATAGAAAGGTAAGTTGGCAACAATTTTATAATTTTTTGGAAATTGGAAATTTAGTTTCAATATATCTCCCTGAATCACTTCCACATTCTTAAAATTTTCAAGGGTTTCTTTCAAAATTTCGCACATCTTCGGGTCTTTTTCGCAAGCAATCACTTTTCCCGCCTTCTTGGCTATTTCCTGGGTTATGGCGCCTATTCCAGGCCCGATTTCCAGGACAATATCATTGTTTTTGAGCTGCGCCGCGTCAATGATTTTTTTCACAGCGTTCTTGTCTATGAAAAAATTTTGGCCCAGCCATTTCAAAGGCTTGCTTTGGTATTTTTTGAGCAAATTTTTTATAGTTGTTTTTAAAGTTAAATTCATTAGAGTATTATATCATAGTTTGGGCTGTGGAAAAGATTACTTGACGTCTGCCAGAGAATGGTAGTAAAATCCAAGAATGAGCAGATTTTTAGAAAACAGGAATTTTTATTTTGGCGTATTTTCAATTATTTTATTTGCCTTGGTTTTTTCCTTTTTAGTTTTAACGCCTTCTGATATTAAAGACATAAAATTAAACGGAAACAGGGCAATCTATTCAACAGGACAGCGCACTTTTATCACGCCCAGCGAGCCGGAAAGGGAGTCGCCTGATTTGTGTATAATTAAAAAAAATAGTCTTATGGCCGCCTCTCCTCCGATTATAATAACCCCTCAGGTTTTGGGAGTCCTTGTTCAAGGGTCTAATTTTGACGCAGAACAATCTGCGAGAGAGATTATTGAGTATATTGTACAGCCGGGAGATAATCTTTCGTCTATTGCCGCGCGGTTTAATATTTCTTTGGATACTATTCTTTGGGCTAATAATTTAAGCAAAACAACAATTCAAATAGGTCAAAAATTGATTATTCCGCCTGTCTCGGGCGTGATTCATTATGTGGAAAAATACGAGACCCTAAGCGCAATCGCAAAAGTTTATAAAGCAGACCTGGATGAAATCATAGTATTTAACGCTTTAGAAAACGCGGATGATATTTTTATCGGTGATATTCTGATTGTCCCGGATGGAGAAATGCCTGTTAAAAAAATCTACGCGCCAACCCTGGCTCCTTTGGCCTCGTCTTATTTTATCTGTCCCATTTCCGCGCCTTGCCGCGTTACCCAATGGCTTCACTGGTACAATGCCATAGATTTCAGCCATATAGGTATGAGCTGCGGAGAGCCGATTTTTGCGGCTGCCCAGGGCGTTGTCCAAAGAACAGGTTATGGTTCTTTGAGCGGAAATTTTGTGAGAATTCTTCATCCGAACAACATAGTTACTTCTTACGGCCATCTTCAGAATATTTCAGTAAAGCCGGGACAAAAGGTTTCACAAGGCGATATTATCGGCTATATGGGCCATACAGGTTATACTATTCCTGCGGGTCCCATGGGGTGCCATCTTCATTTTGAGGTTCGGGGCGCTCGCAACCCTTTTGCCCGGTGAATCATTAAAAAACCGCCCCCTCCCTTAGGTGAGGGGGCGGTTTTTCTATTAATGTTATCGGTCTTTTGCTCTATAGCTAAGAGCTTCGTTCAGATGGCGTTCTAAAATATTTTCCGAATTATCCAAATCAGCAATGGTTCGCGCTACCTTAAGCACGCGGTGATACCCGCGGGCAGAAAGTTTGCCGCTGTCAACAAACGACCTTAAAAGATTTTGGGATTTAGGATTAATTTGGCAATATTGTTTAATTTGAGGAAGAGACATTTCCGAATTTACCCGCTTTATTCTTTGTTCTTGAATCTGGCGGGCTTTTTTAATTCCCTCCCTTAAACCAGCGCTTGAATCTTTTTCCGGAGCTATTAGTTTTTCATATTTCACCTTGGGAACCTCAACAAAAAGGTCAATTCGGTCCATCAAGGGACCCGAGAGTTTTCTTTTATATTTGGCAATTTGGGAAGGGGTGCAGACGCATTCTCTTTCAGGGTCGTTATAATAGCCGCAGGGGCAGGGATTAGCCGCCGCCATCAGCATAAAACGAGCAGGCAGGGTTAGATGCTGTTTTGCCCGTAGAACAGTGATTTTTCCTTCTTCCAACGGCTGGCGCAGCGATTCTAAGACATCTCGGTGAAATTCCGGCAATTCATCCAGAAATAAAACTCCGCAATGAGCCAGAGTTATTTCGCCGGCTCGCGGCGGATTGCCGCCGCCGATTAAGGCAGCTTCTGAAGTTGTGTGATGAGGACTGCGAAACGGCCGGAGATTGATTAAGGGTTTTTCTTTTGGCAGAAGTCCGTGAACGCTGTAAATTTTGGTTACTTCCAGAGATTCTTCAAAACTGAGCCGCGGCAAAATAGACGGAATCGCCTTGGCTAAAAGGGTTTTTCCCGCGCCCGGAGGCCCGTTCATTAAAAGATTATGGCCGCCGGCCGCGGCAATTTCCAAAGCCCTTTTCGCGGATTGCTGGCCCTTAATCCAGCCCAGGTCCATGGGATAATCTGGTTTTTCTAAAAGGTCCTCAATTTTTACTTCAAAAGACGGAATTTCTTTTTTTCCAATAAGATAATCAATGGTTTCTTTTAAAGAGTCTGTCCCGATTATTTTTAATCCCTGGACAAGGCCTGCTTCAGGAGCGTTGGACTTAGGTAAAATGAGTTCGGACCAGTGATTTTTTTTGGCGGCCAAAGCAAAAGAAAGCGCGCCTTTAATCGGCCTTAATTTTCCGTCCAGGCCCAGCTCGCCGATAAAAATTTTATCTTTTAAAGGTAATTGAATCTGCTGCGAGGCGCATAAACAGCCTAAAGCAATGGGAAGGTCGTAAAGAGAACCTTCTTTTTTCAGGTCGGCCGGCGCCAGATTGACCAAAATTCGCAGCGGCTTTTTGCGCGGCGACTGGAATTGCGAACTTTTAATTGCCGCGCCCACTCTTTCTTTTGACTCCTGTATTGCTTTGTCAGGCAAACCCACAATTTCAAAATGCCTCAATCCGTATGAGGCATCAACTTCCACTTCCACAATCTGAGCGTCTAAACCCACAATAGCCGCTGAAAAAACTTTGGATAACATATTATTTGAACATTAGCAGATTGATTAGAATTTGACAAGCGATATTAACTTTTGAGATAAACCTTTTCTAAAATTGTGTATTCAGGCCCTCCTCGTTTTAATTGGCTTTCCATTACTTCTATTGAAGAAACCTTGAAATTCAAAGAAATTTCCTCGTTAATATCCGGCCTTTCTTCCGGCTCAATCTGTTGCCAGCCGAATTGTTTAATACGGCCCAAAGTAATATGCGAACAAAACCTTCTTGTTGAAATGGCAGAGACCTGTTCTCTGCCATTTTTGGCGGACGTCTGCAACACCGAGGACGGGTCTCGGGTTTCTCTATTAGATTTGAATAAAGAATTCTCTAAATTTCCCTGGAGTTTGCTTAATTCCTGATTTTCTTCTCCTTGCGCCCAAACCATTCTGGGTATTTTTTTGCTTTCCGGGCCGTAATCGTCCGGCGGTCCAAAATATATTTTGTTTAATTTTAGAGAAAATTGAGCGGAATCAGCCGCTGTTTCTCTTGCGATTTTGCAAATCTCGGCTGTTTCCGCGTCATCTGCGTAGCCAATAAAAATCAGGGTAATATGCAAATTATCCTTTTTTGTCCAGCGAATCGGCAAATCAAACCATTTTTTTTGAAAAGAAACCAGTTGATTTTTTACTTCCATTGGTAAATTTATAGCGATAAAAATCCTATGCCTCATTGAAAATATCTTATCATAAATTTTCGCCAAATAAAAGAATCGAAAAATAAAAAGGCCTAAACGACCTTTTTTATGTGATACTAATATTACATTACTCCGGTGCCATATGGAGAACTATGGGCCAGTTTCCTCCTTTCTTCCTCTTCTTTTTTCTGCTTCTCTAATGCCATAAGACGCTTTAAATGCTCTCCTGCCTCTGAAGAAAGTACTTCAATAGATTGTCTACCTACAACAAGATAACATAGTGATTCTGGTAAAACGACTTTCTTTGTTCGGCTAAATAAAACATCTTGTGAAAACTCCCAAAAATCAGTGCACCCGATTCTTAAATCTCTAAATATTACTGCCTCTTCTCCGAAATGAGGATTGTATTGTATCTCATCATTTGTAAAATTTGTCTGAACATCTTCTGCTGAATATATTATCAATACAAATCCTTCCGGACCTGCCGCATTTTTGTTTAATATCAAACCAGCATCTTTTTCTCCTGGTGGACGAATCACATAAAACGATCTGTGGTCTATCACTTCTAAATTATGCTCTGCGGCTTTCTCAAGAATTTCTGCTCCGGAAATTCTTTCTGTTTGGGGCACATTTGCTTTAATAAATTCCTTCAACTTTTCGCTAAGTTTTTCCCTCATCTATTTCTCACCTCTTTATTTATTTTTCAATACCTCCTCTATGTTGAGATATTAGCAAAAACAAAAAAAATGTCAATAGTATTCAGAATACGACTCAATGATTAATTTTTGTTCCAAATTGGGATTATAGTAGTCAGTAGTAGGCGATATTAGTCAGTAGTAATCAGTGAGTGAAAGTGACACAAAATTCAACGTACGTTGAATTTTGTGTCACTTTCACTCACTATCAATAGACAAAAATTTTGAATATAAATTTTATAGAATATAAAGCTTATAGACTAAAATAACGGCGCAAAAATTTTTCATTGTCAATTTCTTTCGCCCGAATCATTATGACATAAGCTTGAATATCAAAAATAGCCTTAATAAATTCAATTTCATTTTCGCATTCATAAGGATAAACAAAGACGCTTTTCTGAATTTTATAAAATCCGAATTCTCTTAATTTTTCCCGAAGAGCGTCTCGGGCCAGTGTCTTTCTGTTCGGAATATCAAAAATTACAATCCGCCAAATTCTATCCCATTTTTTGGGTTTAGGGATTACTAAATTACTAAATTTATATTTTAAAACCCTTTCCTCTCCTTTTTTGGTAATTTTAATAATCGTCTCGCCTTTTTTTGTTTCTCTGAATTCTATGATTTTTTGTTTTTCCATTCTTTTAAGGGCCGCTCTTAATCTCCTTTGGTCATATTTTTTCCATTCATCAATAAATGGCTTTGCCGCAATTAAAGCTCTGGGGGCCACCATCGCCAAGGTCAAAAAAGCTCCGCCAGCCAAGCCCAATAATATTTTCTTGGCGATTTCTTTCGTCTGTTTTTTGGTTATCCTATTTTGAGTTATCTTATTTGATTTCTTTTTCATTTTTTGTTTTATTTTTTTATCCTACCATTTTTTTTGTCAACTGACAACATTTCCAACGTACGTTGGATTTTGTGTCAGTTGGTTTGAAAATAAAAAGCTGAGAATTAAAATTCCCGGCTTTTACTTTTCTATATGTATTTGCGCTAATTCCAAAAGTTCTTTAACGCTTTTGGGGTTGTTTAACAATTCCTTATAATTCATTCTGCCCTTTTCTATTATTCTGGTTATAAGGACAAACCCAAGCGCGTAATGCAGAAACAAATCCGGGTTTGGCATTTTCTTATATTCTTTTTTTATAATTTTAACAAAGATTTCTTGTTTGATATCTTCTGGTAGGAATTCCGGCAAGATAAAAAGTTCTTCCAAACTTTTGCCCGAAAGAACGGGATAGATGAACTTTACGGCAATGTTAATAATTCTTGTTCTTATTCCTAATTTGTATTTTTTGAGCTTAATCGCACTTAAAACATCTATAATTTCTTTTCTTTTGCGCCAGTAATTTCCTTCAGGTTTTGCATTCTCGTATAATTCAAGAGATATTTTCCATGCCATATACTCGGCCAAACCATCTAACCACGGCCAATATTTATTTGAATAGTCATTGGGATTTTCATTTTTATCAATCTTTCTCATGGATATCCCTTGATACAAATGAATCAAATCATGAATTAAACTTTCTATCCAATATCCCGTTGTTTCAATACGATTTTCGTTATTTCCTTTTTGAATGCGCCTTAGAAAACTTTGTCTTATTCCTCGCCTAAAAAAAACAAAGCAGACCTGCTCCTCTTCACTGGATACGCTGAATGGAACATCAGGTCTGTCATACCCTTGGCATTCCCAAACCTCGGTTTTATAACTTGGCAATGGTGCCAAGTATTTTTCAACGTGCGGAGCTAACAATTCTATACAGGTTTTCCCAAAATCCAAGATTTCTTTATCTCTCAATTAAATCACCTCCAAAAAGAATAACACTTATACTAAGAAAGTCAAGCATTTTCCAATTGTCCAATGTGTTCAGAAATGTTAAAATAATGAAATGAACCCCCACACCAAACAAGCACATACTTCGTCTTTTGGCACAGAGGGTGCCAGTGCTTGTTATGGTGTGGGGGTGAAGGAAGCGTATCTTTACAAAAAATTAAAGAAAAAAGGAGTTCAATGCCGCAACTGCGCGCATTATTGCGTTATTCTGCGCGACAAACGAGGAATTTGCGGGGTGCGGGAAAACATTGATGGGAAATTATACGCCCTGAATTACAACAAAGCCATTGCCGTCAATATTGACCCGATTGAGAAAAAACCATTATTTCATTTTTTGCCCGGCACTCAATCTTTATCTGTCGCTACAGCAGGATGTAACTTTGCTTGTTGGAATTGCCAGAATTGGCAAATCTCTCAAATGCCTCAGATTTCCGGAAAAATTGAGGGGGAATATATTTCTCCAAAAGAAATTGTCAAAATCGCCAAAGAAAATAATTGTCCGTCTATCTCTTATACATATACAGAACCAGCGATATTTTCAGAATACGCTCTGGACACGATGAAATTAGCTAAAAAACAAGGCATTAAAAATGTCTGGGTTAGCAATGGCTTTTGGTCAAAAGAATTATTTGACTTGATTTCTCCCTATCTTGACGCCGTTAACATTGACATAAAAAGTTTTGAAGATGAGTTTTATATTAAATACTGCGGCGGACGCTTACAGCCGGTTTTAGACACTCTGAAACGTCTGCGAAAGAAAAAAATTTGGACAGAGATTACGACCTTGATTATTCCAACCTTGAACGACAAAAAAGAAATTTTTAAAAAAATCGCTGAATTTATCAAAAAAGAATTAGGGACAGAAACCCCCTGGCATATTTCCAGATTTTCCGGCGCGATTTCCTGGAAATTGCAACATTTGCCAGATACGCCGATAAAAACTCTGAAAATAGCCGAGCAAATCGGCAAACAAACCGGCTTAAAACATATTCACATTGGCAATGTTTTTTAAACCTTGAATTATGAAATATTTTCCCATGAATTAGCAAATTCAGAGAATAGTTTTAATGAGACGCTCGTTTTGCTCCAGCGGCAAAACTCGCTTAAGCGTCAGCAAAATTTTCCGCTAAAACGGAAACCAAGCAATTTTGCCTCCTAATACTCATTAAAACTATTCTCTGAATTTGCTTTTATAATTTTTAATTTCGTAATTCAAAATAACATATGATTTTACTCAATCTTTTTCTTATTTTTCTTAAAATAGGCATTTTCACTTTCGGCGGCGGTTACGCCATGATTCCTTTTCTTGAGAAAGAAATAGTGGAAATTAAAAAATGGATAACCCATCAGGAATTCATTGATATCGTAGCGGTTGACGCGGTAACTCCCGGCCCTATCGCAGTTAATTTAGCTACCTTTATCGGTTATAAAGTTCATGGCATCTCAGGGGCAGTAATCGCCACATTAGGAGTGGTCTTGCCGTCTTTAATAATAGTACTGCTAATTGCCACTATTTTTTATACTTTTTATCAGGACCCCAAAGCTCAAGCCGTCTTAAAAGGATTAAGACCGGCTGTAATTGCTTTAATCGCCGCAGCCCTCTTCAGTTTGATTAGAAAGGGCGCGGTAATTGACGTCAAGACGGGATTAATCGCCCTTATCGTGTTTATAAGCGTGGCTCTTTTGGGTGTTCATCCGATTTTAATGGTTATTTTGGCAGGGCTTTCAGGATATCTGTTATATTATCTCAAATTATTTTGATTGAATTTTATTTTTTTATCTCATTCTTTTTTTATGTTCAATCTTTGTTTTGCCTCTTTTTGTCCCCATCCGCCAATATTGCTTCCCTCGGTTGGTTCGACAGAGGACAGGAAGAAAGTCAAAAAGACAATTGAGAAATTGGAGTTTTTGGGAAAGGAATTAAAAAAAGCGAACCCAGACGTTATTATCATTTCCTCTCCCCATTTGGATTGGGGATTTAACGTTCCTTTGCGCTTTTTGGCTCCAAATTTCAAAGGCGAAATTAAAACTTTTCTTACTGATTCTGAATCCCCGGCTTTTTGGTTTGAAAAAGGCAAAAAACTATTCTCAAATTCTCAAGAATTTGAGAATAAGAAACTGGCTTTGATTGCTTCGGGCGATTTATCCCATTGCCTCAAAGAAGACGGGCCTTACGGCTTTCATCCAGACGGCCCAAAATTTGACAAGGCGTTAATTAAATATCTCCGCGTAAAAAATATTAAAAACTTTTTAAAATTAAACGAAATGTATCCCGAGGCCAATGAATGCGGCTTGCGTTCTTTTTCTTTTATTTTGGGAATTTTAGACGCATCTGGCATTGATTGGCAGCCGGAAATTTTGTCCTACGAATCCCCTTTCGGCGTGGGCTATTTAGTGGTAAACTTTAAAAAAGATGAAACATTTTAATTTCAAAACGCAAACAGAGGTCTTAAATTTTCTAAAAACTAAGGGGGCTAATGTTAAATTTGTAAGGGTGATTTTCCCCGATGTTTTGGGGAGAGAAATGAGTTTTACCATTCCCTCCTCTGAAATGAAATCCGCCTTTGAAATCGGCAAAGGTTTTGACGGAAGTTCAATAGAAGGTTTTGCCCGCATTGAAGAAAGCGACCTGAATATAATACCTGACCCTAAAACTTTTCGGGTTTTGCCCTGGACATACGAGGCAGACCATTTATCCTGGAAAGAAGCGGTTATTTTCGGCGATATTTTTACTTCGCAGGGAAAACATTTTGAAAGCGACTCCCGCTATATTCTAAAAAGAACATTAGAAAAGACAGAAAAATTTGGCAAACTTTTCTGCGGGCCGGAATTGGAATTCTTTATTTTTCCTGACGAAAAAACTCCAAAACCAATAGACCATGGAGGATATTTTTATGGAGGCAAATGGGGCGAACTCAGAAAAGCGGCTCAGTTATATCTGATAGAAATGGGA
>DAOVPY010000003.1 GCA_030628945.1 Candidatus Nealsoniibacteriota bacterium
AAAGAGGCATCACTATTTTTTCCAAGAATGCGGCGATTTTTTATAACGAGACAAAAATCAATATCATTGACACTCCGGGCCACGCGGATTTTGGCGGAGAGGTGGAAAGAGTTTTAAATATGGCAGATGGCTGCTTATTGTTGATTGACGCAAAAGAGGGCCCGATGCATCAGACCAGATTCGTTTTAAAAAAGGCGCTTGCAATGGGCCATAAAATTATCGTGGTAATCAATAAAATAGATAAAGCCGGCGCGAGAATAGATTTTGCCTTAAACGCGACGTTTGATTTGTTTTTAGAATTGGGCGCGGAAGAAAACGCTTTGAATTTTCCGGTTATTTATGCTTCCGGAAGACAAGGCAAAGCCGGAATAGAGCCGGACATTAATAAAATGATTGATATTATTCCTGTTTTTGACGCGATTCTCAAACATATTCCGCCGCCTTTAGGCGATCCGCAAAAGCCGTTGCAGATGCTTGTTTCTTCTATTTCCGAAGACAATTTTAAGGGAAGAATTTGCATCGGCAGAATTCATAACGGCGTTATCAAATCCGGGCAGGAAATAACTTACATTAATAAGCGCGGCGAAGCGAAGAAATACCGTTTAATTTCTTTAATGACCTTTTCGGGCTTAAACAGAATTGAGGAGACAGAGGTTTCAGCCGGCGATATTGCGGCTTTAGCCGGCATACCGGACGCGACTGTCGGGGAAACTATTGCCGATCCCGCGGATCCAAAAGCCCTGCCTTTAATCAACATAGAGGAGCCGACCGTTAAAATGACATTTTTGGTCAATAATTCTCCGTTTGCCGGCAAAGAAGGAAAGTTTTCAACTTCGCGCCAAGTAAAAGAAAGGCTCTATAAAGAATTGGAAACCGATGTCGCTTTAAACATTGAAGAATTAACGAGCGTCAGTTGGACGGTTTCAGGACGTGGAGAGCTGCATTTGGCTATTTTCATTGAAAGAATACGCCGCGAGGGTTATGAATTGCAGGTTTCCAGGCCTCAGGTGATTGTTAAGGAAATTAATGGGCAGAAAATGGCGCCGTTTGAAAAAGTTTATGTTGAGGCGCCGGAGAAATTCTTTGGTTTTGTTATTCAAAAGTTGAATAGCAGAAAAGGAAAGTTGGTTGATATGAAGAATGTTGGCGACACGGTTTTTTTGGAATTTATTATTCCGACCAGAGGCCTTTTCGGATACCGGAGCGAATTCCTGACCGACACTAAAGGCACGGGTGTTATTAACGCTAATTTTTATCAATATCAAGCGGATTCCGGCAATTGGAAAGAAAGAAATCATGGTTCTTTGGTGGCGCACAAAACAGGTACGACCAATTTATACGGATTAAGAAACGTTCAAAGCAGGGGAGTTTTGTTTCTGGGACCGGGCGTCAAAGTCTACGAAGGCCAAATAGTCGGCCAAAATTCAAGAAGTGGAGATATCAGAGTGAATGTCTGCAAGGAAAAACAGCTTTCTAATATGCGTTCGCGCGGCGAGGGTACGACCGAGCATTTTAACGAACCGAAAATTATGGACTTGGAAGACGCTCTGGTTTATATCAATGATGACGAGCTTGTGGAAATTACTCCAAAAAATATCCGGATAAGAAAAGTTTTTTTACGCGAAATCAGCGCGAAACGAGCCGCTCGGGAAAAAAGAACCGAGGCGCGCCGTAAGAAATAAAAAATCGCCGAGAGGGCGATTTTTTGTTTGGGGATATTTTTTGAATTTTACAAATCCTGCGCGTCCTTTAATTTGCCTGTTTCCAGAATAAATACGTGTCTGCGCAATTTAGTCTCTTTGCCCTTTGCCTCAGGCCGCTTACGATCCATATTTTCTATCTCCCATTCTTTTTTCTTGATTTTTGCCTTAACCTCTTCAATGGCTTCCGGCTTTACTTGTTCTGTTATTTCGTATAATTTCAACCGTTCTTTTAATTGCGTTAAACTTTCTTTTCCTTTTTTAACTTTTGGTTTCAATTTTTCCAATGGTTTTAATTCTTCCATTGGAATTTTTTCTATATGTTTTCTCATACTTTCATTGTAGCAATTAAAAATTTTAAATGCAACAAAAAGGAATTGCCAGAAGCGCGGTTTTTTGATAGAAAGAAAGAACGAGGTGTATGGCAAAAGAAAAATTCAAACCAATAAAATTTCCAGAGGACGAACAAGGGCACGACCATGCCATTGAGTGGTGGTATTTTAACGGACATTTGAAAGACAAATATAACAAGGATTACGCTTTTATGAGTTGTTTGTTCAAAGTCAATGTTAGAAAGATGAAGATTCCATTTTTAACCAAGTCGCCGATTAATATACTTTATTTCTCGCACTCTATTTTGTCAGATATAAATAATAATAAATTTTATCCGTATATTGATTATATTTCCATTCTTTCGGAAGATAGTTTTTCAAAGCCCCTGCTTTTTATAAATTATACAAGTCCAATGGTTATAACCGGCTATGTGAATCGCGTTATTGAGGAAACGCAAAAATTTGTATATCGCTTAAAAGATAAAAATGTAGATTTAAGGTTGATATCGGTTAAAAAACCATTATTGGAAGGCGGGGACGGATATGTTGACCTTAAGACCAGGAAAGTTTTTTATTATTCTTTGACTAACTTAAAAACAGATGGGAAAATTAAAATTAAAAATAAATGGATAGACGTAACCGGGAAGTTCTGGATGGATCATCAGTGGGCAGATACAACGTATTCAAAAAATAAGTGGAATTGGTTTTCAATACAGCTGGACAATAAAACAGAAATTGTCTGCTTTGAATACGATGACGCAAAAAATAAAACATATCTGGCAAGCGTATCATATCCCGACAACAGGCAGGAGCATTTTGAGAAAGTTGAATTTACGCCTTTGGGAACCACGTGGACAAGTCCGAAAACCAAAGCCGTTTATCCTTTAACATGGAGGATTAAAGCGTTGTCAAAAAATATCAATTTAGAAGTTGCTCCGTTAATAAAAGAACAAGAAATTATATACGGCCCAATCAATTATTGGGAGGGACCGATTAATGTGAGCGGTTTATTTAACGGCAAGAAAGTAAAAGGAGTTGGTTTTATGGAGTTGGCCGGGTATCCGTCAAAATATTATAATTTAAAACATACAAAGGATGAAATAGAAAAATTTATAAATCAAATTTTTTCATATGCTAAAAAAGAGACCGTTGATATTGTCGGCAATATAAAAACGAAAATAATAAAATGAGACCCCGTTGAGGCGGGGATATCCTTTCTTACTTGCAAAATTATAAATAAATTAAGTATAATAAAGGTGTATGGAACAATATATTTTGGATATCATTAAAAGCGTTATTTGGATTTTGGTTTTGTTTTTCGGCGGCCGGCTGGTTTTGAAAAAATTCGTTCAAAAGGGAATTAAATTAATGAAGGACAAAGACGAGGCCGAGAATTCGGCCTTAGAGAAAAGAGTGAAAACCCTGGGCGATATATTGATTACTACCGGCAACATCATTATTTATATCATTGTTTTTTTGCTCGTTCTAAAACTTTTCGGCGTAGATATTACGCCGATTTTAGCGGGAGTGGGAATTCTTGGTTTGGCTGTTGGCTTTGGCGCCCAGTCCATTGTTAAGGATTTTGTCTCCGGTTTGTTTATTTTGATTGAAAACCAGTACGGCATTGGAGACAAGGTGAAAATAGGCAGTTTTGAAGGCCGGGTGAAAAGGATTACCATGCGTTCCACGGTTTTAGAGAACGATGAAGGCAAAACCTTTTATATCTCCAACGGTTTAATCAAGGACGTGGTAAATTTCTCCCAAAAGAATACAATAAAGTAAAGTAATATAAGAACCTATCTCGCCCCGTTTCCAACGTGGCGAGATAGAACCTTCTAATTACTTCGTTCGGTCGAAATGCGAAAATGAATTTTCGCATTTCTCCCTCACTCGCAATTATGAAAAAAACAAAAAAAATAAAAAAAACAAAAAGGAAGAAAACCAAGAAATTTATCAACAAAGTTAAGAAGGTTCACCCTGTTAAATCCCTCTCGCCACGGAGGCGAAAGGGAATTTCGCGCACAGCGAAATTATTTAACAGGGCAAGAAAATCAGTAAAGAAACCGAAGAAATCAAAAAAATTAAAGAAAATCGCGAATAAAAAAAAGCCGAACCTTGGCGTTGTTGGCAAAGAAAATGAAATCTATAAATCCAAAATCAGGATTATTGGAATTGGCGGCGGCGGAAACACAATTATTAACGAGCTTGCCCTGAAAATAAAGAGGGTAAGTTTTGTCGCCGCAAACACCGACAGCCAGGCCCTTGGGCAGATGTCTTCCGGGGTAAAACGTTTCCAATTTGGCAGGGATTTGACCCAAGGTTTGGGATGCGGAATGAATCCTCATTTGGGGAGAACGGCCGCCTTGAAGGAAAGAGAAAGAATAGCCAAACTTTTTGAAGGAATTGATTTAGTTATTTTAGTCGCCTGTCTGGGCGGCGGAACCGGCTCCGGCGCGGCGCCGGTTTTTGCCGAGATTTCCCAGGAACTTAAGAAAAATTGTCTCGGTGTTTTTACTTTGCCCTTTGTTTTTGAGGGAGAAAAGAAATTTCAAATCGCCAGAAATAGTTTAGAAAAAATTGCTCCCAGAATAAATACCCTTACCACTTTTCCCAATGAAAGAATTTTTCAAGTTATTGACCGCAAAACCCCGTTGAAAGACGCGTTTTCCTTTGTCAACAAAGCGTTGGCCGAGACCCTGGAGGGACTGGTGGAAATGATTTATTTGCCCGGATTAATCAATATTGATTTTGCGGACCTGAAAATGATTTTAGGGGACTCTTCTCTTATTTCCAAGGAAGGGGTAAAAATAGCTTATCTTAACAGCGTGAAAGCCGCGGGCCCCAACCGGGCGGAGGAAGCGGTAAAGAAAGTTCTTTATAATCCCTTAAGCGAGTACAATATCGGGGGCGCCGGTTCATCTTATTCTTTTTCCCTGCGTTTGATTCCCGAGAAAATTTTGTTTAATATTACGGCGCCAAGAGATTTGAAAATGAAAGAAGTGGAGCAGATTAGCAAAACCATTGTTGATTACAATAGACAGGCAAAAATAGTTTTTGGAGTTTCGTATGACAGATTTCCGCGCAATCAAGATAATCTCAGGATAACTTTGCTGGCGACCGGGAGGAAAACGGAAGAGGAGAAACCAAAGGAGAAACCAAAGGAGAAACCAAAGAAGAAACCAAAGAAGAAGCAAGTTCGCCCTGTTAAAGAAAAATCAAAACAACCGGTTCTTTTGCCGGCAAGAACTACCCGGCCACGCTTGATTGTTTCTCCCAAAAAAAAGCTTCCTGTTCTGCAAAGCAAACCCGGACAAAAAATAAAAAAAATATCTAAACCAAGAAGGAAGAAATCGGTCCCTTCTTTTGGTTCTTCTTTGTCCGGCAACAATAAGCCGCGCGAGAAAGGAGCAAGGATTCAGCAAACTTCGGGCTTAAATCATAATTCCCTTTCTGCTTCTGACCAAAAAATCAGGAAGAACGCTTTGGATTTGAAAAAAGAAACAGAGCGGATAGAAAAAGAAATGTGGGCAGAGGAAGAGAAATGGAACATTCCGGCTTTTTTGCGGAAAAGAAATAAGTCCGATTAGTTTCATTTGTTTTATTATGGCTGAGAAAATCACTTACAATATAATCAAAAAAGCCATTATTCCCACGGCCGGCATGGGAACAAGATTTTTATCTTTGTCTAAAATTTTACCCAAGGAGCTTTTGCCTTTGATTGATAAGCCAATGATTCAATACGCGATAGAAGAGATTCGGGCTTCCGGGGTGGACCAGGATATCATTTTTGTGACCCGGCCCAAGAGAAAAAATGTCCTGGAATATTTTAAGAGGTCCTTGGAATTGGAGAAAATTCTTAAAGAGCGGGGGCAGGAAGACCTTTTAACGGAATTGAAAAAATTGAACGAAATTTCCGAAAATATTTCTTTTTTATCGGTTTCTCAAAAACACCCTCTGGGCGACGGTCATGCTATTTCGCAGGCGGGAAATCTTATCGGCAAGGAGCCCGCGGCTGTTTTGTTTCCGGACGATATTATTGATTCAAGAGTTCCCTGCGTTGCCCAGCTTGTTAAAGTTTTTAAAACCTGCCAAAAGCCGGTTATCGCCCTGAAGAAAATGACAAAGGAAAAAATTTCTCGTTACGGAGTAGTCAAGGTGGAAAAAATCGCTAACAGGCTTTACAAAATTAAAAAAATCATTGAGAAGCCGTCCTTTGAAGAAGCGCCGTCTAATTTAGCCATAGTGGGAAGATATATTATTACTTCGGAGGTTTTTGATTGTCTCAAGAAAATGCGTCCCAATAAAAGGGGCGAAATAATTTTAGCCGAGGCGTTGAATAAAATGATAGAAGACAACAAAGCGGTTTACGGATATGAATTTGAGGGGCACTGGCTGGAGTGCGGCGACAAGATTAATTGGCTGAAATCAAATTTTTATCTTTCTTTGAAACATCCCAAGTTCGGGCCGGAACTGAGGGAATACCTAAAGGAGATAATGTGAAATTTCAAAAATATGGCGATAATTCATTCTTTAGAAAAAAATCAAACAGAGGACATAATTAAAGAGATTTATCAGGAATTTGAGGGACAAGGGAAAAAGGTTCCGGAATGGATGAAAATAATGGCTCATTGTCCCAAAATTTTGAAGGAATTCAAAGAATTATTTAATGTAATAATGAGTAACGAAAAAATAGAACGTTGTTTGAAATGGAAAATCGCTTATATGGTTTCAGAAACCCTTCGCTGCCCTTTTTGCGTTGACGTAACCTCAAAAATGCTGGAGACAATGGGAGCTAAAGCCGAGAGCCTGAAAAATCTCAAAAAAATAGAAAACCTGCCGGAAAAGGAAAAAAATCTTTTCAAATTAGTTAAAGAAATTACCCTGAAAGCAAATGTCTGCACCCCCGGGCTTTTGGAAAAATTCAGAGAAAATTATTCAGAGGCGGAAATAGTTGAGATTGTTTCTATCATTGGCTTGTTTAATTACATCAATCGGTTTAATAATAGTTTGTGCATCCTGCCCGAATAATGTCTCAAAATATCTACGATCTCATCATAATCGGCGCCGGACCCGCAGGCATTACTGCGGGTATTTACGCCGCGCGGGAAAAATTGAAAATATTGTTAATTACCAAGAGTTTTGGCGGGCAGATAGCGAGAAAAGCGGTGGCGATTGAAAATTATCCCGGATTCGCCGACATTAGCGGTTTGGAACTTATTCAGAAATTTACAAGCCATTTGAAAAAATTTAATCCTGACATAGAGCAAGGCGAAGTTCGCAAAATTAAAAAAAGCAAAGAGAATTTTATTATCGCGACAAAAGAAAAAAAACAATTTGAAGCAAGGGCGGTAATTATCACTTCGGGCGCGGACCCTCGTTCCATTGAGGTTCCGGGAGAGAAAGAATTTATCGGGCGAGGCGTTTCTTATTGCACTATTTGCGACGCGCCAATGTTTCAGGACAAAACCGTGGCAGTAATTGGCGGCGGCAACGCCGGATTTGAAGCTGGTTTGGCTTTAAGCAATTACGCGCGAAAAATTTATATTTTAGAGCATGCTTCAAAGATTAAAGCCGACGCCATAAATCAGGAGAAAGCCCGGGCTTTGGGGAAAATTGAAATAATAACCTCGGTTCTTCTCAAAAAAATTCAGGGGGATGACTTCGTGAATTCAATAGTTTATCAGGACCGCGGTTTTGGGAAGACAAAAACTCTCAATTGCGCGGGCGTTTTTATTGAAATCGGCAGCCATCCCGCAACTTCTTTTGTCAAAGATTTGGTTGATTTTAACAAGAAAGACGAGATTAAAATAAATCCCGGAACTTGCGAAACCAAAACCTCGGGTCTTTTTGCCGCGGGCGATGTTACAGATACAGCGATAAAACAAATTGTGGCGGCGGCAGGCGAAGGCGCAAAAGCAGCCATTTTTGCCGGCAAGTATTTGTCCCAACAAATCAGGGCCATTGCTTAACCGAGTTAAGCAATGCCCAAAATTCGCATAAAAATGAAAAATTCAAAAATCAAATCAATAAAAGCGCGGGAGATTTTGGACTCGCGCGGCAATCCCACAGTGGAAGCAGAGGTTGAAACCGATGCCGGGGTTTTTTTTGCTTCGGTTCCTTCAGGCGCTTCAACGGGAAAACGAGAGGCAACAGAATTAAGAGACAAAGGCAAGAGATATCAAGGGAAAGGCGTTTTGAAAGCGGTAAGGAATGTAAACAAAATTATTGGACCAAAATTAAAAGGAAAAGACGCGGCTAAACAAAAAGAGATAGACGAGTTGCTCATTAAATTGGACGGGACGAAAAATAAATCGCGGTTGGGCGCCAACGCGATTTTAGCCGTTTCAATTGCCGCGTGCCGTACGAGCGCCGCAGCAAAAAATATTCCCTTGTATCAGCATATTAAAGAAGTTTATCAGGAAGCCGGGCGAGAAGTTAGACGAGGACAGGCCTCGGTAAAACTGCCATTCCCTTGTTTTAATGTTATTAACGGCGGCGCGCACGCCGGCAATGACCTGGATTTCCAGGAATTTATGATTGCGCCGCAATTCAAAAAGTTTTCAAAAAACCTGCAAGCCGCCTCCGAGATTTATCATACCTTAAAACAGATTTTACAAAAGAAATTTGGAAAATCAGCAATAAATATCGGCGATGAAGGCGGTTTTGCGCCCCCAATTAGATTTCCGGAACAAGCGTTAGATTTAATTATGGAAGCGATTGGAAAGGCGGGTTATGCTAACAGGGTAAAAATCGTTCTGGATGTTGCCGCGTCGCAATTTTACTTGCCCCCCCACCAAAAATTTGGTAGTGGGGGTTCCAACGGAAAATATAAAACAAAATTCAAAGTTTTTAGCCAAAAAGGACTTGTGAATTATTATTTAGATTTAATCAAAAAATATCCCATTATTGCTTTGGAAGATCCTTTTAGCGAAGACGATTGGAAAGGGTGGAAGGAATTAAGTTCAAAGTTCAAAGTTCAAAGTTCAAAATTATTGATAATTGGGGACGACCTTTTATGTACTAATCCGAAAAGGATAAGAGAGGCGCATGAGAAAAATGCCTGCAACGGGCTCTTATTGAAGCCAAATCAAATCGGAACAGTAACCGAAGCAATAGAAGCAACAAAGATTGCTCGGTCATTTGGCTGGAAAATAATGGTTTCTCACCGGAGCGGCGAAACAAATGATGATTTTATCGCTGATTTGGCAGTCGGAATTTCAGCTGATTTTATAAAAGCGGGCGCCCCTGCCCGCGGCGAGCGATTAGCGAAGTATAATCGCCTGTTGAGAATTGAAGAAGAGATGCGCTCGGCAAATGAAAATTTTTAGTAAACAGACCCGCCCAACCACCCCATACTAAAAATTTTTATTCGCCTCGCTTACAATTATTCGTATTTATTCATAGATGAGGGTTAATGAAAATTTTATTAGTTATTATAGATGGCCTTGGAGACAGGCCCATTGCGAAGTTGGGTGATAGGACGCCGCTGGACGCGGCGAAAACACCGAATTTGGATTATATGGCAAAGCAAGGAGTTTGCGGTTTAATAACTCCTTTTTTGTTTTCGCAGGAGAAAGAACCAACTTCAGAAGGCGCTCACATCGCCTTGTTCGGCTATCAAAATTATTTTTTAGGCAGGGGACCCTATGAAGCTGTTGGAGCGGGGATGAAAATGAACGCCGGAGACGTTGCCTTGCGGGTGAATTTTGCCACGGTAGATAAGAATTTTAAAATTATTGACCGGCGAGCCGGAAGAATAGAAAAAACCCAACCATTGATAAAAGCATTGTCAAAAATAAAGATTAAAGGGGTGAAATTTTTAATCAAAAGATCTTTTGGCCACCGCGCCGTTTTGCTTTTGAAGTGTTTAAGGTTGAACCTTAAACAGCTGTCATCGGGGATTTCAGACAACGATTCTCATAAAAATAAAGTAAAAATTAAAAAAATTATTCCCTTGAATCAATCAAGAGAAGCGAAATTCACTGCTGATGTTTTGAGTGAATATTTAGCCAGAGTCCATCATATATTAAAAGACCATTTTTTGAACAGAAAAAGGGAAAAACAAGGGCTTTTGCCGGCTAATTATCTTTTAGTCAGGGGCGCCGGCAAGTTCAAAAAAACTCCAAGTTTCAAAGAGAGATATAATTTAAGCGCTGCTTGCGTTGCCGGCGGCGGATTATACAAGGGCGTGGCAAAAATTTTAGGAATGGATTTGATTAAAGTTAAAGGCGCGACCGGTATGGCAGACACCAACCTCAAAGCAAAATTTCGTGTGGCGAAAAACGCGTTAAGAAAATATAACTTTGTGTTTCTTCATATTAAAGCGACAGACACTTTTGCCCACGACAATGATTTTATCGGTAAGAAAAAATTTATAGAAAAAATTGACAAAAATATAAAATCTATTTTATGTCTGAAAAATGCTCTTATCGTAATTACGGCAGACCATTCCACTTGCTGTAATATGAAAGCTCATTGCCTTGAACCAATACCGATCTTGATTTTTGGCGATGGAAAAGACAATGTTTCTCAATTTTCCGAGCGTACTTGCGCAAAAGGCAATTTCAAAAAAATAAAACAAACAGATTTAATGCCAAAAATTTTAAAACTGGCAAAAATTTGACAAAAATTTATAAGTGATTATAATTGAGGGTGAGGAAGAAATACAAAAGTTTACTTTTGTATTTCAACCGAAAGAACAATTATATGATGATAAATTTATTTCAATCCAAGAAAAATTTGATATTTTTAGCAATCGGAGTTATTGGGATTTTGGTTGTTGGCGCGGTCATTTATACTACATTGGGAAGTGAGAAAGATATTTTATCCGGCGATGAAGCCGCGGAAAAAGCCATGATTTTTATTAATAAGAGTCTTGAGCAAAAAGGAATAACAGCTTCTTTGATAGAAATCATTGAAGAAAGGGGCTTATATAAGATAAAACTCAAGATAGAAGAAGAGGAATTTGATACATATATTACTAAAGACGGAAAGCTTTTCTTTCCTCAGTTTATTGTTTTGGAAGAGGCGGAGAATGAGCAACCCGAACAACAAGAGCAAAAACAAACCATTGGCAATTTTTCAATAACCGAAGACGAGATTTGCGAGGAAGATGGCAAGCCGATTGTATATTTTTTTGGTTCTGAAGGATGCCCGCATTGCGGATGGCAACACTCTGTGATAGAGAGGGTTATGACAAAATTTGAAGGAAGCGCGGCTTTTCACAATAATATGGATTCAGATGAAGATATGGATGTATTTTCAAAATACAGCGGCGGCAGCATACCAACCTTGGTTTTGGGATGCAAGTATTACAGAGTTGGTTCCGGACAAAGAGCCGGCGAGGAAGAAGAATCTAATGCCTTAACCGCTATAATTTGCAAATTAACCCAGAATCAGCCCACTGAAGTTTGCAGCGATGTTCAGGATTTGATTAACCAAATAGAATAATTTATGCATATCATAGGCATTGATATTGGGGCGACTAATACAAGATTTGTTTTGTTGAAAGATTTAGTTGTTTTAAGAAGCCGAAAGATTTCTACGCCGAAGACCAAAAAAGAAATAATTGAAGTTCTTGAGAAAAATATCAGAGAAATAGCCATAAAGCCCGGTCTTTCTAAAATTTTTGGAATTGGAATCGGGGTTCCCGGTCCACTTAATAAAAAAAGAGATTTAATTCTTAATCCGCCGAATCTAATAGGGCTCAAAAATTGCGCTTTGCCTGAAATTATTGAAAAAGATTTGAATATAAAAACTAAGATAGAAAACGACGCTAATTGTTTTATTTTGGCAGAAGCAAGAACAGGAGTTGGAAAAGGCGCCGAGATAGTTGTTGGAATTACTCTTGGCAGCGGATTAGGCAGCGGAATAGTGGTAGGGGACAGAATATATCAGGGCTTTTTTGGAAACGCCGGAGAAATAGGACATATGACAATCAAGTTTGACGGTTTGAAATGCAGCTGCGGAAGTATTGGTTGTTTTGAAGAATACGCTTCTCAGAAATATATAAAACGAAGAACAAGAATTTCCGCGCAAGAATTAAATAAATTAGCCGTAAAAGGAGACAAGTCGGCTCAAAAGATTTGGCAAGAATTTGGGAGAAATTTAGGAATTGGATTGGCAAATATTATTAACATTTTAGATCCGGAAGTGATTGTAATCGGCGGCGGGATTTCAGGGGCAAATAAATTTTTTATGAAATCAGCAAGAAAAGAAATTCAAAAAAGAGTTCTTTCGCCAATATCCAAGAAAAATGTTAAAATAAAAATAACCAAGTTTAAGGGTTTTGCCGGAGCGATCGGCGCCACCCTGTTATTTAATCATTATGAAAAAAGTTCGTGTTTTTAGCACCAGCAGCTGTCCATACTGCGTTACTCTCAAAGAATTCTTGAAAGAGAACAATATTGAGTTTGAGGATATTGACGTTGCCCAGGACGCTGAAGCAAGGGAAGAAATGATTAAAAAATCAGGCCAGATGGGAGTGCCTGTTCTTGAGATAGACGACGAGATTGTGGTGGGGTTTGACAGGGAGAGAATTTCGCAATTGTTGGATATTAAGGACTAAGAAAATTTTATAATTTAAAATTATTTTTATGGCAATAAAAATCGCTATAAATGGTTTTGGCCGAATTGGCCGATTAGTTCTCAAACGAATAATTGATGAGCATCCTGATTTGGAAGTGGCTGCGATTAATGATTTGACAGAGCCAAAAATTTTGGCCCATCTTTTGAAATACGATTCGGTTTACGGAATTTATCAAAAGCCGGTAGAATTTACTGAAAATTCTCTTATAGTGCATAAAAAAGAAATTAAAATTTTTCAGGAAAAAGACCCGGGCAATTTACCTTGGAAAAAATTAGGCGTAGATGTTGTTTTTGAATGCACCGGAATTTTCAGGAAATCCGAAGACGCAAAAAAACACATTAAAGCCGGAGCGAAAAAAGTTATAATTTCGGCACCCGGTAAGAGTCCGGAAATTCCGTCTTTTATTTTAGGCATCAATGCCCAGGATTTTGACCCGAAAAAACACGAGATTATGGATATGGGCTCCTGCACAACCAATTGTCTGGCGCCGGTAGCAAAGGTCTTGAACGATAATTTCAAAATTGTTTCAGGGTTTATGACCACTATCCACAGTTATACCAGCGATCAAAAACTTTTAGACCTGCCGCACAAAGATTTGCGCAGGGCAAGGGCAGCGGCTTTAAATATTATTCCGACCACTACCGGAGCCACAAAAGCAATCGGCAAAGTAATCCCTGGATTGCAGGGAAAATTAGACGGAATTGCCTTGAGAGTGCCAACTCCAAACGTTTCGGTGGTTGATTTGGTTTGTTCAGTGGAAAAAAAGACCAATAGCGAAGAAGTGAACAACGTTCTCAAAAAAGCGCGCGAGCAGGATAATTTCAAGGGAATTTTAGATGTAGAGGAAAAACCTTTGGTTTCTTCTGATTACATTGGCAATTCTTTTTCCTCTATTGTTGACGCCAGTTTGACAATGGCGCAGGATAATTTAGTGAAAGTGGTTGCCTGGTACGACAATGAATTCGGCTACGCCTGTCGTTTAGTGGAGTTTGCGGAATTCATCGGCAAGAAATTGTAGTTATTCGTAGGTATTTTTCTGAAATTTTACTAAAATAAGAACATAGCAAAGCTATAACCTTCTTTTCTGCGTTCGCTCGGAAGTCCGAACGAGCAAGCTCATTCGGACTTCTCTCGCTCGCTTGAAAATAAAATAATATGGCAAAGCAAATTTCATACAAAATTATCCCTCTGTGTTTAGGCGTTCTGACAGTTTCCTTGCTGCTCGGTTATATTGTCCTGGCCTGGACAGAGCCAACAATGAGTCCTCCCGGCGGCAATATGGCTCCGCCTCTCCGTTTGATAAACGGAGCAGTATCTTTAACCGACGCCACTCATTCCGAAGGAAATCTTACAAATGTTAACGCAATAATAGGTTACAATGATCTATTTCTCAAAGGAAACTCAGCTGAAACATCTCCGGTTTATCTCGCTGGCAATGAAATCAAGATGTATACCAGCGGAACACAGAGAATGAAGATTGACTCCAGCGGCAATATTACTATATCCGGCGATTTGAATGTGAGTAAAGGAATCATCTTGGGCGGAGTAAAAAAAACAACATGGCCGAGCGGCGGGGGCAGTATTTTTGATTCAATAGTTTTTAATCCCCAAACAACTCCGCCGAGTAGTCCTGTAAGGGGCCAGGTATATTTTGATGCAAATTCAAACCTAATGAAGTACTACGATGGAGCCGCCTGGCAGTTTATGGACCGCGGATACCTGAGCGGCTTGATAGGTTACTCTGGAGTAACGCACACGCGCCAGCACTGCGTGAATGCTGGCGGCATGATAACTGGAATCAGCGGCGATGGGACAAATACTGAGGTCTGCAAATTTTCTAGAAGTTCTTGCCCGAGCGGGTGGGCACGGGCTGGGAATTGGAACACGCACGCCAGTTCAATTAACCCTGATTGTAATACAGGGGGAGATTATTGTGGAAATAATAAAACGACTTGCTGTACAGTAAATGCGTGTAATTGGAGCAATAATGATCCGAAATGCACCTATTATTCGTACAGCAAGAGTTCCGGTGGTTGGGGTGACCGCGTTGGTTATTGCTCTTTCGGAAGAACCGGCGGCTGCGATCCTAACCGGTGGTGCGGATGCTACTACAGGCCACCTCGGGAGATTTACTGTGACACCTTTGACACCCACACGAAGTCGTATTCTGCCTTTGGTAGTACGGCTATAACAGAAATCGGCTGTAAATAACTCCTAATGGATAAAAAATGTAGTCAACTTTATTTTTCTCCCCGCACCTTTTGTAGACAATCTCTTTTTTTTGCGCAAAGCACGACTCACAAAAGGTGCGGGGTTCTGAAATTTGACCTGAAAATTTGATTAACAGGAAAAATTAGGGATGTGTATATTTTTAGCCATCCTCGCGGGTGGCTTTTTTTTTGATTTACAAATGTAATTAGTACATAATAAAAGCAGGTATATAATAAAAGCAAGAAGCTTTAAAAGTTCTAAAATAAACAACCAATAAAAATTCCACTTTTCCACTTTTGCGCAAAAGTGGAAAAGCGACAAAATGGTTTGATGTTTGATATTAATAATCTTTTCATTTTTATTACTTTTTGGCTGTCCGAAAGGACGGCTTTTTTGTTTAGATATTTGGTGTATAATAAAAATTGATATATACTAAAATAATGAGAAAAAAACTAATTAAAAAAGGAAATTTGTATTTTCCTTCCAAGGAATTCGAAAAGAGGGCGTGGGTGAATGATAAAAAGATTTACAAAGAAGCGGCAAAAAACCCGATTAAATTTTGGGAAAATTTGGCAAAACAACTTTTTTGGTTTACCCCGTTAAATAGTGCCAAAGGCAATTTAACAGGGGAACAAAAATGGAAGAAAACCTTTGTCCACAAGCCGCCGCGTTTTCAATGGTTTGTTAACGGGAAAATAAACATTACTTCAAATATCTTTGAGCGCAATTCTTTGGGCTGGGAAAGTATTAAAAATAAGCCGGCTTTAATTTGGGAGCCGGAACCGATACAGGAAAAATTCAGGACATTTACCTATGAAAAACTTTTCAGAGAAGTCAATCAATTTGCTAACGCTCTGAAAAAATTGGGAGTGAAAAAAGGAGATAGAATAGGAATTTATCTGCCAATGATTCCAGAGGCAGTGATATCAATGCTTGCCTGCGCCAGGATTGGAGCTGTTCACTCTGTTGTTTTTTCCGCTTTTTCTTCAACCGCGCTCAAAATTCGGCTTCAAGATACAGGCGCAAAAATTTTAATTACCGCAGACGGTTATTGGCGCCGGGGAAAAATTATTGATTTGAAGAAAAACGCGGATGACGGGATTAAGGGAACAAAAGTGAAAAAAGTTATTGTGGCAAAGCGAGCCGGGAATAAAGTAAAAATGGAAAAAGCAAGAGATTTTTGGTGGGAAGATTTAGCTAAAAATCAACCTGATTTTTGCGAACCAGAAATAATGGATTCCGAAGACACATTATTTATTCTTTACACAAGCGGTTCCACGGGCAAGCCAAAGGGCACGGTTCACGTCTGCGGCGGTTATACTGTTCAGGCAAAGTTTACCGGAAAATGGATATTTGACTGGCGCGATGAAGATATTTTTTGGTCTACCGCTGATTTGGGCTGGATTACCGGCCATACATATAGCTGTTATTCACCCTTGCTTAATGGCGCGACTTTTCTTATTTACGAGGGCGGGATAGATTGGCCCGAGCCGCGCAGGTGGGCGAAAATTATTGAGAAATATAAAGTAAGCGTCTTTTATACCGCGCCCACGGCCGTAAGGATGTTTGCCAAATACGGGACTGGTCTTCTTAAGGGAATTAATTTTGAGAGTTTGCGGTTATTAGGCTCGGTGGGCGAGCCGATAGATGAATCAACATGGCAATGGTATTTCAAAAATGTTGGACAAGAAAGATGCCCTGTCGTGGATACCTGGTGGCAGACCGAAACAGGCGGGATTTTAATAACCTCTTTGCCAGGCATTGGCCCTTTTAAGCCGGCTTTTACCGGATTGCCTTTTCCGGGAATAAAATTTGATATTAAAAATGGAAATTTAGTTCTTCTTCCTCCTTTTTGTCCCGGACTTTTGCGGGGAATTTACAAAAATCCCAAAAAATATTTAGATACTTATTGGAAAAAATATGGCAAGAAGATTTACTTTACCAGCGACGCTGCCTATAAAGATAAAAATAATTTAATTCGGATTATCGGCCGAGTGGATGATGTGATAAAAACAGCCGGACATCGTTTAAGCACCGGCGAATTGGAAGACGCTGTTTCAAAACTAAAAATTATCAGCGAAAGCGCCGCAATAGGAATTTTTGATGAAATAAAAGGAGAAGCGCCGGTGATTTTTATTGTCTTGAAAAAAGCTGGAAACATTGAAGAGGTTAAAAAAGAAGTTATAATTCAGCTCAGGAAAGAAATCGGGCCCATTGCCAAGCCAAAGCAGATTTATTTGGTTGATGATTTGCCGAAAACCCGCTCAGGCAAAATTATGCGTAGAATTCTAAAAAAATTATTCACTGGCGAGGAATTAGGCGATTTGTCCACATTAGCCAACCCGAAAAGCGTAGAGAGAATCCAAAAAATAATAAAAAATTGAAAATATAAATATAAGATATAACACATATAGAACGGCCGTGTTATATGTGTTATACAAAATTCTATGAAAAAATCGCAAAAAAATATACTTTGGTATAAGGAAATCTCAAAAGATGACGTGGCATTGGTAGGGGGTAAGAACGCTTCGCTTGGGGAGATGTTTTCAAAGCTGACTAAAAAGGGGATTAATATCCCTGACGGGTTTGTTTTGACTTCCCATGCTTACTGGTATTTTTTGCGGGAGAATAAAATAGATAAAAAACTGAAAGAAATTTTTAGCAAATTTAATCCTAATAGCATAAAATCGCTCAAAAAAACCGGAAATGCGGCGCGGCAATTGATTTTAAAAGCCGAATTTCCGCAAGACCTGAAAAAAGAAATTTTGAGAGATTATCAAAAGTTGTCGCAGAAATATAATCAGAAAAATACCGACGTCGCGGTAAGAAGTTCGGCAACAGCTGAAGACCTTCCAAGCGCGTCTTTCGCGGGACAGCACGAGACCTACCTTAATGTTTACGGAGAAGAAGATTTATTAAAATCCATCAAAAATTGTATTGCTTCTTTATTTACCGACAGGGCCATAGCTTATCGCGAAGAAAAAAGATTTAATCATCTGAAAATCGCTTTGTCAGTGGGAATTCAAAAAATGGTTCGGTCTGATTTGGCTTCGGCGGGAATAATATTTACTCTTGACACTGAAACAGGCTTTCAAAATGTGGTTTTAATCAATTCTACATGGGGAATTGGCGAAATGATTGTCAAAGGAAAAATTACGCCGGACGAATTTTATGTTTTCAAACCAACCCTGAAACAAGGATATAAATCCATAATTTCCAAAAATTTAGGAAGAAAAACAAATAAATACATCTATGGCAAAGACAGCGGCTTGAAAGAGATTAAAGTTTCGTTAAAAAATCAGGCAGAATTTTCTGTTACTGACAAGGAAATTCTAATTCTGGCAAATTGGGCAGCGCAGATTGAGCAACATTATAAGACGCCACAGGATATTGAATGGGCAAAGGATGGAAAAACCAAGCAATTATTTATTGTCCAGGCAAGGCCGGAAACAGTTCACGCGCCAAAAGAAATTAAAACCTATCAAGAATACCAGGTTCAAACTAAACAAAAACCAATCCTGGAAGGGATTGCCATCGGGAATAAAATCGGCCAGGGAAAAGTTCGTATTATCAAAGACATTTCTAAAATTTCAGAATTTAAGAAAGGCGAAATTTTGGTAACAAAAATTACTGATCCTGACTGGGTGCCGATAATGCGGCTCGCCTCGGCTATTATTACTAATGAAGGCGGAAAAACCTGCCATTCAGCAATAGTAGCCAGAGAGTTAGGGATACCTTGTATTGTGGGGACAAAAAACGCAACTAAAATTTTAAGAAATAAACAGGAGATAACAGTTGATTGCGCGCAAGGGTTAAACGGCAAGGTTTATCAGGGTAAAATTCCTTTTAGAATTAAAAAATACAATTTGAAGAAAATTCCGAAGTTGAAAACAAAGATAATGATTAATATCGCCGCGCCGGATATTGCTTTTAAGACCTCGTTTTTACCGAATGACGGCGTTGGATTGGCAAGGGAGGAATTTATTATTGCGGAAAAAATCAGAATTCATCCATTAGCCCTATATCATTATGAAAAGTTAAAAATAAAATCAATAATTAAGCAGATAGACGAGATAACAGTTGGGTATCAAGATAAAAAGCAATATTTTGTGGATAAATTAGCCGAAGGCGTTGGCATAATTGCGGCCGCGTTTTATCCCAAAGAGGTGATTGTGCGATTTTCCGATTTCAAAACCAATGAATACAAAAATCTTATTGGCGGCGAGTTATTTGAAGGCGAGGAATCAAATCCAATGCTTGGTTTCAGAGGCGCCTGTCGTTATGTTGACAAAGAATTTCAGCCGGCTTTTAAAATGGAGTGCCAGGCGATAAAAAAGGCGCGCGAGGTTTTTGGCTTAAAAAATATTACGATGGAAATTCCTTTTTGCCGCACAGTAGAGGGAGGGAAGGAAGTACTTGAATTAATGAAGCGATATGGATTAGAAAAAGGCAAAGATGGCTTGAAAGTCATTGTGATGTGCGAAATTCCTTCAAATGTGATTTTAGCGGATGAATTTTTGAAAATTTTTGACGGGATGTCTATCGGTTCCAATGATCTTACACAGTTGGTTTTGGGAGTGGACAGAGACAACGCCAAGATTGCTTGTATTGGCGACGAAAGAAATGAAGCGGTAAAAAAGATGCTCAGAAGGGTTATTAAAACCTGTCAAGAAAAGAAAAAAGGCTGCGGAATTTGCGGACAGGGCCCGAGCGATTATCCGGAATTCGCGGAATTTTTGGTCAAAGAGGGGATAGAGAGCATTTCCTTAAACCCTGATACTATAATTAAAACAATTTTAAACCTGTCAAAAATCAAATAAAGATTTTTTGACATAAATTTTCAAAAAGGATACAATAAGAAAATAAACATAACATATATGATAAAAACATTAGAAGAACATTTAAAAGGAATTGACAACGAACTAGCCGGTTTAATTCTTAAAATAAGCGAGCTGGCAAACATTATAAGCAGCGAACTTCCATATAGGCGAGGCAAGGCAGACACGAAAAATGTATTCGGAGAGGTTCAGCTTGTTATAGACAAATGGGCGGATCAGTTTTTAATTGATGAATTTAAAAAATCAAATTTAGTTAAAGCAGTGGTTTCCGAAGAACAACCTGATATAGTAAAACTTAACAAGGATGGAATATTTAATGTTACTTTGGATCCTTTAGATGGTTCGTCAAATATTGAGAGCAACAATCTAGTCGGGACAATAATCGGAATATACAAAAAAGATTTGCCTTGCCAGGGAAAGCACCAGATAGCCGCAATGTACATTTTATACGGTCCGGTGACAACCTTGGTTTATGCGGCAGAGAACGGCGTCCACGAATTTTTATACACTTCAAAAGGATTTGTTTTAAGGGAGGAAAATATAAGGATTCCAGAGCCGGGCAAGCTGTACGGCATCGGCGGATTGCGAAAGGACTGGCTGCCGCCTTTTAGAAAATATATTGAAGGGTTAGAAGAAGATGGTTATAAATTAAGATACGGAGGGGCTTTTGTAGGAGATTTCAATCAAATACTTCATTATGGCGGAATTTTCGCCTATCCTGCGTTAGCTACAAAACCAGGCGGAAAATTGCGATTGTTTGCCGAGGCCAATCCCATGTCATTTATAGCAGAAAAAATGGGAGGGGCTTCAACAAATGGTTCAATGTCTATATTAGAGATTAAACCAGAGAGCATATCTCAAAGAGTCCCAATATATATTGGGAATAAAGGTCTTGTAGAAAAATTAGAAAAAACATTAATATAAAATAAAATTATGGAAGAAAAAGACATTAAAGTGCCATTGGACGTTCCGGAAAATATGCGGAAAAAATACATAGAGAATTTTGTGAATATTACACGCGGTTCGGGACGTTTAATGCTTTTTGCCGGCGATCAGAAAATAGAGCATCTTAATAATGATTTTTACGGAGAAGAAATTCATTCTGACGATGCTGACCCAGAGCATCTCTTCAGAGTTGCGGACAAAGCAAAGATTGGCGTATTCGCCGTTCAATTTGGTCTTATTGCTAAATACGGCGCTGACTATAAAAATATCCAATATCTCGTAAAACTTAATTCAAAAACAAACCTTGTAAAAACTGCTCAAAAAGATCCTTATAGCGGAAAAATCGTTGATGTTGAGCAAGTCGTTGAGTTTCAAAAAAATTCAGGCCTAAAAATACTTGCTTGCGGCTATACAATTTATCTGGGCAGCGAATATGAAGACAAAATGTTAAGGGAAGCCGCAGAAATGGTGCGCGAAGCGCATAAAAACGGCTTTTTAACAGTTCTTTGGATATATCCCAGAGGTAAGGCGGTAAAAGACGAAAAAGATCCGCACTTGATTGCGGGAGCAACAGGAGTTGCAGTATGCCTCGGAGCTGATTTTGTTAAAATTAATTATCCTAAAAAAGAAGGAGAGGATTCAAAAGAAATTTTCAAAGAGGCTGTTAAAGCAGGAGGCAGAACCAATGTTGTTTGCGCCGGCGGTTCTTCCACGGATGTGAGGGTTTTTCTTCAAAGACTTTATGACCAGCTTGAAAGCGGCGCTAAGGGCAATGCCACCGGAAGAAATATCCATCAAAAGAGCATTAAAGAAGCAGTGAGTATGTGTAATGCAATTTACGCGCTAACCGTTGAAAACAAAAGCGTTGACCAAGCTTTGAAGATTTATGAGGAAGGAAAATAATCATATGGTAAGAATTATTTTTGAAAAATCAAAATGCGTTGGATGCGGTTCCTGCGCCGCTGTTTGCCCGAAATATTGGGAAATGAGCGAAGACGGCAAAGCGCGGCTTAAGAACGGCAAGCCTGGCGCGGGCAATGGAAGCGAAGAAATAGAGATTAACGAGGTTGATTGCAACAAGGAAGCAAGCAACGTCTGCCCGTCGCAGTGCATCCGCATTAAAGATTGATATGATTTCCATATCGGCGAAACTTAGAGGAAATAAAAAACCAAATGCCCTTAGAAAAGAGGGTGTTTTGCCAGCGGTTTTATACGGACCTAAAATTAAGAACTTGTCTTTGGAAGTGGACGCAAAGAGTTTTGAAAAAATTTATCAACAGGCAGGCAGGACTTCTTTGATTTCCTTGGAGATAAAAGGAGGGGGCGAAGAGAAATTTTTAGTTTTAATTCAGGATGTTCAGTCGGATCCCTTAACCGATAATTTACTTAACGTGGATTTTTATCAGCCATCTCTAAAACAAGAAACCGAGGCAAAAATTCCTTTGGTTTTTGAAGGCGAAGCCCTGGCAGTTAAAGAATTAGGCGGAACCCTGATAAAACGTTTTCAAGAAATAGAAGTGAGGGCCTTGCCTCAAAATTTCCCCCATGAAATCAGAGTTGACGTTAGCGGTTTGAAAACTTTTAAGGACAATATTTTAATTAAGGATTTAAGAGTTTCAGAAGGAGTAAAAATTTTGAAAAAAATGGAAGAAATTGTTGCTTTAGTCGTGCCGGCAGAGAAGGTGGAGGAAGAGTTGGAAAAGCCGATTGAGGAAAAAGTGGAAGAAGTGGAGAAAGCTGGAGAGGGAGAGGAAGAGAAGGAGAAGGAGAAAGAAGCGCCGGAAACAGAAGAAAAAGAGGAGGAGAAAAAGAAAAATGTCTAAATCCTAATTAACCTAATGTCTAATCAATACCCAATGTCCAATAACCCAATGACCAAAAAATTTAGACATTAGAAAGCAACCCTACGGGGAGTCTTCCGCTAAAAGCGGAATCCAGGGGATTTGGGATTTGATTAGAAATTAGAAATTAGAAATTAGAAATTAAAGACCTGAGTTTTAAGATTTGCTATCTAAAAATATGCCTTCTCGCATTTTAAAATTAGTTTCATTATTCTTGTTTGTTTCGGTTTTGGTTTTGCCGAACTTTTTTGTTTTAAGCGAGGAGCCAGACGCTTCGCTAAATTTAGAAGAAATTTGCGAAAAAATTTGTCAAATTGAGCAAAAACCGGAAGAGGTTTCAGATGAGGAATACAAATCTTTATTAAGAAAATGCGAAGCCTATTATCAGGAAAAAAGCGAGGAAATAGAAAAGGATATCACTAAAACCCAAAAGGAAAAGAAAACTCTTCAAAATGAAATTTGGAGCATCAGAAACACAATAAAAAAACTGGAGAACCAGATTTATCAAAGCAATTTAATGATTAAAGACCTTGGCTTGCAGATTGAGGATACAGAAGGCGCTATTGGAAAAACCTCTTTGAAGATTGGAAAATCGCAGGAAAAATTAGTTAATATCTTAAGAACAATTTACGAGGAGGACCAGAAGTCAATAGTTGAGACATTGCTTTCAGAAGCCAATCTGTCTGATTTTTTTGATAATTTAGTCGCCCTGGGGGCTCTCGGAGCTGAAAACAAAAAACTTTTGGGCCATATTAAAAATCTAAAACTTTATCTTGAAGAGCAAAAGGGATCTCTTGACAGCGAAAAACAGGAATTAGAGGGGGTAGTGGTTGTGCGGTCCCTGCAAAAACGGGAAAATGCGGCGGCAAAAAGAAAGCAGGAAGGTTTATTAAAAATGACCGAAGCGGAATATCAGCAATCTTTGAAAGAGAAAAAAGAAACCCAAGAAAGGATAACTAAAATTGGAAATTTGCTTTTTGAATTGTTGGAAGTGCCGTCCGGCGGCATAAAATTTGAGGATGCGGTAGAAATTGCCAGGTCCACTTCTCTGCTTACGGGCATAAGTCCGGGATTTTCTTTAGCAATTCTCTGGCAAGAAACAAGAATAGGAAAACTTAAAGGAGGATGTTATTTGAGAGATAAAAAGACAGGAGACGGGATTTACATTAAGACCGGGAACAAAGCGCCGCGGACAATGAAGCCGAGTCGCGATATATCTCCTTTTGAAAAAATTATTAAAGAGTTGGATAAAGCTAAAAAAATAGAAACTGATATGTTTCATACTCCGGTGTCTTGCTGTATGGTTCTTAGTAATGGAAATTTGTTTGGTTGGGGAGGGGCAATGGGTCCTGCCCAGTTTATTCCTTCCACATGGATGCTTGTTAAACAAGAAATAGAAAAAAAGACCGGCAATATTCCGGCTAATCCTTGGGATATACGAGACGCTTTTTTGGCTAATGGCTTATATCTGAGAGATTTGGGGGCAAACGTTAAAACTTACAATGCGGAAATGAATGCCGCTTTGAGATATTTTGGCTGCACTTCCAGTTGGTGCAGGAAAAATTATGGCGAACCAGTGATGGCTGTGGCAGAGTGCTGCGAGCAATATATCAATAACGGCACAATGTCTTCTGCGTGCGAAAATTTAATTTTTTAACCAAATAAAATAAAATCCATTACAAACTAATCCGATCGGATTAGTTTGTAATGGATTTTACAGGACGAAAATACACGGGTGATACCCGTGTATTTTTATTGTTTAACATCGTAAGTTAAACATTTTTTTGTTGGAGTTTTTTGATAATTGGTTCTAAATTGCCGTCCATAATGGCTTCCAGATTGTGCCATTTTTTTTTGATGCGGTGGTCGGTAAGCCGATCCTGGGGAAAATTATAGGTTCTGATTTTTTCCGCTCTCATAGCCGCATGAATCTGGGCCCTTCTGTTTCCGGCAGATTTTTCTTCTTCCTCCTTTTGTTGTTTTTCCAGGAGTCGGGCTTCTAATATTGCCAGAGCGTTTTCTCTGTTTTCCATTTGATTTCTTTGCGTCTGAGACGTTACTACAATTCCCGTGCGCAAGTGAGTAAGGCGGACAGCGGTTTCCCTTTTGTTGACGTATTGTCCGCCCGGTCCGGAGGAGCGGTAGTAATCAATTTTTAATTCGCCGGAGTTGATTTTGAATTGCGCTTTTGGCGGTTTTAATAAGACAGCGACTGTTGCCGTAGAAGTGTGAATTCTGCCGGATTTTTCAGTTTTGGGAATTCGCTGGACTCGATGAACTCCGCCTTCATATTTCATCTGAGAGAAAACATCGCTGCCGTTGAGGATAAAAGTTATTTGTTTAAAGCCGCCCAGGCCGGTAGGATGAGAGTCCAGGATTTTTTGCCGCCATTCTTGATTGCGCGCGTATCTACTGTACATTCTAAAAAGGTTTGCCGCGAAAAGAGCCGCCTCTTCGCCGCCCGCCCCGGCTCTGATTTCCATAATCACCGCCTGATGGAGGGATTCTTTATTCATTTTTTCTTTTTTCTTTCTTTTTTCTTTCTTTTTTCCTGTTTCTTCGCCAGCCGTTTCCTGAATTTTTCAACTCTGCCCAGAGTATCAATCATTTTTCCTTTTCCGGTATAAAAGGGATGGCATTTAGAGCAAACCTCAATTTCTAAGAATTCTTTTGTGGAGCCAATTGTAAAAGTATTTCCGCAGGCGCACTGAACCCGGGCTTTTGGATAATATTTAGGATGAATGTCTTTTGCCATAATTATTGTTTGTTGGGCTTGTGCTTAACCGAGTTAAGCACAAGCCCAAATGATTATTGATTATTGATTACTTTAATAATAATACTAAAATTGCTTTTTGGATATGGAGCCGATTTTCCGCTTGGTCAAAGATTATTGAGCTCTGGTGGTCCATCACTTCGTCGGTGATTTCCTGACCGCGATGAGCCGGAAGGCAGTGCATAATTTTTACATCCGGCTTTGCCAAAGCGACTAATGCTTTATTAACCTGATACGGCTTCAGGTTTTCTATTCTTTCTTCGCTGTCTTCCCTGCCCATACTCACCCAAGTATCAGTATAGATAATGTCAGCATTTTTTACAACTTTTTTCGGGTTATCAAGGATTTCTATTTTTGCGTTGGCGCGGGAGATGTCTTCCTTAGCCAAATCCAAAATTTCCTGTTTTATTTTGTATTTTTTGGGACAGCCCGCGCTGAAATTTACGCCCAATCTGGCGCATAAAAGCAATAAAGAATTAGTGACATTATTATCTCCGTCTCCGATAAAGGCGATGGTTAAATTATTAAAGGTTTTTTTGTGTTCCCAAATCGTGAACAAATCAGTTAATGCCTGGCAGGGATGGAATTTATCCGAAAGTCCGTTTATTATCGGTACTGTGGAGTTTTTACATAAATCAATAATATCCTGATGATTAAAAACCCGAGCCATAATTCCATTCGCGTATCTTGAAAGTACTTTCGCGGTATCGCTAATTGTTTCTCCTCTGCCAAGTTGTAGGTCGGAAGCGGAAAGATAGAGAGCGTGGCCTCCTAATTGAGTCATTCCAACCTCAAAACTAACACGGGTTCGGGTAGACGGCTTTTGAAAAATCATTGCCAAACTCTTGCCCCGCAGCAATTCATGAGGTTCGCCTCTTTTTTGTTTTTCTTTTAATTCTTTTGCCAATTCAAAAGTTTGCCAAATCTCCTCTTTGGTAAAATCCTGAATTGTGGTGAGATGTTTCATCTAATTATTGTTGTTCCGGCTTTTCCTTGTAATATTTTTTGGAGTTCATTAAGACGGCCAATCATCGCTTTGCTTCCCCCTTTTTTCAGAAATTTTATTGTTGCTTCAATTTTGGGTTTCATGCTCCCCGGGGCGAATTCTCCTTTTTTCAGCTCTTTCCGCGCTTCCGCGATTGTTAGTTTGTCTAACCATCGCTGGTTTGCTTTTTGAAAATTAAGCGCCACTTTTTTCACATTGGTAAGAATAATCAAATAATCAGCTTTTATTTGAATGGCAAGAACCTGGGAAGTCAAATCTTTGTCAATTACCGCGTCTGTTGGTTTTAATTTGTCCCGCATACTGCGGGATTTAATCATTGGGATTCCGCCGCCGCCGCAAGCAATTGGAATAAATCCTTTCTCCAACAAATTTTTTATAACCTCAATTTCCAAAATTTTCAAGGGCATGGGAGAGGCTACCACCCGCCTAAAAGCGCCGGGCATTATTTTTTTTAAAGTCATGCCTTGTTTTCTTAATTCTTCGGCTTCACGAGGAGTGTAAATCGGACCGATTGGCTTTATGGGTTTTGAGAAGTCCGGGTCGTATTTATTTATCAAGACATGGGAGATTATGGCTACAGCTTTGGTTTTCAAGCTGTGTTTCTTAAATTCGTTATTAAGCGCGTTAACCAGCATTGTTCCGATTTGGCCCTGAGTTTGAGCGCCGCAAACAGAAAGGGGCATGCAAGGGACATATTCTTTTGAATATTCCTGCTGGAGCAGGATGTTGCCCACCTGGGGTCCGTTGCCATGAGTGATAACGATTCTCCAACCTTTTTTTGCTATTTTAGCGATTTCTCGGGCTGTTTTTTCAGTATTTTTCAGTTGCTCTAAATAGCCCCCTTTGCCGCGAGGAGAACTTAGAGCGTTACCCCCCAAGGCGATAACTATAATTTTTGAACGCTTTTTCATTATCACTCTTTTTTATAGCATATTGAGCGAATCCCGCAATGTGCGGGGTTCTCGTTCCGCTTCCAGCGGAACTCAAACTTATCCACAAAGATTTTTATTTTGAAATGCGGTATAATGAAGTATATGGCAAAGCAAACTTTATACAAAACCGCGCCTTTGTGTTTAGGCGTTCTGGCAGTTTCGTTCCTGCTCGGTTATATTGTCCTTGCCTGGACAGAGCCGTCTGTCGCTCCTCCGGGCGGCAATGTAGACGCGCCAATAAACGTGGGAACGGATTATCAGGTTAAGGACGGTGATTTAGGCCTAAGAACCTTTTACATAGACGATATTAAGATTGGAGGAACCATCCCTGACTTATATTCCGCGCACGGAAATCTGATTGTAAAGAACAGCAGCAACAAGGTTACCCTGGAAATAGACGGCAGCGCAGGCAATATCACAATGTCCGGCGATTTAGAGGTGAGCAAAGGAATTATCCTGGGAGGAGAGAAAAGAACTACCTGGCCAGGCGGAGAATCCGACATTTTAGATATTCTCTATTTTGGTTCTGGAAAAGACGGCGATATTGTGATAACTTCAAATACAACACTTTCAAGAGATATGGAATATAGAAATTTAACAATAAATTCCGGCGCCCTTAATCCAAATGGCTGGAGAATTTTCGTGTCAAATACTTTAACAATAGCATCCGGAGGAAAGATTAGCAGGAATGGAACAAGCAATGGCTCTGCTCTTGCGGCTCACACTATTGGTGGTTCAGGGGCAGGGGCGCCTGGAGTTAGAAGTCCTTATCCTCGTCATCCTCTTGTTAAAGGGGCGAAAGGCGAAGATTCTGAAGCAGGAGGAAATGGAGGAGCCGGTGGTAGTTGCGGCGCAGGTGGCGGAGCAGGAGGAAAAGGTGGCAATTGGGTTATTAATGGAATTCCAGGAATAGCTCCTATTATTATTCCGAGAAGCGGTGGAGCTGGCGGGGGCAGTGGAGATGCAGACGGTTATGGTGGATGTGCAGCAAGTAGTCGCGTAGGCGCAAGCGGCGGCGGAGTACTTGTTATTTTCGCAAAAAATATAGTAATGAATGGAGACATAACTGCGAAAGGTGGCAATGGAGTAAATGCATACGGATGCGGTTGCGGTGGGCCCACACGTGGCGGTTCTGGCGGCGGGGGTGGCGGCCATATATTTTTAGCTTATAAAACAAAAACAGGTTCTGGAATAATAGACGTCTCTGGGGGAAACGGCGGCAACGGTTGTGTAGGTTGCGGTAATGGACAAAATGGCAGTCCAGGTTATAGCAGAGGATATCAGGTTACATATTAATTAAAACGAAAAATTCGGGATGTTTCTGAATTTTCTCAATTCTATTTTGGAATTTGTACAAATTAGTGGATGTTGAGGTCTGACCTTAACAGCCCCCTAAGTCAACACTTTTCCACAGGGATTTTTGTTAGGAAATGTGCTATTGTATAAAAATACAATGTCAAAGAAAAACTTTCTAAAAATTTGTTCAGTTATTCTGGGAGGAATTTTAGTGGTTTTAGTTTTTTCTCAAATTCCGGTTTATGATTTGTTTATCGCGGAAAAAACAATTGCCGGCGATGATGATAATATTTCTGGCTGGGCTTGGTCAGAAAATATCGGCTGGGTGAGTTTTAATTGCAATAATCCGGAATTATCAGCGCCCCGATGCAATAAAGATTACGGCGTAAATATTAATGACGCTACTGGAAAATTTTCCGGCTATGCCTGGTCCAGGGGGACTGACGCGGATGAAGGCGGAGTGGGTTGGATTGATTTTGCTCCAACTGGCCCTTATCCCGGGGCGCCGAATTATTCCGTTTGCGTAAATCTTCCCAATATCAGCAACGAAGTTTGCGAAGCGGATTTATTAAAGGGCCAGATTGGCGGTTGGGCAAGAGTGGTGTCTTCCGGAGAATGGATTAAATTAAGAGGAACTAATTACGGGGTTTACGTAGATAAGACAACCGGTGAATTTCACGGCTGGGCATATGGCGGAGAATCCATGGGCTGGCTCAGTTTTAACTGCGTTGAAGGCGGAGATTGCGGAGATTCAGATTACAAAGTGAAAACTGCTTTGTCTTTTAATTCTGCCCCGGATAAACCGGGAATTGACCTTGCATATCCGGAAGGAGAAAGTTTGAGTCATTGTTCTTTTCAGGGAAAATCCATTCCCAGTTTTTATTGGACTTATTCCGACCCGGAAACCAATCCACAAATCGGTTATGAGATTTGGATAGATGATGATCCCGGTTTTCTTGACCCGAAATTTAATAATTTGGTGGAAGCAAGCGCGTCCACGGCTTATACCTTGGATCTCAGTCAGGATGATGAGTGTCCCGGTGATTGCTGGCTTTCTAATCTTGCCTGGAACACTACTTATTACTGGAAAGTAAAAGTAACAGATGATATAGATGACCCTTCCCATTGGTCAGAATGGTCAGATGTAAATTCGTTCGCCACGCCAAAGCATGCCTGGCCCTGGCCCGATTTTGCCCCCTCGCCCGTTCATCCGGGAGTTAACGGGATTGTCCATTTTATTCAGAACGGCGCGTTTCCCCATGAAGATTATAAATCTTTGTGTTATGCAGGGGGCGAGCATCTTTGCGAAGATGATTCAAATGTCGTATATGAATGGGATATTGGAAACGGCCAGATTCCCGATATTTGCGATATAGATATTAATTGCAGGGGAAACGCCACCACCACTTATACCGCTATGGGAACATATACAATAAAATTAACAATAACCGATACGACTCTTCCTGGAACTTGCAGCCGTTCAAAACCAATAAATATTAGCCTTCCTTTCCCAATATGGGAAGAAATCCGTCCGCAATAAAAATTTTTCTATACGTTCAGGTTTTTTGTATTGGAATTTCTAAACGCTTGCAATTCACCCTTAAAAAGGGGTTATTTTTTTAGTTGTAAAAAGATTGAAAGATAATTATTTTTATGATAGAATTAAAATTGAAATTGAAATCGGGTAGGTACCAAAGTGGCTAAACGGGTGTGGCTGTAAACCACATGGCTTCGGCCTTCGGGGGTTCGAATCCCTCCCTGCCCACACGGAAATTTTAGTTGCTGAAAGCAACTTAAAATTTCTGTTTTGAGATAGGGAGTGGGGGCGTGTAATTCCCGAATTCCGAGCCCCGCTGAAAGCGGGGCGAGGGAATGCCTTCGGGCAACTTTCCCTCCCTGCCCACAATAATTTCGCCTGGATAGCTCAGATGGTTAGAGCACTTCATTGGTAATGAAGAGGTCAGCGGTTCAATTCCGCTTCCAGGCTCATATCCTTAATTTTTAATTTTGCTCTGTCATTTTGCATTTTTCATTTTGAATTTTGCATTTGACTGAATGAAATGAAGGAATATGGCTACAAAAAAGAAACCATTTATAAAACTTCAGTGCAAGGAATGCAAAAACATAAATTATTTTGTTCGCAAATCCAAAGGCGCGGTTGAGATAAAATTAGAATTGAAAAAATACTGCAAAAAATGCCGCAAGCACACAACGCACAAAGAAATGAAGAGATAAACTATATGGAGATAACAATCGTAAAAGATTCTATAAGCAAAAAAGAGCTTGTTGATATTGCGGAACAACAATTTGGCGATTTAGTAAAAGCGGTGGTGGATATTGAGCAAGAAATAATGGCTATAGGCGGTGAACTGCACTCGGATGAGGAAGTGGCATTAATGGAACAAGAAGGAGCGAAACGGGAACATACTTGGGGTATTAATCTTTATCCTGAAAAGACCGGTGATGATTGGATTGAGTTTGATTCTGTAATTAATCTGAAACCTTCATTTGATAATCGCTCGCGAGGGGTAGAAAATTCTGAAACAAGAAAAAAAATTCAAAACATTATCCAAAAATTGGTTGTTTCATAGTATAATGCCTTTATTTATACATCAAAATTTAGCTTCCGGAAGATGGTTTCAGCTTTCACTTTGTGAGCAACTCGCTAATATCGGCAGCGAGGTGAGCCGAGCGCGCAAATGGCAGGGGAAAGACGAAAATATTTTTCGGGGCGCGGTTGAGCGAGCGCTTGAACTTTTTGATTTAACCCTTGCTGACCCGCGCTGGCGAGGACGTCTAAGAGAGATTGGCCGTTTAAGGGAAGTATTTTGCGACGTTGTTACGGGCGGCAAGGAATATAAAAGCACATTCAAGGGTTTAGAACAATATTTATTTCCTTTTGCTTTCCTCTCGCGACGTCAAATTAACAATTTGTAATTTGTAATTTAGGATTTCTTTTGTAAAGCAAAAGCATGGGGGCGTGGTGAAATGGCATCATAGAAATCTCCAAAATTTTTGTTCCGGGTTCGAATCCTGGCGCCCCTGCTGTTGTTGTTGCTATTCTGAATAGAGTTTGGTAAAATGAAAATGATGGAAAATAATTTTTACAATCAAGAGCGAGGATTTGTTGGCATAATTGCTGTTTTGGCTGCGGTTATTTTAATTTTTACTGGTTTGTATTTTTATCTTCAAACACAGGCCCCGGAAATAGATGAAATGACCGAAGAGCTGGTGGAAGAAAAAATAGTTGAACCGGAAAAAGAAACCATTTCTCCTGTTAAGGAACAAGTTGAAGAAGAAAAATTTGAAATTACTAAACCAGAAGTAGAAATAACTGCTCGCCGCATTGGGACTGCTAATAAAAATTTGCCGCTCGGAACAGGTTTTAATATTTTGTTTGCTCTCGCGGAATACCAAGAATTTGAAAAGGGCGAAGAGCTGCAGGCAGAAGTCCGAATAGCGCCTTCAAAAGAAATTACCGCTCTTCAAACTTGGGCCGTGGGATATACTATTAAAAATACCACTGATTCTTCTTTCGCTTTGACTTACGACTTTAAACCTTCTTCTTACAAAACATCGGGGGCAGTAGCAGTTGACCCGGACGGAAATGGGCCAAAAGAATATTTCTATTATACTTTTGGAGAAGAAGTTTTACTGTTGCCAAATAGCGAACAATATCTTGATATCTCTCTTATCCCGCCAAAGGATTTAACCGAGATTACTCCAAAAGTAATTTTTAAAGGATTCAGCGCAAAAGACCCGTTTTTCATTCACGAATTCGCTGTGAAAATAATTTCTGTTCATTGTGGCGAATGCAAAAAGCCTGTTTGTAAAGAAGGAGAAATTCTTTGGGATGTTGGCGGAGTAGATGACTGCATGTGTCCAATATTTTACTGCGTTCAATCTGGAGAAAGATGCGTGATAATAAGTCCTGAAGGAGCGTGTATTGAAACTCCTTTATCCTGCGACGAGATAGGAATAGGAGAAGGGTGGACCATTGTTGATGAATGTCCTGAGTAATATTTAGGCGCAAAAAATATACGCGCCGGCGCCCCTGCTTGATTTCCTGTTTTCACACAGGATTTTTTCTTGTCTTAAAGGCAAAATTTGGATACAATAAAGTAATGAAGGAAGAAATTTTACCCCCCGCCACTTTTGGCGTTTCGCCAAAAGTGGCGGGGGGCGCGTGGCACAATTTGGAATGGGAAGAGGTGGTGAAGAAATTCGGCTCAAACGTTGAAACGGGTTTAACCGAGAAAGAAGTGAAAATCCGCAGAAGAAAATTTGGAGCCAATGAATTGCCCGCGGAAAAACCTTTTTCTAAAACAAGGATATTTTTGGAGCAAATCAGAAGCCCCCTGGTTTATATTTTAATAGTTGCCGGAATCGTCACTTTTCTTTTCAAAGAATACACCGACTGTATGGTTATTTTCGGCGCTGTTTTTTTGAATACCATTGTTGGTTATTTTCAGGAAAATAAGGCATCAAACGCTCTTAGACAGCTCAAAAAAATAGTCAGGCACAGCGCTCGGGTAGTCAGAGATGGAGGCGAAAGCATAAAGGATTCTTCTGACTTGGTAATCGGAGATATTTTTATTTTAAATCCCGGAGACAGGGTTCCGGCAGACGGACGGCTGATAGAAGTTCACAATTTAAAAATCAATGAAATGTGCCTTACAGGGGAGTGGCTGCCGGCAACAAAGCGCCTGGATATTTTGCCTGAAAAGACCTCTCTGGCCGACAGAGACAATATGGTTTATATGGGTTCTATTGTTGAGGACGGAAAGGCCGCGGCAATAGCCGTTGGGACCGGAATTCAAACCGAGATAGGAAGAGTCGCTGAAATGGTGAAGGAAACCAAAGAAGAAAAGACCTCTCTTCAAAAAAAATTAGCCCGTTTTAGCAAAATTATCGGGATGATTATTGCCGTTGTTTGCGTTGGTATTTTTATTGAAGGAGTAATAACAGGCGTGGAGGTTATAGAAATGTTTACCATTGCCGTTGCCGTTGCGGTCGCCGCTATTCCAGAGGGACTGCCAGTGGCTATGACCGTAATTTTGGCTCTGGGAATGACCAGGATTTTGAAAAGAAAGGGATTAGTGAGGAAATTAGTCGCCGCGGAAACTCTTGGCTCTACTTCAATAATTTGCACCGACAAGACCGCTACTCTGACCCAGGGGAAAATGAGAGTGAGCGAGATTTTTACTCCCGGGCAAATTTTTAACAAGAAGGATATGGACAAAGGAAGCGCCTCCTTAACAATGGCTCTAAAAATTGCCGCGCTTTGCAATGAAGCGTTTATTGAAAATCCCGAAGCAATGATGGAGAAATGGATTATTCGGGGGAGACCCACTGACAAGGCGTTGCTTTCGGCAAGCATAGAGGCCGGTATTAATAAAAAAGAATTAGAGCAACAGCTCTTTGAAATTGATGAAGTTCCCTTTGATTCAATTCATAAATACATTGCCAAACTCTATCAAACAAAAAATGATTCCCGGGTTTTATATGTCTGCGGCGCCCCCGAGAAAATTTTGGGTCTGTCTGATTATTTTGAAATAGACAACAAAATAGAAGAATTAAGCGTTGGCAAATTAAAACAAATGGAATTAAAATTAGATGATTTAACTGGAAAAGGGATGAGGGTAGTGGCAGTGGGGTACAAGGAAGCGAAAAGCGAAAAGCGAAAAGCGAAAAGATTAGAGGAAGAAGTAAAAAATCTGGTTTTTGCGGGATTTATTGCGTTGAAAGACCCGTTGAGGAAAGAAGTCAAAGGAGCGATTAAGATTTGCCAACAAGCGGGAATGAAGCCGATTATTGTGACAGGCGACCATAAATTGACAGCCAGGGCAGTAGCCGAGGAATTGGGCTTAAAAATAAAAGAAGAGCATATTTTAGAAGGAGAAGAATTAGACCAATTTTCAGACGAGGAATTTGACCGGCGGGTTAAAGATATTCAAATTTACGCCAGAGTGGAACCAAAACATAAAATGAGAATTATCAGCGCCTGGCAAAGGAGGGGAGAGGTGGTTGCAATGACCGGCGATGGAATCAATGACGCGCCGGCGCTGAAAAAAGCGGATATTGGCGTAGCTTTGGGTTCCGGCTCCGAAGTGGCAAAAGAGGTCTCCGACCTGATACTTTTGCCGGATTCTTTTGATATTATTGTTGCGGCTATAGAAGAAGGAAGGGCGATTATTGACAACATCAGGAAGGTGATTACCTATCTGCTCTCTGATAGTTTTACCGAAGTAATTTTAATTGGAGTAAGCCTGATGCTGGGTTTGCCTCTGCCGATTGTAGCGGTTCAGGTTTTGTGGGTGAATCTTATTGAAGACGGCCCGCTCGGTCTCTGTCTTGCCTTTGAACCGAAAGAAAAAGATTTAATGCGCAGAAAACCCGAGAGCAGCGATATTCCTCTTTTGACCAAAGAGATGAAAGCGTTGATTTTTATCATTGGATTAATAACCGACATTTTACTTTTGGCCCTGTTTTTTTGGCTTTTGAGATATTCTAATTATGAAATTCCACATATTCAATCAATAATTTTTGCCGGATTAACCATTGATTCTCTTTTTTATGTTTTCTCCTGTAAAAGTTTGCGTAGAAATCTCTGGCATATAAATCCCTTTTCCAATAAATTTTTAATTCTTGCCTGGGCGCTCGGGATAATCGCTTTGCTTGCGGCATTATATGTTCCTGTTCTTCAGACCCTTTTAAAAACCGTGCCCCTGAGTTTATTTGACTGGCAGCTTGTTTTGGGTTTGGGCTTATTGAATATACTATTGATTGAAGCCACCAAATGGTATTTTATCACGAAATTGCCCCTCACCCTTTCGCCTGAAGGCGAAAGGGTGAGGGGTTAGCGATTATGGCTTTATCCATTTTTATTTTCATTGTTTCTTGCGCCCTGCTTTTCTATTCCGGCAATTTTTTGGTCGGCGCCATAATGAGAATGGCCCGATTTTTAGGTTGGAGAGAGTTTGTGGTCGCGTTTTTCGCTATGGCTTTCGCCGGTTCTATTCCTAATTTGTTTGTGGGAATAAACTCGGCTATTTATAAAATTCCTCAGCTTTCTTTCGGCGACGTTGTCGGCGGCAATGTAATTGACCTCACCTTAGCCGTTGCTTTGGCTGTTTTAGTTGCCAAAGGACTGACGGCTGAAACCAAAATAATTCAAAGGTCCTCAATTTTTACTATTGCTGTCGCTATTTTGCCTTTGCTTCTTATCTTAGACGGAAACTTGGGCAGGGGGGACGGGATTCTCTTAATTTCAATTTTCTTTTTCTATATTTTTTGGCTTTTTTCCAAAGAAGAAAGATTTAAAAAAGTTTATGGAGATAACGAGCAGGAAGCCGTTAAAGAATTCAGGGTTTTTATAAAAGATTTAGGCAAGACCATTTTATCTTTGATTTTACTTTTAGCGGCAGCTGTGGGAATAGTAGAAAGCGCTTCTTCTTTGGCTGTCTCCCTAAATTTATCTTTGCCATTGATAGGAATTCTGATTGTGGGGTTTGGAAACGCTTTGCCGGAAATCTATTTTGCCGTTGCTTCGGCGCGGAAAGGTCAGCTCCAGATGATTTTAGGGAATTTGATGGGAGCGGTTATTGTTTCGGCTACTCTGGTTTTAGGAATTGTCGCCTTAATTTGTCCCATTGAAATAACTAATTTTTCGCCTTTTGCCATTGCCAGGATTTTTTTAATAATTTCCGCTTTGTTTTTCTTATTTTTTGTCCGCACCGGCCGCAAAATCACTCGCAAAGAAGCTCTGTTTTTACTCGGAATTTACCTTGTTTTTGTCGCCTGCGAAATTTTAATCAGGTGATTGTTTTTTAGCTTAAATTGTGGTATAATAAAAAAATTATGGCAGAGAGATACGAGTTTAAAACAAAATTTGAAAGGGAACGCGAGAATCAGGGAAAAGAAGCGGAAAATAAACAAGAAAAAGAAAGCCAGTTTTCTCTTTGGGAAGAGCCGCTCAGCGAAGAGGAAATAAGCGAATTTTTTCATAAAATAAAAATTATTCGGGAGGAGGAAAATCCGGAAGGAAAAACACAAGAAATTAAAAAATTGCTTCCTCATCTTTTGGGCAAAAGAATAGAGGAACAATTAAAAAAAGAAGGAAAAAAAATAATAAAAATTGAAGACGAAGAAGGCGAAGAAATACTTAAGTCAGGGGGATATGAATGGTTTACAGAGGAGAACGAGGAAAAGCAGGGCTTAGAAATTCGGCGGGCAGTTGTTGAGAAAGAAGAGGGAAAGATGAAAAAAATGAGAACTAATACTATGATTTTTTCAGGAAAGGATATTGAAGCAATGACTGATAAATTTTTGACAGAAATAAAAGAGCTAAAAAAAGAAGATTTATGGAGAATAGAGGAGGATAAAAGAAAAAGCAGGGAACAAGCCAGAAAACCAAAGATTTTCCGCCGTCCCGAGAATTGAATCACAATTTATTAACAAACAAAAAAGTTATGGAAGAAATTAATAAAAAAATTGAAAAAGAGACAAGAGAGGAATATAAAGAAAAACCTTCTTCCGCTGAAGCCCCGCTTTCAGCGGGGGAAGAGAAAGAGGGGATTTTAGAAAAAAGAGAATTTGCAGAAGAAGAAATAAAGAAACGGGAAGAATTGGAAAAAGAGATTGAAAAAATTAAATTATCTCCGCAAATAAAAGCGCAAGCGCAGAAGCAGGCAGACGAAATAAAGAAGCAGTCAGCCAAAGGAAAAATTCAGCATCTCTTGGATTTGGCCCAGGCGCAGGGAATTTCTTATGCAGTGGAAGTGGCGCGAAAAATAGATGACCCGTATCTGCTGGATTTATTCCACGACACTCTGGCTAAAGAGGGCTTGTTCAAAAAATTTATGGAGAAGTAAAGATTGGTTTGTAAATAAATTTAAAATTAAAAATTAAAATTATGTCAAAATCAATGGAAAAAATAAAGATTACAACAAAAGAAATAGAAGAAAAAAAAATAGAGAAAGGGGCATTAAAACAAGAGGTAGGGGAAGAAATAATCTCAGAAGAAGATATTGAGAAGCGAGAGGCTGGAATAAAAGCGCAAGACGAAGAGGAACTCGTGAAACAAAGAGAAAAAGTTAAAGAAATAACAGGGGAGAGAGAAAAAGTTAAACCCGAGGAGTTAATGCCGGAATTAGGTAAAACAATAATAGAAACAGCAGAGAAAGAAAGAAAGGAGGTAGAAAAGCTTAAAGAAAAAGTAGAGAAAATTAAAGAAGTTTTAGAAAAAGCAAAATGGGTAAGTACTATTGAGGAATTAGATCAGTTAGAAAAAGAAGCAGGAGAAGTAACTAAAGAAGGGGAGAGATTAATCAGTGGTATCGGCATCTTACATGCATTTCGAGAGAGATTAATGAGAATTTTGGGAGGTGGAGAAATAGAGAAAGAAAAAATAATAGGAGAAGAATCAGAAAGATTAAAAAAAGAAGCAGAAGTATCAATGAAATCTCGAGGAGAATTAAAAGAATTTTTCGAAAAACAAAGAAGAAGAATCGAAAAAGAATAATTAAGATTATCAATTATGGCTTTGTTTAAAAAAATTGAAAAAGGAATAAAACCAAAAAGTAAAATAGAAAAAATAAGAGAACAGGTTTTTGATTTGAGAAAGGAAAGAATAAAACTGGAAGATAGATTAGATAAGGCGAAAGACAGAAAGAAGAAAGAGCGGCTAATTTTAGAAATTGCTGGTTTAATGGAACGAGGAGAAAAATTAGAGAAAGATTATTCTGAAGAAATAGGGAGGGCGAAACAATTAGAAGAAGAAGCAGAAGCAGACAAAATTATAAAAAAGACAGACGATTTTGAGACAGAAATAAAAAAAATCGAAAAAACAGAAGAGGGAGGACGGGTCCCGGAGAAAGCAGGACCTGAAGTAGACGAAGACCTTGAAAAATTGGAAGAGGAAATCAGAATAGAGGATGAAGCAGAAAGAAAGAAGGCAGAAGCAGAGCTCGGGAAAGCATATAAAGAAGGCGGGCTGTAATCTGACGAAAAATAAAAAATAAGATTATGTTTTTATTGATAGTTTTAGCAATAATTATTTTGGCCCTTGCGGGAATTACCGGGTTTTTGGTTGCCAAAAAAAGGAAAATTAATAGCCTGACAAAATCATTGGATATGGTTTTGTTTTTGGTGAAAATGCCGAAATACGAGAAGAAAGAGGAAAAAGAAAAACAGGATATAAAATCCCTAATTGGAATGATGGAGCAGATTTATTCTAATTTTCTTTATCTTGAAAAACCGAATATTGTCAAAAGATTTTTTCAAGGCCAGCCAAGAATTGCTCTGGAAATCGCTTCCGAAATCGGCGGCTCGGATATTTCTTTTTATGTTGCGGTGCCAACTGAATTAGAGACATCTTTGGAAAAATATATCCAGGGCGTTTATCCGGGCGCTGTTCTGGAAAAAATTCCTCAGGACTACACCGTGTTTGAGCCCAAAAGTAAAACAGCCGGCTCTTATTTGAAGTTAAAAAAGCCGATTTATTTCCCCATCAATACTTATAGGAATCTGGAGAGCGACCCTTTGTCTTCCATCACTAATTCCTTAAGCAAAATTTATCCTGAAGAAGGAGCGGCTATTCAAATAATTTTGAGACCAACTTCTCTGGATTTAACAAAAAAGGGGGATGAAGTTCTTTCCCAGGTGATGGAAGGGAAAGACATAAAAACAGCCGTGGCCAAAGTTCAGGAAAGCATGATGATGAAATTTTTCAACGCTCTGTTTGATATAATTACTTCTCCCAAGAGCGCGCAATCAGAAATTCCGGAAAAACCAAAAGAAAAGATTGTTGATGACACAACAATAGAAGCAATTCAATCAAAAATCAAACACCCGGTGTTTGAAACAAATATCCGATTAGTGGGAGTGGGTAAAGACCAATGGCGCGCGGACGAAATCCTGCATATTTTACAATCCGGTTTCTCTCAATTTTTCTCTAATTTTAACGGATTTGAACCGATAAAAATAAAACCGCGTAAATTGAAACGGTTTATTTACGAATTCAGTTTCCGCAATTTTAATAAAACCCAAAAAAATATATTAAATTTAGAAGAATTAACCTCTCTGTATCATTTTCCTTTGTCGCATATTGAAAGCCCTCATCTAAAATGGGTAAAAACAAAGGAGACAGAGCCGCCGACCGAATTGCCGATTACGGGCATGAATTTAATCGGCAAAGCAATTTTCCGGGGCGAAGAAAAACAGGTTTATTTCGCCTCTGAAAATGACAGGCGCAGGCATTTCTATATTGTGGGGCAGACAGGAACAGGGAAGTCCGCTTTATTAAGCGAGATGATTCGCCAGGATATTGTTCGGGGCAGGGGCGTTGGCGTAATTGACCCGCACGGCGATTTAATTGAGCAAATTTTAGCCAATATACCCAAGGAAAGAACAGAAGATGTGGTTTTATTCGAGCCATTTGACATGGAACGTCCCTGCGGATTAAATATGTTGGAATGGGATTTGCCCGAGCAAAAGGATTTTGCCGTTTCTGAGATGATTGCTATTTTTTCCAAATTATTTCCGCCGGAAATTATTGGACCGATGTTTGAGCATTATATGAGAAACGCGATGCTTGCCTTAATGGCAGACAAAGAAAATCCCGGAACCCTGGTGGAAATTCCCAGAATGTTCACCGATAAAGAGTTTATGGACGAGCGTATGCGAAAAGTGAAAGATCCCTTGGTGAGGCAGTTCTGGATTAAAGAATGGTCTCAGGCAACCGGCGATACCCGTTCCGATATGCTGGGCTATGTGGTTTCAAAGGTTGGAAGATTTGTGGAAAACGAGATGATGCGGAATATTATTGGCCAGCCGCGCTCCGGATTTGATTTGGATAAAATTATGAATCAAGGCAAAATATTTTTGGCGAATTTATCAAAGGGACAAACCGGCGAAACCAACAGCAGTTTATTGGGTTTAATCTTGGTTTCAAAAATGCAGATTGCCGCGATGAGAAGGGGAACAATGCCGGAAGAACAAAGAAAAGATTTTTATCTATACATTGACGAATTCCAAAATTTCACTACCGACACCATCGCGACAATTTTGTCAGAGGCAAGAAAATATCGTCTCAATCTGATTTTAGCGCACCAGTTTATTCCCCAGCTAACCGAGGAAATCAAAAACGCGGTTATTGGAAACGTGGGTACTATCGCTTCGTTCAGAATCGGAGCCACTGACGCTGAATTTTTGGAAAAGCAATTTGAACCGGAATTTTCTCATTATGACCTTGTTAATCTTGATAATTTCCAGTTTATTGTTAAGATGATGATAGAAAACAAAATTTCATCTCCGTTTAAAATAAAAACTATCAAACCGTCAGAAGGCAATTCAAAAATTGTAGAGCCAATCAAAAAAATCTCTAAACTAAAATACGGCCGTTTGCGAACAATCGTGGAAAAAGAGATAATGGAACGTTCAAAATTAGGATAAAAAGGTCGAAAATAAATAATTTTTAATTTAGAAAAATTATGATAAAAAAAGCAGAAAAAGTGAAAATTGAAAGAGAAAAAGAAGGAGCAAAAGAAACCGAAGAATTAAGAGAGAGATATGGAGGAGAAGATTATGTGGAAACGGTTTTAGATAAAGAGAAAGAAGTCATGAAAGAAAAAGAGGGCGAGGAAGAAAAAACCGCGTTCGGAGAGACCCTTGCGGAAGAAAAAGAGAGAATGGACCGCGCGAAAGAAGTTGAGGATGAATTAGCAAGGCAGGCAGACGCGGAAAAACAAGAAGCTGAAACAAAAGAAATAGAAGAAAAAAAGTCGGAAAAAAAGCCGGATGAGATGGGCGAGCTTATTGGGCGGATACAAAAAGCAGAAACAAAGCAAGAATATAATAAATTGAGGGGAGAGTTAGAAATATTGGACCGAAGAACAAGAGAAGGAGAAAGAGAAGAAAAAAAACAAGCCGAGAAAGAGCTCGGGGAAGCGGGAAGGGAAAAGTTGGAAAAGGATTTACTTGCGGCGCTTGAAGAGCCAATAGAAAATTTAGTAAAAAGCGGGTCTAATGTGGAAAAATGCGACGAGAAGCTTGAAGAATTAAAAGGAAAATGGTTCAAAGGGAAAAAAATAAGGGCGATAGAAGCTGTGAAGCGGCTGGCTAACAACGAGAAAAGAGAATCCCAGGGGATTATAAGCGATATTGAAGATGAGTATATTCAAAAAGGATTTTCAGGCAGCGAGGTTAGAAAAATAATTCAGGAAAAAATTAGAGAGAAAAAAAGCGAGGGACGAGAGGAGTTAGTCGGAGAAGCCGAGCTTAATCCGGAAGGTAAAAAAAAAGAGCAAATAAAGGAATTTTTAGAGGGAGTAGAAACAGAAGAGGAATTAGAGAAAAAACTTGAGGATTACACAAAAGAAATTATAAAAGACAAGGATTTGACCGGGAACTGGGAAGAGGATATAAAAAGAATTAAGAAATTATCATTTGAGGGAAAGGTTAAAATAGAATTTGAAGGTTTGGGAAAAGAAGTGAAAAAGTTTGAAAAAGAAAAAGGAATTTCTTATAAAGAAATACTTAAGAAAGGCCTTGCCGGAGCCGGTGTGTTATCCTTATTTTTATTTGCCTTTGTTTTTTGGTACTTGGGAAATACCATTGAAAAAGCCGAAAAATCGGCTCCAAAAGTTCCAAAAGCAAAAAAATAAAAAAATATAGTTCTGTCAAAAAGAGTAAAACCTGCTAAAGGGTAAGGGTCTTTTTATGTTAGATTTTATTTTTACTTTGATAATCTTTTTAATTGTCGGCGGGGGAGTAATACTCTCGATTTTTTTAGTTAGAAAAGAACTCGGGTCATTGAAAGAAAAAAAGGGAGACGAACCGATTTTTAATTTATTTCAGCAGGAATTAAAAGAAATTCGGGAAGAAATCAAACAATCAAGAGAAAAAAATATAGAATTTTTACAAAATCAATCAGAAGCAAGCGGTAAGATTCTAAAAGATGTGGGGTTGCAATTGGGAAAAATTGACAGCGACCTCCAACATGTTTCAGACGTTAAAACTCAGTTGGGAAAACTCACCGATGTTCTGGCAAATCCCAAACAGCGGGGAATCTTGGGCGAATATTTTTTAGAGACCTTATTAAAAAATGTTTTTCAGCCCAATCAATATAAACTTCAATATCAATTTAAGGATGGCGAAACAGTTGACGCGGCAATTTTTATAAAAGATAAAATTATTCCAATTGACTCTAAGTTTTCTCTGGAAAACTATAATAAAATTTTGGAAGCAAAAGAACCAACAGAAAAAGCAAAATTGGAAAAGATATTTAAGCAGGATTTAAAGACCAGAATTGAGGAAACCGCAAAATACATCAGGCCGAGCGAGGGCACAATGGATTTTGCCTTTATGTTTATTCCTTCGGAGGGAATATATTATGATTTGCTTATTAATCAGATTGGCGCTATAAAGATAAGCACATACGACTTAATTGAATACGCTTTCAAGGAAAAGCATGTGATAATTGTTTCTCCGACCTCATTTTACGCTTATTTGCAAACAGTGCTTCAGGGATTAAGAGCTCTCCGAATAGAGGAGTCAGCAAAACAAATCAGAAAACAAGTTGAAAATCTGCAAAAACATCTCTTAAATTATAATTCTTTTTTAGAGCGGCTTGGGAACAATCTTAGCGCGACTGTAAATACTTATAATCAGAGCTATAAAGAATTCGGAAAGATAGACAAGGATGTCGCTAAGATTATCGAAGGAAAGAGGGTAATTGAGCCGCGGCAATTAGAAAAACCCGAACAATAAAAATTAAAAATTTTCGTACTATGTTGGCTGTTATTAAAACCGGCGGGAAGCAGTATCTTGTTTCTCCCGGGGATAAAATTAAAGTGGAAAAATTAAGCGCAGATGAAGGCAAAGAAGTAATCTTTGACCGGATTTTACTATTAGAAAAAAACAAAAAAATAGAAATCGGCGCGCCTTTTGTTAAAGGAGTGAAAGTTATTGGAAAGGTTTTAATGCAAGGCAAGAGTAAAAAAGTAATTGTTTTCAAATACAAGCCAAAAACCCGTTATAAAAAAAAGAAGGGGCACAGACAACCCTTCACCGAAGTAGAAATTATTTCAATTAAATAATCAGTCGCCGATTTTTAATGATAATTCGTTCCAACATTTTTGAGAATGTTGGAACGTTTTTGATTCTCTTTAACTCTTTTTCTATTTCTCTAAATTTCTAAAACTCGCTCGTTGTTCGTCAAAAAAGAGTTTAATTTGACCGGGCGGGCCGTTGCGGTGCTTGGCGATAATAATCTCCGCAATATTTTTAGGAGCGTCTTCCCGGTATTTGTCCGGTCTATGGATAAACAAAACTACGTCGCTGTCTTGTTCAATTGCTCCGCTTTCTCGAAGGTCGGATAAGCGAGGTATTTGCGGCGAACGCTGCTCTACGGCCCTTGATAACTGCGATAAAGCCAGAACCGGAACATTAAGTTCCCTTGCCAGGGCTTTTAGAGAGCGAGAAACCTCGGTCATTTGTTGAACCATGCTTGTATTTGTATTTCTGGGCTCCATTAGTTGTAAATAGTCAACAATGATTAGACCCAGACCTTTGTCGGCTTGGAGCCGCCGGGCCATTGCTCTCATTTGGAGAATATTGGAAGTAGCGGCATCGTCAATAAAAATTGGCGCGTTTGATAAGCGGTCCATTGCCTGTTGGATGCTGGCAAAGTCATCATCTTTCAGTCGGCCGGTTCTTAACCGCCATAAATCAATATAAGCCATACTCGCCAGCAATCTATCTACCACCTGGTCTTTAGACATTTCCAAACTGAATATCCCTACCGGAGTTTTGTGAAAAACCGCGGCTGAGCGGGCGATATCAAGGGCTAAAGCTGATTTACCAAGGGATGGCCGCGAAGCTACAATAATCAGGTCGGCTTTTTGAAGCCCGGATAATTTGTTATCCAGGTCTGTGAAGCCGGTTGCAACTCCCCGCAATTGTCCTTGATGTTTTGACAGACGGTCAATTCTTTCAAAAGTTTCTTCCAGGGTTGCTTTAAGGGGCACAAAATTCTGGCTTAAAGAGCCCTGGGCAATGCCAAAAATTTTTCTTTCGGCCTGGTCAAGTAAAACATCAGAATCCTCGGCTTCATTATAACCCATTACGCCGATTTCATAACTCGCGCTTATTAAGTCCCTTAAAATCCTTTTATGCTGAACCATTTTAGCGTAATTCAGAACATGCGCTGCCGTGGGAACGGAATTTATCAATTCGGTAAGATAGCTGTTTTCGCCGATTTCTTCTAATTGGTTTTTTTCTTTCAGCCGGGTTGAAAGAGACAGCAAGTCAATTGGCTCTCTTCTTTCAAAAAGTTCCGCCATTGCCAGATAGATTTCTTTATGGATGTCTTTATAGAAATCTCGGGGCTGTAAAAAATCAACCACTTTAACAATAGCGTTTTTATCCAGCATCAAAGAGCCCAAAAGCGATACTTCCGCTTCAAGGCATTGAGGCGGCAATTTATCCGGCAATTCTTTGTTTTTTAAAACATCGCCGTTCATATTTATAATCTACATAATTTTTGTTATTTTTTCAAGGCCTTTGGCCCCTTTTTCGTATCCTCAATCTGATAGCCCATTTTTTTAATTTTTGCGCGGATTTCATCGGATTTTTGCCAGTTTTTTTGTCGGCGAAATTTCTCGCGCTGTTCAGCGAGTTTTTTTATTTCTTGCGGAATTTTTTCGCTTTTTATTTTGCGCAAATCCAAACTAAAAACCCTGTCAAAATCTTTTAAAAGTTTGTATTTTTCTTGAGGCGAAATTTTTTTATCTTTAATCATTTGCCACATCAAAGCCAGGGCTTTGGGCATATTAAGGTCGTCCTGAATAAAATTTAAAAATTTTTTCCGATAATCAATCTGGGGGAGGACAGACCTCCCACAGATTAAAGGAGGACAGACCTCCCCTAATTTTGTTATTTTTTGATAGAGATTGTTCAAAGAATTTTGCGCTCCTTTTAGCGCCTCTATGGAAAAGGTTAATTTTGAGCGATAATGAACGCCGAGGCAAAGATAACGGAAAGCAAGAGGATTAAAGCCGCGCTTAATCAGATTTTCTAAAGTAATAATGTTTCCTTCGGATTTTCCCATTCTGCCGTCTTTCAAAACCAGAAATTCGCCATGAAGCCAAAAATTAGCTAAAATTTTTCCAAAAGCCGCTTCTGCCTGCGCGATTTCATTGGGATGATGGATTGAAATGTGGTCAATGGCTCCGCAGTGAATATCAAAAGGAATGCCTAAATTTTTAATTCCCATCACCACGCATTCGGTATGCCAGCCCGGAAATCCGATTCCCCAGGGCGAGTTCCATTCCATTTGCCTTTTTGTTTCTTTTGGCGAGAATTTCCACAAGGCAAAATCAGTTGGATTCTTCTTGCCGCATACCATTGCTACTCTGGTCCCGGCTTTTAACGTAATTTTTTTGTTCCCCCGCAGCCGGCCATAGGTTTTAAGTTTAGAAGTATCAAAATAAATTCCGTCTTGAATTTTATAAGTAAATCCTTTCTTCTCCAAAATTTTGATTAAGTCAATCTGCTCTTTTATGGTAGCAGTGGCTTTCACCCAAACATTTGGCGGCTTTATATTTAATTGTTTAAGGTCTTTTTTGAAGGCCGTAGTATAAAATTCCGCAATTTCCCAGACCGTTTTTTTTTCTCTTTTCGCGCCTTTTTCTAATTTGTCTTCGCCGGTATCGGCGTCAGAGGTTAAATGGCCAACATCCGTAATATTCATTGTGTGTTTTATTTTATAGCCGTTATATTCCAAAACCCTTTTCAAAATATCCTCAAAAATATAAGTTCGTAGATTTCCAATATGGGCAAACCAATAAACCGTGGGCCCGCAAGTGTAAAGCCCTGCTCGTTTGTTTTTCAGTGGTTTAAAAATTTGTTTTTTGCGAATTAGGGTATTGTAAAATTTTAACATCAATTTTATTATAGCTTTTTTTTGAAAGCTTGTCGCCATTGACAAATTTTACGAAGGTAGTATACTAAAAATGGTGGTAAGTATGAAAGAAGAAGAAGAAATTTTCGTTGTTTACGCCGCCGGTCAGGCTTTTTACGGTAAAACTATGGCGGAGGCGGAAGAGAAAAGAAGAAAGTACACAGAAGGACGGTAGTATAACTCAAAGGGAATGATAAAAATAAAAACAAGAAGAGGGAACGCAAGTTCTCTCATATTTTTTGTTTTTTCAAAGATTTTGAGTTATGATGTAAAAACAAACAAGGAAAAATATGGAAGCTCTTGGAGAATTTAAAATTATTTGGGGATATCTGAAAAAATACAAAAAAGAGGTGCGAAAGCTCGCGGTTTTCGCTGTGGCAAGTTCGGCAATTACCGCTGTTATCCCTTATATTTACGGAAGATTAGTGGATTTGGTCTCTGTCCAGGCGTTTGAACTGAATTTTATTTTCGCGCTTTTGGGAATATGGCTCTTAATGAGCATAGTTTCCTCTCTTTTCACTAAAATCGTTGACCAGCGAGGAAGCTTTTTAGGAGCCGATATTTCCAATGACTTGGTTTGCGAAACCGCGGAACATATTATCGCGCTTCCGATGAGATTTCATAAAGAAAAAAGCATTGGCAATATCTTTTCCAAAATTGAAAGAAGCGCCTCTAACCTCAGACGGATTACGCATCAAATTGTTTTTTGGTCTCTACCTCAATTTCTTACTGTTTTTATAGGTCTGTTAATATTGTTCCTTGCGGAACCGCTGTTAGCTTTAGCTGCCATACTTTTATTTTTAGGTTATATCGCAATCACCCTTTACAAAACAAATCCCATTATCGCAACCCAGAAAAAATTAAACCAAACCTCTGAAAATGTGGCGGGAAATCTTTCCGACGGTCTTCTGAACATCCACACAATCCAATCCTCCGCTGCTGAAGATTTTCAAAAAGCGAGAACTGAAAAAGATTACCACGAAAAATTAGGCGGGGTCTTTAAGGATTATTTTCAGCTATGGGCGTCTTTAAGTTTTTGGCAAGATATCTTTTTTTCTCTTGGTTTTCTCGGGATATTTTCCCTGTCTCTTTTTCTTTTGCGAGATAATTTAATTACGCCGGGAAAGTTAGTAATGTTTTTGGGCTATTTGAATATCTTATACGCTCCTCTGTCTAATTTGGCCTGGCAGTGGGAGCATTTCAAAACCGGAATAACCACCATTAAAAGAGTAAGAGAACTTGTAGCGATAAAGCCGGAAAACTACAATCCCAAAGGCAAAATTTTGGAACGAATGGCGGGAAAAATAGAGTTTAAAAATACTGAATTTGGCTATAGAAAAAGCCGTCTGATTTTAACAAACATTAATTTCATTGCCGAACCCGGACAAAAAATCGCTATTGTGGGCGGCAGCGGCGAAGGGAAAACAACCTTGGTTGATTTGATTTCTCTTTATTTTGTCCCTACCAAAGGAAAGATATTGCTGGACGGAACAGATATCAGAAAAATAAATCTTCGGTTTTTGAGAAAAATAATCGCTTATGTGCCGCAGGAAATAATTTTATTCAACGATACGATTAAAAACAATATCCGCTACGGAAAACCAGGGGCTACGGACGCAGAAATTAAACAAGCCGCAATGGCTTCTTACGCCGCGCGTTTTATTGAAAAACTTCCAAAGAAATACGACCAATTGGTGGGGGAGCGGGGAGTGAAACTTTCCGGGGGACAAAAACAGCGTCTTGCCATTGCCCGGGCATTAATCAGAAATCCTAAAATTTTAATTTTAGACGAAGCAACATCGTCTTTGGACGTGGAGTCGGAAAAATTGGTTCAGGAAGCGCTGGAAAAATTAATAAAGGGAAGAACGACTTTTATTATTGCCCATCGTTTAAGCACCGTAAGAAGCGCGGATAAAATTTTGGTTTTGGAGAAAGGCAGAATTGTTGAGCAGGGAACCCATCAAGAACTTATTAAAAACAAAGGCGCTTACTTCAAATTCTACTCCCTTCAATTTCAAACCTGATTTTAAAATTTTATTAGTAACCAAAAAACGCCTCAACCTCAAGGCGTTTTTTTTGGTTTTTCCCGGACTACTTGAATTGCTTAAATTTTGTAAGCCAGAGAGAGGAATCGAACCCCCAACCTATGGTTTACAAAACCATTGCTCTGCCATTGAGCTACCCTGGCCCATTTTATTTTTTATTTTTTTTAACTTTTTCCAAGGAACCGGATTTTACTGAATTCTTCAACTCTTGCCAATAGTTGTCATTGTGTGAATTTTCGGGTTTTTGCTGCAATTGTTCCAGCCAGCCGCTGATTTGATTTTCGGTTTTTAAGGTCAAAATTTTGCCGCGCCGAAGGAATTTTTGTAAAAAATTTTCCAAAGATAAGGATTGAAGGAAATGGTTTTTTTCTACCTGTTTCTTTATAATTTTCAATAAAGAAAGTTCTTTTTCCCTGGGGGAGGTTTCTGCTAAAGATGGAATTTTGGGCAGTAAAATTGCCGCTATGCCCGATAAGCTGCCCAACAAAATTGTCGCGGCAATTAACTCTATCATATTTCGTATCTCGCAAATTTTTTAATTACTATGTTTTCTCCCAACTTAGCGATGTATTCATTGATTATTTCCTGGACGGTTTTATTCGGATTTTTCACAAAGGGCTGAGTCAATAAAGAGATTTCTTCTTTATATTTTTTGAGTTTTCCCTGGATAATCTGTTCTATAATCTTTTTCGGTTTGCCGCTTTTGGCAAATTGTTCTTGATATATTTCTTTTTCCCCTCTTAAAATTTCTTCTGAAATATCTTCCGGCTTAATATAATAGGGCTTCATTCCGGCAATATGCAGGGATAAATTATGAACCAGGGTTTTGAAGTCCTGAGAGCGGGCAACAAAATCGCTCTCGCAGCGAACATCAATCAGCGTCCCGATTTTTTTATTGGGATGTATGTAGCTTTCAATGATTCCCTGTTTTGCCTCTTTTGCGCTTTTTTTCCCTGCCAATTCCTGGCCCCATTTTCTTAAGACCTCTTTTGCTTTTTCCATATCGCCGTTGCTTTTCTCTAAGGCCTTTTTACACTCAATAATTGAGACATCGGTTTCCTCCCGCAATTGTTTAATTTGGTCTATGGTTGGCATAAAATTTAGAACCTAATTTTTAGGTTGTTTTACTTTTGCTTTTTTTATTACTTCGGCCGCCTTCTCAAGTATGTACTTCACAGACGAGATGGCGTCGTCGTTAGCCGGGATAGGGTAATCAACAAGGGTCGGGTCAACATTGGTATCGCAGATTCCAATACTTTTTATTCCCTTCATTCGCGCTTCTTTAACTACAAGTTTGTCTTTTCTTATATCCAAAACAAAAACAGCGTCCGGCAGCCGGTCAAGGGTTTTAATGCCCTCAAACTTTGTTTTTAATTTCTGAAATTCTTTCTCAATTTTTATTCTTTCTTTTTTAGTGTATTTTTCCAGCTTTCCTTCGGCTTTTTCTTTTTCTAAGTTCTTGAAGTAGTCAACCCTTTTAAGGATGGTTCCCAAATTAGTAAGAGTTCCCCCCAACCATCTTTCATTGACATAAGGCAAACCGCATTTTTGGGCAGTATCTTTTACCAAATCCTTTATTTGAATTTTAGTCCCCACTAAAAGAATAATTTTGCCTTCGGAAACAAGGGTATGAATGAACTTTAAGGCATCTTTTAACTTCTCAGCCGTTTTCTCCAAGTCAATAATGTGGATAGTGTTTTTAACTCCCTCAATATACGGCTTCATTTTTGGATGGACTCGCGAAGCGCGATGACCCAAATGCACCCCGGCTTTCTCCATTTTTTCCGGATCAATGTTAAATTTATCTATTTGTTTTTCTTTTTTTTGTTTTTCCGCCATCAATTTTTAATATATCACTCTTAAAAAAATAAATCAACACCCCCCACACCTAATTAGGTGTGGGAGTCTATTCTGCGGACGTACTCATGAGTTTCAGTGTTTATCTCAATAAGGTCGCTTTCTTTAATAAATAAAGGCGCGTTTATTTTGGCGTTGGTTTCCAGGGTAATAGTTTTTGTTCCGGGCTGGGAGCGCGCGCCCTGGATCCCGGGCGGCGCTTCAATAACTTTTAACGTAATTTTTATGGGCAGAGAAATGTTGATAATCTCATCTCTGTATTTCAAAATTTCTACTATTTGATTCGGCTTAAGAAATTTAGATTGTTCGTGAATTTGGTTTTCATCAATCTCAAATCTTGGAGAAGGACATTGCCCTGAGTTTGCCGAAGGGTTTTCTTCAGAGAAAATAAACTTTTTCCTATGGGAATATAAAAATTTTGCTTTTGTTTTTTCAATTTCCGCTTCTTCAAATTCATCAGAAGGATGAAAAGTCCGCGATACAACATTGTTGCTAATCAAATTTTTCAGTTTCGTTTGCAAAACCGAATGCCCCCGTCCCTTAAAAAGACGCGAGGCCTCAATTATCTCATAGGGCTGTTTGTCTATAATAATGGTTATTCCCTTTTGCAGTTCGTTGAAAGCTATTGACATATTGATAACTAATATGCTATTATTTTTTAGAGGTAAAATAAAAATGGCAAAACATGCAGGTATGGATGATTTTGGTGATTTGCCAACAGTAACGCCAGTTGTTAAGGCGTTCGTCGGAGTTGTGGTCGCCGCGATAGTAATTGGAGCAGTTTTGTATTCCGGAGTTTTTTAAAAACAAGAGAGGTAAAAAAAAATAAAGAAAAGAGTTGAGCGCGTTGTGCTAACTCTTTTTTATTTGATGGTTCGCCACTCAATTTCCGATTCTTTGTCCGCAAATTCCAGCCAGTCGCCGTTTTTGTCAATCACAAACCATTTTCTTTTTGTTTCGCTCCAAACCATAGGATTATTTAAGTAAAAGGGCTTTTTAATCACTTCTTTTGGCTTGAGCCGGTCCAATTCCAGCCATTTTTTGAATACGGTCTCAATAGCGTAATCCAGGTTTCTGGATTTTGCCCAGTCCGCCACTATGGTAATGGCCTTTTTCGCTTTTTCAATAGAGCCTGCTAATTCTAACAATTGTTTCGCTGGTTTGGTAAATCTTGAATAAATAATTTTTTTCTTTTTCGCGTCTTTTTTAATTTTTTCCAAACTCAAACCTTTGCTGTAAAAATAATGGTTAACCACTTTTTGGATAGAGGTCTCTTTTATTTTTTCCTTTCCTTTCTTTTTCAACTTTTTAATTTTGCTTTTTGATTTATTTTTCATACTTTTCCGTGGTGAATTTGTAAATTATTATTTTTTCTTGTTCAAAATTAATATTGGCTTTCTGGCAGGCAATGGAAATCTGTTGTTCTGCTGTGTCTATCCCTTGTAAATCCGGAAGCAAAAGCCCGGATTTTGACGCGCTTTTTATAATAATACCATATTTTTTAGGATTTAATTCTTTTATGTCTTTCACTAATTCCGGCTCGCTTAAAATATAAACAGTGTAAGACAGAAAGGGGAGTTCTTTGGGTTGGATTGGTTCAAAGCGATAATCTTCAACAGCCGCGGCAATGGCGTTATGAATAATCTCTTGCGCGATATTTTCTTTTATTGGCAGATAAGTGCCAATACACCCTCGCAAAATTCGCTGCGGCTCATCGCGGGGCGCGCTCTGTAAATTTTCGTTTTTTTCAATGGTTACAAAAACCCCGGATTTTCTATTCAAAAATTCCTTTGGCAAATCAATCGGCAGAGAAATAATTTTTCCCTCTCGGATATAATGCTCCGCCGCTGATTTGGCAAGTAAAACATATTGGTTCATGAATTTATTTATTTTACAATGCTTTTAGCGAATAGAAAAGGGCTTGACTTATTAAACATAAAAATTATATAATAACCCTAAAGTCAATAAGTCGAAGTATCTTAGGAAGGTTTTTGATTTCTTAAATTAGGAACTCAAATAAGTAAAACGGCTTATAGTCATAAAGGTCGTTTTGCTTATTAACTAATGTATCATTATGGTATTCAAAAAATTTGACGACCAGCCTCGGAGAGATTTTACTCCCAGGCCAATGGTCAAAGGAAATTGGAAATGCGCGGATTGCGGAAAAGAGATAACCGAGCTTCCGTTTGAACCGGCTCCTGACAGGCCAATCTACTGCAGGGAGTGCTGGCAGAAGAAAAGAGCCCAGAGATTTGACCGCTAACATTATATCCAAAAAACAAAATTCCGCTGAAAGCGGGATTTTGTTTTAAAAATCAGTCCAACCGCAATTTCAGCCCATTGAATATTTTTTCAATCTCTTTTTTAGCTTTTAAGTTTGTCTCTAAAATTGGAGTTAAATTGGAAATAGCTTTAAAGATTTGTTTATCATAAGAGATTTTGCCTAAAAACTTGCTTTTAGTCCATTTTTCCATTTTACTGCTTAATTGAGGATTAATATCCCATTTATTAATAACTAAACTCCATGGGATGTTAAAATGATTAACTACTTCTAAAACCCTTTTTAAATCAGAAAATCCGGAAGGAGTGGGCTCGGTAATCAAAATAGCAAGATTTGCGCCTTGCAGAGAAGCAATAACCGGACAGCCGGTTCCGGGCGCGGAATCAATGAGCATTAAATCGTACTTAAATTTCTCGGCTTGTTTTTTAATTTCAGCAACCACCTTGCCGGAGCCGCTCTCGCCCGGAAAAAGGTTCCCTGAAATCAAAGGAAAATCATATTTTAAGTTTAGAATTTTAATTTCACCATTTTGAACGGGTTTTAATTTTATCGCCTTTTGAGGGCAAATAACTTCGCAAGCGCCGCAACCCTCGCAAAGAAATTGATTTAATCGGGGCCTCCCATTTTTTAAGGACAAGGCATGAAACCTACAATTTTTAACGCATAGCCCGCAAGCGTTGCACTTTTTGTAATCGATTTCCGGCCTTGCAGAAGCGATCACTGGAATAGTTTTATCCCTTTCCCTTTTCGCCGAGGAGGGGTCAAGACCCAGCCAAATTGCCAAATTGGGAGCGTCAGCGTCGCAATCCACAGCCACTATCTTTTTGGTCTTGGCAAAAAGCATTGCCAAGGCAGAACACAACATTGATTTTCCAACCCCGCCCTTTCCCGATGCAATAACTAATTTTCGTTTTGATTTTTTCATTGTTTAAGCACGGGCTTTAAACACTTATAACAAAGAATTGAGTTTGTCAGTCAGGACTTGTTTGGGCCGCAATCCTGTTGCTCTTTCGATTGGCTTTCCGTCTTTGAAAATAATAATGGTAGGGACACCCAAAATTCCATAGCGCTTCGCGATTTCTGGATATTCGCCTATGTTCAATTTTCCAACCCTTGCCTCGCCTTCAAATTCTTTAGATAATTCTTCAATAATTGGCCCTATTGCCAGGCAGGGACCGCATCCAGGCATCCAAAAATCAACTAAAACTGGTTGAGCGCTTTTTATAACCTCTTTCTCAAAATTTTGATCAGTGAATTCTAACATATTAATCTAATTCAAAATTTAATAATTTTCCTTTTGAATACGCTTTTACAAGTTTTTTTGAATATGGGATTTCTTTCTCAATTTTTATTTTATATTTTTTAGCAATTTTCGCAATTTTTCTTTTGTCTCCCAAATCACTTTGATTTAAAATTATTTTTGTTGGCACTTTTAGCTTTCGGCATAAATCCAGAATTAAATTCAAGTCATAAGCGCCCATTGGAGTTGGTTCGGTTATTGCGTAAGCCGAATCGCAGCCCATTAAAGCTGAAATCACCGGGCAATGAGTGCCCGGAGCAGTGTCAAATAAAACAAAATCTATTTTTTTCTTTTTTGCGAAATCTAAAGCAATTTTTTTTGTCTGAGTCACCACGGGTCCAGTTTCTTCAAGCCCGGGATTTGCCTGTCCTGTGAGCAGCCAAAAGTTTTTCTTAACGGGGTTAATGAAAATTTGTCCGATTTCCTCTTTTTTGGGCTCAATGGCTTTATTCGGACAAACAATCCAGCAGGCGCCGCAGTTAGAACATAGATTTTTGATAAATACAGGATATTGTCCTTGTCCTTGAAAAACAGCGTTGCTTCGGCAGGTTTTAACGCATAATCCGCATTTTGCGCATTTTGTTTTATTTAATGTCGGAAATTCGGCATAAATTTTCTCAACCGGTTTCTTTAATTTTTGTCCCAATAACAAATAGCCGTTGGGGCACTCAACATCGCAATCGCAAAGAAGAACTTGCTTCCCTTTTTTAATTAATTCCCGAGCAAATAAAATGGCGCAGGTAGATTTTCCCGCGCCGCCTTTGCCTCCGGTAATAGCTATTTTCTTCATATCAAAATTTACTTTAATTCTCCTTTTTTAAACCTATTCAGGATTTCTTTCACTGTTCCCGAAGCCCCGAAAATTACTTTAATCCCGGATTGTTTTAAAACCATTTGAGCGTTTGGGCCAATATTTCCGCAGATAATAAGTTTCGCGCCGGAATCAGCCACAGTTTGAGCGGCCGCAATTCCAGCGCCTCTTTTTGCTTTTTTAGCCTCATTAGTTATAGCTTTAAATTCTTGGGTTTCGCTGTCAATAATCAAAAAATAAGCGCACCGGCCAAAGACTTGGTCTGCCAAAGAATCTAAATCAGGGCCGGTTGCGGCAATACAAATTTTCATGTTATTTTTCTCTGGTCATTGGAGCGCCGCAATCAGGGCATTTTTGTTCATAACAAGGGATTCCCCTCTGGTGAAGAACTTTTTTATTGCATTTACTGCAAACACATTCTCCGTTTGGTCCCAGTCCGAATCCTTCGGGCTGACGGCCCCTTCCTCTGCCCGGAGGAGAAAATCTACCTGGTCCCAATGGACCTCTTGCATTTGGCATAATATTAATAATTAATTATCATTATTTACTGCGACCTTACACTTTCATATTAGCACAAACAAAAACCCGAGGCAATAACCACAAACCAGAACGAAGCTCGGTTCACGGTTCTGCTCTCGGGCGAAAAATCAAAAAGGTTTAACGTTGGATTTTAAATCTTTTCAGAGGGAGGGTTTTTCTTCTTCTTTTGGAACTTCTTCTTTTGGAATTTCCTCCATAAATTTAAAATTAATCTATGTTAATTAAGAATCTCTTGACCTTTCTCAAAATTCCATAAATTTTAAACATTCCTCATAATGAGCCGGGTCAGCGCAATAGGCCTCGCATTCTTCGGGAGTAGCGCAGCCGCCGGGACCAATAAATCCCTCGGGGGGACTCCCGGGAAGACCTTTGGGGGGACTCTCGAGGTGTGGGCTCATATATTTATCAAAACAAGCTCCAATTTGATCTCCCATTTCTTGAGTAGGCAAGAAAGTCCCGGCTTTAATTTTTTCTAAATTTTCTTTTCCAACCACTGTTTTGATACATTCCAAAGTTTCGGAATTAGCTTGTGCTAAACCCTGTTTTAGTCTTGCTGCTCCCTCTTTTATCTCTTGAAGTTTTTCCGGCGGAATTAAGTCGTGGTCTAAAGCAAATTGAAAACAAATTTCCTGATTGGCAGGGTTATTGCAAAAAGCGTCGCACTCAATTTTTGATTTACAGCCGCCCGGTCCCTTGCCTTTGGTTTTTCGAAACATCTTCAACTCTTCTTGGGTCATTAACCCGGCTTTTTGGGCGAATTGGATACATTCTTCCACGTGGTTCTCGTCAGCGCAATAGGTCTCGCATTCTTCTTTTGATTTACAGCCGCCGGGACTCTCTCCTTTTGCCATTAAAGGCATTACTTTTTCTGCTTGAGCCGCTTCTTCCGCAGAAATTAAACCGGCCTTTCTGGCAAACTGAATGCATTCTTGCATATGGGCTGGCTTTGAACAATAAGCATCACATTTTTTTTTAGTTCCACAATTGCCCGGTAATGGAATTCCAGCCAGCAAAGCTTTTCTTACCTGTCTCGCTTCTGCTGCTTCGGATGGGGGTATAATTCCGGCTTTCTCGGCAAAAGTTATGCATTCTTCTATCAGAGTGGGTTCTTCGCAATAGGCCTTACATTGAGTCGGATTCAAACATCCGCCGGGCGGCACCGCCCCTCCGGCCAAGGCCTTTATTATTTTTTTAGCTTCTGCTAATTCTTCCGGCGACAATAAGTTGTGCGCTTCAGCAAAAGATACACACTCTTCAATGTTTTCCCAGCTATCGCAATAAGCCTGACATTCATCTTCATTCTGACAATTTCCTAATTCCTCTACCGGATAATTTATTTCGGCAAAAACAAAAACCCCGGCTAACAGTCCAAAAAAGAAGATAACTAATAAAAATATTTTTCGCATAAATTAATATTTACTCAAAAGGGTTTATTTTCAGTCCTTCAAAAGGATTAATTTTGGTCTTAAAAGGGTTGATTTGAGGGATTTTTTCCGCCGGGTTTCGGACCATTTCATAAATTTTTGCGCCAAAGGTTGCGGATTTTTCTTTCTCCATGAGTTCTAATTGAATATCGGGTCCTTTTTCTGGAAAATATAAAACACCCCAGACCACTAAGGATAGAACCACAATAATTAATAATATTTTTTTATTAGCCGCCATCTCTTTCATTTTATCAGAATATTTTTCAAAGCTCAATTTTAGTTATCCACAGCCCCAAGGAAGATTGACTTTTTCTAAAATAGTGTTAGAATTAAACATTAATATAAAATAGTTCTTTTTAATTAAAACGGAGGAGGAAATGGAAAAAACAAAAAGAGATGTACAGACGGGAGTATTTATCCATCACATTTATGAGTTCAAAAAAGGGCTCAGGGATATTGTTTTGTGCACAGTGGATAAATCATTAAAGAAAACAATAGCAGATAGATTAAAAACAGAAGAAATAGATTATCTTATTTATCCTGTCGGAGATAAGAAAATTAATATTTTTTTCGGAAACAATTCCTGTATAAGGACGATAGAGACCATTGGCAAAGAAAGGCTGCAGGATTACACAGACGAGGAAGATTTTATTTTAGGCATAATGCTTGGTTACGATATAGTGAAACAATGCGACAGATTTATAAGAAGGAAAAGGGATATTGAGACAGGGGGCAGCATTGGTTGATTTTTTTAAAAAGTGTTCATGGGGACACTTTTTTCATTTCAAAAATAAAAAGCAGGGGATAGCCCCTGCTTTTTATTTCCTTATTTTATACATAGAGATTCAAGCGCTTAAAACGATTCAGAACTTTGAACCTCAGCTTTCTCTTTCTCTAATTCCTGTTGAACTTTCCTTTGGATTCTCTCTCTTACCTCTTTTGGAACCTCCATTGGCAGGGGAACTTCTTCCGGAACTTCATCCAAAGCATCTTTTGCTTTTAATGTTTCAACCGCTTTTTTGTGTCCTTTTACTGAAACTTCCATTGCCCTTTCAATGGCATTTTCAATGGCTGGTTTTGCCTGCTCGGGAATTTTTTCATGAACTTCAGCTAAAATCTTTAGATGGATGGAAGTAGCTCTTCCAACCAATTGTTCCACAGTGGTTATGTCTTTGCCAACTCCTTGAGCAATGTGAGAGATTTCTTCTCCGAACTTATACTGATTCTCAAACTCTCCCATGGCTTCTTCCGCGTCTTCGGTATCGCCTTTCTCTGCTTTAGATTTAGCTTTATTTAATCTGGCTTCAGCTGCTTTTAAGTTGATTTCAGTGGCGCTTTCCGGATCTTCTTCAGCTAAAGCTCTTAAAGCGTTCTTCTGGCCATTCATTGACACCTCTTTGGCTTTGGTTGCAGCTTCTTTGGCTTTTTCCGAAACCTTTTCTAAGATGTTCTCTATTATTGTTAAGTGTTTTCCCGTTCCTTCAGCCACAATTTTCATAACATTTTTAACGCTCTTGTCTTTATCTTTCGCTTTTTCTGCTCTGGCTAAAGCTTTATTCAGCTGCATTTCATATCTTTGAAGAGTTTTTTCTACAAATTCCGGTTTTCCTTTTTCTACCAGGGCTTCTGCTTCAGCCACTCTTTCAGCGGAAAGGGCGGCATATCTTTCGGCTTTTTTGAGGTCGCTAAAAGTAAAGAAAGTGACAATGTCTTCCGCGATTGTCTCCAGAAAATAGAAAGGACTGTCAGGAGTGAGTCCCGGGTTTGGAAGTTCTGTTCCTTGGGCTAAAACGCCTGTTCCGAGAGAGAACAGAAATAGTAAAGTTATTAAAAAAGATATTGCTTTCATATTTTTTTTATTACTTCTTATGTTTTGCCGACCTTTCATTTTTATTATAGCAAAAAGCCGCCTCTCTGGCGAGGCGGCTGTTAAAAATTCTTGCTTTGTTCATTTATTGAATTGATGTAATTACAATAATCGCAATCAGGATTAGGTTCCGGGATTTTATCGCTGTTTAAACATTTGTGAATGTTTAAAATTGTTTTTTCAACCCATAAATCTTTGCCTTGATAGGGGATTAAAGTTATATCAAATTCCAGCTTTTTATCAAGCGCCTTTTTATTTGCTTTGCCGTTGCAATATACAAAATAGCCAATATCAGAAACTTCGTAATGGTTTTGCCTTAAAAGCCACTGATAAATTTCCATCTGCCTTTTGTAGCCCTTGTGCCATTCCTTGTCCAGCTCTTTTATCTCTTCTCTTTTGGCTGTTGCTTTATATTCAGCCACAATAAACTCGTTTTTGGAATTTTGCCATAAATCGTCAATAGCGCCAAAAATTAAAAAATTAGTTGCTTCGTGCAAAAATTGCACGCCTGTAAAATTATTTCGCCATTTTTCCAAATCCTTATGGGGTATTGGACGCGCGTCAATGCCGTATTTTTCAATCAAGGGGTGTTTCGTCCCGTTGGCGCGATAAATATCAAATTCCTTTTTGAGCAGAGCGTCAACAGCCGCGTTAAGCGTAAACGGAAAACCCGGGGGCCTGCCGACCCCGAGCCGCCTGTCCAGATAAAAACACCGCGGACAATTCAAAAACAGGTCAATCTTTGACCGGGACAGCCTAAACGGTTCTTTTAGGTCGGGAGTATATAATCCCGTTGTTCTTTGCGGATTATAATATTGAGACATATTAATTTGGCGAACAGAGCGGATAAAAAATAGAGTTGGCGCCGTTTTTTTTCACTTTTCCAGTAAAATTCTTGCTTCTTTAATTAACGGATAAAAACGTTTTATCGGTATTTTAAATTTTTTGGCAAGTTTTTGAAAGTCAATTTTTAAAACATCTTCCACTAACATTATTTTTTCCGAGATAAAGATGTCTTTCAGGCGCCCCCTTGAGGAGGGGAGAATAGTAATGGGATAAAATTTTTCTTTCTCTATCAAATGTTCCAATCCTTTATTTTTGGGATAGCTCCAGCCCAAGAGAGCGGCTCCCGCGCAAAGAGAATAATCTATTGCCCGGCTGGTGAATTTTGTATTCGTAACCATCATTGTTTTTACCTTAATGCCTCGGTATTTTTTTGATTTAAAATAGGGGCCTTTTAAAATATCTAAAAAGCGCGCGTAATTTGCCAGAGCGTCCTTTGAATGTACTCTTTCTCCGGCAACATTCCGATATTTGCATTCCCCGACGTATATTAAGTTTCCTTTTCTGGCTAAAAAATCTATTTCAAAAGATTTGAGGCAAAGACCCGGCAGATATTGGTTAATTTTTGTCTCAAAACCTAATTTTTTGAAAATCTCGCTGATAAATTTTTCAAAAGGAAAGCCGGTAGGCCCTAATTTTCTCATGCCATCCTTTAGATTGAATCTTATGGCGGCTCTCGGAATTTTTCCGCGAAGCAATTTTTTTACTTTTTTGAAAATTTTTGAGGTTTTAATTCCGGAATAGGCCTCTTTTTCAATAGATTCCGCGATTTTTCTTGCCAATTCTTTGTTGGCTCCGACCCGCCTTGCCGATTTATATATTTTTTGCAAAGAAAATAATTCCCTTTCTCCTCTTGAATTTATAATGTATGAAGAATGAGCCATTACTTATAGTAGTTTAAAATTATTGATTACCAGTCCGAATTTATAACCTAAATATGCCGCCGCTTTACGGCAGTAAATCATTCTCTCGGTAAAAATTTCAAAATACTCCATTATTGGCGTGAAATTGGTGTCAATTTTAAGACTCAGGGTAATTCGTTTGCTTTTTTTGTTAATGCCCAAGCGGGAAGACCTGGTCGCAAAGTTAACCCTGTTATGAATGTCGCTTTTTATTTTTTTCATGTCCTTTACAATTACTCTGGACCGGCGGACATCTGATTTGTCGGCCAAAACAACGATTGCCGAGACGGAGTTGGAAAACTCCATTTTATATTTATCGTGATTGGCGATTGCCTGCATGATTAAAGATGATTCTTTCGGCGAGAAATCATTTATGAACAACTGATGGAAAATCAGGGCTCCCAGGTAATTATGGTAAGTCCGGCTCAAAAAATTGGCAAAATCATGAGTAAAGCCGGCAATTGCCGCAAGTTCCTGGCTTCTTTTTGACAAACCGGTTTCTCTGGCAACCGTCCTTGCCCTTGTCGCCACCAATTTTGCGTGCCTCAAGCCGTGGTCAGTGTAATTATGAATTTTTAAACACGCCTCTGTTTGATTGAGAAATTCCAAAACACAAGGATTTTTTTGAATTTCTTTTAATGTTAATTCTTTCATTCTTTCATTCTATCAAAAAACCGTGCCTTTGGCGAGGCGGCTGTCAAAAATCCCTGCTCCATTTTTCTATTTCAAATGATGCAAGGCCTCTTTGGTGTAAATATTTAAAGGATTCCAAAGCAGCCAGCCGGACGTTCCGGAATCTTCCGCCGCTTTAATTTGAGCTTTTATTTTTTCAGCATCGTAAGAGATACCCCTTTCGGTATCAACTTTTAGGTTAAAATTTTGAAGCCAGGGACGAATTTTTGCCTTAGGGCAAAATAAAAAAGAAAATCCCTTGCCCATGCATTGTGGTTGAAGTTCATTTTGAGAATAAAATAATGAGAGATAGTCAAAGCCGGAAAAGACAGACCGTAGGATTATTTCATAGGGATTGTTAGAAACCACTTTAGTAATATCTTCGTTTTCATAAGGGAAATATATTCCGGAAAGCTGGCGTTTTGAATCTTCTTCCATCGCAAACCCGTTAAAAAAATGGCTGGGATAAAGCATGAAAGAAACATAATCAAATACATCAACAACATCGGCAAGATTCTGCCCGATTGCCGAAGAAACGGGCCGGGTGGCTGTTTCTCCAAAAAGGTCAATAGAAAGAATAATGCAGGGTTTATAATCCCTTAAATTGTTTCTTATTTTTAAATAAAAATCTCTGATAATTTCTTGTTTTTTCTTTTCATTCGCGTTATAAACTGGATAAACCGCGCTCCCGTCCTTAACCGGAAAGCGAACATAATCAAATTGAAGTTCGTCAAATTCAAAATCAATTACTTTATAAGATAAATCAAGAAGATATTTTTGAACCTGGGAACTGGCAGGATCAAGCCAATAATATCCCTTTTCATCCCTCCAAAGAGTCCCGTCTTTCTTTTTAAGGTAAAGTTTGGGTTTTTCGTTAATCAAAGAAGAATCGCGAAAAGCCACGAATCTGGCAATAACCCAAATATTTTCTTGGTGCAGTTCGTTGATTAATTTTTGCAGAGGATTTGACAATTTAAATCCATCTACTTCTTTTACATCTATCACTACCGCGTTAATCTCGGTTTCATCTATAAGTTTCTTAATGTCTTGTAAAATTTTTGTGGCGTATAAATCTTGAGGCCTGGCATTGGCGATAACTTTGGTTATATAAATTCCTTTTTTGTCGCTTGAAAGTTCAAGAACTTTTTTCCTCACGCTGTATTCCTCATTAAATTTTTTAATCATTTCAACGGGATTGAGTTCCGCTTTTTCAACCGGCTCTTTGCTTTTGATCGCCTCTTCCGCTAATTTTTCTTTAAGATTTTTTATTTTTTCTTCAGCGATTTTTTCATTCTCGGTTCTTTCTAATTTAGCTATCCGAAGTTCCTGATTTATTTGATAAAATTCAAGTCCTCCCCAAGAAATTCCAATAAAAATGCATACGAGTAAAATTATTTTAGATAATTTTTCCATAATTTTATTCTACCAAAAAACCGCTTTCTTGGCAAAAACAAAAAAGCAGGGGATAGCCCCCTGCTTTCGCTGCTTTGCTCGCCAAACCGGGACTCGCCGATAAATTCGGATAAATGAAAAAGGCGGCGCATGGTTGAACCGCCCTAATTTCTTGTTTCTTTTTCAATGCGTTCGTGAAATTTAAGCAAAGAATCAAAGATTGTCTTAAGTTTTTTTTCTCCCTGTTGGTCCAGAGAAATTTTAATATCATCAACTAACGGCCAATAACGGAAAAGAGTAATCTTCCCGTCTATCGGAGCGAAACACACTGGTTCGTCACCGTAGTCTGAATCAGCCGGAATTCCATATTCATCAATGTTATGTTGAGGAGTAAGTTTAAAAAAGTTTTTCCTTAAAAGAAATAAAACAAAAGAGTTCAGCATCTTATTGGCTATATTTTTAATAAAATCCTTGGACTTGGATTCTCTGATTTTTTGCAAGGTTTTGGCGATATGAGATGTCTTATCCCATTCTTCTTTCCTGAAATCTTCGTTGTTTTTCATAATCCTCCCCTTTTTATTGTAAAATTCGCTGATTTTATTTTACAAAATTTTAAAAGAAAAATCAAGTCCCCCCGGCAGTCGCGACGCTCGCGATTCTGAAAAACTATCGCATTGCCAAAATTCAAAAACTTGACAAAGAATTATTGTATGTTATGCTTATACCACAGTTCTTTCGCAACAGAATAATGAAAGATAAAATGGAAACCAAACAGCAAGAAATTATTAGAGAAATTTCAGAAGAAAAAATTAAGGATTCTTCAATTATAGCGATGGTTGTCTTTGGAAGCGCTTCTGTCGGCGCGGAAAGAGAAAATTCAGACGTGGATATTCAAATAATATCTAAAAAAGCGAAAAAATATATTTTTGACCAGAAAGAAAGACGTTGCGGAATAAAAATAGATTTGGAAATTATACCCGCAAAAGATTTTGAAAGGTGGATAAAGGATTATCCTTATTTATGGTATGACTACCAGAGAAGATATAAAATAATATTTGACGAACAAGGTATGGTGAAAAAAGCTATGAAATATCTGAAAGATTATTTCAAACGTCATCCAAATGTGGTTAATTTTTGGGAAGAAAAATTATCCGCTGTGAAAGAAGCAAAAAGAAAGGGGATAAAACAAAAAAATTCTTGTTATAGAGATTTTGACGAGATGGAAATTAAATTTTCCAAAGAACATAAAGTTACGAGAGATTTTTACAGAGATTAAATTCATAAAATTTGTAAGCCCTTGACAGATATAAGAGAGTATGTTAAAAAAACAAAAGGAGGAATTAAAAAATGAATAAAACAAAGGGTATAGAGAAGAAGAAAAAAGTGGAAGAGGCGGTGGTGATAGAACAAATGAAGTTCAGTGAAGCTCTGAGTATGGTAGATGTCGATAAAAACAAATTAAAGCAAGAACGCTTTCTTGAAGCGGCTACGATTTTATATCTTTCGGATAGTATTAGTGTGGCAGAGTATGACGAGATTCTCTCGGCTAAAACTGCTACTGATATAAAAAAGATAATAGATCGTATTGAGAAATCAAAACAGGAAAGGAGAAGTTAGGAGGTGAAAAAGAAAAAAATGACACTTATTCTTGACAGAAGCAATCCCAAGATAGCAGTAAAAACCCGCGGGTTTGACCCTATGGTTGGTACTACGATAATTCGTTTCGGAGATTACGATGTACCGATGAATGACTTTTTATCAGCGGTTCATTATGTTTTGACAAATACTGATCTTCAAACTTCCGACGATGAGCGGCTTCAATTTGTTAAGTGCGTGAAGTCGATGAAGGTCGTGGATGGATGGAATCAGGGGAGAAAACGTTTAAATACATCCATCGAACCGGTTGTTCGATGAAACTAAAAAAGTAAAGGGAGAAGTCTTTTGATTTTTTCCTTTTTGTTTTTTCTTGTGGTAAATTTTAAGCAGAAATGAAAAATCCCCTAAGGGGATTTTTCATTTCTCTTACCAGCGATCTCTTCGATTTCCGCTGAACCCTCGATTTCCGCGGTCAAATCCGTTTCTTCGAGGACGAGACTCTAAAGGTTTAGCTTCGTTTACCGTAACGTTTCTTCCGTCAATTTCTTTGCCATTTAACGTTTCAATCGCTTTTTTGGCTTCTTCTTCGGAAGACATTTCAACGAAACCAAATCCCTTTGAACGGCCGGATATTTTATCGGTAATCACAGTTGCCGATTCAACGGTTCCGGCCTTAGAAAAGGTCTCTTTTAAAATCTCTTCGGTGGTCTCGTAAGATAATCCACCGACAAACAATTTTTTTGCCATAATGCGAGCGAAAAGAAAATTATCTCCAGGATTATCATTTTGTAGTAAAAAAATATGCCCAGAGGTATAATTGTTCCTTACGCTATTTATTTATGTGTAAGCCGACCGCTGTTTTTATTCTCTTTCAAAGCTTACATAATTAATAAATACGTAAGGAAAGTAAAATTAACAGAAACTTACCTTATTACAATAGCTTACTGCTGACAGAAAGTCAAGAAACCGCGCAAAGGACGATTTTAAAGTCAAATATCAGTTTTATTCCTCTCCTTCTGGCTCTGCCCTATGTATTTCTATATATCTTTCTTCTTCTAACCCTTCCGTAGGTATCTCTATGGTTCCTTCGGGTGTCTGGTACTTTATTGTTCTGCTCTCCTTTTCTATCTCCTCTATTCTTTTTCTCTCTTCCATTTCTTTTTCTGACATTTCTTCTTCTGACAAAGCAGGCGCCGGGGAAGTCTTTAGTTCAGTGGCTTGGTAGGTCTTTATTGTAGAAACTGAAAGAAAGAGAAAACATTCATTTGGCGTTGTTACTCCAAATTCTTTACATTTATCTTCAAGCGACGAGCAGAGCTCTGGCGGTCCTCCTTTTTCTACGCAGAAAGCTTCAATCTGTTTGAATGATTTAAACTTCTCCAGAGGAAATTCTGCGCACATCTCCGGCGTTCCTCCCTTTTCTAAGCAGATGTCTCTAAGTGATTTAGACGTGTCAGTACCCTCAAGAGCTTTCTTTATCTCTAAAATAGCTTTCTCTATCTCTAATTCTTGCTGAACCTTTATTTGGACTCTTTCTCTTACCTCTTGCGGAATTTTTTCCGGCAAAGAAACTTTTTCCGGGATTTCTCCCAAAGCATCTTTTGCTTTTAATGCCTCAACTGCTTTTTCGTGTCCTTTGACTGAAGCCTTCATTGCATTTTCAATGGCGGATTTTGCCTCCTCGGGAACTTTCTCATAAACTTCAGCCAAAACCTCCAAATGCACAGAGGTTGCCTTTCCGACTTTAGCTAAGACTTCCATAATTTTTTCAGTATTTTTGCCTTTGGCCATGGCTTTTTCTGCCCGAGCTATGCTGTTATTTAACTGATTCTCATATCTTGTCAGGGTTTTTTCTGTGAATTCCGGCTTTCCTTTATTTACCACAGCTTGGGCCTCGGCTAATCTTTCAGCGGCCAAGGCAGCGTATCTTTCAGCTTTCTTGAGGTCGCCAAAGGTAAAGAAAGTGACAATGTCTTCCGCGATTGTCTCCAGAAAATAGAAAGGACTGTCAGGGGTAAGTCCCGGGTTTGGAAGTTCTGTTCCTTGGGCTAAAACGCCTGTCCCGAGAGAGAACAGAAATAGTAAAGTTATTAAAAAAGATATTATTTTCATATTTTTTTATTACTTCTTATATTTTGTCGACCTTTCATTTTTATTATATCAAAAAGCCGCCCAAAAGGCGATTCTTTGAATTCTATAATGACATTATAGAATGCTCCCGTAGTCGGTCTCGAATCCAAGGTTTTAAGGAGAAATTAAGGGCTTTTTTGGTGTCTCGCAATGCCTCTCGGTCGGGGCCTTTTGATACTCCCTATCTCTTTTTTCTTGTCAAGAGATTCCCCTGTAATCTCTAATCAATCCTTCCAAAGAATTAATCGTGATTCTCCATCTCCAAAATAATTATCTTTCCAGCTTTTTATTTTAAAACCTAACTTTAAATAGATAATCAATGCCACAGTATTTTCAGGATGAACTATTAATTCGGCTTTTCGATTTCCTGCCCGCTTCAAGGCCTTTTGAATAGCGGTTGACCCAATGCCTCTCTTTCTATATTTAGGTAATACAACAAGACCATTAAACAATATATGTCCATCTTTTTTAACTTCGTAAGAAACAGTGCCGATAGGATCATCCCCTTTCAGAATCATATAAACCTCACTCTTTCTAATATATTCTTTAATCTTTTTTTCTCCTTCAAAAGGAGAAAACAACCTTGATTTTGCGACTTTCTCCATTTTTTCAACTATCTGCCAATCATCATTTTTACATCTCTTTAGAGTAATTTTGGGAATAGTGTTCATATATCTTTATTCTACCAAAAAGCCGCCTCTCTGGCGAGCCGGCTGTCAAAAATTCTGTTCCATTTCTGATTATTTTTTTCAAGCCGCAGATTGCTGAGAGCTTTTTTTTCTTAATGACCCTATTTTTTCCCTCACATCTACATCCACCAATATAACATCCTTACATTCTCAAGTTTGTTGGTGTGTTAAATGATTATTTTTTTACAAAAACTTTGCCTTGAATAATTTTATGTATGAGCTTTCCGTGGATCATTACCTCTCTCGCAAATTGTTTTCCGCATTTATGACATTTCAAATCTCCGTTAGTATAATTCCTGAGAATTCTGTCTTTGTAGCATTTAACCAAATACCCTGACCCGGCCTTAAAATATCTGTAAAGCAGTTTTCTGCAATCAGCGCAATAAATTTCAATGACATGCCCTTTAATTTTTTTCTTCATATTTTAAATTTAACTAAATTTTGGGGTTTGGTCAATTTTGGCGATTTTTTTGACGGGTTTTGGTAAAAACAAAAAGCAGGTGGTAGCTCCTGCTTTTTTTTGTTTTTTTTCCCGAACTCCCAGCCCTCAGCTCTCTATATAATAAAAATTGAGTATATTAAATAGAAGGTGTAAAATAAGTATTTACCATATAGCGAATTTTATCTATATCAAAATTAACAACTTTGTTTAATCCATATTTGTTTACAAGATCATTTATCATATTGAATCCTGCATAATATCCAATACGAGAAGGAAATTTTTTATCTCGATATTGCCCCTGCACAAAACATTTAGCTTCTTCATCTATCTTAAGTAACTTATATTTATTTTCACCATACCAAGCTACCCAAGAATTATACCATTCTTCGTTGAAGTTACTTAAATAAATATTATCGTTATAACCAGGATTTAACTTTTTTGTTAAATATACAGCCAATCCCTCGTAGAACAACACATCTAAAATATTATTCTCATCAATTTCTACATAACTTTTTTGAAAAGCATGAACAAGTTCA
>DAOVPY010000002.1 GCA_030628945.1 Candidatus Nealsoniibacteriota bacterium
AGCAAAACGAAAGAGAATAGAAACAACACTAAAAGTGTATATAGTCGGGGGGGGGGTCAGGTTCTAATTGCTTAAATCTCTTTTTTTGGAATGATGGATAAAATTTGGTAAAATAATAGAGAAAGTTTGAAAGTCTTTAATCCTTGAGCCATCATTTTCAGATACGAACTTTAAATGTTGAGGCAGGAACGAGCCTGCCTCGTTCCTGCCAGAAAAATTTGCCCTGTCTTGCGAAAGCAAGACAGGGTTTTCTTTGTTATCGGCAATTTGAAAATTCTTTGAATTTTCCGAATAAAACAGGGTGATTTTAATTAATTCTTTAGAATAAAGAATATCTTTAATAAACTTTTTGACTAAAAGATTTCTTTCGACCCCCCTTGTTTGAGAAAGAAATGAGAGAAAAGATTTGAGAGTAGAAACGATAGTTTCCGGGTTAAATTTAGAAAATTTGGAGCATGCTTGCGATGGTTCGTATCCAGCCCGGTGGGGTGGACTTGAATTTTTGAATTCAGGGTTCGAACTTTTTAAGTTATGGTTTAACTTAAAAACTAAATTTTCTACATAGTTTTTATCCAGAGAGATTCTTTCTAAATTTTCCAAAATATATTTCTCTAATCTATCAGCTGAAATCTGTTTGACCGGACAATCTTGCCAGTTTTTGTGATAAGTAGAAGTGCAGCGATAATAATAATATCTTTTAAGTTTTCCTTTTGACCACTTGTTAGTAAAACAAGGCGTCATTTTGTAGTCACATGCTTTGCAATTGATTAAACCGCCAAAAAGAAAATCTCGGTAAATCCGAAATTTCCTTATTCTCTTTTTGTGAATTTTTTGAGCCAGCTCAAATAATTCTCCTGAAATTATAGGTTGATGAATTCCTTGATAAATTTTGTCAGCGTATTTAATTTTGCCAGTGTAAACAGGATTCCTTAAAATAAAAGCGATAACCGGTGTTAAAAATAACTTTCCTTGCCTGTTTTTAATATTTTTCTCTTTGAGAAAATCATAAAGTTTTCCAATAAATCCGATTTCAACATAAGTTTCAAAAATCAACCTGATAATTTCAGACTCCTTTTTGTTAATAATAAATTTTTTCTTTTTTCTCTCGTAGCCAAAAGGAGTGTAGCCGCCACTACATAATCCTTTTTTGGCGCGCTCTAACAATTTATCTTTGGTTCTTTCTGAAGTTAATTCTCTTTCAAATTGAGCAAAGGTAAGCATTATGTTTCTTAATAATCTGCCAGCTGGAGTAGAGGTATCAAATCGTTCGGTGACAGAGATAAAGCTAACATTACGCTTTTCAAGAACTTCAATTAGTTGGTAAAAATCTTTTGGAGAACGGGTTAATCTATCAATTTTGTAAGCCAAAATAATATCAATTTTATTTTGCTTTATATCCTCAAGCAATTCTTGCAAGGCAGGACGATTAGTGTTTGCTCCGGTATAACCAGCGTCAGTATAAACTTTGAAAATCTGCCAATTGTTTTGGCTTTCAATAAAAGATATGATTTTCTGTTCTTGAGATTCGCAAGAAGAAAATTCTTTTTCGGCCTGCATGTCAGTTGAAACTCTCGTATAAATTGCGCATTGTTTGATTTGTATTTTGTTCATATTTTTTGAACCAAAAGGGCAACCCTGCTACAACCAACCGTGGAACACACGATTGAACAGAAGTTGCCCGTTTGGTGATACAATCTTTAAATTATTTTTAGATTACATCAAAAAGTGTTCCGTTGGTTGGTTGTAATTTTATTATACTATATTTTGGAAAATTTAGAAACTCGTAGCTGTGGATAAAAATCCACTCAAAAAAACATTAAAATCACCCTGTTTTATTCGGAAAATTCAAAGAATTTTCAAATTGCTGATAACAAAGAAAACCCTGTCTTGCTTTCGCAAGGCAGGGCAAATTTTTCTGGTAGGAACGAGCTTCGCTCGTTCCCCCCTCAACATAAAAAAGTTTTATGTGGTTATATTGGCGGAGGGGACAGGATTCGAACCTGCAAGGGCATAAATGCCCGCTGGTACTCCAAACCAGTGCCTTGCCATTCGGCGCACCCCTCCTTGAATTAAATTTTTCCGCCTTACGGCGAGACATGCATTCCGCGGAGGGCTTTAAGTCGTTCTTCTACAGGCGGATGGGTCGTAAATAATTTAGTAAACCAACTTTGAGATTGTTTTCCCTTGAAGGGCGAGGATATAAATAAATGAGCAGTGGAAGTGTTGGCTCTCTTCATCGGACTGGAGTCGGCTGAAATTTTTTCCAGAGCCCGGGCTAATCCTTCCGGATAACGGGTGAGTAGGGCTCCCGAAGCGTCAGCTAAAAATTCTCTTTTTCTGGAAATTGCCATTTTAATCAACATAGCGGCAATCGGCGCTAAAATCGCTGCCGCAATCCCTAAAATCAGTAAAATCACTCCCAAATTGCCGGAGTCACGGGAATCGCGCCTGCCCATTCCACCAAAAAAACTAATCCGCAAAAACAAATTGGAGAGCAAAGCGACAACTCCCACTAAAACCACAATTACTGTCTGTAAAAGCATATCCTTATTGCCGATATGGGAAAGTTCATGCGCGATTACTCCTTCTAATTCCGTTCTCTCTAATTTGTCTAAAAGCCCCTGGGTAACCGCAATTACAGCGTGCTTGGCGTCTCTGCCAGTGGCAAAAGCGTTTGGCTGGGATTCATTGATTACAAAAATTTTTGGCAGGGGCAATCCGGCAGTAATAGCAAGATTTTCCACAATGCGATAGAGTTCCGGATTGTCTTTCTTTTCAATAGGTTTAGCGCGGCACATTTTTAACACAATTTTATCTGAATACCAATAACTTGTGAAACTCATCGCAACGCTTAAAAAAACGGCAATTACCAGGATAATACTGCTGTTAAGCAAATAACTGAAAAGCCAGCCCAGAGCGATGATGAACACGAAAAATCCGAACATCAAAATGTATGTCTTGCGTGTATTTGATTCGGCGTGAGTATAAAGCGTCATTTAGAAATTAGAAGTTTACTTTTACCGGTTCTTTTGCCGCTGCTCCCTCTTCCAGTTCAAAAAATTCCATCTTTTTGAACTTAAGAGGTTTGGCAACCAAATTTACAGGGAATGTTTCAATCTTAATATTCAGGTCGCGGACATTTGTGTTGTAAAATCTTCGGGCTGCCTGGATTTTATCTTCGGTATCGCGGAGTTCTCTCTGGAGTTCCAAAAAGTTTTCCGACGCTCTTAATTGGGGATAATTTTCTGCCACGGCAAAAAGCGATTTCAAGGTGTCGGTGAGCATATTCTCCGCCTGTCCTTTTTCTTTTAATCCCGTGGCTCCCATTGCTCTGGTCCTTGCCTCGGTTACTTTTTCAAAAAGCTCTCGTTCGTGAGTTGCGTAACCCTTAACTGTTTCCATTAAATTGGGAATTAAGTTATATCTCCGCTTTAATTGGACGTCAATGTCCGACCATGCCTCTCGGGTTCTATTGCGAAGAGTAACTAAGCGGTTATATGTCCAGATTAACCACAAAGCCGCTCCAGCCAGAACTATTAAAATAATTTTTAAAATATCCATAATTTTAACGAGTGTTTTTTAGTTTTTTATTCGACCTTTTTCCAAAGCGGGTGAGCGGAGTCGAACCGCCATCTATTCCTTGGGAAGGAATCATAATAGCCGCTATACGACACCCGCGGTTAAAATTTCAATTTTTCGCGTATTTTCTGCCAAAGGCCTTTTTTTTCTCCTGCTTGTTTTTCCGGTTGATTTTTTTCTTTTATAAAAACAACAACTTCCTCTCCTGGTTTTTTAAGATTAAATCTTTCCCTGGCTTCTTTTTCCAAATAACTTTCCAAATCGGTTTGGGAGATTTGAACTTTGAATTTTTCTTTTTTTTCTTCTAAAATTTGAATTTCCTTTTTTAAAGATTCAAGGCGCGAATTTAACGCGTTTCTTTTTTGGTTTATTTTAATATTAGAAACAATCAAAAAACCGATAACAATTGAAAATAAAATAATTAAAAAGACAGAGAAAAATCTGGATTCCTCGGGCTTTCTATTTTTTCTTAATTTTGGTATCATATGTTAAATATGACAAAAATTAAACCCAAAACAATTTTCAGATTCGTTTGGATTATTTTGATTTCTTTGGTGGTTTTAAGTATGATTATTTTTACTCTCGCGCCAGCTTTGATATATTAACCCTTTGTTTTAATTCTAATAAATCCCGCGCCTTTTAGCAAATCAAAATATAGCAAAAGAAGGGCTATGCCCTTCTTTTGCTATATTAACGCGCTTTGCGTCTAACTTAAAATTTTTAGATATACCTCTGGAGGGATTTTTACTCTGCCTTGTTCTTTGAGCGCTTTTTTGTGTTTTTTCTGTTTTTCCAGCAATTTTCTTTTTCTGGTATAATCGCCGCCGTAAAGTCCGGCTGTTACGTCTTTTCTTCGCGCCTTAACAGTCTCCCTTGCGATAATTCTCCCCTGAACCATTGCCTGCAAAGAAACACTGAACTGCTGAGGCGGCAATAATTCTTTTAATTTTTTCACTAATACTCGTCCTTCCTGTTCAGCAGAGTCCTTTGGCGCAATTCTTGAAAGGCCTCCTTGTTTTTCTCCGGCAACTAAAATATCAAGTTTTACCAAATCAGCCCGCTGATAATCCAAAATTTCATAATTCATTGAAGCGTAACCCTGGGTAGAACTTTTGAGATTATCGTAAAAATTAACGATAACCTCTCTCAAGGGGACTTCATAAATTAAAAGTATTGAATCTGAGCCGAGATATTCGCTTTTAATATGTTTTCCATGAGTTTTTTTTAGAATTTCTAAAACCCTGCCAAGGCGCGATTCAGGAGTGAGCACTTCTAATTTTGCCCAGGGTTCCTGCGTTTCCTGGATTTTGACAGCTTCGGGCCAGTCACAGGGCGAAGAAATGAATTTGGCGCGCCCATTTTTATCCAAGATTTTGTAAATCACGCTCGGATTGGAAATTCTTATTTTTAAGCCAAATTCCCGGCGCAGCCGTTCCGAAACAATTTCAATATGAAGCATTCCCAAGAATCCGCAATGAAAACCTCTGCCTAATGCAGTTTCCGCCCGCGGTTCAAAAAATAAAGACGCGTCGCTGAGTTTTAATTTTGCCAAAGCGCTTTTTAAGAGGTCGTAATTATCCGCCTCTTCCGGATAAATGCCGGCAAAAATCATTGGCTTGGGCTCCTCATATCCAGGCAAAGGCTGAACAGTATTATTGAGCGCTGATAACTTATCATTGGTTATCGTATCCCCCACCATTACTTTGCCCGGCTCTTTAATACCAGTGGCGATATAGCCAATTTCTCCTGACAGCAATTCTTTTTGAGGCGAAAGTTTTGGTTTGAAATACCCCTTTTCTTTTACTTCGCTGATTGTTTGAGCCTTGATAAGATAAATTTTTGGGTTTGTTGATAATTCCCCGTCCATAACCCGGACATAAGCGATTACGCCTTTATAGGGGTCATATTGGGAGTCAAAAATCAGGGCGCGCAAGGGTTTTTGAGGTTCGCCTTTCGGAGGAGGAATTTTTTTAATTACGGCCTCCAAAACTTGCTCAACATTATCGCCATATTTGGCTGAAATTTTTAGAACCATCTCTTTGTCAATTTTCAAAAGTTCGGCAAGTTCCTTTGCGGTTTGTTCAACTCTTGCCTGAGGCAAATCAATTTTATTAATTACCGGAATAATGGCAAGGTCTTGCTTTTTGGCTAAATTCAAGTTTGCCAATGTCTGGGCTTGAATTCCTTTGGCGGCGTCAACTAACAAAATCGCTCCTTCCACTGCTGCCAAACTCCTTGATACCTCGTAAGAAAAATCAACGTGTCCAGGTGTATCAATTAGGTTCAGGATGTAGGATTTAGCGTTTAGGGTATAATTCATGCGGCAGGGCTGAAGTTTGATAGTTATCCCTCTTTCCCGCTCCAGATCCATCATATCCAGATATTGGGGCTGCATTTTTCGCTTTTCCACTATTCCGGTTAATTCCAAAAACCTGTCCGCCAAAGTGGACTTTCCGTGGTCTATGTGTGAGATTATACAAAAATTACGAATTTGCGCTTGGTCCATGTTTAACGAATTCTTTTGAGATTGCGGATTTGAGGATTCTGAGTTCCGGCGATTTCAAAAGAAAACTAAGAAAAAGATAAACCAGAATCCCTACAAAACCGGCTGAAACTGTCTGGTAAAGAACGCCGAAAAAAGTCTGCATATTGACAAACCCGGCAACAAAATAAAGGGTTGAATAAACCGCAAGACACATAAAAACACCGGCTAAAATAATTTTTATAAAAGAATCGCAAATCTCGTTTAAATTAATCTCTCTAATCTTTTTTAACAAAGCGGCAAAAAGTAAAGAAAATTGAACAATTCCTGACAAAGAAAGCGCCAAGGCAAGGCCGACAACCTGAATGTTTTCAATTCCTTGAAGTTTGAGCAGGTTTACCAGAAAATCCCGAAATATGTTTGAAAATCCCAAAAGCCAAACCAATAAAAAACATAAAATAACATTAACAATCATTGAAATAACTCCGATTACGGCCGGGATTCTGGTATTTTGAAAAGAATAAAACATCCGCGCCAAAAGAGGAATTAAAGAAAAAGCAAAGATTCCCAGACAAAAAAGCCCGAGACAAGCGGCCGTAAGCCGGGTATCCAGCCATGTAAATTGTCCTGCCCCGAAAGCCAAACGGACAAGTTGCGCCCTTAACAGAAACATTAAAAAACTAATGGGGATTACAAAAAAAAGAATCTGCCGAAAAGTTGAAGAAAAATTTTCTGAAAATTTTCCTCTATTTCGTTCTGCCCATGCCCGGGACAAACGAGGGAAAGAAGCCAAAGCAAAAGAAACGCCAATAAGCCCGATTGGAAAATACTGGAGATTATTAGAAAGATTAAAAATACTGATGCTTCCCGCGGCTAAAGTGGAAGCAATCGCGGTAACAACGAGCAAATTCAGATGATATGCCGCGGCTCCGATGGTTCTGGGCGCCATTAGTTTAAAAATTCTGAGAAGCCCTGAATGTTTAAAATTTAAAAACGGCTGATAAGAATAGCCGGAAATTACAGCCATTGGAATTTGAATCAGCAGGTGGCAAAAAGCGCCTAAAATTACGCCATAAGCCAAACCCGGCAGACCAAATACCGGAAGAAAAAATAAAATCCCGAAGATAATGCCGAGATTGTAGAAAATCGGAGCCAGGCCGTAAACCAAAAATCGATTAAAATAGTGCAAGATTCCGGAGAAAATACTGGAAAGGCCCAAAAGAATCGGGCTTAGAAACATTATTCTGGCGAGGGAAACAGTAAGGGTTTGGGCTTCTGGAGAAAAGCCAGGAGCAATGAATTTAACAAGAAAAGGAGTAATAAGAGCCAAAATTCCGCAGACAAAAATAAGTAAAACCAGGAAACAGTTTAAGACATTATTTGTAAGTTCCCATCCGCTTTTAGCGCCGCGCTTAAAAGATTCTGAAAGCACCGGCAAGAAAACAGCTGCCACTCCTCCCATAATTAAAATTCCATATACAAAATCCGGAATGCGAAAAGCGGCGAAATAGATGTCTAATTCTTCGCCGGCGCCAAGATAACCGGCTAAAAGCCTATCCCTTACCAATCCTAAAGCGCGGCTGACCAGACCCGAAAAAAAAAGCAAAATAGCCGCGAAGGTAATTGTTTTTGTTTGAGAATTCAGGATTTGATTTAGCATAAATAATCTATAATATAGCCGGCAACTGTTGTGGCTGCTTCGGGCCTGGAAAACTCCTTTGCCTTTTCCCGCATTTTTTTTATTTTTTCCGGCGACTTGAGCAGAGTTGTTAATCTTCCTAAAAGAAAAAATGCGTCTAAATTTGGTTCTTCCAAAACTAAAGCTGCGCCGGTTTCAGAGTAAGCGTAAGCGTTTCTTATTTGATGATTTTGAGCGGCCTCGGGAAAAGGAATTAAAATACTGGGCTTTCCGAGCGCGGCAATCTCAAAAATAATTCCTGAACCGGCCCGGGAAATAATCCAGTCGCAGGCCTGATAGGCCTGTTTTAATTCCGACTCTTTTAAAAAAGGAACAAGGTGATAATATTTTTCCAATTCTTTTGCGAGCACCACCTCTTTCTCGGCTTTTACCTGCTCAAAATTTTGCTCGCCGCACTGATGGATTAATTCAAATTTTTCTAAAATTTTAGGCAAAGCCGTGAGCAGCATATTATTAATGCGTTTGGCGCCCTGAGACCCGCCTAAAACTAAAATCACCGGTTTTTCTTTGCTTAATTTAAATAATTTTATTGCCTTTTCTTTTGAACCCTTGAGAATTTCTTTTCTAATTAGATTGCCGGTCAAAATCATTTTTTTGGGATAAAAAAGCTCGGTATGGGGAAAAGATAGAAAAATTTTCAGAGCAAATCTGCTTAAAATCCTGTTGGAAAAACCAGGGATAATATCCGACTCATGCAAAAAAATCGGCGTTTGGAGCGTCCATGCCGCAATTACAGCAGGCAGGGAACCGTATCCGCCTTTGCTGAAAACAAGGTCGGGAGCAAGAAAAAAGATATGGAAAAATGCCTGAATAATACCCAAAGGTATTTTAAAGAGAATATCAATCAGGTTTTGATAGGCGCTTTGCCAGCTCCAATATCTTCTGATCTTGCCGCTGAAAATTATTTTAATTTTAACTCCTTCCTGGCTCAATAAAAATGAACCGAAGTTGTCCCTTGGTCCTATGTAAAAAAACTGAAAATTTTCTTTTTTTTCTTTCAGCTGAAGTTTTTTTATTTCTCTAATTACAGCGATTAAAGGAAAAATGTGGCCGCCGGTACCGCCGCCGGTAAATAGAATTTTCATAATGTGTTTTTTGATATATTCAACAGCACTCCTACTCCAATCAGCTCTGCCACCAGGTGCGAGCCTCCATAACTGATAAATGGCAAAGGAATGCCGGTGAGAGGTAAAATTCCCACCATAGCGGCTATATTAATAAAGGCCTGAATAGTAATCCAGGAACTGATTCCGCAGGCGGCAAGTTGGGAAAATCTATCCCGGGCTTTCTTGGCAATGCTAAATCCCTGCCATGCGAAAACTAAAAAAACAGAAATTAAAACCAAACTTCCAATAAATCCGGTTTCTTCGGCAAATACGGCAAAAATTGAATCAGACATTGGCTGCGGCAAAAATCTTTGAACGCCCATTCCCAGACCCAATCCCAGTATTCCTCCCGAGCCAATAGAAATTAGGGCTTGCTTAAGCTGATAACCTAAACCCATTGGTTCAAGCCCTGGCTGAAGGAAAACCAATAATCGATTAAGCCGATATGGGGCGGTTTTTATCAAAAAAGCTAAAGCTGTTGCTCCCATCAAAATTATCAAAACACTGTGCCAGACCGGCGTATTAGCTAAAAAATACATTATAACCGCTGTTGCAATAATTATCCCGAGAGTGCTCACGTCCGGCTGCAGGATTAAAAGTGAACTGGTAAAACCAATAATTATCAGAAAAAAAAGCAGGGGTTTTTTGCTCGCGCTGTTTGGCAGAGGTAGTCGCCACCGAAATTTTTCCCGGAAAAACTTGGGCGAAGGAGAATTCTGGACCTGCTTGCTCAACCATGCCGCAAGATAAAAAATGAAAAAGGGCTTGAGAAATTCTGATGGCTGGAGAAAAAACTGGCCGAAACCAATCCAACGGCTTGCCCCTCCGGAAGAAATGCCGATTTTCGGCGCAAAAACCAGAATCATCAGCGCCAAATTTATCAACAACAAAATCGGAATCCATTTTTTTAAAAAAGAAAGAGAAATTTTGAAGGCGATAAATCCTAAAATAAAACCCGGAATTAAGCCAACGATAATTTGTCTAAACAAAAAATAAGTATACTGGCTCGGTTCTCCCTCAAGCATGGATATTGAAACGCTGCCCAAAACTGAAATTCCCAGTATTATCAGAATGGCTGTCGCAAAAAGTAAAATATAATCAGGCCTATTTTCGCTCATTCTTATATTCTACCCTTTTTTACATATTTTTTAAACAAATCTCCGCGGTCTTTATAGTCCTTGAAAAAACCAAAACTCGCCGAGGCCGGAGATAGCAGGCAAATTTTTCCTTTTTGAGCGCGCTGAAAAGCCAATTTTACCGCTGTTTTCATATTACTCGTAAAAAAATGTTTGGGCAGTTTTTTGAATTTTTTCTTTCGCCCTTCTTTTAAAACTGCTCGCCAGATTTTTTCTCCGGTGCTTGGAAGCAAAATTAAGGTTTCAATTTTGCTTTCCAATATCTTCCCTGCCAATTTAGTAAAGTCCAATCCCCTGTCATACCCTCCCAATATAATGGTTTGAACGTCCTTTCCCAGAACATTAATGGCCGCGATAGCGGTTTCCGGGATTGTTGACAAAGAATCATTATAAAATCTGACGCTTTCGCGCGTCCCGACAAATTCCAAGCGGTGGAGCAGGGATTCAAAATTTTTGATTGCTTTAATAATCTTTTCTTTGGGAACGCGGCAGATATTAGCAACCGCGACAGCCGCTAATATATTTTGAAAATTATGCTCACCAATCAAAGAAGGATTAATCATTCTCAAATTCTTGAGAATTTGAGAATGGCTAGTCCTTAAATCAAAAGGAATTTTCTTGGCTTTTGATGTTTTAACGATTTTTTTGACTATTTTGTCTTGAGAATTGTAAATCAGATAATCGTTCTTTGTTTGCCAGAGGCATATATTTTGTTTCGCTTTAACATATTCCTTGAAATTTTTGTAATAATCCAGGTGTTCCGGAAAAATATTTAACAACACGGAAATATGCGGACTTTTTTTGAGGTTATATAGTTGATGGCTGGAAAGTTCATAGACAAAAATATCATTTTTTGTTGCCTTTAATAGAGATGACAGAGCCGGTTTTCCAATGTTTCCGACCAAACGTACTTTCTTCCCTGCCTGTTTCAAAATTTGATAAATTAAAGAACTGGTAGTGCTTTTTCCCTTGGTGCCGGTTATCCCAATAATAGTACCCGGGCAATTATCAAAAAAAATCTCGGTCTGAGATATGATTTTGCCTTTCTTGAAAGCGTTTTCAATTTCTCGCAAATGGATAAGCACTCCCGGCGATTTTATTATTATATCGTAATTTTTTATTGCTTTTAGGTAATTCTTGCCTAAATGGAATTTTATTTTCTTATTTTTTCTAATTAAATTCTTGTTTCTTGACTGGCCGGCCAATCCCAAAACTTTTTTCGGAAAAATCTTTCTTAAAAAATTAAAAGTATCTATCCCCTCTCTGCCCAAACCCAAGATTAGAATACTTTTGTTTTTTAAAATATTTAATTTCATTCTTCTATTATGCCTTAAAATTCTATTAAAATCAAAAAAAATCGGCAAATAAAAAAGGGGTAATTAAGAAACTCCCCCTTTTGTTTTTTAGAAAATTTATCTCCTTATTTTCCCTTTTTCCTCAACTGCGGAATTTTTTGGGAATTGGCTATTTTGACGCCAAACCACTTTTCAAGATGGTAGAAAACAAATTTTGTTTTCTCCTCGGCGATATAACCTTTATACTCGTTGTCGTCAAAAGTTGCCACGCAATCCTCGTAAATCACCACCTCAAACCAGGGAATATCTTGAAAACTTTTTCCATCCCAGATTAATTTTCCGCTGTTCCTCCAGCTGACTAATGAAGAAACCGTGTGGAACACGCAAATGTCGGTACAGACGCCGATAGCTTCCACTACAGCCGGTTTTAGTTTGGTTATAAGTTCTTCAAGAAGACCTCCTAAAATCGGGTCAAAAGTCGTTTTGGAAACGAAAAAGATGTTTTGTTCTCTATGGAGGAAAGAAAGCACATCCACAATCTGTCCGCCCCAAGTTCCTGCCATAGCATGTTCGCCTAAAAGTTTAATTTCCAAATCATCTTTTCGATGAAAATCTGATACAACAACTACATTCCATCCTTGACCAATTCGTTTTTTAATATGTTTCTCTACGGCCGGAATTATTGCTTCAAGGTTTTCATCATAAAACACTCCGCCCTTTTTGCAAAAGTCATTCAGCATATCCACTACAAGCAGTACATTCTTCATTTTTCTCTTTTCTTCCCCTATTTTTTGTTATTAGATACAAGCAACCACATTCTTTATTATCCATCCGCAATAGTCGCACCTGAATGTCGGCGGATTATTGCTTATTGTAATGAATTTAGACGCAATCGGTTCTTTCTCCGCGTTAGAAATACAATTTGAGTTTGCGCATCTTATAATGCCCTCTATCTCTTTTGGCAGTTCAACTCTGTGTTTTACTATCACTTCTGAATTCTCAATAATGTTTATAGTTGCTTGCGGCGCGATTAAAGCAATCTTGTCGGTTTCATCTGCGCTTAATTCCCTGTTTTCTATCATTATAAGGTCTTTTCTTTCCATTTTTTTGCTTCTCGCGTTCATCGTTGTAGAAATTTCTTCTTTTGCGGGCGACTCTATGCCTAAAATCTTAAACACATCCAGGGCTCGGCCTGCTGGGATATGGTCAACAACCGTGCCGTTTTTAATCGGCGCTACTTTTATTTCTTTTTCCATTTTTTTCTTCCATTTAATACTTGCATTCTTTATACATACTTCCTGTATATCCGAATATCCGCTTGAAGCGCTTAACATCTTCTGGGGTTCCGAGAGCTTTGGCGAGATTGTCGCTGAGTTTTACCGTTCCATAACCGTTTGACTGCATTAGTTTTACAATAAGCGATAATGCTTTGAAACCAAGGTCGTTCGTGAGATTTGTGCCCCAGCCAAAGGTTTTCTTGGCCGCGTTGCCAACATAATTTGCGATGTCAATAATACTCTCTATTTCAAGTCCGTCGCTGAAAATCAAAAGTTTCTCTTTGGGATTCACCCCGCAGCGTTTATAGAAAGCCAACGCTTTTTTTGCCCACTCAATAGGATCTCCGGAATCCTGACGAAGTCCTTTCCATTTGCGGGCTTGTTTTGGCGTCATATCCTGAAAAAAGAAATCCGAGCCGTAATGGTCAGTAAGCGTTATTGACAACCCCCAGCCATACTGCTTCCACCAGTCCTGAAGAACCTTGTTGTGCGAAGCGCGAATTTCTTCATCGCTGTCGCGCATAATTCCGGAAAGTCCCATATACATTTCATGAGCAGAAGTGCCCATAGGCAGAAGCCCGTATTTCATTGCTAAATAAGTGTTAGAAGTGCCAAGAAATTGATTGGGCAATTCTTTTGCCAGCGTTTTTATAACGTAGTCCTGCCATTTTTTGCTGAATCTTCTCCGTGTGCCAAAATCACAAAATGTAATATCTCGTTTTTGCCGTAGAATTTTTATTTTTTTTGCCAATCTGAGGGTGCCGGTAGCGTAAATCGCGTCTCTTTCAAACTCGCTTAAAGGTTCCATAAGACCGCGATTATAAAGCTCGCTGAATATCTCCAGTGCCGGTATCTCCCAATAAGTGGCTTCGCTCCATAAACCGAAAAATTCTAAGCTATAATTTCCATTGTGTTTCTTTAATTCATAAGGAGGTAATTGTAAATTCCCAAGAAATTCAAGATAGGGTTCAGAAAACATCCGTGAGCCATATTCGTTGGTTCCCCGCAGATAGTGAAGTTCGGTCTTGTTAAAACGCAATGAATAAACATTATCAAGCTCTCTGCGCAATTCTTCCTCATTGATATGTTCTGCCAAACGAATTCCCTTGGTTCTGTTCTTGAAAACAAATTTCACTGGAACATCAGGATATTCCTTAAAAATCACCTGTCCCATCGTGAATTTATAAAAGTCAGTGTCAAACAATGATTGAACAATCGGCATTATTTTTCCACATCTCCTATTTCCATAAAATAAGTGCTTATCGGAGATTTACTAATTTTCACTAAATCATTTTGTTTTAATTCCGCAATAACCTCTTTTCCATCTATAACCAATCTCGCTTTTCCTTTTATTTTTGTAATTTCAAAGATAGAATAAAAAGAGATTATTTTGTAAGATAAACTTTCTCTATCAGTTGGCGATACCACTCTTAAAATAAACTTATTTTCTTTGAGCAAAGTGGGGCCGCCGGCGCTTTCCGCGTAAGCTGTTGAACCGGTCCGGGTAGAAAAAATAATACCGTCGCCTCTTGCTTCAAATTTTACTTTATCTCCCTGCCAATCTCTAATAACTGTTTCTAAGGAAATAATTTTCGCCTGCGTCCTTTCTATGACTATGTCATTAAGCGCGTCAAAAATTTTATAATTTCCGCGTTTCATTATTTCTGCTTGAATTCTTGTCCGTTCCATGATTATGTAATTATTGTCAATTGCTCGACTTAATTTAGTAAATAGTTCTTTCCGCTCAATGTTAGCCAGCATTCCTTGTTTTCCTAAATTAACTCTTAAGAATGGTATTCTATAAAATTTTTCTTGTATTACTTTATTCGCCCACCTTAATATAAAACCGTCGCCGCCAAAAGTAATAATAAAGTCCAATTTGTCCAGATTATTACTTACTTCTTTCGCATTATTCTCTATGAATACCCGGCATTTTTTATTTTCAAGCAATTTTTTAGTCGCTTCCGCCGATTTTATCGCTTCTGTTTTCGCCTCGTCAAAAACTATTCCAATTCTTTTTATTTTTTTCATTCTCTCCCTCTTTGGATTTCAAAAAACTAAAAAAAGAATAGCACCAATCAACCTTTTTGTCAAATTAAAAACACTCTCAAAAAGAAAGTGTTTTGTTTTGTTTAAAAATGTCTTTCAACTTTCAGTTATTTTTTTTGTTTTTTACTGCATGGCTTATTCTCGGAGCCGCGGCGAGCATTAAAGCAAACACCCCGACACATTCAACAAGAACCGCGCTCCAGGGATTTGTAGGGTCCAAATTCAACAGATATTTATGTAAGAGATGCGGATATCCTCCTCCGAGCTCATATACTATCCATTCCCAGTCCCAAATAAGCCAGGCTCCAAGTCCTGAAAATATATGGGGAGAAAAAATTTTCCTCCACCCCTTTAACCGACGACCTGAAAACCAGATCAAAACCAGAACTCCCACAAGATTAAAAATCCAGAAAAATATATTCCAAGCGCTCCAGTAAAAACAATTATGATATACTCCCGACCTTGCTAAATCTAAAATCCAGTGCCAAAAAAACCATTGGATGGGCAGTAATAGCCATATAACCCATTTCTTTTCATCTTTGAGACACTCCCACGCCAGGGCGCCTGAAACCATATGCGCAAAAAACCACATTTTCTTTTCTTTTCACCTCCTTTTTTGTTTTTAAAAATCATCTAATCTTCTATCTTCAGGATACTTATTTTTGGCGTTTTGTCAAATCAAATTAAAATAAAAACACTTTCATTCTGAAAGTGTTTTGCTTGCGACTGATTTATTCAAACCTCATCATCTCGCGGCCGCTTACTGCTAATGGCCGGCCGTCCGATAAAAACTTGGGTTTTTCCATCGCCCTTATCGCCGCTGCCGCGTCTGAAGACCATCCTTTTACAACCTGTATCCCATTTCTTCTTCTTCTTTCATCCATTTTTTATTCCTCCTTTTTATTATGCTACCACTCTTTTATTAAGATGTCAAGTAGCCCCAGGTCTGGAGCCGGTCGCTGTTTTGGGGCCATTCCAAGCCAATATCAACCCGATAAAACATATCCTGAATCATAATGTTTTTAATATTGGAATAAACCTGCTTCCTGGCTTCAGCCACTGTAACGCCGGAACCGGTAACAACCAGCAGACAGCCCGAAGTGCCGGCAATTCTCCAGACCTTGTCCACGAGTTTCACGTCTTCAATATGAATTTTGTCCATATTCGGCTTTTTAAAAAGAATAGGAAGGTCGTGGTAAGTAGCAATGGTCTCCGGGCTCTCATCATAACCCACGAAAAGAGACGGAACCATTAGCCGAACTCCGAGCTGAAATCCTTTTTTGGTTTTTAATTCAAAATCCTGGCCTTGGGCTAATTTAGAAAGCCACTCGCACGCTGGCATTAAAATTCCTTCCAATTGGATATGAATGGTTGGAAATCCAAAACGCGTTGTAAATTCCAAAGGATAAATGCCGCGGCCGTTGACAATACAGTTTATATCAATATAGCCGACATAGCCCGATTCTGCCAACGCCGGCTTCATTTTTCCCAGAGTTGTTTTAAATAAAACATTCGGCGCGCTCCAAAACATTAAAGTCCCCATCTCGCCGGTAAAAGGCCCCAAATTGCCCGGGAAAATTCTCTTATGTTCAAAATTTACGCAAATCGGCTCAATAAAATTCTTGCCGTTAAAAAAAGCTCCTACCGCGATTTCCACTCCGGAAACATATTTCTGAAGCTGAAAACACGGGGCTTTTTTCTGCCAGACATCTTTGTTCTGGCTCAATAGTTCTAACAGGTCTTTGCCGTCCTCTTCCTCTCCTATATAAAGCAGGCCTTTGCCCTCGGCCGGAATATTTCCGCTGGGTTTAAAAACATAACGCGCGGGATTGGTTTTAATAAATTCAATGGCTTCGTCATAATTGAAAAAATGCCGCTGGGGCAAAATGTTAATGCCGTATTTTTTCATTTCCATCTGGCCGAACTCGCGGTTCATTTCTAATTCGTCGGTGTATTTGCTTCCGCCAATCACAAATTTTCCTTTTTTCCGCAGGTTCTCGGCCTCTTCGCCAAATTCTACATCGTCAAATACAATAACATCAGCCCAGTCAATATATTTTTTCCAATCGTCAACTTTTTCAATAAAACCGTCATAAACATCAATGTCATGTTTTTCCTTAATAAAGGCCTTGACTTCGTGTCCCTCTTTTTTTAAATGCCATGCCAAATCGCCGGACAAACTTTCCAGAGAAACAAAAAGAAATTTCTTTACATCAAAATTTTGCGTCTTGCTATTATTTGAGTTATTCATAAATATTGGATTTCTTCTTTAAGTTCTATTTTAAATTTTTCTTTTACTTTTTTTTTGCTTAATTGTATTAAGTTTACAACATCTCTCGCTCGAGCGCCACCCAAATTCACAATAAAATTTCCGTGTTTTTCTGAAATTCGCGCTTTGCCAATTTTTTTTCCTTTCAAACCGCATTTCTCAATCAGTTTTCCGGCTGAATTTTTTTTGGGATTTTTGAATACCGACCCTGCCGAAGGAAAATTCAAGGGCTGATTTTTTCTTCTCCAATTCAAATATTCTTTTATCTTTTTTTGAATTTCATTCTTATCGCCTATTTTTAGTTTAATTTCTGCTGAAAGAATAATCAAATTTTTCCTTTGCTTAAAAATACTATCGCGGTAGCCAAATTTACAATCACTTAAATTATAAATCTTAAATCTTAAATTTTTTGAATCTAAAACTTCAACTTTTTTTATAACATCGCTTATTGCTTTTTTGAACGCGCCGGCATTTCCTCTGATTGCTCCGCCGATTGTCCCTGGAATTCCCGCAGCCCATTCCAACCCTGTCAATTCTCTGTTTAACGATAACTTCACCAAATTAGCCAACTTCGCTCCGGCTTCCGCGTAAAGCGATTTCTCTTGCAACTTGCAATTTTCAAATTGCAGTTTAATCACTAATCCATCATATCCCTTATCACAAACAAGCAGGTTGCTGCCGTGGCCTAAAATAAAAAAAGGCAAATTGTTTTTATTTGCTGCTTGAATTGCTTTAATCAAATTTTCTTTTGTCTTGGCAATAAAAAAAAATCTCGCTGGGCCGCCAATCCTAAAAGTCGTATGATTTTTTAATGGGACATTTGTTCTTATGTCTGGCAAATCTTTCTTTAACTTTTGAATAATTAATTTTCCCATTTTTCATTTAAAATTTTGGAATGGGCCGGGAGAGTGTACCCCAACCTAAGTTTTTAGTGAGTGCTTGCCTCCCGACCCAATTATATTGTAAAGAAAATAAAAAAAATAAGCAATACAAGCAAAAAATTGACATTAAGTAAAATTTAAACAATAATAAACCCCCTAGAGGTACATTTTCTGCATTCGCTCGGAAATCCAAACTAGCGAGCTCGTTTGGATTTCTCTCACTTCACTTAAAAATAAATTATTGCGGTTCTTTAAAAAAGGAGAAAAAAGATGGGGATTCTGCTGTGGATTATTGCGACAATTGGAGTAATAAGTTTTACTGTGTTTTTTGGAATTGTTGTGAAGTTGATTTATTCTTTTTTTACTGAAAAAAGATTTAATATTTTTCTTCAAGAAATTAAACAAGACACGTTGTTAATGATTTTGTTAAAGGAAATCTACCTGCAAAATATAAGATTGGGTCCATTTGAATTATTTGACGAATTCCTTTTGAGAAAAAAAGTAGCAATGATGGCAATTCCAATGCAAATTAGCATCTCTAACAAAGTAATAAAAAGATTTCTCCATAATAGGAATGACAAAGCAGAAAAGGCAATCTTAACCTTAAAGCTCGCCCACGAATTAGGACACCTCAATCGATTTTTTTTGAAAGAAAAACTAAAAACAAAATGCAAATATAAACATAACTGCTTATATGTAGAATTACAAGCTACAAAACAAGGATGCCGATTATTAGAGAAAATATCCGGGAAGAAAATCACAAAAATATTCCTCAAGAATTATTTAAATATTATCATTCGCACCAGCATAGAGCAATGTAAAAAATGTACGGCGCTGGGTATTCTTGAAGATAAATGCCCGAGAATTAAAGAATTGAAAAAAATGGGAGTAAAAATTAAAAAAAATAAAATATCGTTGTCGTTTGATATTTTATAAAGCCGCCCTAAAAAAGCGGTTTTCATTTTTTAAGCTGGGAAATAAAAAACAACAGACCTCGCTCGAGGGAGGCCTGCTGTCAACTTAGAAGAGTTCCCTTGCGGGAGCACTCACTATTCAATGTTAGCAAATTCGCGCCTTTTTGTCAACCTCCACACCTAATTAGATGTGGAGGTCAACAACCAGCGCTTAGTTGATTTTTAAAATTTTGTACTGAATTTTTTCTTGTTGCGTAACCACAATAACAATAGCCCCTTCCGGTTTGTTTAAAAAAGATTTTCCCAGCAAAGAATCCGTAGAAATTTTTCCCTCCAAGGGAGAAACCTCCCCGGCTCCAACGAGTTTAAACCTCTCTTTTCCCATCTTGCTTTGAACCAAAATAGTTGAACCAATTTGACCAATTCCCTTCATTGCTTTTCCGGAAACAACAACCGCGCTTCCTATAAGGTTTTCTAATTCCGCTATTTTGCATTCTAAAAAAGCCTGCGCGTCCTTGGCTTCGGCATATTCAGAATTCTCGGACAAATCTCCAAAAGCAATGCTTTTTTTTAAGCGTTCGGCTATTTTTTTGCGTTCAATATTTTTAAGATATTCCAATTCCTTTTTTATTTTTTTTAAACCCTCGGGGCTAACCTGCTTTTTCATTTTTTTATTATTCCTTTATAATCTTTTTAAAAATCTTGTCAAGCCCCTTTCTCTGTGGATAAATAAAATAAAAATACCAGAAAACAATTTTCTGGTATTTTTATCGCTTGCGAATAGAAACAATTATTTCAATTCCACCTTGGCGCCCGCTGTTTCCAATTTTTTCTTAATCTCTTCCGCCTCTTCTTTTTTCACATTTTCTTTTACTGTTTGGGGAGAATTGGCCGCGGCGTCAACTAAATCCTTGGCTTCTTTGAGTCCTTTTTGAGTAATGTCTCTCACTGTTTTTATCACCTCTATTTTTTTATCGCCTATACCGGCAAGGACAATATTGAAAACAGATTTTTCTTCCTTGTCCGCGGAGGCCTCGGCAGAAGCGGACGCCGGAGCAACCACTACCGGAGCGCTCGCTGAAACGTTGAATTTCTTTTCCAAAATTTTCACTAACTCCGCCAAATCCAAAACCGAGAGTTCTTCAATTTTTTTAACCAAATCCTTAAACTTCTCAGGAATTTTTACTTTCTCATCTTTTTCTTTTTCTATTTTTTCTTCTTCTTTTTTTTGTTCAACCATAATTATTCAATTCTTAATTTTTATTTTTAGCGACCTTTTATTGAACTTAAGACATAAACTAAATTTTTGATGTTTCCCTGTAAAACATTTACAAAATTAGAAACTGGGGCGGATATGCTTCCTATGAGCTGTCCCAAGAGTTCCTGTTTTGACGGCAATCGAGCTAAAGCGATCATTTCTTCCGCGCCCATAAATTTATCTTCAAAATAGCCGCCTAAAATCTTTAAATTTTTCAATTCCCGCGAAAATTGCTCAGCGACTTTTGCAGGTTTAATTTCATCTTGAAATCCAAAAATAATCGCCGGCTGCCCTTTTAACTCCTCTTCTTTAATTTCTATTTTTTTTGCCTTAAAAGCCAACCCCATTAAGGTCTTTTTGGCTATAATAAGCGCTGCGTCCTCTTTTTTTAGTTTTTTCCGCAAATCAAAGAGGTCCTTTACTTTAAGGCCTTTATAATCAACAAAAACCATTGATTTCTGTCTGTTAATTTTTTCCTCTAAATTATCAATTATTTCTTTTTTTTGCTCGCGAGTTAAAGCCATTAAAAAATGCCCGCTATCGCAGGCAATAATAATCAATAACAAATAATAATTGATTATCTTCGCCTGGATAGGACTTAAATGCCTATTGTCTGCGGCTGTAATAATAATATTCTACTTCAACATCTCTGTCAACCCCCACACCTAATTAGGTGTGGGGGTCAAGGCCTCTATTATTGTTTGAGCGAATTTTTTGGCAGCCAAGGGGCCGTTGCCGGTAATAATCTTGCCATCAACTACAATGAGCTCGTCTTGGTAAATCGCGCCTTCTTGTTTCAAGAGCTTTATCCCGCCCCTGTTTAACGGACCTGACCAGACCGTTGCTTTTTTGCCTTTTAAAACCCCTGCATTGGCTAAAATTACCGGAGAAATGCAAATCGCGCCTAAAATTTTGCCAGTTTCTATTGCCTTGCGCGCAATTTCATAACTTTTCTCGTTATCAAGATTTTTCAGCGCTCCCTCGCCTCCGATAAAAACTATAGCGTCAAAATCAGAAACCCTTAAATCATCAAGCAAAATATCTACCCTTGCCTCTCCGCCTTCAACGCCGATGGCTGTCCCCTTTTCCGCGCTTACGGTAATGATTTTTGCTCCGGCTCTGAAAAAAATACTTTTAGGAATAAAATACTCCTCGTCCCGAAAATTTCGGAAAGCAATGAGCATAGCTATTTTTTTAGGCATATTATTTTAAATATTTTGCTTTGTTTATATTATGTTCTTCCAGAGTTCGGCTGAAAATCGTTTCGCCTTTTGTGTTGGATAAATAATACCAATATACGCTATTTTCAGGATACACCGCCGCGATAATGCTTTCAAGCCCGGGATTGCAGATGGGTCCCTTTGGCAGTCCAATATATTTATAGGTATTGTATGGAGAATCAATTTTGGTTTCTTCCGCGGAAATCTTTGTTGTCTGTTTGCCGGTAATATAGATGATAGTCGGGCACACCTGCAAGGGAATGTTATTTTCCATTCGTTTCCATAAAATCCCTGAAACAATTTTTTTATTTTCAAGAGTTCTTACTTCTTTTTCAATCAGCGACGCCATAGTGATAATTTCAAAAATTGTTTTGTTTTGTTTTTGAATTTCTTCTCGTAGTTCAGAGGTCAATTTTTTGTCAAAATTATGTAAAAATACTTTTACTATTTCCTCAACTTCAATTGAAGGAGAAAAATAGTAGGTATCCGGAAAAAGAAAACCCTCCAGATTTGATAATTGATAATTGATAATTGATTGGAAAGCAACCCTACGGGGAGTCCGCCTGCTGGCGTCCAGGGAAATTGGAAATTGGAAATTTGCGTTATCAAAATTAATAATCTCCCTTTTCCCAATTAGCTCGGCTTCTGATAAACGAGCGTCAATTTGCGCTAAATTAAATCCCTCCGGAATGGTTATTTTTATAGTATGAGTTTTGCCCTGAATTATTTTTTGAGCAATGATTAAAAAATTATCATCCGAAGTAAATAAATAAACTCCGGATTTTAAATTCTGGACCTCGCTTTTTGCCAAAATATAAAAATAAAATGGAAATTCCGTTTGAATAAATCCCTGCTTTTTTAGATTCTCCGCGATTTGAAACAAACCTTGTCCCTGCTCCACTTCAAAAAGACCATTGGTATGGCAGGGAATCGCCCACGCCAAAAATAAAGAAGCAAAAATGAAAACAAAAAAATAAATTAAAAAAAATCTGGTTTTTTTCATAATACTTATGTTTGAATTATTTGCTGACTAACGGGACAAAGGCAAAGCCGGGAAATTCGCGCTCTTCAAATTTGTTTTCAGATTTTTTGATAAACAGCCAGATTGATGATGTGATTGGCGCGACAATCCTTCCGTTAATTTTTAATTGTTCTTTCCATGCTTGCGGCAATTTCCTTGCCCCCACACCAAACGAGGACTTGCTTTGTTTTTTGGCGCTTTCAGCGCCGGTCCTCGTTATGGTGTGGGGGTGAACGCTAGCCGAAGCTAAAATCTTATCGTACGGAGCTTCTTTCTCATAACCCTGGGACCCGTCAACGCAAATAAATTCCACAATGCCCTTTTTTATGAAATTATATTTTGAAATATTTTTTTCGCCGAATTCTTTTAACTCCGGAACTATTTCTATGGCGATTACCTTGCCTTTCTCAGCGACAATCTCGGCTAATAGAGCGCTCGTCCAGCCGGAACCAGCGCCAATATCTAAAATTTTATCCCCGGGTTCGGGCTGGAGATGTTCCAACATAAAAGCGACAGTCAAGGGCTGGGAAATGGTCTGGCCATAACCAATCGGGAAGGCCTCGTTATTCTCGGCTAAATCCCGCATATCCAAGGGCATAAAATCTTCGCGTTTAATTTTTCTGAACGCCTCAATTATTCTCGGCGTTTTGAGCCATCTTTCTTGAATTAAAGAATCAATCAGCGCCATATTCTTATTTTATCACATTTTTTTCAAAAACAAAAAAGTAGGTTTTCACCTACTTTCTTTTTTTCTTGATTTCTTAAATTCTTCTTCTTTCGGCTCAAAGGGAACATATTCCCTGACTGTTCTTATAATGTTATTGTATTTATCCATAAAAATCTCGCAAATCCACATTCCAAGCCAGGAAGTGTGTCCGCTGGCTTTTAAAAAATCGGTAGTGTCCAACAAACAAGGAACCATAATCTCAAGGATACCCTTGTGGAACATAGCCGCCCCGATGTGAAGATGTCCGGTCAGTAAAACTTTCTCTTGGGAATATTCCATAATGGTTTTGACCATATTCTCAACCAGCCGCTGAGGTCGGTAAGATTTACCTCTTGGAATTCCTCCCCGAGGATGAAGCAAGCGAAAATCAATTTTTTTCACTGTGGAAACCCCTGTCATTCCCCCTAAATAATTTAGTTTTATTTTATGAAAGCGGCCTAATTTGCAGAAGGTGTCAACAATATCATGGCCTATATCCAAAAAAGCTGTTTCGTGTCCAGTACTGCCTCGAATTATATCTGTCCGGATTTTGGACTTGGGCCAAACTTTCAATCCATGATCACGCTGTTCGTCAGCGTGGATATAAAGCAATTCCCACTCATGAAAAGGATGGGCTCCGGCGCCCTCAAACACGTCCCCGCAGTGGAAAATCCTGTCCACTTTTCTTGCTTCCGAAATTTCATAAGCCCTTTTAAGAAGGTCTATCCTTTCATTTTCGTGGGCAAGATGAGTATCGGAAATTGCAGAAAATTTTACAGATTTTTTTGCTTTAATTTCAACCGGCTCAAACTTTTCTTTCAAGGATTTTTCTAATTTGAATCTTTTTTCCGCTTCAAGCCAAATGATTTTATGTCCTTTTTCTTGCAGCTGTTTAATCACTTTTACAGCGTGCGGGATAGATTTCCTCAAAACCTTGGAAGCCAATCCGCCCTTGGAATATGGTTTTTCGTTCAAAGCGATGATGATTTTTTTTTCTTCCTGATCTAAATTTTCAGATGGAATTACATCGGCAAGATAATCGTCTTTTTTAACATAAGCCGTTAAATGCCTTACGTCAAAGATCGGCTCCCCTGTTAAACGACCTTTCTTGTCAAATTCTAAAGTAAGAATGAGATAACCCAGTTCAAATGGAACCACGGTTCTCCCTCTCCTGGCAAGCTGCCGTTTGGTGGCAGTGTGCAACGAAGGAATGGTCTGAGCGTAAAAATTATTTTTTCTTTCTTTTTTCAACGGCAATTCAGGCGGAATTTCAAAATCAGCGTTAATGCCGCCCATCAGTAAAATATTGGGCGTATTTTCTTTCAGAAAGACATACTCGGTGGCGTCCTGGTAACGTTCCATTGCCACCTCTAAACCGTAACTCAAGGTATAAGCGGAAGCATCAGCGTCTAAATGAGAAACCGTAATTAACGTATCTCCGACTAAAAAGCTTGTTTGGTGATTCCCGTAACACTTAATATCTTTCCTTTTTTCTGCCAGGGCCTCGCCTATTGTCTTTGGTTCGCTAAAACTTAATTCTCTGTAACTGTTTATAATATAATGCTTAAACCCTGCCTGGGGAAAATGCTCAACCAAGTAATCAAGCTCTTCTTCGTAATCAGATAAAAAATGGTCATCTGTATCTTTCTTGGTCTTGGGTCTCCCGGCGCAAAGATTACCGGCAACCACGCTAAAGTATATATCTTCCTCTTTTTCTATTTCCTTAAAAACGGTTGCTATTAAATCTCCCTGTTGAGTTTTTAGCCCTAATCCCCAATCAGAAGTAAATAAAATTTTTACTGTCTGGGAAGCAATTTTGGGGAATTCAAGAATTCTGCCGGGAGTAGTTTCTCTGGTTAGAGAAATCTTCCGGCTTTTTCTTTCAAATTCTATAAGATAACCGGTTTTTTTGTAAATTGGGCCCCTGATCTTATCCAAAAGGTCAAAAACATCTTCTTTTGGAATATCAAACGTCTCTGAAACCTCGGTAATATTTGAGTCCCCTTTCTCAAGTAATTGAATTATTTTTTCCTGGGCTTTAATCAAGCTAAAACCAACCTTTCCTTTTCCTGTTTGCTTCATCTTTCTCTTTCCTTTTTTTAATTTACAATGTGCCTTATTATTTCAAGATACACGATTATTAAAAATCCGTCAACTACCATGCCTCTTGAAAACAGATTTCTAACAAGGTAAAATAAAATAATGTTTGAATCATTTTTGCATTTATTCATCACCCTGCTTATTATTATTGACCCCTTTGGCCTGATTCCTTATTTCTTGGCTCTTACCTCAAACTTTTCCCAAAAAGAAAGGGCTCTTGCTATTTCCAAGGCGGTTTTATTTGCTGCTTTGATTTTAAGTATTTTTGCCGTGTTCGGACAACATCTTTTAGAATATCTTAGTTTAAGCATTGCTTCTTTTAAGGTGGCCGGCGGACTTCTTCTGCTCTGGGTGGCTTTTGAAATGATTTTAAGCCATCCCAAACCCCCAAAAGAAAAAGAAGATATCGCGCTTGCGCCTTTGGCCACTCCCCTTTTAGCCGGGCCCGCGGCCATTGCCACAATAATTATCTACACGGGTCAGGCGTCTGGTTTTGTGGTTTCAAGATTGATTATAATCGGAATAGTTTTCGCGGTTTTATTTTTAACCTGGCTGATTTTAGTCAACTCGGAATATTTATTCAGGATTCTAAAAAAACAGGGCTCTCTTGCCTTGGCAAAAATTATGGGTCTTATCCTGGCGGCCTTGGCAATAGAAATGATATTCGCCGGAGTTAAAATCTTATTATAATAATTAATTAAACAAACATTCATTCATGCCAATATAATATATTGATATGATTGTCCTTAAAAAAATGAACAATCAAAAATTAATAAAAGCAATAGAAAAATATTTTGTAAATACCTACCATCGTCAGGAAATAGCAGCGAAAAAAGCAGCTGGTTCGTTTATAGAAGATGTTGAAGGAAATCTTTATTTAGACTGGCTTTGCAATTATTCAGCAGCCGCTGCCGGACACTGCCACCCTAAAATAATAAAAGCAATCAAGGAACAAGCCGGAACAATGGACGCTGTTTCTAACGTGGTTTATCATACCGGATTACAGGTTGCTGAAAAAATTGTTGATTTTTGCGGATATAAAACTCAACAAGGAAAAGTTCTGTTTATGAATAGTGGCTCCGAAGCAGTAGAAGCAGCCATTAAAATCGCCAGAATAACTGCTTATACCGGAAAAGGTATAGCCAGAAATAAAGCTGAAATTATCAGCGCAAAAAATAGTTTTCATGGAAGAACTCCCGGAGCTATAGCCCTGTCCGGCGATTCCATTTATAAAAATTTTGAACCTCATCTTCCCGGATTCAGGCAAATTCCTTTTGGCGACAGCGAAGCCCTGAAAAAGGCTATTAACAAAAACACTTGCGCTGCCGTATTGGAGCCGATTCAAGCCGAAGGAGGAGTTAATATTCCGCCTTCGGGATATTTAAGAGAATGCAGGGAAATTTGCAAAAACGCTGAAATTCTATTTATTTTAGATGAAATTCAAACCGGTTTTGGAAGAACCGGGGCAAAATTCTGCTGGCAGCATGAAAACGCTCAACCAGACCTTATGCTCGGTGGAAAATTTGCCGGAGGCAATCAAATTCCCGTTTCTTTTGTCGTAGGTCCGAAAGATATAATTGACATCATTCCCTCCGGACTGCATGGAAGCACTTATGGGGCCAATCCCTTAGGCTGCGCTATAATAAAAGCTGTGATAGAGGTCTTTGAAGAAGAAAAATTAGACCAACAAGCAAAAAAAACAGGTGAGTATCTGCTCAAAAAATTAGAAGAGGAAATCGGCGACAGCCCCCTTGTAAAGGAAATTCGAGGCAAGGGCCTGCTAATCGGGATTGAATTAAGCGCAAAAGCGAAAAAAGCCCGAAAGTACACCGAAGAGTTGCTGCAAAAAGAACATCTCCTTGTTAAAGAAAGGGGCGATAAAGTAATAGCGCTTACACCGCAACTGAATATCCAGCGGGATTTAGTAAATAAAGGAATAGAAAAAATCAAAAAAGTTTTGGGAAAGTGAGTGGTTTGCTTTGTTTTTAGAATTTTGTTAAAATAATACTATGAAAAATTCTCAAACCATTGTTATTGCTTTGGGCGGCTCAATAATCGTTCCTCAGAAAATTCAAATAAACTTTCTGAAAAAATTCAGAAAGTTTGTTTTGAAATTTTTGAAACAAGGCGCGAGATTTGTAATAGTTGCCGGCGGCGGAGCAATTGCCCGGAATTATCAAAACGCGGCCGCTGAAATCACCAGAATATCTGACGAAGACAAGGATTGGCTTGGAGTCCACGCTACCCGCGACAACGCGCATCTTCTGCGGACTATTTTCAAAAATCATGCCTGCCCAATAGTTTTGGATAATCCATTCAAAAAAGTGGACGATAGAAAATATCGTCTTTTTATTGGTTCCGGCTGGAAACCGGGCTGGTCCACGGACTATGACACAATTCTGCTTGCCAAAAGATTTAAAGCGGATAAAATCATTATCGCCTCAAAAATCGCTTATGTTTATGACAGCGATATTGAACAGAATAAAAATGCCAAACCCTTGTCAGAAATAACTTGGGCTGATTACCGTCGGCTCATAAGTTCAAAATGGAAGCCGGGAATGGGGGCGCCGGTGGACCCTGTGGCTGCCAAATTGGCCGCAAAACTCAAGATGGAGGTAATTGTTGTTAGGGGAACGAACTTGAAAAATCTGGAAAACATTCTGCGAGACAAAAAATTCAAAGGAACCGTGATTAGACCTTGAGATTATATTTCGGGAAGTAATTTTAAGGATACGCTCGCTCGCTTCCTCGGCAAAATTCTCCCGCTAAAAGCGGGAGACCAAGCAATTTTGCCTCCGGATGCTCCTTAAAACTACTTCCCGAAATAACAAACAACGTAAAAATAAAATGAAAAAATCCGTCAAAAAAATAATAATCCTTGGCGCTGCTGGCAGGGATTTTCATGATTTTAATGTATGTTTTCGTAATAATTCGGATTACAAAGTAATAGCCTTTACTGCCGCTCAAATCCCCGGCATTGAAAACAGGATTTATCCTCCGGAGCTCAGCGGGCATTTTTATCCGAAAGGCATTCCAATTTTTTCCGAGAAAAAACTTTCCGAATTGATTAAAAAACACAAGATAGACGAGGTGGTTTTTTCTTACAGCGATGTTTCTCATCAAAATGTAATGCATAAAGCATCACAAGTTCTCGCCGCTGGCGCGAATTTTTCGCTTTTGGGACCAAAAACCACAATGCTCAAAAGCAAAAAGCCGATAATCGCGGTTTGCGCGGTGCGGACCGGCTGCGGCAAAAGTCCGACAACCAGAAAAATCGCTGAAATTTTAAAAAAAGCAGGAAAAAAAGTGGCGATAATACGCCACCCAATGCCCTACGGCAACCTAAAAAAACAAATTACACAGAGATTTGAAAATTATGATGACTTAGGCAAGGCAAAATGCACCATAGAAGAAAGAGAAGAATATGAACCTATAATTAACGCTGGTTTTGTTGTATGGGCAGGCGTGGATTATGAAAAAATTCTGAGACAAGCGGAAAAAGAAACGGATATAATTATCTGGGACGGCGGCAACAATGACCTGCCTTTTATAAAACCAAATTTATTTTTTACAATAACTGACCCGCGCCGGGTTGGCCACGAAACCTTATATCACTGCGGCGAAACAAATTTGAGAATGGCGGATGTTGTAATTATCAGCAAAGAAGGCGATGCCGCAAAAAAAGACATCAAGCAACTCTGCGCAAATATTAAAAACATCAATCCAAAAGCAAAAATTCTCCACAGCAAGAGTAAAATTTCAGCAGACAAACCCGAACTGATAAAAAATAAAAATGTCCTGGTGATTGAAGACGGACCCACTGCCACTCACGGCGAAATGCCGTTTGGCGCCGGAACAGTGGCAGCGAAAAAATACAGGGCTAAAAAAGTTGTTGAACCGAAAAAATGGGCAAAGGGAACTATTAAAAACGCGTTCAAAAAATATCCACATCTAAAAAATGTCCTGCCCGCAATTGGCTACAGCCAGAAACAAATCAAAGACCTTGAACAAACCATTAACGCTATCCCCTGCGATACCGTGATTTCCGCGACCCCTATCAATCTTTCCAGAATTATAAAAATAAACCCCCACTACCAAAAAATTGGTGTGAGGGCAAGTAAACCAATAGTTCAAATTTCCTACGAATTCCAGGAAATCGGGTCCCTAACCTTGACAAAAATCCTAAAAAACGCTCATTTTATCTAATATAGAAAAGAAAAATTAAGAGAGAGAAAGAGGGCTAATCCAATTCCCCTCTTTTTATCTTTGACAGAATGATTAATTTTTCAAAATAATTTTCGGCTTTTGACTTGCATATCCAGCGCTTCGTTGACTAATTCATCGGCTTGTTGATTTTTTTCCCGACGGATGAATTTTAATTTTATTCTTTTGAAGTCCAGACGCAGATTCCACGCCTTCAAAAACAAGATCTGGATTTTTGGGTCCAGAACTTTATACTCTCCTTTTATTTGCTTAACCAAAAATTCAGAGTCAGACCTGATTTCAACTTCTGAATTTTTGGCTATTTTTTTCCCAAAAAGCGCCTTGATTTTCTCCATCGCGAAAATTACGGCCTGATACTCTGCCTCGTTATTGGTTGCCTCGCCCAAAAATTCGGAATATTTCTTGATTGGCTGTAGTTTCTCGTTGCAAACCACTACCCCGATCGCGGCCGGCCCCGGGTTTCCACGCGACCCGCCGTCAGTATAAATAATAAGTTTTTTCATAGCCCTTTAATCCTTTATAACACTTCTAAAAATAAAACGCGAATGTGGTATTGTTTTTTTAAAAAGAAATGCTAAAATAAACAAAAAGTATGATTTCTAAACAAGAAGTTCAACATATCGCCAAACTCGCCCGACTTGGTTTAAGCCAGAAAGAAATTAAAAAATTTGAGAAAGAGCTCTCTTCAATTTTAGATTACGCAAAAAAAATAAAGAAAATAGATGTTTCTAAAGTCAGGGCGACTACTCATCCTTTTTTTCTTGAAAACGTAACAAGAGAAGACCGGGTGAAAAAACAAAAGCCAACACTGGCGAATAAATTAGTAGAAGCGACGCCAGAGAAAAAGGGAAGATATGTGAAAGTAAAAAGCGTTTTATAAATTTTAAAAATGAATTTAACTTCTCTTACTATTACCCAAACTCACCAAGGACTGCTCAAAAAGAAATTTTCCGCTTTAGAGCTGGCTAAAGCATATTTGCGCAGGATAGAAAAAGAGGATAAAAAGATTTGTTCTTTTCTTACGGTCTTCAAACAATCGGCTCTTTCCCAAGCTAAAATAACAGATGACTTGATTTTACAAAACAGAAAAATTCCTTTATTAGCCGGAATTCCTTGCGCTATAAAAGACAATATCCTGGTTAAAGGAAAGAGATGCACCGCCGGTTCAAAAATTTTGGAAAATTACACTGCCTCGTATGATGCTACTAGTATAGAATTTCTCAAAGCCCAGGGAGCCGTAATTCTCGGAAAAACCAATCTTGATGAGTTCGGACATGGTTCTTCCTGCGAAAATTCCGCCTTTATAAAAACGCGCAATCCTCATGATTTAAGCAAAGTGCCTGGCGGGTCTTCGGGCGGCTCGGCCGCGGCAGTGGCAGCTGATTTATGCTGTTGCGCTTTGGGCTCTGACACCGGCGGTTCTATCCGTTTACCTGCTTCTTTTTGCGGAGTAGTCGGTTTAAAGCCGACTTACGGCGCAGTTTCCCGATATGGACTTATTGCCATGGCTTCTTCTCTGGACCAGATTGGACCGCTCGCTAAAAATGCAGAAGACGCTAAAATAGTATTTCAAGCGATTTCAGGAAAAGACCCGTTTGATTCGACCTCGGTCGAATTAGACAAAAAAATTCACCCTGTTAAATGCCGCTTTGCGGCAATTTCGCGCACAGCGAAATTATTTAACAGGGTAAAAATTGGAATTCCGAAAGAGTATTTTGTGAAAGGCATGAATCCAAAGGTGGAAAAAATAGTAAGAAACGCGATTAAAAAATACGAGGAGATGGGAATGAAAATTGAAGAAATTTCTCTGCCCCACACCGAATACGCCCTGGCTGCTTATTACCTTATTATGGCATCGGAAGTTTCGGCTAATCTGGCGCGGTATGACGGAATTCGTTTTGGCTCTTCCAAAACAAACTCCGGAATCAACCCTTTCGGCAAGCTCAGGGTTGATGGTGAGCGAAGCCGAACCATCAAAAATTTATTAGATGTCTATCTACAAACCAGAGGAGAGGGATTTGGCGAAGAAGTGCGGCGAAGAATTATGTTGGGAACATATACCTTATCTGCCGGTTATTATGAAGCATATTATCTAAGGGCGCAAAAAATCCGAACCCTGATTAAACAAGATTTTGACAAAGCGTTCCAAAAAATTGATGTTATTTTAACTCCTGCTTCGCCTGTTCCAGCTTTTGGACTGGGCGAAAAAACAACCGACCCTCTCGCTATGTATCTTTCTGATATTTTTATGGTAGCGGCAAATTTGGCTGGCTTGCCGGCTTTATCTATGCCCTGCGGCAAAATAGGAAAACTACCTGTCGGCTTGCAGATTATTGGAAAACCGTTCAACGAAGAAACAATTTTAGAAACAGGAAAAATTCTGGAAAATTAAAAAATACAAATCAAAAATTTTAATATGGATATAAATAATTTATTCTCATATATCACTTCTTCCGAACTTCAGGAAACTATTTTGCCGCTAAAACTCGGCTTTTTAGCCATTTCTTTATTTTTTCTGGCTATGATTATTTTTGTTCTTGGAAAAACAGAATGGTTGAGGCACGCGTTTTTAGAAAAGACAATTGAGTTTTTATCCTATCATCCTTACAAGATGAAAAAAGTGACCAAGGACTGGGCAAAAATCCTGAAAAGATTAGAAAAGGGCGCTGAGGCAGAATATAAACTGGCTATAATTGAAGCAGATGAAGTGTTTGATAATACCTTAAAGAAAATGGAATATGGCGGCAAGACCATGGAAGAGAAGATGGAACAGGTCTCAGTGATTCTTCCTAATATAGACGAAATCCGGGAAGCCCATAAAATTCGCGATAATGTTGTTCATAACCCTAACTATAAATTAGGTCTGGATGAAGCAAAAAGAATCTTAGAAACCTATGAAAAAGCTCTTCGCGAGCTTGAAGTGTTTTGAAATTTATAGTAAAATAATCGCATATCGCGGCGTGGAGAAGTAGTATCTTGCGAGGCTCATAACCTCGAGACCCTGGTGCAATTCCAGGCGCCGCAACATAAATTTTTCGCTTTGTTAAAAATTTATTCCCAACTACGAATTACTCACACTAATTACAAAATTATGGCGGTGTAGCTCAGTGGTTAGAGCGATGCCTTCATAAGGCAGAGGTCGCAGGTTCAAATCCTGCCATCGCTACAAATCTCAAATCCATATCTCAAAATTTAAAACTAAATTTTAGCATATGCAGCGGTAGCTTAGCTGGTTTAAAGCGCCGCCCTGTCACGGCGGAGATCGTGGGTTCAAATCCCATTCGCTGCGCAAAATAACGTTATATTTATCCCCGCGTCTGCGGGGATTTACTTTTTAAGTAAAAATAGGTTAAGATAAAATAATGGAAAAAATATCTAACATTAAAACAACCGAATATATCGGGAAACAAGTGAAAATTTGCGGCTGGGTTCAAACAAAAAGGTCGCATGGAAAAATTATTTTTATTGATTTGCGGGACAAATCAAGTTTGGTGCAAATTGTTTTCACCCCGAGTTCTAATATCTATAAATTAGCGCAAAAACTTCGGCCGGAATGGGTGCTCAAAATTCAGGGAGTTGTTAACAAAAGGCCGAAAGGAATGGAAAATCCAAAACTTGAAACCGGAAAAATAGAAATTCAGGCGCGAAATCTTGAGGTTTTATTTCAAGCAAAAACTCTGCCCTTTTCAATTGATACCAATGGTTATGAAATATCAGAAGAAAAACGGCTGAAATACCGCTATCTGGATTTAAGAAGGCCGCGGCTGAAAAAAAATCTGGAAATCCGGCAAAAAGTAATTCAATTTATGCGAAATTTTTTAATTGAACGCGATTTTATTGAAATAGAAACTCCGCTCTTAACCAAATCAACGCCTGAGGGCTCAAGGGATTTCATAGTTCCTTCGCGATTGTATCCTGGAAAATTTTACGCTCTGCCTCAAAGCCCCCAGCAGTATAAGCAAATGCTGATTGTGGCCGGTTTTGAGAAATATTTCCAGATTGCCAGATGTTTAAGAGATGAGGATATGCGCGGAAACAGACAAGCCGAACATACTCAATTGGATATTGAAATGGCTTTTGTTTCCAGAGAAGAAATTTTGGAATTGATAGAAAAACTTTACATTGGCTTAGTGAAAAAAATATTTCCCGAGAAAAAAATTACCAAGATTCCTTTTATCCGGATGACCCACAAAGAGGCAATGAAAAAATACAAAAGCGACAAGCCGGATTTAAGAAAAAACAAAAAAGACCCGGATGAATTGGCTTTTGCTTTTATTACGGATTTTCCAATGTTCAAATGGCATGAAAATCCTTCGGCAGGGGCTTCGACTGAGCTCAGCCGAATGTCCTCAGGGCAAGGAAAATGGGGAGCGGAACATCATCCTTTTACAATGCCTCAAACAGAGGATATTAAAAAAATCAAAAAAGAGCCAAAGAATATTTTAGCTCTTCAGGACGATTTTGTGCTTAACGGACAGGAGATTGGCGGCGGTGGCATAAGAAATACAAATTTAGATGTCCTTACAGCTGTTTTCGAGGTTTGTGGGCACAAAAAAGCGGAAATTAAAAAGAATTTCAAAAATTATTTTGAAGCGTTTAGTTACGGAGTTCCGCCTCACGGAGGAATCGCGCCCGGCATAGACAGGTTTTTGGCAATAGTTCTAAACGAGCCCAATATCCGCGAAGTAATCGCATTTCCCAAGACAGGCGACAACCGCGATTTAATGATGGACGTACCGAGTGAAGTAACGAACGAACAGTTAAAGGAATTGCATATTAAAATTGTAAAGAAAAAATAAAATGAAACTAAAAATTTTTATAATTGCGCTTTTGGTTAGTTTGCCTTTTTGGTGGGGCGCGAATATCCTGGAAAAAGATTTGCAAGAGATTTTCTATTGGCAGGAAATCGCGCGAAATCCCCAAATCCTTACAGCGCAGATTTATCCCGTTTATAATAGAGCAAATCAACAAAATTTAGAAATTTCCGCAAAAGCCGCGATTTGTGTTTATTCAAACGGGAATAAAGAGAAAATCCTTTTTGAAAAAAACAGCGATAAAAAACTGCCAATTGCCAGTTTGTCCAAGTTAATGACCGCTCTGGTTGCTTTAGAACATTATGATATGGAGCAGATTGTAAAAATTAGCAAAAGAGCGGCTGAACAGCCGGGAATTGACGCTGGAAAATTAAAAACTGGAGAAAAATTCCATGCAAAAGATGTTCTTTGGGCTATGCTGATAGGGTCAAATAACAGCGCCGCGTACGCTTTGGCTGAAATGATTAACGAGCAGGGATTTGTAGGGTTGATGAATTTGGAAGCAAAAAAAATCCACTTAGAAAACACTGTTTTCAAAAATCCCACCGGATTAGACCATTCGCAGCAATATTCTACTGCAAAGGATTTAGTAAAATTAACTAATGAGCTGTTAGACAAGCATCCTGTGATATGGGAAATCCTTGTTAAACCTGAATTTGAACTCTGCTCTGTTGATAAAGCTTTCTCTTATAAATTTTTTAACACCAACGAACTTTTGGGAGAAATACCTTTAATTGTCGGAGGAAAAACAGGCGAAACCCCTAACGCAAATGGATGCTTTATTTTGGTTCTGAAAACGCAGGATAACGGATATTTGATAAACGTAATTTTGGGAAGCAATGACAGGTTTGGAGAAATGAAAAAACTAATCCACGAACAAATGAGCAAATTCAGAAAACAATTTTAATGAGTATTAGGAGGCAAAATTGCTCGGTTTTCGCTCCAGCGAAAAATTTTGCGGACGCTTAAGCGAGTTTTGCCGCTGGAGCAAAACGAGCGGCTCGTTAAAATTGTTTTCTAAATTTGCTTCTATAACTATTATGTCCCGCAAAAATATATTATTATTTTCATTGTTCGCAGTAATAATCCTGTTTGTATTGCTTTTGGTTTTTAAAGACAAAATTTTTCAAATTTCTGAAAACAACGAACAGATGGAAGAAACTAATTTATTTCATCCGGTTTTATTGGATTGGAAGCAGGCAACCTCAAGCGCGCCATGGTCAAAAAGGGACGCGGCCACAACACTGGTTTTTCAGGACAAAATTTGGCTGTTCGGAGGAATAGAGGGAAAGGATAATTTTGACAACAGATATTGGAAGCTTGTTCACAAAAATGATGTTTGGAATTCAGAGGATGGGAAAAACTGGAAATTAGTTCAGGATAGCGCTGATTGGAAGCCAAGAAGATCTTTGACAGCGATTAATTTTCAAGATAAAATTTGGCTGCTCGGAGGATGGGAAAAACAGAGCGGCTTGACAAAAAACGATGTCTGGCATTCTGAAAACGGAATAAACTGGATACAAGCTGTTTCTACTTCTTCGGATAAATGGAGTCCGCGCGAAGGCCATTGCGCTGTTGTTTTTGACAATAAAATTTGGGTGCTCGGAGGAGTGGATTTTGACAAAAGACAATGTAAAAATGATGTTTGGTATTCCGAGGACGGAAAAAATTGGCGCCTTGCAACGTCTTTTGCTCCATGGTCACCGAGATACGACCATACAGTAACCGTGTTTAAAAATAAAATGTGGATGATAGGGGGTGTTGGATTGGACCAGGATGGAGACGCTAAAAATGATGTTTGGGTTTCAGAAAACGGCAAAGATTGGAGCAGGATAACAACTAATATTATATTGCCCGAAAGACACGGGCATACTTCTGTTGTCTATAAAGATAGAATTTGGCTGCTCAGCGGCTGGAATACTCAAAAAAATAAGGGCTTAAAAGATGTTTGGTGGTCAAGAGACGGCGAACATTGGTCAAAAACTTCAGAAGATACTCCCTGGCTCGGAAGAGAAGACCATACTTCAATTGTTTTTCAGGATAAAATTTGGATAATGGGAGGAATGGATACTAATTGGGACTGGAAAAATGATGTCTGGTATTCATCTTCCTCTTTTTAAAAAAAATGTCTAAAATTTATTTATTTTTTATTTTAATAGGAATTATTTTGGGAATTTTTGTTTCGCAGTTTATTATTCCTAAAATAGAAACATTTTTGGTTCCCATATTAGAAAAAACTTCCGAGGAAGAAGCGTTTATTCGGTCTGGCCAAACTGATTCGTTGGAAAAAGAAATTCGCGCGGTTTGCAAAAAAACTCAAAAAGGAAAATGGGCAGAAGTTGATCTTGAACAGCAAAAATTAAGAATGTGCGAAAATGGAAATATAATACAAGAATTTCAAATTTCCAGCGGCAAAAAAGAAAGTCCCACCCCTACTGGCTGGTTTCGGGTAATTTATAAAACGCCTGTTCTTTATTCCAACCTTGCCCAAAGCTGGATGCCGTTTTGGGTTGGATTTGGCGGCGATTATGGTTTTCATGAACTTCCGGTCAGCAAAGAAAGAGAAGTAAGGGTTGGAGGAGATAAAATCGGCCAGCCCGATTCCATAGGTTGTATCAGATTAAACGTGGGGGACGCGGAAAAATTTTATCAATGGGCGGAAATTGAGACGAAAATTGTAATTTTAGAGAAGTAAAATGGAGCCAATAACTATTAATGTTATAAAAATTTTTGCTCTCGGCGTTTGTTCTTTTATTTTTGCTTTTTCAGCAACTCCGATTTTAACTCATTTTTTGTACAAACATAAACTCTGGCGGAAAGAAGTGAGAGAAAAGGCAATAGACGGAGGCGATTTGCCTTATTTTCAAAAATTTCACAAGCAGGGAGAAACCCATATTCCCAGATTTGGCGGGCTTTTAATCTGGCTCACGCCCCTGTTTTTAGCGGGATTATTTTTTTTCCTGGCAAAAACCAATTTTTACTGGTTTCAAAAACTGAATTTTTTAAGCCGCTCCCAGACCTGGCTGCCTTTGTTTGCGTTAGGCGCGGCTTCTTTGGTTGGTTTTGTTGATGATATTCTACAAGTTGTGGCTCCCCCTTCTCAAAGATTTTTAAGAAAAATTTGGGAAAGTCAATATATTGCGCGTGGTTTGGCTCTCAGGCACCGGCTTTTTTTAGTCGGCTTAATCGGTCTTATTGGCGGCTGGTGGTTTTTTGAAAAATTGGGCTGGAATACTCTGCATATACCCGGAGGAGGAGATTTGGAAATCGGCATTTTATACATTCCTCTTTTTATATTAGTAACAATGGCGGCATACAGCGGCGGCGTAATTGACGGCTTGGACGGTTTGGCTGGCGGAGCTTTTGCTTCTATATTTGGCGCTTATGCCGCTATTGCTTTAAGTCAAGGCCAGGTTGATATTGCCGCCTTCTGCGCTGTGATTTTGGGCGCTTTGCTCGCTTTTTTATGGTTTAACATTCCGCCCGCCAGATTTTATATGGGGGAAACTGGAATAATGGGCCTTTGTGTTGTCCTTACAGTAATTGCTTTTTTAACTGATTCTGTTTTAGTTCTGCCGATTATCGGATTTTTACTTGTTATTGAAGCCGGTTCAGTCATCTTGCAACTTCTTTCCAAAAAATTCCGGCATAAAAAATTATTTTTAGCGGCTCCTTTGCACCTTCATTTTGAGGCAAAGGGCTGGCCTCACTACAAAATAACAATGCGTTTCTGGGTCATTGGTATTGTTATGGCAACAATCGGCGTAGCAATCAGGTTGCTTGGTTGATGGATTTGACTATTTTTGAAATTTAGTATAAACAAAAAGCAAGACCGCAATTTAAAAACAGAAGAGGGAAAGAAAAAAATGAAAGCAGAAATAAAAGCGGTTAAACCGCGGATTTGGAATTTTGAAGTTGTGAAAGGAAAAAACGCCTGGGAAGAAGTTGTTGAATGCGCCAGGTTGTCTAATGTGCCTAAAATCATTGAAGACGAAATTGTTTTTTTGATGATGATTGAAAATGATTATGGCTCTATTTTAGAACATATAGGTATAAAATTTAATATTCAAATGAGTAAAGGATGCGCATTGGAATTACTTGAACACAGAATAGCAAGCCATTCTGCCGCGTCAACGCGATACAGCGACGCTAACAAAATGATACAAGGGCGAGAATCTGTTTACGAAATAATTATGCCGTGGGAATATCTGTCGTTGCCGGAAAACGACCCTAAAAGAGTTTCATTTTTACGGTCTGTTAAACGAGACATAGAAACTTATCAATATGAATTAAAAGAATTAGGCGCAAGAAGAGAAAGCGCGCGATATAATCTGCCGTTTGCGCACGCAGCAGGAATATATCATTACACTATAAATTTAAGATCTTTGTTGAATTTTTTTGGTTTGCGATTATGCGTACGCGCGTCAGATGAGATTCGTTCCGTCGCGGCTCAATTATATTTTGAACTTTTGAAAGTTTTACCAAATGTTAGGGGACTAGTTGGCTGCCGTGGATTTGCTCTGGCGGTTTGCCTGGAAAATAATGTTACAGGAGTCAGAAAAGGCAAACCGCTTTCAGGATATTCGCCTTGCTTATTTAGAAATCCAAAGAGCGATATTTATATTGCAACAAAGAAAGAAATAAGAAAGGGACTAGTTTTGCAAAAATTCAATTTAGAAAAAGCGATAAAAACCCAAACAAAAATCTTCAAAAAATGGGCTGCCTGGGAGGGATAATATTCAAAAAAAATCGGATTAAGAAATTTAATCCGATTTTTGCTTTCAGAAGAGTTTTAAGTTATAATAAGATAAAAAACATGAGGAAAATTGATATTTTAAGAAAAAAATATCCGCGATTTGTTTATAAGAGCTATTCTTACAAAATAACCGGCAAAAACCTGGAGATTTTTTTTGACTTCAAAATTCGCGATATTTCTTTTAAACCGAGGATAATCATTAAAAATATTGGCAAAAAACAACTGGCATTGCTGGAAAAAGGAGTATTAAATAATTTTATTTTTCATCTTGGCATGATGGAAATTCCCAGTTATTGGAAAACAACCTGCTCTCCAATAATTGAGGTCAAAGCCGGCTATCTGTCAAAAGAACAAATTAAGTGGTGGAAGGACTTTATTGTAAATGGAATGGGGCAGTTTTTTTACGAAAACAAAATCAACTTCACAAAGCCAAACTTTTTTAGAATTATTTCAAATCAACAAAGATTTAACGGAGAACAGTTCTCCGTTAATTTAACGGAGAACTGTTCTCCGTTATCTTTTGCGAAAAACAGAGTGTTAATTCCGATGGGCGAAGGCAAAGATTCAATCGTAACATTAGAGTTATTAAAGCAGGAATTTGGAAAGAGCGGTGTAAATTGCTTTATTGTTAATCCTGCAAAAAACCATTTTCAGATTCTAAAAATCGCCGGAATTGAGGAGCCAATAATTGTAGAGCGAAAAATTGACCCTCTTTTGTTGAAACTTTATAAGCAAGGATTTCTAAACGGACACACTCCGATTACAGCCCTGATTTCTAATTTAGCTGTTTTTACGGCTGTTTTATTCGGTTTCAACTATGTGGCGCTGTCCTGCGAAAGAAGCGCTAACGAAGAAAATATAAAATACCTCGGAAAAACAATCAATCACCAGTGGTCCAAAAGTTTTGAATTTGAAAAAAAATTCAGAAATTATTTAGATACATACTTAATAAACTACTCTCTTATTCGCGCGAATAAGAGAGTAAAAAAGGTGAATTATTTCAGTTTTTTGAGGCCGTTGTATGAAATTCAAATCGCCAAGATTTTCTCAAATTTTCCGCAATATTTTTCAAGTTTTCTAAGCTGTAATGAGGCCAGAAAAACAAAGTCGGGAACCAAAAAAGCCACAGGCCAATGGTGCGGCAATTGTTCAAAATGCCTGTTTATCTTTAGCATCTTATACCCTTTTATTGACGAGAAAAGATTGATTAAAATTTTTGGGCAAAATCTTTTTGAAAAAAAAGAATTGTTGCCAATAATGAAACAGCTTCTTAAAAAGAAAGAAACTAAACCCTTTGAGTGTGTAGGCACAAAAAAAGAATCTTTGATCGCTTTTTACCTGAGCTGGGAGAAAGCAAAAAATTTGAATTTTTCGACAGGGGTACAAAAAGTCAAATTTTCTTTGTCTTCACTTCCTCCCCTTTTGGAATATTTTGAGAAACAAATTTTGCCGAAATATCCAAATCTTGAAAAACAATCCGAAAAAATGATGAATTCGTGGAACAAGCAAAATTATGTTCCGAAAGAATTAGAAAAAGCGTTGAAGTTGAAATTTAAAAATTAAAATCCCCTGATTAAAAAACCAAGGAATTTGCTTGAATTGAAAAAATAGCAACTGTTTAGGACTCTTTGCCGTATTGGCATTGGTCGTCAAGAATGTCTTTTGCTTGCCAATCCTCTACCCATTCTTGAATTTTGAAAATTTTATATTTTTTATTTTTTGTGGAACAAATCACTCTATTTAAGCCGGCGTTAATAAGCATTTTTTTGCAAATAAAACAAGGTAAAGCGTCTATTGCCTTGCCCTGCTCATCCTCTCCGCACAGAAACATATCACCGCGAAGCAAACTTACTCCCGCGCGCGCGGAATTAATTATAGCGTTCTGCTCGGCATGGACCGAACGGCAAATTTCATAACGTTGTCCGTGAGGGATATCCAATTTATTGCGAAGGCATTCCCCTCTTTCAAAACAATCTTTTGTTTTCCTGGGCGCTCCGTTATAACCAGTAGCAATAATCTGGTCGTCGCAGACAATAATCGCGCCGAATTTAACCCGAAAACAGGTTGACCTCTGAGCCACCTGTTTAGCGATATCCAAATAATATTGTTCTTTGGAAATCCTAGACATATTATTCAATTTCTATCCCCATATTTCTTGCAGTGCCTTCAATTATCTTCATTGCCTGTTCAATGTCCTCGGTATTTAAATCGGGCATCTTTTTTTCAGCGATTTCTTTAAGTTGGGTTTTGGAAATTTTAGCGACCTTGATCTTATTGGGCGTTGCCGAGCCCTTTTCAATCCCAGCGGCTTTTTTTAGAAGTTCTGAAACTAATGGCTGTTTCAATTTAAAATCATAAGTCCTGTCCCCATAGACCATAATTTCTATCGGAATTTTAAAACCCGCCTTGTCTTTAGTGGCGTCATTGAACTTTTGGCAGAATTCAGCAATATTTAAGCCGTGCTGGGCTAATGCCGGACCCACTGGAGGCGCCGGGGTTGCTTGACCGGCAGGTATTTGTAATTTAATTATGGCTTTGACTTTTTTCATACTTTTTTGATTTGAAGAGAATCCAGTTCAACGGGCGTATCTCTGCCAAACATATTCACCAAGACCTTTACCTTTCCTTTTTCTTCGTCAATTTCTGAAACCTTACCGTCAAAATCCTTAAAAGGTCCGTCAGTAATTTTTACAAGGTCTCCAATCTCAACATCAATTTTATATTGCGGTTCTTCGGCTCCGAGCCGTTTTTTTAAATTCTCAACTTCGGCTAAAGAAACCGGGATCGGCGTGGTTCCGGCTCCGACAAAACCGGTCACATTTGGGGTATTTCTAATCACATACCAGGAATCATCAGTAACAATCATTTCCACTAAAATATAACCGGGATAAAGCTTTCCCTCAACCACCTTTCTTTTGCCCCCTTTGATTCTAATTTTTTTCTCTTTCGGCACCAGAACATTAAAAATTTTATCTTCCATACCTAAACTCTCCACTCTTTGATTTAAGGCCTTTGCCACCGCATCTTCGTAACCGGAATAAGTGTGGATTACATACCAGCTTCTTTTTTGAGAAATTTGCTGTTTAGACATACTCGCTATTGCTCAAATTAAAAATTTCTCTGAATTCCCTTTTCCAGTAATATCGTAAATAAAAAATCCAGGCCTCCAAGAAATATGGCGACCGCGACCGAGGCGACGATAACAATCAAAGTGTATTTTAAAATCTGCTCCTGATTTGGCCAGTTAACTTTTTTGAGTTCTATCCGAACCTCGCCTAAAAAAGTAATAATTTTATTAATGAATTTCATATTTTTTTTCATCTTAAAAAGACCTCGCGGCCTTTTTAAGTATATTAACAAAACCAAACCTCTGTGTCAATGCCGCATTAATCACCCTGCTATTTCTACCGAGTCCACGTAATATCTATCTAAAATTTTAAAGAGAGTAACGGCTTCCACCAATTCGCCAACTTCATTCTCTTCTCTGATTTTTACTATAAATCTAAACGCAAAATCAGATAATTTTTCGCTTTTTATTATTTCAAAACTCTTAAAATCGTTAACCAAATCAAATTTGCCTTGGGAATACTGCTCCATTGCGTTCTCGGTCAAATAAATTAACGCCTGTTCTTTCTGTCTGGCAATGCGGTTTTCCATAAACTTATCAAAAACATATTCAGCCGCATGTTGTTCCGCTTGAACCGCCTGTTGTTCTGTCGCTTCTTTCAGGGCCGGCACTTCTTTTTTGGCGAGTTGAAAAAACTGCCATACCAAAATACCTTCCGCTAAAACAACGCCTGAAACAGCGATCAAAATTATTATTGTCCAAATTGAAATTTTTCCTTGTGAAAATTGATTTGCGGTTTGATTATTCATTTTTTTTTATTTTTTAAATATCCAAGTTTTTAACTTTTTTGGCGTGCGCCTGGATGAACTTTCTACGGGGAAAAACCTCGTCGCCCATTAAAATATCAAAAATCCGGTCCGCCTCTTTGGCATTCTCAACAGTCACTTTCAATAAAATTCTGTTTTCCGGATTCATTGTTGTTATCCACAATTCTTCCGGATTCATTTCTCCCAAACCTTTATATCTTTGAATTGACGCAGGGGCCTGTTTCTGTTTCTTTATATCGCTTAAAATCTCTGTTTTGTCAGCATCGGTATAAGCGTATTCCAAGCGCCTGCCGCTTTGAATTTTGTAAAGCGGCGGCTGGGCAATGTAAAGATAGCCTTTTTCAATTATTTGAGGAAAATAACGGTAAAACAAGGTTAAAAGCAAAGTCCGAATATGCGAACCGTCCACATCAGCGTCAGACATCAATATAATTCTATGATATCTTAATTTTTCCAGATTAAAATCCTCGGCAATTGCCGTGCCCATGGCGATAATTAAAGATTTTATTTCTTTTGAATCCAAAATTTTATCCAAACGGGCCCTTTCCACATTCAAAATTTTTCCTTTGAGCGGCAAAATGGCCTGAAACCGCCGGTTCCTTGCCTGACGGCTGGAGCCTCCGGCTGATTCTCCTTCCACAATATAAAGTTCGGATTCCTCGGGCAAGCGCGAACTGCAATCAGCCAGTTTTCCTGGCAGGGCTAATCCGTCTAACGCGCCTTTTCTTAAAACGGTCTGCCGGGCCGCCCTTGCAGCTTTTCTTGCTTTGGCAACCAAAAGACAATTTTCAATAATAACTCTGGCATCCTGGGGATATCTTTCCAAAAAATCACACAAGCCCTCGGAAACAACCGATTCCACTGCGAGCCGCGCTTCTGGATTGCCTAATTTTGCCTTTGTCTGCCCCTCAAATTGAGGTTCTTTTATTTTGACCGAAATTACACCGGTAAAGCCCTCTCTTATATCTTCGCCGGTAAGATTATCATCGCCGTCTTTAAGATAATTACTCCTTCTGGCATAATCATTAAGCGTTCGGGTAAGGGCGGCTCTAAAACCAGTAAGATGGCTTCCTCCCTCGCCCGTATAAATGTTATTGGCAAAACTTTCCTCGTAAGCTTCCCTCTCGTTAGTGTATCTGAAAGCGCCCTCTACTAAAATCCCCTCTTTTTCGCCATGCGTATAAAAAATTTCCTGCTGGCGAAAAGAAACGCCTCGCGTGAGATGCTTAATATACGCCCGAAGCCCGCCCTCAAAATAAAAAGTATAAATCTTATCCGGCGCTTTATCGTCGCGGCTGTCTTGAATGGTTATTTTAATACCTCTTGTCAAATAAGCCTGCTGGCGAAGATGATTTAAGACCTTTTTCAGATTGAATTTTACTTCTTTAAAAATCTCCGTGTCCGGCTCAAAAGTAACGGTGGTTCCTGTCTGCCGGCAGGGGCTGATTTTTTTTACTTTTGTTTTCGCTATTCCCTCAGAATATTCCTGAACATACTTAAAACCTTGCCTGCAAACTTCGGCTTTCATATAAGAAGACAAAGCGCAAACAACTGAAACGCCAACCCCGTGAAGACCGCCGGCCACCTGATATGCCTTGCCTCCAAATTTTGCTCCGGCATGCAGGGTAGTCATCACTGTCTCCAGGGCCGACTTTTTGGTCTGAGGATGCTTGTCAACCGGAATGCCCCGGCCGTTGTCAGAAACCCTTACTCTGTTATTCGGCAAAAAACTTACTTCCATCCTGTTCCCGTATCCCATTATAAATTCATCTAAAACATTGTCGCAGCATTCCCAAATTAAATGATGTAAACCGTCAAATCCTGTAGAACCAATATACATTGCGGGCCGGCGCCGCACCGGAGCCAGACCTTGCAGGACATAAATGTCCTTTGCTGTATAGGATTCCTTTTGTTTTCGGGACTTCTTTATTTCCTTTATCTTATTTTGTTTTTTGATTATTTTTTTACGAACCATAGTATTAAACGTAAAGTGTAAAGTGAAAAGCGCAAAATAACAACTAAAAATTCAAAACAAAATTAAATTAAAAGTTTTAAGTTTTGAACTGTTGCTTTTCGCTTTTCGCTTTTCGTTTTGAGTTTTATTTTCTTACTTCCCACGACGGCTGGCTTTCCAGCGCTTGCGCGATTTTTTGATGGACTGCGTCTATTTCTTTCGCGGTCAGAGTTCTGTCCTTTGCCTGATAAATAATATGAAAGGCGAAATTCTTTTTTCCCTCGGGCAATTCTTCGCCTTCGTAAATATCAAAAACATCCACATCCATGATTAATTTCCCTCCTGCCGTGTTAATTTTATTCAAAACCTCCACCACTTTTACTTTCCTCGGCACCAAGACAGCGATATCCCGGACAGCTGCCGGATAAGCGGAAATTGGCTGATACACCTGTTCTTCCGAGCATTGCTTTGCCAATCTTTCAAAATCAATGTTAAAAGCAACTACTCTTTGTTTAATTTTCAAAACTCTCAAAACCCCCTCGGAAATCCCTGCTAAAAATCCTATCTCTTCTCTATTAATCTTTATAACCGCGCATTGTTCAAATGGGCGCATACCCGATTTTTTTGACGAACACTCATTATACCAAATATCGCTGATGCCTAATTTATTTAATAGTAAATCAACTATTCCTTTTAATTCGTAAAACCCTTGTTTTGTTTCTCTTGTTGTTATAACACCCGCCAGACTCGTTTTTTCATGATTTTTACCAATAAAAATTTTGCCAATCTCAAAAACTTTTATTTTCTCAAAATATTCTTGATTTTTTTGAATATTTTTCAGTAAATTGGGAATCAAACTCGGCCTCAAATATTTCTGCTCAACACTCACCGGATTCTCAACCTCAAGTAATCCCGGAATTTGTAACTTAAAATTTGAAACTTGTTTAGGGGAAATAAAAGAATAATTATAGACCTCTGCAAATCCAACTTCTTTCAAAATATTTTTTACCATTCCCTGCCAAAACAAATTGTCATTTTTCTGCGGCGGAATTAAAGTTGTTGTTGGCAAAATCCCGTTAATTTTTTCATATCCAAAAATTCGCGCAATTTCCTCAATTAAATCTTCCGGAATAGAAATATCTAATCTGAATGTGGGAACGCCCACATTCAGAATTTTCCTGAACCACGCTTTTAACGGGGGACTCCCCCGCAGGGCTGCTTTGCTCCCGCTTTCAACGGGATTCAAACCCAATGATTTTAGAATTTTTATTATCTCTTTTTTGGAAATTTTTACGCCCAATAATTTATCAATATAAACCAAGTCCAATTTGATTATTTTTGGCAAGACCTTCTTGGGATAAAAATCCAGCAAGCCATTTGCGATTTTTCCATGGCTAATTTCTTGAATTAAACTTGTCGCTTTATTTATTGCCGCTTCAGTTAAATTCGGGTCTAATCCATGTTCAAAACGATAAGAGGCGTCAGTTTTCAGATTCAGCAATTTTGAACCTCGCCGAATAATTTGCGGCTCAAAATTCGCGGCCTCCAAAACTATTGTTTTGGTATTTTCATCAATCTCCGCTTTTTTGCCGCCTTTAATCCCGGCTATGGCCAACGGTTCCTTACTATCCGCAATTACTAAAATATTCTCATCTAACTCATATTTACTCCCATCCAAAGTGATTATCTCTTCTCCTCTCTTCGCTTTTCTCACAATGATTGTTTTGCCTTTGATTTTCTCAAAATCAAAAGCGTGCAGGGGTTGTCCTGTTTCTAACATTACATAATTTGCCGCGTCAACCACGTTATTGATTGGCTGTAAACCGCAAATTTTCAACCGCTCTTGCATCCATTTTGGCGAAAGACCAACTTTTACGCCAGTAATCATCCGGGCTGTATAACGAGAACACGATTTTTTGTCCGCAACTTCTACATTTAAAAAATTCTTGATGTTTAACTTTGAACTTTTAACTTTAATTTTTAACTTTTCATTTTTGACTTTTAACTTTGTAATCGCTCCTATCTCTCTCGCTAATCCCAAATAACAAGCGCAATCCGGCACCCTGTTTGGCAAAATATCAACATCCAAAACCCAATCCTTGCCAGATTTTCTAATTTCTTCAACTTCAAAACTGCGAATAGCCAAAATCTCTGCCAACTTCTCTGGCTTGGGTAATTTTTTATTGAAAAAAGATTGCAGCCAATTATATGAAAAAATCATAATAATCAAAACTGTTCTAAAAATCGCAGGTCGTTGGAATAGAACAAACGGATATCGTTTATTTTGTATTTCATCATTGCCAAACGGTCTAAACTAATACAGAAAGCAAACCCCTGCCAGAATTTAGGGTTGTAACCAACCGCCTTAAAAACATTGGGATGAACCATTCCGCCAGGCCAAAGTTCTATCCAGCCGGTCTGACCGCAAGTTGAACATCCTTTCCCTTTACAAACAAGACACTGGATATCCATCTCAAAGCTTGGCTCGGTAAAAGGAAAATAACCGGGTCTCATTCTTATTTTGACTTCTTTATTAAAAAATCGCTGAAAAAATTCTTTTGCTATTGCCTTGAAATTAGCCATTGAAATATCTTTGCCTATCATCAAACCTTCCACGTGATAAAATTGAACGTCGTGAGAAGCGTCTGTTGCTTCGTGCCGAAAAACCCTGCCCGGCGCGATAATCCTGAATGGCGGCTGATGCTTTTCCATATATCTAATTTGCACCGGCGAGGTGTGAGTACGAAGCAGTAGTTTATTTTTCAGCCAAAGAGTGTCCCACATATCCCGGGCCGGGTGGTCTTTGGGAATATTCAAAGCGTCAAAATTATACCATTCAGTTTCTATCTCTGGACCGCCAATTATGCTAAAACCCATTTGCTGAAAAATCTCCTCAACCTGCCTTCTTACTAAAGTTAAAGGATGAAGATGGCCAAAAAATTGCTTTTTCCCGGGCGCGGTAACATCTATTCCCTGCTGTTTAATTTTAAGATTATATAAGCCCATTATTGTATTTTATCCTAATTTAAAGCAAAAAACAACCTGTTGAAAACTACAAATTCACCACAATCATCGGCTCTCCTGCCATTTTCAACCTCGGTATTCAGTAAAATATTTTCCGAGTTATTTTCAGGCGTTATTCCAATAACTTGAGGAGGCAGGACAAAAAAATAAAAACCGGTTCCTGTCGCGACAAAAATGAATAACAAGAAGAAGAAAAAAATGAATTTGAAAATCAATTTCATAAATTTTGTTTTAATTCAATGATTTTTAGAACCGGTTGTTCTATTTTTTCTTTTGAGAGCTCTTTGTTTTCAACTTCTTCTAAAAGCAAACTGAAAGACGTCTTTACGTCTTCCGGCTGGACAAAACCTGCCACCAGTAAAATATCCACCCCCGCTTTCACGGAAAAAATTATAGAATTTGGCAGAGAAAACTCTTTTTTCAGAGTTTTACTGGATAAATCGTCAGATATCAGCAAACAGTCGCTGCCTAAGGCGTTTTTCAAAAATTGAATACTTTTTGAAGAAAAAGCGAACGCCAGGTCTTGGTCTATTTTTTCATAAACAGCATTGGAAATCATTATCATTTCCGGCTCAGCCTCCATTGCTTTCTGAAATTGAGAAATCTCGGGTATTTTTGGCAAAAAAGGGATTTTCTCTGTTTCCGGATTAAAAGAAATGTTTCCGTAACCGGGAAAATGTTTTATAGCGGTCAAAATACCCGCTTCTTTTTGGCCCAAAATTATAGATTTTGCCAAGACGCCGGTTGAGGCCGGGGTTTTTTGAAAAGTTCTGGAGAATATAAAATCACCTGACGTTGATGTATCCAATACCGGCGCCAAATTAAGATTAACTCCTAATTTTTTGAGTTCTTTCCCTCTCCTTAATCCAACTTGGCGCGCGTCTTGTATATTTTTAATTTCTGATTGGGCAATTTTCTCTTCCAGCCATCCAATTCGGCAAAGCGGCTCACCTTCCTGGTCCACGGCAATAAATAAGGGCAGGCCTGTATCTTCTAACGCGGCTTTTTGCAAATCATTAATCAGATCTTTCAATTGCTTTTCGTTTTTAATGTTTCTTTTCAGTAAAAGTATGCCGCCGGGATGTATCTCTTTAATTAAATCTCTCAATTCAGGAGTTAAAACGATTCCTTCAAAGCCGATTATAAACATCTGGCCAACTTTTTGTTCTAATGTAAGCCCTTGTAAAATCTCTTCGGCTTTGGCTAAATAAGGCTGGAACGAATCAGAAATTTTGATTTCTTGGAAATTGACCCGGTTTATTTTTCTGTCTTCAATCATTACTTCAAGGAAAAACCCAAAAATAAGAAAGCTTCCCACTAATATAAAAAGAATTATCAAATAAGAAATTTTTTGCATTTCATTAAAAACGATTCGCCGCAAGCGAATTGTTTTAGTTTAATCGGGAAACATATTTTTTAACGATAAAATTATTAAGCTTTAACTTCTTCAACTATTTTTTCCATTTCCATTTCTTTTGAACCGGTAATCAAAATCAAATCCCCTTTTTTCATTTTTTTCTGCAAAGCAAGGCCGGCTTCCGCGGTTTTGTCAAATTGAAAAATATTTTCCTTTGGAATTCCTTTGTCTAAAGCGCTTTTCGCGATAAATTTTGCTCTTTGCCCAACGGTAAAAAGCAAATCTACGCAGGCGGCCGCTTTCTCTCCAAGGGATTCATGAGCTTCAACGCTATATTTCCCGATTTCTAAAATATCTCCCAAAACAGCGATTTTTCTGCCGTTTAAACCTCGCTTCTTTAAATCCAAACCCCATGGATTAATCCTTGATAAAATCTCCAGGGCCTCTGTTGTAGAATAAACAGTGGCGCCATTGCTGTTGTCTAAAATCCAGGAATTTTTTATCCCCTTGAGCAGCTTCATGCGGCCGCGTATACCCTGATAATTTTTTAGGGCTTGAGAAATTTGAACTAAATTCAAGCCAAAAATTATGCCAGCGGACGCCGCCACTAAGGCGGCGTAGATTTGTTCTTTGCCGAAAACCTTTTCCAGCCAAAATGGAATAATGTTGCCCTTATGATTTATTTTAAAATTTGTGCCGCCGTTTAATAAAATATCGCTGGCCCGAAAATCAGCGTTTTTCTGAAAACCAAACGTCAAAGTGTGAAGATTGGTGAAATCGTCTATTTCTCTCACGGTTTCATCATCAAAATTTAAAATTAAATAACTGCGGGCTGGCAATGTCTTGGACAATTCAACAATCTCTTTAAGTTGTTTTTTCTCCCCGGCGAAAAAATCTTTATTTGAAGGAATCTCTCCTATATGGGTTATTGCCAAAACCAACAGCCGCGATTTCTTAATGAAAAAATTTAGATTTTGGGCTGTCCCGCCTCTCGCGCTTTTTTCAAAAAAAGTAAAGGGTAAAATCAAAACTTCGGACCCTAAAACACTCTTAAGGCCGATGTTTTGGCACTTTTTAACCTTAAAATGCTGAGATAAAATGATATAAATTGCCTCAGCCGCCGTCTCGTAATTATTGCCGGCGACAATAATGAGTTTCGGCTTTTTAAGAGAGAATATAAGTTTTGTGAAAAAATCAAACATAATCGCTAACGCTCAAAGCGTAAAGTGTAAAGCGAAAAAAGCAAAATAACAACTAAAAATTCAAAACAAAATTTAATTAAAAGTTTTAAGTTTTGAACTGTTGTTTTGCGTTTTTCACTTTTCATTTTGCGTTTTTTTTAGTGGTCCGGCGGAATTTGATAAGAGTCAATGATATGTTTGGCTAATTTCTGAAAAATTGGCAACGCCGAATATTCAGCCGTTTTGGTCTTGGGATTGTCTAATTTAACTAAAATCAAAAATTCTGGCTCAAAAGCCGGAGCCCAGCCAATAAACGACTGCCAGGTTTTATCGGCTGAATATGTTCCCTTTTCCGGCACCTGAGCCGTGCCGGTTTTGCCGGCAACATAATAACCCGGGATTTTCGCGCCTTTGGCAAAACCGTTTTCCACCACGCTTACCAACATCGCCGTAAGAACAGAAGCTGTCCTCCGGGAAATTATATCATGGGAAATTATCTCGGGCCTGGTTTCAATTATTTTATCATTTTCAATAATTTTTTCCACCACATAGGGCTTAATTAATTTCCCGCCGTTAGCAACAACGCAGAAAGCCCTTGCCAGCTGAATCGGAGTCATCTCAACCCCCTGGCCGAAAGACGCGGTAGCGAAATTTATTTCATAGCCCTTTTTCAACTCTTCATTAAGAGAACTAATTTCCCACGGCAAATCAATCCCTGTCTTTTCTAAAAGTCCAAAACGTTCAATATATTCCAAAAAAACATTATGTCCGGCTTGTCTTTCGGCAAACACGGCGCCGGTATTAATGGACTTCTCCAGAACCTCGGTCATTGAAATTTTGCCCGGATAAATCATTTGTCCGTAATTTTCAATAGTTCTGCCACCTATTTTTACAATTCCCGGATCAACATACAATGTCTGCGGCGTTATTTTCTCTTCGTTAAGAGCGGCGGCCATGGTGATTACCTTAAAAACCGAACCGGGTTCAAAGAGTTTCTGAACCGCGCCGTTGAGAAATATCTCAAAATTTTCTTCTTCAGAATATTTATTGGGATTAAAACAAGGAAAATTGGCTAAAGCAAGAATCTTGCCGGAATGCGGATTCATAACTATAATCTCACCCCCTTCAATATCTAAATTGTCTTGCGCTTCTTTCAATAATTTTTCGGCAAAATATTGAATGTCGTAATCAACGGTAAGAATAAGGTCGGCTCCTTTTTCAGTTTTATTCCTCTCTAATAAAGAAAAGAACAAATATCCGCCAGAACCCCTTTCTCCCTCCATAAGCCCTTGCTCCCCCTTTAAAACATCATTCCAATATTCTTCCAAACCATATTGACCGGCTCCCTCTCCTCCCAAAAAACCAACAAGCTGAGAAGCTAAAGACTTTTGAGGATATTCCCGCCAAATTTCTTCTCTCAAATAAACCCCGTGCAAATTTAACGTTTCTAAAGCATCCGCTTGTTCCGTGGTTAATCGCGTCTTGAGTAATTCAAATGAACTGCTGTTTTTTTCGATTTTTCTCAAAACCCATTCCTGGTCCAAGCCCAGAACGTCATTCAATAGGGCAGCTGTTTCCTGTTTTTTATCAATTTCCTTGGGCGAAACGTAGAGATATTTTCCTTTAATGCTGGTTGCCAATATTTCTTTGTTTTTAAAAAAAATCCCGCCTCGCTCTCCCTGAGTGGAAGAAAAAATTTTCTGCTGGCCCATGGCCAAAGCGCTGTAAAAATCGTAATAAATAACTTGGAGAAAAAACAAGCGGGTTCCTATTACCGCTCCAAAAAGAATAATTAAAATTAAAATGAAATTCGTCCGCCAATGTTTCATTTTACCGCAACGGCTCCGTCTAAAATTTGAATGTAGGAAGGTTCTTTTACTTTTTCAAAATTCAAATTATTGACTAACTTTTCAATATTCTCCAACGAATTTATCTGGACAAAGTTCATTTCCAGACTTTGATTTTCTTGAAAAAGTCTATTTATCTTTTTGTTATAATTTTCAACTAAATAACTGCTTCCGGCCATTTCGTTAATTTGAAAAACATAAAAACTCAAAAGTAAAATCAAACCGATAAGACCTAAAACCAAAACCGCAACAAAGCGAACTCGCGGAAATCTCATTATAAATAATTTATTTTGAGAAATAGAATAGGTTAGAGTATTGGTAGTCATAAATAATATATCGAAATATCGAAATATTTAGAACTTTATAACTGCTCGCAGTTTGGCTGACCGCGAACGAGGATTTATTCTCACCTCCTCTTCTGATGGTTCGACTGGCTTTTTTGTTAAAATTCTTAACAAACCCTGCTTTGCTTGGTCCCGAAAAAAATTCTTAACAATTCTGTCCTCGCCGGAATGGAAAGAAATCACTACGAGTCGTCCGCTCGGTTCTAAAATGTCCAATGCCTGCGGGAGAACAATCTTTAAATTCTCTAATTCCTGATTTACAGCGATTCTCAACGCCTGAAACGTCCGGGTAGCAAAATGGATTTTTCCGAACTTATATCGCTTCGGAAACGCTCTTCTGATAATTTCTTTCAATTGAAAAGTGGTTTTAATCGGCTTTACTTTTCTTATCTCGCAAATTCTTTTAGCTATTCTTTTAGCAAACCTCTCCCCACCATACTCTCTTAAGATTTCTTCTATCTTTTCTTCTGACCAGGTATTTACAATTTTCTCTGCCGTTTCTTGATAATGGATTTTTAACGACCGTGAGAAATCTATTACATCGGAATATCGCATGTCTAATGGTTCATCTTTTTGAAAACTAAATCCCCTTTTACTCTCCTCAAGGTGCCACGATGACATTCCAAGGTCAAACAAGATTCCATCTGGCTTAAAATTATATCTCTCAGTAATCTTCTTTAAATTTGCATAAGAATCATTAACAAGTATCAATCGATTTTTTAATTCTAAATTCTTGATTATCGTTGGGTCGCGGTCTATTCCCAAAACCTTTCCGCTCAAACCATTCTTTTCTAAAATTGCCATTGCGTGGCCTCCTTCGCCAATAGTACAATCAATAAAATTTTCATTCCATTGAGGATTTAAATACCTTAAAACCTCTTTTTTAAGAACCGGAATATGCTTCAAAATTCAAGATTATATGCCTAACTCTCCCAACTTAGCGGCAAAATCGCCTACTTCCTTTTCAGTTCTCTTTTTATAATTATCCCATTTTTGCGCGTCCCAAATTTCTAATCTGTTATAAAGACCGCAAATTACCGTATTTTTCTTTAGATTGGCGTATTGTTTTAAATACTCTGGAATAAGAATTCTGCCTAATTTATCCAAATCCACGGCCATTGCTCCGGCTAACATAATTCTCGCAAAGCCCCGGGCTTCCAGCTGGCTGGCAGGCAGCTTGCCTAATTTATCAGACATCACTTGCCATGCTTTTAAGGAATAGACAACTAAACAATTATCCAAACCCCTGGTAATTATTGCGGTTTTACCAAGTTCTTTTCGAAATTTAGCTGGAAGAGCCAATCTTTTTTTAGTATCAATAGTATGTCTGTATTCGCCTATGAACATGCTGAATGTAGTACGAACTTTGTGAGTTATCCACAAAATTCGAAGTTATTAACATAGTTTTCCACAATCTCCCACTACACTTTATCTATACTCCACTTTATATGCCTCGTCAACCCTTATTTTTCCACAGAATATCCACAACCCCGCCTTTGTGTACAAAAGCGGGGTTGTGCCCCACTCTAAAAATAAAAATCCCCTAAACCAATCCATTACAAACTAATCCGATCGGATTAGTTTGTAATGGATATAAAAACAAAAAACAAAATAAAAAGCGCCTACGGCGCCTTTATTTATTTAGCTCAAAACATTCTAAAAGTTTTTCTGCTTCTTCTAATCTCAATACTCTGTATCTATCTCCGCCAGACTCTTTTATAGTTTTTATATCTTTTTGTAAAACCCGTATAACTTCCTTAACTTTCATATCAGAAAGATATACCATTATTTTTGTCTTTTTCAAAATATGAAGAACCGCTCTAATTTCTTCCGCAGAAAGTATTAATTCTGCCATTTTTCCTTTTGGCCTCCTATTTTCTATATTTCTCCAGACAGCTTTCAACCATTTCTTTCTCTGCCTCAACTTTTCCGTTGGGAAATCGTTTTGTGACTTCATTCATAAACATCTTTCCTTTTTCAATGTCCTCTGCCTTGGGCCCATCAAGACTAAAAAATCTTCGTCCTTTTTCTTTTTCCTTTATGGATACTATCACGTCCAAACACATAAAATCGCAGGCAAGTTGCCAGGCTTCTATTTGTTCCTGTTCGGACTGCCCCCAAGATTGTAATCCATTCAAAATAACCTCCATTGCCACATCCTCCCGACATATATCCTTTCCTTTATTCATTTTTACCCTCCTGTTGAATCTTACAACAAACTATCAAATTTGTCAAATTTAGTTAATCTTCAATTTAAATTCTTTTGGCTCTATTTCCGCTCTATCCCCTCTTTTAAGTTCGTTGCTCAAAATGGCATGGGCTAAAACATTTTCCACTTTGTCCTGGATAACCCGGGCCAGATTTCTCGCGCCGAAAACCGGATTATAGCCCAATTCCACAATTTTTTCTTTTAAGGGCTGGGTGATTATAAAATCAATGCCCTTTTCTTTGAGATTTTTCTTTAATTTTTGAAACATCAATCCGGAAATGTCCAAAAGATTTTCTTTGCTCAAAGGTTGAAAAACAACCATTGCCGTAAACCGGTTAATAAATTCGGGACGGAAAATGGCTTTTTTGAATAAGTAATCCAGAAGTTTTTGTTTTACCAAAGACCATTCGCTTTTTTCTTTCAGGACTTGCAAAATAATCTTATAGCCCGCGTTAGAAGTGGCAATAATAATAGTATTGGAAAAATCTACTTTTCTGCCATGACCGTCTGTAAGATGACCCTCGTCCAACACCTGCAAAAACAAATTCAGGATATTGGGATGGGCTTTTTCAATTTCGTCTAAAAGAACCAAGGAAAAAGGATTTTCCCTCACTTCAGTGGTCAAAAGGCCCTCTGCTTCCGAAGAGCCAATCAAACGGCTGATATCTTTCACTGCTTGAAATTCCGACATATCCAAACGGATCATTCGCGATTCTGCTTTAAAATAAATCTCGGCAAGGGCTTTGGCTGTTTCGGTTTTTCCAACCCCGGTAGGGCCTAAAAATAAAAAGCAGCCCATTGGTCCTTTTGCTTTACTCACTTCAGCCCTTGCCCTTCTTAAGGCGGCAGAAATTTCTTCCACCGCTTTATCCTGATTAATAAGCCGCTTGTGAATTAAATTTTCCAAGTTAAGGAGAATTTCTTTTTCTTTTTCTTCCATTTCGCCAACCGGAATTTCGGTCTTCTGGGCAATGAGCTTGGCTATATGTTTTGACAGAACTAATTTATCTTTGGTTGAATGGATAACATAAACCACTGCTTCGTCCAATAAATCCATTGCTTTCTTGGGAAAAGGCGTGGCAGGCATATAACGTTTGGCAAAATAAAAAATATCCCTGATAGCCGGATAAGTTATTAATAATTTGTATTTTGTTTCCAGACGCAGGGCTAAATTCTCTAACAATCTAATGGTGTCCTGTTGAGAAATCTCGGATGCCTCTACTTTTTCAAAAAGCGAAAGCAAAGAAGGATTTTTTTCAATATATTTATGAAAGCCGGCATAACTGGTGATAGCTATAATTTGAAATTGCGGCAATTTTAAGTATGGAGAAATAAGCCCTGAAATATCAATTGTCCCGGGTCGCGCGACGCTGCGCGCAAAATTATGAAATCCATCAATCACTAAAATAATATTCCCTGCTGAAACCACTTCTTGAAAAATTTTATCTAAAATAATCTCTGTTTCTTTCGCGTCTTCAATGTTGGAGATTAAAGACGGCAGATTCAGTTCAACCACTCTTTTATAATTTATCGGTTCCAAGCTAAGACCAAAAAAACTCTTCTGAGCCAATGCCCGGACAATGCTTTTGCGGCCGACTCCGGGCTCGCCAACCAATAAAACATTATTAAGTTTTGAACGGGATAATATTCTCTCAGCGGACTTTATTTCATTTTTATGGCCAATAATTTCTTCAAATCTTTCCTGCTTTATTATATCTCCCCAATCAAAAGAATATTGGTCCAGAGTTATGGTGTAGCCACTTGTCCACTCTTTTGCCAAACTTCCTCTCTTTAATAAATTTTTATATTCCCACCATTTTTTTCTCTCCGCGATTCTCTTTTCCAGAGATTCCATCCACCAAACCAAATTCTCAATGTCTTGAACGTTAAGCTCGGTCCTAATTAAAATCCGCGCGAAAATCGGGTTGTGTTTAGCCAGCGCCGTTAAAACATCTCCTATTTCTATTCTTTGATGTTCCTTTTGAACGGCAAGTTTGAGCGCCTCTAAAATTGTTTTTTGAAAATCCTTTGAAAAAAATTGAGCGGAGGCCTGTCCTCCTCTATTTTGTTCAATCTCGATTTTTAAGATTTTTTTGAGCTCCCCTATATCCAAAATGGCTCGCGCGAAGATAAAATTTAATTTCAAGTTATCTGTCAAAAGAAAATAAAACAAAATAGACGAGTTTAAAAAGACATTTTTCCTTTTAGCGAATTTCTCGGCGCGCCTTGCTGCTTTTGCCGCTTCAAAACCTAAAAACTCGGCTATGTTAAACCTTTTCGGTTCCAAAACAACGTCGGACATCTTAATCTTAAACCCGGGATTTTTTAATCGTAAATCAAAAAAAGCCCGCTTCCATGAACAGGCGATAAAAATAAGCAAAGAAATTATTGAAAGCCCGAGCAGAACCGACAAAATTTCAGGAGGAAATATTTCCAATAAAAAAGCAACTAAAAAAAAGAAGAAAAGAAGAACAGATATAATCTTAAAGAGTTTCTTGAAAAAACCAACCAATCTAAAGCTTGGCTCCCATTTCACTGCTTGATAAATTTTTGTCTTTTTCAAATGAAAATTAAACATTTTTCAAAACATTATTTTGAAACCAAAGCCAAAACCAAAAATGAGCAATACGGGAAGGGCGAGCCAGGCCAAAAACACAACCATTCCCGCAATAATTATAAAAATCTCAAAAATCAATCCAAAAACTATCAATATGCTCCTTACAATCGCTCCCAAACTGCGGGAAATAACGTTAAAACACCAAACCTCAAAATATCTCTTGAAATCAAATCCTCTACCGTAAAAATAGCGGTATCTCCGCCAATGAGAAAAAAAGGTCTTAAAAAGCAAAGGAAGAGAAAAATAATTCAGGTTAAATCTAAGAAAATTTCGCCAGGCCTCTAAAATCTCCTGCGGCATTTTCAAAAAATGCCATTCTAAAAATTGAATAAAAATGCTTTTCCCCATTAAATATATTTTACCACAAAACCTAATAAAAATGAATTCCAGGAAATGAAAAAGTCCCCAACAAATGAGGACTATTCTTCTTCTATTAAATCAAATAAAGACGGAACATTCTTGCCTTTCTCTTCCAATTTAGAAATTTTATTTTGCATTTCTATTTCTTTTTCTCTCTCTTTCACCAAATAAGCGTCCGAGCCCGCGTAAAACTTTTCTATTCTTTTTAACCGCGGCAGTTGAGAAAGAACAATGGTAACGCTTACCGAACCTCCTCCCGAAACAGGATAATATCCTCCCCTGATTTCGGCTTCGGGCGCGAATTTTTTCAGACGTTTCTCAATATCGCTAAGAATATTGGCATAAGTATCTTTCTCCGATGCCCGCAGAAGAAACAGAATTCTTCCTGCTTCCTTGCCCATCTCTTCCAAACTTGAATACTTGGAATAAAGAGACAACTCTGCTAACGCTTCTTCTACAGCGGCTATGGCATAAGAAATCACATCGCTTTCTTCGGTAAAATCTTTTTTCTTGAGCCGGTCCCAAAAAGGTATTTTTGATTGTCCGGAGCCCATAATTGTCCAGCCGTTCAAAGAAACAATAATATCGCTGGCATCTACTACCTTATTAATATGCTTTGTTTTCCTCTGCTCTCCCGCGTATAACAGGTCTATGAAGGGAAAAACTATTTCGTAATTGATTGCCTCCAGATTGCCTGATAAAGAAGCGTTTTTTTGGATATAAGCTTCATTATCCACTAAGAACACTGCGTCAGCCTCTTCGTAGGTTGCCTTAAGGCAGATGGCAGTATTATAGACCGCCCTTTCTTCGTTTTTTTCTTCGTATTCAAAAGGAAGAACTAACAGAGCGTAAATCGGCATATCCCTGCCGTAATTCTTTTTCATCTGTTTAACAATCACGGGTACCGAACCAGAGCCGGTGCCGCCGCTCGTGGCTCCAATCACTAAAACAGCGTCTGTTTTTCCGTAAAAACCTTTAATCTTTTCATTAATGACATCGGTTATCAAACCGAACTTGTCATGAGCAAGTTGAGCGCCTTTTTCATTGAGCTTGCCGGCTCCGGATCCTTTGCCCCTTTCATCGGTAAGTAAAATGCGAAATTCTTTAGATATGTTTTTCACCCCGTAAAGGTCAATTCGCGCCGTATTTATCGCCAAGGCGCCGGTGAGAATTTTTTCTTTTAAATGTCTCTTCCTTCTTATATCCTGCGCCGAATATACAAACTCGTCTGCAATCCTGTTTCCGCACTGTCCGCATCCTATAACAAACAATTTCATTTTTTTCGTCTCCTTTTTTTATTCTATCTATTGCAGAAAAAAGCAATAAGCAATAAAACTATTGCCACAAGAATAGCTATAAATGTCCAATACCAAGCGTTAAATAAAACAGCTAAAACCACCCCGATAAATGTCATTGCTAAAGCGATTGCTTGAATAACAGAATTAAATAAATTAACCATTACAAAACCGCGTAAAACGCCAAACATTGCAGCTACTACTCCCACGCCGACAATTACTAAAAATGTCCAATTTTGGCTGATAAAAACTGCTGCCGCTCCAACAACCATTAAAATCACGCCTAATCCTAAAAGAGTCGGAGTCAATATTTCGGTTCTCTCAAATCCTTGTCTTCTCATTTTGTTTTTCTTCACCCCGTTAATTTTTCAACGAACCTCGGTGGGCACGCGCGGATTTGAACCGCAGACCTCACGGATGTGAACCGTGCGCTCTAACCAGCTGAGCTACGCGCCCCTTATTTCCATACTAACATCTATCACCAAAAAAAGTAAACCCCCACACCAAAATTTGGTGTGGGGGTTCTAATATCTCTATATTTTATTCCTTTTTACTCTCCTTTCAGTTTCCGATGCAAATCCCGCAAAATCTCGCCTGCTATATCCTTTCCTCCAAGACCAAAAGCCAAACCAGCGCCTATAACTATCATCGCCACTAAACCGGTGAACATGGTATACATCAAAGCCGGAGCAATCTTAAGCTGAACCAATATAGCCAAAATAGCAAATATCCAAATTGACCACTTGACAATTATTCCAGCTATATGACCATATCCTATTTTTGCTCCCTCTATACCGGCTCTTACTATTTTTTCCGTAATATCGGCAATAAGCACTGCTACAACAAAAATCAGAACCGCTACTATTACGTTGGGAAGATAATTCAAAACATTTGTCAGGAAATCCGCAAACTGAACCAATCCTAAAATTTCTACTGCCGCTAAAAGAAAGACAACAAATAAAACCCACTTAAAAATAGCTCCGATAAATCCGGCTACGTCAACTTTAATTTCAGCTTTCTCCAGGGCCTCTCTCCAGCCGGCTTTTTCCAGAAGTTGATTAAGTCGCGCTTTTTCAAGAATTTTAGCCGCTAATTTACCGACTCCTACGGCAATAAACCAACCCACAACGAGAATCACAATCGCCCCAACAAGATTTGGAATAAAAGCCAAAAATCCCTGCCAGAGATTTTGGAGAGCTTCAAGGGTTACTGAATACCAATCTAAAACCATAATTAATAATATGTTTATATGTTTAACAGTTATTTTCGACCTTTATTGAAAGATTAAGTTATTATACCAGAAAATAAAAAAGTTCCCCTGTGGAAAACTTTTGAAACAACTAAATCCTTTTTATGCTCCTCAGAACAAAATAAGCGATTAAGCCGCCGACCAAAGCCGTTGCAAGCTGTGGCCAGCTAAACATCAATGCCGCTTTTTGGGCAATCTCTTTTTTGAGAAGCAAATCAATAACTATTGAACTCGCGCCGAATAAAAAGACAAACTTTAAAATACTCGCCAAAATTATGCCCAGCCAGTAATTTCTTTCCTTAAAATAACCGAAAACCACAATCAAAATAGTGTTGCCGAGCATAATAAAGGGAATTATCGGGGCCAATATTGGCGGCAAAAGCCCGACAGATAAAGCGATTACGCTGGGAATAATGCCAACCAAAATCGCGTTTTGGGTTCCCAAAACTCCAACCGAGATAAAAAGCGCGGCATTAACAATAGGGCCGGTAATTGCCTGCTGGCGCAATAAAGAAGCAGCGCTTACAATGCCGACCAATACAATAAATTGGATTAAAATAAAAACTTTTTCTTTTGAAATTATTGTTGTTAGAGTTTTTTCTTGGTTCATATAACTTCTCTTCTCTTTGCAAAATATTTTGTGCGGCAAATAAGCCGGATTTTTTCTTTTGAAAAAAGAAAATCGCGATAAACTTTCTTTATTGCGGGATTATGATGAGCCAGACGGATTTCTTTTTTGGCGTCAATCCTATAAAGAGCTTTTGCCCTCTCCTCTCTGATTTTACCATTCGTCGGCATTGGCTGACCACCGCCGCCGATACATCCGCCGGGACAAGCCATTATTTCCACGGCGTCGTATAATTTAGGATTTCTTTTTAAATCTTCCAAAATCTTTTTGGCATTCCCCAAACCGCTCGCCACGGCTATTTTTATCGGCCTTCCATTGATATTTATCGCGGCTTTCTTTATCCCCTCCATCCCCCGCGCCTTTTTAAACTCTATTCTCAATGGCTTGTTTTTGGCAAATTTGTCAAAAATAGTACGCAGGGCTGACTCCATAACCCCGCCGCTGGCTCCGTAAATCACTCCCCCGCCGCTTGGAATGCCCAAAGGGTCATCGGCTTTCTCTCCCAAAATTTTTTTGAGATTAATTTTGCGCTTTTTGAAAAAACAAGCTATCTCCCGGGTAGTTAAAACATAATCAACCGGTTTTAAGCCGTTTATTTCCAACTCCTTTCTTTGAATTTCATATTTTTTAGCCACGCAGGGCATAATAGAAACAACTATTATTTTTTTGGGCTCAATGTCTTGTTTTTCAGCCCAATAGGTTTTAATCAATCCGCCCAAAATGGCCTGAGGCGACCTCACCGCGGCTAAATTAGAAACAAATTCCGGATAATAGAATTCAACGAATTTGACCCACGCGGGACAGCAGGAACTCAGACAAGGGCCGGTTTGATTTTCCAACTTCTCAAGTAATTCCCCGGATTCTTCAACAGTGGTAAAATCAGCGCCCACGCTGGTATCAAAAACTTTAGCAGCTCCTAATTTTTTGAGGCCCGCGACTAATTGCTCTGTCACTATTGAACCGTAAGGCATATTAAATTCCTCGCCAATGCTGGTTCTGATAGAAGGCGCAAATTGAAAAACAACAATTTTATTCTTGTTTTTCAACGCTCTCTCAACGTCTTTCAAATTTGACGCAGCTTCAAGGGCGCCGGTCGGACAATGAATAATACACTGGCCGCAATAAACGCAGTCCCGAGTTTGTTTTTGGGAAGGAGTTATTTTCAGAAGATGGCCCCTGCCCTTAATTTCCAAAAAGCGCGCGCCCTGGTTTTCGCAAACCTCAACGCAATTGCGGCAGTCAATGCATTTTGAACTGTCAAAAACAACTGCGGGCCCGAATTTGCGAACCGGCTCATCGCCTTTTCTGAAAGAAAACCTGTTTATTTCTATTTTGTATTTTTTGGCTAATCTAAAAAGCTCACAATCCCCGCGGTGCCGGGCGAAAATCAATTCTAAATTAATTTTTCTGGCTTTTTTAATTTTCGCGGACTCGGTGATAATTTCCATGCCCGGTTCAATCTTTGTCGCGCAAGCCGCAAACAGCCCCTTCCTTCCCTTGATTTCCACCATACAAATTCGGCAAATAGCCTTGATATTAAGGTCCGGGTGAAAACAAAGAGCCGGAATTTCAATTCCATTTTCTTGAGCTACCTCTAATATGGTTTGCTCTTTTTGGCACTCAATCTTTTTGTTGTTAATAACGGCTCTAATTTTTTTCATTTCCCCTTTTTCATAATTTTTTCAATTAAACTTCTGAAAGGAGGAACCAAGATTTTTCCAAAAGAGCAAAAACTGGTTTCCTCTAAAACAAAAAACAGGTCTTGTATTGTTTTTTTGTCAATGTTTTCTTTTTGCGCCATTTCAGCGATACGATAAACGCCTTCCCGGCAAGGCGTACATTTGCCGCAGCCGGATTCAAGAAAAAACTTGGCCCATTTCTTGAGCAAAAACTCGGGTTTGGTTTTTGCGCGGTTAAAAACAATAATAGCTCCCTGTCCCTTGGCTTTCTGTTTTAATTCCTTGGGAAGCAAAATCTCGCCGGAAGCGCCGCCGCCAACCTGAACAAAAAAATCAAACGCGGGTAAATTTTCAGTTTTTTCCAAAACCCTCTCAATTGGCCAATTTTCCGGCAAATCATAAACGCCTTTGTTTTTTACCTCGCCGCTGATTGAATAAAAACGAGTTCCAAGGAACTCGTTTTTAGCGATTTTAGCGACGCAATAAAATGTCTCGGCATTGTTAATCAAAGTCGGGCAGCCAAAAAGGCCGAACTGAACGGGATATGGCGGCTTCATTCTCGGCTCTAACCTTTTTCCTTCAATCGCGTTTAGCAAAACCGTTTCTTCACCCGCCAGATAACCGCCTGTTTTTTTGAAAAGCGTAATTGGCAGATTTCGTGTAAGCGCATCTAATTTCTTTTTGAATTTTTCATAATAATCTTTGCGAAGATAGATGTAAGCCGAACTATTATCAATCGTTTTCAGGGCTATTTTTATTCCTTCCATCATTTCCTCAAGATAATTCTCTAAAATAAAACCGTCCTTGAAAACATCGGGCTCGCCTTCGGAAACATTGCAAATAATATATTTCTTTTTTGCTTTGGCTTTCCTGACCATCTCCCATTTTAGACCGGTTGGAAAACCAGACCCGCTCCTGCCCAGGAGATTGTGTTTTTTTAATTTCGCGATAATATCTTGCTTGTCCATAAATTAAAAAGGTGTTTGTTAGATAAAGTTAGAACTTTTTACGAACAAAACCTTGACGCTGATTGATTGCCAGCCTACTTGCCCCGACTTCGCCAAGATTTTTTTTTCGGCGGACGGACTACAAATCAAGGGGTGACGGGTGGGTCAAAAATTATTTTTAAAAATGGAATTAAAAATACTTTGATAGTCTTCCTTAAATAAGAATTTAGCATTTTTATAGTATTCTGTAAATATACTACTCATGAAAGATTGAAACGCCCATTTCTTTTTATCGTCGTCAAAAACTTTCTTCTGCATAAAATCTGAAATCCCTGTTTTTTGTATTATTTGGATCATATTTTCAAACTCATCAACTGAGCAAATTGAATAAGGCATTTGTTCCAAATATGACGGGTCAATCTTTTCTTGCTTTAGTTTTTCAATCAATATTTTGTTTAATTCATTAAAAAACCGATCACCAAATAAATACCATTGCTCAAGAGTTAATACTAAAGGAAATATCTTTTTATTTTTATCAAACTTGAATGAAGGATATTTATTGTCCTTATAATCTTTTATTGTTTTGTAGATTTGCAAAACAAAACTTGCCATTTTTTCTAATTCCTCGTTAACATAAGAGCTATCATTAAGTTCAAACTTTGCCGGCAATCTTAATCTTTTAGTTTTACATTCTACAAATAAAGCAGAATCATTATCATAAATAATCCAATCAGCACTATCTTTTCTATCTTTTCCGACGAAGTATTGTTCCTCTGCCTGAAAATTAATTTTTTCATTAGTCGCCGTAGCTTTCTCAATAACTTCACCTGTATAATTTTGGAAAGATGTACCGAAATAGTTATCAAAATTTTTTCCATTGCAAATTTCATAATAGACACCACTGGTTATACGCCAAAATAACAAAGTCGGCAATGGACAGACTAAACGCTCTTGACCAAAATAAATCATTTTAATAATCGGGGAAGCTCTTAACGACGAAAAAGAATAAACAAATTTGTTATTAAATTCTTGTTCATTTTTTATTTTTTCTTTTAGTCCACTGATTGAGACAGAGAAAACTTTTAAAAACTTTTCAACATTTTCCTGGTTTATTTCTTTAACTTCTACTTTGATTGGTAAATTAACAGCAGGATATTTTAAATAGGCACCTATAAACATCATTCCTACGAGATACAAATTTTTTGCTGTTAATCCAATGGATTTTTGTAAAATTTCATCTAATTTTGGCATACTAAAAATTTTGTAATAGCGGGTTAAAAATTTACTATTTGGTCTTGCCTGCCAAGGAAATTGACGATGTGATATTCGAAATAATTCAACAAGAATATTATCTTTATTTATATAAGCACCACCAATATTATTTTCTAAATTTTTTAGTTTATTAACAGCGCCAGCAAAATAACCCGATTTTTTAAGAGTTTGATTATTAAAAGAGCTTTCTTGTCCATTGATGATTATTTCTCTTGATAAAGCTTCTAATTCCCATTCAGAACACATTCTTGTTTTCTGTATGTGATCGTTATTCAAAAACTCTAAAATCACTTCTATTTCTTTGGATATTGGATTATTGAATTGTAAATGTTGAATGTATGACCAAATGACGAAAAAAGAATCATCAAGCGACAATTTGCTTAGATGATTTCTTAGTGGTTTATATTCATTAAAAACAAAATCATCTTGTGTCATTTTTTATACAATTTTATGACCAAAAATCCAAAAGATTTTTTATTGCTTCCTTAAATAATGCAGGGGCTTTTATTCCCAAAACAAGATCGCCGTTTTCATTAAGTAAAAAGCCGACTTTAATTTCAACGACTTTCTTTTCTGTCCCGCCGTACAAAACAACAGTGCGGATAATTTTGTATTTTGGATAATACTTTTTAATATAAATTTTTTCTATATCACCGAAACTTTTTAATTCCTTAATTCCATTTTGGCGAAATTGATATTTTTTACCTTCAATATTTATAATTTTACTTCTACCGAAGTCAATTAAAATTAAATCTGGGATACTGATAATTTTATTTTTATTGCCAGCTTTATACGCCTTTCTGTCCGAGTATTTTTCAAGCGGAATATACTTACCATCACTCGTTATAAAATAACCCTTTTCGCAACCGGCATGATTTTCAAAAATTGAAAATCCTTTAGTAAAGTTTTCAACGACTAGATGAATAAAAATTGTGCCAAGCTTTTCGCCCTCTATTTCATATTTCCAATAAATATCCCTTTCTTTACTTGTAGGCAAAGTCAATCCTTGAATTTGTAATTTTAAATGATTGGCAATTTTTACAAATTTATTACCAGATTGCAGATGTTTTTGTTTTAATCCGTGTTTTGTAATAACAATTTCGCCAGTCCAACCCAATTTTCGAATTGCCGCACTAATTAAACTTAACGCTCCGATATTTGGATCGTGAGCAAGCCCGCCTAATTTATACAATCTTCCTGAAATTGTTATTTTATTATCCTTTTTCTTTATTAAAATCGGCACATTGCCTTTATGGGCGTGGTGCATTTTCTTCTTAAGGGCAACGATTTCATCAATTGAATTAAACGGCCTAAAGATTTTTTCATCTAATTTCTTGCCAAGTATTTCTACACCAAGCATCAGCAACAATTTTGTACCGAAAATATAAGTGGCTGTCGGTATTTCCTTTTGTTCTACTTTTAGATTATAGAGCATTACTTTTTTGATTTCGGGGTAATAATTTTCAATAAAAACAAATTTTGAGGCGCGTTGATATACGCCGGTATTTCGGCTTTCTTTGTCATCGGTTTTTGTTTCTTCAATCGCGTAAAGCGGAGTATCTTTTTGCGTTGGCTGTTTCCCTTGATAGAAAATAAGAAAATCAACAAAGCTGGAAAATCCGCTAACGGATTTTATAAAAACCCTTTCAATTTTATTACAACGAAAACCAACTACCTCGTATAAAAAAGCAAATTTTTCGCTCTCTAAAATTGGCAAAATCCTAATTGTGTCAACAAAACAAGCGAACTTATTGTCTTTCGCAAACATCATTAAAATATTTGCGATAACTTCTCGCTTTGGTCTTTCTTCTGTTAAAATCCACAAATTTTTATTTTTCATAATTATTTTTCTTTACGAAATATCATAATGAATTGATGAAATTGGTTGGCAACGAAAGCGTGGGGATATCCGAACGGATAAAGTTTTTGCGTTGCGTCATACCAAATTTTATAACCCTTGAAAGAAAGGTCTGGTACTTCAAGCAACTTATCAGTAATAGAACAATGCAACATATTATGCCCGTTTCCATTCGGCTGTAAATCTTTAACGAAAATCGCAATGTATCCTTTTGGTTTTAGATATTTCGCCGACTTCGCGATAACATCTTTTAGAGATTCAAGGAAATTTTCTCTCTCCATATTTCCTAAATCGCTTTCGTGATTTGTAAAAGGGGTGGCGACAGCAAAACCGGTTTTCTTTTTTTTCTGACCTGTCCTTTTTTTGCTCAACATTTCTCCGTATGGCGGATCAGTAAGAATAAAATCAATTTGAGTATTCTTTGGTAAAACTTTGTCTATTTCTAAAGAATTTCCAACAATCGCTTTTTGTTCTGTAATACCAAGCTCTTTGCAAACTTTTTTATACAAGTCAATATATTTTTTAGATAGATCAACGCCAATTCCTTTTCTATCGGACAATGAACATGCAATAAGCGTTCCACCAACGCCCATGAAAGGATCAAATACTATTTGATTTTCCTTTGTAAAGAAATCAACGAATTTTTTCATCAATTGCGGAGGTTTTGGCGAAGGATGCTTGCCTCGCAAATGATGAGCAAAACCGTCAGCTCCTTTTGTTGAATAATGCGTAACTTCAACAGAATTAAGAAAGTATATCCATTCAGAGCCGCTTAAATCGTTAAGTTTATTTTTTTGATTAATCCTTTTCAAATAATAAATTTTTTCTTTTACTCCGTTTTTTTGTTTTCCGTTGCTATTACTTTTGTATCTTTGATAATTTTGCTCTGCGATTTCGGTTTTTCCTGCTTTATTGAATAACTTTAATATTTCGTTTTCGGACATTATCCCGTCATCGTTATAACTTAAAAGCAAATGTTTAAAATTATTTTTCTTTATGATTTCGTCAAGTGCTTTTATTCCTGTTCTCGCGTTGCAAAATTCCGACTTTTGGTTTTCGTAAGTCCTCATTCCAGTAACACCTTTAATTTCCGGTTTGTCCCATTTAGCGATAGTTTCCAAAATGTGATAGTTGGGGGCGTATTGTCGCTCATTATACGGCGGATCAAGATATAAAATATCAATACATTTTACTTGGTCTAAAACTTTTAATCCGTTGCCATAATAAACTTTATTTGTTGTCTCGCTTTTTATGATTTCCGGCACTTCAAGCGTTAATTTTTTGAAAGCTCTTTTGTCCCATTCTTTCAAAAATGCCGAATATGTTCCGCTTATATTTGCCACAAACGGCACGGCCTCAATAAGCGAGGCGAGTAAAAAATAATATTCTTGCTCATTGATAAGATTTGATTTTTCCCATTCTTCTGTTTTTTCTCTTATTGCGTCAATTCGTTTAGAATTTTCGCCAGTAAAATATTTACGATGATGATTTTGTCCTTGCGTGCCTTCGGGAGAATAATTTTTATAAACAAACCCTTCCACACCCTCTAAATTATTAAGGTATTTAATTATTTCTTTGGCATTTTGGCTGTCGCTTATAAAAAGCGTTTCCTCAACAGGATCAATTTTTAAGTGTTTTAATAATTTTGTAAATTTAGGATATTGATTTTGCTCAATATAAACTTTTTGCAGAACATAAGAAAAATACAAAAGGTCAGACGAGATAATTTTGTAGCCGAGTTTCTTAAAATGTTTTGCAACACTTCCGGTTCCGGCGAATAAATCGCAAAAAACATTACCCTTCAAATCCTTTCCTTTAACAAAGGTCTCTATAAAATCAAGTAAATTTTCTTTACAGCCAATAAATCGCATAGTTATTTTATAAAATCATTAACACAAACGCCCGACACTCTGGCGATTTTTTTATGTTTTTTTAATTTTCAAATTCTGACCATCGCATTAAAAACCCATCTTCCCCAATTTTATTAAATTCAAAGCAGTGATATTCCATAATTTTTTATTTCGCGATAATATCTTGCGCATCCATAAAATTTACTACGAAAAAATCTTAATCTTATCTATATTTTTAACCCGGAATATTCGCGCAAGGTTTTTAATGTTGCTTGGACAGATTCATTTTCAGTGTTTAACAATTTTATATTTTTAAATCTTTCAGCCAGCATAGTAATCACTTCATCAGCCCAGGACGGCGTCAAAACTTCTACTCCTGAAAAATCTATTTCAATTAATTCATCATCTCTCAAATCTTTAATCAAAGAAGATTGCATTACAAAAAATGCTTCTCTGCCGGCTGGACGAGAAATAAGCATACGGCCAAATTTCTTTAGTTTAATTTGCATATATTTAAGATTTAATAATGGCTAAACAACCTTTAATATTTTTTGTAATCTTTTTTACTTCAAAAATTTTATTTATGTTTATTTCTGCATTACCGCTTATAAATATTAAATCAAATTTTTTGCTCTTTACGCTATCTTTGACAAACTTTAATCCATTGCCCCTCCTTTCGGGGTATCTAGAGGAGATAGTTTGAGTAAAAGCCACATTCAAAGCGTCTTTGTGATTATTTAATGCTGGTTTAACTCTTTGCAGGGTTTTTAAAATTCCCAATCCCCTATCTGCTAAAACTATAATACATTTATCACCTAAAATTTCATAACCAAAAAAAATTCCCATTACATCGGGCCAATTGCCTAAATTATGATCAAAAGAATTATTGCCTATTTCTCCGGCTATTGCTGAAAGCAATGCTTTACTTTGATTTAATTTTTCATTTTTGGATAACATTATCGTCATCTTTTCCAGGCGCGCCTGAAAAATGTCTCGGGTTTGGCAATAATAATTACTATCTACGTCTATTCTATCTGCTTCTAATGTTGTCCAATTATAAACTAATTTTTCTATGTTGATGTCCATAAAATTAAAAACATTAACAAATCGCTTGTGGTGGACCTGGGCAGAATCGGACTGCCATTTCTACATTGCAAATGTAGTGTTCTACCACTAAACTACAGGCCCTAAATTTTTATGTGGGCGCGGCAGGAGTCGAACCTGCGACCTCACGATTATCAGTCGTGTGCTCTAACCAACTGAGCTACGCGCCCTTTTTGTATTCCATATATTTATCAATAAAAGCCTGAATTGCCATCATTAACTCTCGCTTTTTTTCTACACCAAGAACATAAATGCTGCAAGTTCCGTGTCGGAACGATTCCTTGTATGAAAAACTTGATTTTTGTAATTTACGAATTGCCGGTTTATAAAACTGCTTTTTCTGAAATCCTAATTCAATCTCCCAAAATTTTTTCTCCTTCTCAATATCCATATTTTCATAGAGATGTAATTGCACTTTTATTTTTTCTTTTGTAATGCCGAGAAAATCAACTAGCCACTTAATAAAAAACTTAATAATCCAAGGATCGGTATTTGCCAAACCGATCTTATCACGATTTTTCTTATCTCCCTCACCTAAATAAAGCATTAAACCTGCTATAAAAAAGGCGTCTTTAGAAAGTTTAGTAAATCTTTTTTGGTATTTATTATAAACCTCCAAATCTTTCTGTTTTCTCTTTTGCCGCATCGCGGCGCGAAATCTTTCTATCTTTACCTCGCTTTTCTTCCACCCTTTCTTTCGCAACTCTTTGATTTTCTCTTCACTAAGTGGAAATTCCTGAAGCCAATAACTTAGAGTGCTTTTAGCTACACCCAATCTTTTTCTAATTTCCCCATAACTGAATTCGTTTTCTGTGCGAAGTTTAACGGCTTGTTCTCGTAGTTGTGAATTCATTTTTTTCTTTTTATTTTCTTTTTGTTTTTCTTCTTCTTTGCTTCGCTGAAATTTCCAAGTATTAAATTTGGTATCAATTTTTTCAGATTATTCGGGCTGATTTTAATTGACCAATTATAATCGCCGCTATTGATAATGATTTTTGGATTTCTTAACAATCCCCTATCAACGAAAGTCAACAGCTTCCACAAACTCCCAAAACACGGAATCGCGCCAATCTTCGCGCCTTTTAGATTTTTCTTCATCCACAACTCAATGGCAAAATCAATTTTCTTCACTATTTTCTCTCCTGTTTTTTTTCGCCCAGCATTTATCGCTTTTTTTAATTTCATTTTATCCAAATTCTTATTTGCCGGAATTAGAACTAATCCTATACTGCGGTCAAATTTTATTACCAATGTCTTGCCAACAATTTTTTGAGGAACTCTTAAAGTAGCCGCTTTATCATAAGCGGTATAAACGGTCCGATGTTCTATTGATTCATATTTAACCCCTGCTTTCCCCAAAAAATTAAGTATCTTTTTAGAAATAGCCATATTAATCTTATTCTACAAAAAAATCCGAAAATTACAACCCGAGAAAGAGCGATTTTCGCCCTATTTAGGCTTTTTGGCTTAATTTCTTTCCGACCATTGCGACAACAAAGACGAAAATTCCACCCAGAATAAATAAATTGCTAAAGCCCAAAATACCGATAATCAATCCGGAAAGCAAAGAACCCAAAGCCGCTCCTAACGGCGAGAAAATCGTATCCAGAGCGCCTGCTTCCTTGGGATGTTCTTTTAACCGCTGAGACAGCAAACCGCTTCTTCCCGAACCAGACATCAAACCGCCAACTGCCTGGCCAATTTTTACGAAAAAAATACTGGAAAAATTGGCAAAACCGCCCAAACTGCCCAAAGCGATTGAAAAAAATCCTGTGATTGCCGCTCCCTGAAAAATACTTTTTTGGCTGGTTAATTTCTCTATTCGCTTGATGAGTAAAAGGGAGAGAGGCAGGAAAACCAGGGAAAGCAGGGAGACAAAAAGCAAAATTAAATTTTGAGTCCAGCCCAAATCTTTCAAAAACAAAACAAAGAAAGCGCGGTAAAACCCGCCCAAAAGCAAAACGCAAAAAGCAACCATAATCGGAATAAAGATATTTCTTTTTTTTAATTTTTCAAAGACGCTCTGATAATTTTGTTGAATATCCTGAAATTTCTCTTTCCACAATAACGTTTTCCCGGATATCTTTATGGAAAGGCCCGGGATTTTTTGCCTTTCAAGCGAAATAAAGCAAAAGATAGCGTTAAAAAACTGCAAGACCAAGCTAAAAGCGAAAACTCCGAAAAAATTAAATTTCCAAATAAGAATGGCGCCGACAACCGGAGCAATAACAGCGGCGTAAAAAGGAGCCGAATAAAACCAGGCAAAAGCCCGATTTGGATTTTCCAAGGGAGCGGCAATAAGAATTCCGCGCATACTCACGAAAAATAAAGCCGCTGAAATCCCCAAAAAAATCTGGAAAAGAGAAAACAAAATCCACATTTGAACCGGGTGAATCAGAATCATTCCCAGACAATAAATCCCATAGCCGAAAATCCCTGATGTTGCTAAAATTATCGGGCTTATTTTATGGCTGAAAAAACCAACAACAGGGGCGAAAAGGGCAAGCGGCAGATAAATCAAGAGATAGGTATAACCAACCTGGGGCAAAGAAAAACCTCTGGCAATTAAAAACAAAGGGAAATACAAAGAAAAAAGTTTGTAACCGAACATCAAAAGAAAATGCGAGACAGTCGCGTCCCGGGTAATCCTCTCAATTTTCGGAAAAATGGTCATTAGTTCATTATACCTTATCAGCGTAAAACATAAAATAAATATGCCCAGCCAATCGGTTAAGCAGATTGAAATTTTCTGTCAAGTAATTTAGGATACTATAATGACTAAAAAAACGCAGACTATTTTATCTTTGATTTGTTTGTTTCTTCTTTTCTTGACAGCGCCAATATCCATTTTTTACTCCCAGGGATACCGTTTTGATTTTGAGGCGAAAAAAATTGTCCAAACCGGCGGTTTTTACGCCAAAACCCTGCCGAAAAGCGCTGAAATCCATATCAATGAAAAACTCAGAGAAAAAACCGACTTTTTATTTGGAACCGCGCTTATTAAAAATCTTTTGCCCAAAACCTATGAAATAGAAATAAAAAAACAGGGCTACCACCCCTGGAAAAAATCTTTGGAAATAAAAGAAAAACAGGTTACCGAGGCAAAAAATATTGTGTTAATTCCTGAAAATCCTGATTTTGTCCTTTTAGATAAAAATATAAAAAACTTTTGGTTTTCGCCAAATTCGCAAAAAATAATTCTTAAAAAAGAAAACGAAAAAGGCTGGATTTTAGATATTCTTGACATAAAACAGGATACTCAAACTCCGCTCCTCTCCGAAGAAAAAGTCGGACAAACGAATATTTTAGACCTTGTCTGGTCATCAGACTCAAATAAAATTTTATTGAAAACCCTGAATTCATTTTTTGTTTTAGAATTAGATAATCCGTCTATTATTTTCCCTTTGGACTTTTTAGGGAAAAACATTGAAAAAATATCTTTTGACCCATCCAATACAAAAAAAATATTTTTCTTCATGCCTTCAACAACCGCCAATTCTCTTTTTCTAATGAACTATCGCGAAAAAAAAATCCCTGAACCAATTTTAAATAATGTAATAACCTATGAAAATTTTGGGAAAGATATTATTTGGCTCTCAAGTGAGGGATTTGTTTATCGCAGTAATTCCAACGGAAAAATTTTACAAGTTTTTAATTCCAAGCCGCTCAAAACGCCTGAATCAATTAAAAATTTTATATTTTCTCCCGACAATAAAAAAATCGCTTATTCCAGCGATTTTGAAATCTGGATTTTCTTTTTGGAGCAGCAAGATTGCCAGCCCCAAAAAGCCATGGGAGAAAAAGTATTTCTAACCCGTTTTTCAAAAAAAATTGACAACTGCTTCTGGCTTACAAGCCATTATTTAATATTTAATGTGGACAACAAAATAAAAATCGCGGAAATTGACGACCGCGACAGAATAAATATCATTGAATTGTGTGAATTTAAAAATCCGCAACTCTTCTTTAATCAAAATGACAAAAAACTCTATATTCTGAGCGAAGGAAATTTATATCAATCAAAAAAATTATACTAATTTCTGGCATTCTTCCTGATATTCGCAATATTCGCAACGCCAGTGTTCAATATCAGAAGGTATTGGAGGAATGCTATCTTCCTTAATCTGTTTTTCCAGAACTTCAAATTCCTTCAGAATATTTTTGACTAAACTTTCGTCATAATCAATTAAAAACTCTTTTAATTCCTGATTATCCTTATTTTCATAAAGCACTATGCCTTTTGGAATCTTGAAATAGTGTAAATAGAGTTGTAGTTGTTTTAAGTGACCTTGATCCGGAGCGGTTAATTTATCAAATTTGTATTTAGAAATACTTTTGATTTCTACCACGCAGGGTTTTCCATCTAATCCAATAATTACATCTGCTCTCCCTGAAAAAAGTTGTCCATGCGGGGTCTTTACTTCTGCCGCCTGAACCACTCCCAAACTAAAAAGAGCGCTCACAATTCTGGTATGGGTCTGCTCGCCGTTATCAAAAATTCTTAGGACTCGCGGCTCGGTTTCTTTCTTGGGATATTTCTTGAATTTAAAATAAACCTGGCGCGGACATCTCGCAACGTCAGTAACATAAAAATGCTTCTGCTCCCTGTCTTTAAATCTATCCCTATAAAATTGGTCAATGAGTTCCTTAAGCATTAATCAAACTTTTTTATTTTCCTACCGCTTTGCCCACTGAAGTGATAAATGATACCACTTCAGACAAATCGCTTCTCTACGGCTAAATAAATAGGAATTAGAATAATCGGCTTCTAAGTGAATTATATTTTATTTCTATCAAATGTCAAAGGACTAAAAAAACCCAACCTAAACTACGCGATCAATGTAGCGGTTGAGTTGTCTAATCAGCGGCTTCATTATTAAAAGTCGCTCTCTGTATCTTAACAGTTTTCTATATTTTACTTCTGGGATTTTATAAATCCTTTGTTTTGTTTTAGTTTTATTTTCCATAGTTTTCCACAGCTTAACCTTTCTACTTTTAATTTTAATGATTTTCAAACCTTTGTCAAGTCCTGACTTGTCCCCAACATTTCCACAGCCCCCTAAACCTCATTCATAATCCTCTGGTGCGTCTCTTTCGCTTTCCTTATTTCCACTTTCGCATAAAATTTCAAAGTGGTGCGCGGCGACTTATGCCGAGCAAGATGTTGAACCTCTTTTATTGTCGCACCCTTGTCTAATAATAAAGAACAAAAACTTCTTCTTAAAGAATGATGAGTGATCTGTTTCGTAAATCCAAACTCCTTTCTATATTTTAACAAATGCTTTCTGGCTACACAAGACGATAATCTTGAAATCTTTTGCGGATTGTAAGTAATAAATAAATCCGGGCACTCATCTCCTCGCGTTGCCAAATATCTTTTGAGCCAACTCAAACTTCTTTCCGAAAAATAAAGCCATCCTTCATTCTCTCCTTTTGCTCCTTTAATTTTTACTTCTCTATTTTCTAAATCAATACCATTTTTATTAAGCGACAAAATTTCTGAAATCCTTGCTCCGGTTGAAAAAAGTATTTCGTATAATGTGCGATCCCGCAATCCGTAAAGAGTATGTAAGGATATTTTTTCAACAAAATTGTTAAACTCTGTCTCGGTTAAAAAGTCCTGTTCTTTTTCGGCAACTTTTGGGACCTCAATTTCTCTCCAGTCAAACGGAATTTTTTCCCCGCTTTCTTTTAAGAATTTTAGATAGCGCCGAAGGGTGCAAATGGCCCGGGTTGGTCCATGTTCTCCGTGAGTCCTGCCGGCTTCTATAACTGAAGCCACATCGGCGATTTTCAAATGTTTTATTTTTTTATCTATCAATAAAGAATGCGAAACCGCGCCAAACAAAAATCGGCGATGTTCCCGGATTGTTTTTTCAGTCAATCCTTTCTGTCTCATGTATTCAAAATAATTTTGGAAGCCGTCTTTTACTCTCATAAAAAAACCACTCATCTACTCCCATCTTAACCTGGAGGGCAAAATAGTTTCAATGAGTGGCTCTTCTATTATACCAAAAGAACCAATTTCAATGAAACCGCTTACCTCCAGGTTCTTGCCAGAAGGCAAGGCGTCCCAAGGGACACAAGCGGTTCGTATTTAGTATAATATCCTATCTTACACAAACTAAAAACCCTGTCAAGGGCGACAAGATTTTTAGCAAAATTCTGGATCCTTTTATATTTGCGATTTGTTTATCAGTATAAGCTCGCTCGCTTCGTTTTGCCACTCCCTAAGCGCTTTCAGCATTGCCGCTACAATTCCGATTATTCCTGCCGGAAGCAAAATTTGAAATTCTTGCGAACTCAAAAGCCCGATGACTCCCGCCACTACAAAAATCTCAATGAACCGCATCACTATTCTCTTTATGGTTGTATTATAAATGCTCATGATGGTTTTTAGATTTCGTTTTTAAATTATTCGACCTTTTATAAATACTTCAAATAAAGCCCTGACCAATATCCAACCCAGTCATCTATGCGTCCTTTCCTATATCTGTCAATCATTAAATTAACGCATTTGTTAATATCATTAAGGGCTTCCCATTTTGTAATTAGTTGCATTTTTTCAATATACCATTCTGAATTATACTGACATAAACCATAATCATAACTGCCGTTCCAATTTCTGTTTATCGCTTTCGGGTTCATATCTGATTCAGCGTAGATTACTGCCACTATCAAATTGCATTCCCATTCTTCTAATCTTCTCTTTTCGCAAATTCTTCTGACTTTTAATTCAACCCTTAATTTTTTAAGAGCTTGAAGCTGTAAAGAGATTATTTTTTTAATAAGAGAAATGATTTTGAATTTCATTTTGTTAAAATATAAATTATTAAAGCGGTAACGATAGTCACTAACGCGGTAATAAAATGAGACAATCTCCAAGAGGGCTTTTCCACATTCTTAATAAGCGCTAAATTTAATTTTTCCCGCGATTCTTTTCTAAAATCGTTAAAATCTTTTACAAAGTGAGGGAAATCATTATCCAGAAATTTCAAAAACCGCTCTGATAAAACTTCCTGCCGGGCCATTCGTTCATATAGAGATATCTCTTTTTTGTTATTGTTTTCTGACATAGGACTTTACAAAATTTTAATTATAAAGTATTAAATAATAATGAAAGAGCGAATTAAAACAATCTGGGAATTTATCAAAACTAATTGGTTTAAAATTGCTATTTTAATATCGCTCTATTGGTTTATTCAGGAAATCAGTTATTTAAATAACTTAAGTATAGATATTTGGCATCACTCCCCTTCTTCTTCTCTTCCCGGTCTTCATTAGTCTATAATCCTGGCAAAGTCGGCAATGATGGACTAAACAATTCCCCCATCGTTTTCTTTTTTTCTAATCCCGGCAACGTGGGAAGTTCAAGTTCCAATTTTTTAAATTCTTCAGGCAATTTGCCTGATTTTTTTTCTTTATATTTAGACGCTTTTCCAAACCACCAATAATATAATTTTCCACCAATGGGGATATTCTGAACTGTTCTCATATCATTTACATCAAAACATTCATCTGGATTTTTCCATACTTTGGTTAAATCTTTCCATACATCGTCCACTACATTAGTCGGTGGTAGTATCTCGCCCGCAACGCGAGCGCCAAGTCCTTGTTCGGCTAATTCTCTTCTTTCCCACTTACTCGCAAAAAATAATTTAGCCGTGCTTTCTATTACTCTATCAGAAAGTTTCATTTCTCTTCCGAGTATTATATCTTTTATTTCATCAGCAGTTGCTTCACAAGCCACTAATGCGGCTGTCAATTTTAGAAAATTTGAGAAACCCTCAACAAAAGTTTCTTTTTTTGTCATTTTTGAAATAGCTTCTCGTCTATAAATATCCATCATTTTTATCGTCCAAGTTTTAAGCATATAAAATATCTTACCATTTCCGCTTTTAAGATATTGTTCTGGCACTTCTGATAAAGCGACTGGCTGAAAATCTAATAATTTATTAAAAGCCAAATACTTCACATCATCAGTAATCTCTCCGCGTTGTAAATCTCTAATAATATCATCGGTTTTATCTCCGAAAACATCCGTTAATTCTTTCATAAATTTTTTATACTTTTGGATATTTTTAGATTGATGCTGAAGTCGTCTAATAGTTGAATTGATTAAACTTTCTTTTCCAATAGCGTCTATTTTATCTAATCCAATTATCTTAAAAGTCTTATTAACCGCTTGCGACCCTTTGCTGGCATCGGCAAATTCTGAGGCAATTCTTTCTATCCCTAAATCAGCTTTCTTAATTTTTGCCTTTCCTATTATTATTCTTGGCAATCCTGTAATTGTTCTAATTAGTCCGCCGGAATAAATACTGAAAGCTAAGTCGCCAATCTGGGTTATAGCGTTATAAGGACTACCCATTACGGTAATATAAGAGAGATTTTTAATTGGTCCGACAACCCTACCCATTTTTCCAGGGTTAAATCTCGCTCTTAAAATAGATGTTAATTCTTTTTCCTGGGCTACTGTTATTTTTCCTTTGGCCATTAAATCCATAACATAAGCGCCGATACTATTGTCTATGTGTAATCCTCCCTCCACATCGGTTATAATATGTTTTCCAAAAAATTTGCGAGCCTCTATTGCATCATTCACCTGGTCAATATAAGAAATAATGGTTTTATCCGATTCTAAATAAAATTGGTTGAGTTCTGGACTGATAAAATCCAATACTCTTTCCTTCATCGCGGCAGTTTTTGAAAGAGCTACCTGTCCTCGGCCATATCCTCTTATGGCTGTATTGATAAGATACGCTTTTTCATCGGCGTCTAACACTCTGCCTAATATCATTTCTTTTTCTTTAATGGCCGCGTCAAATTTACTCCAGTCATCTCTTTTCATTATAAATTCTAAAAATCCTTCAGGGTCTTTGATTATTCTCGGCCAATAATTTTTCTCGTAGCCAAGTTCGTATCCAACATCATTGGCTCTCTTGTAAAGGTCATCAAGAGTATCTTTAACTTTTAGATACTCATTTTCCATTTTGTATTTTTTCGCTAATTCAAATACTTTATCTTGTTTTCCATTTTTCAGAGCCAAATCAAGTTCCAGCCAATCTGTTTTACTCATTCCTTTTTTTATTAAAAATCCTCTGGGTTTTGCTTTTTCTAAAAAGTTTTTGGCAATCGTTTTATCCGCCGCGCTTTTAGTTTTAATTTCATACTCCATTCTTCTAATCGCTCTTTTCAAAGAAATATCTATATTTTCAAGCCGGGTAGAAATAACTCCTATTATATTTTCAATTTCTTTTTTGGGCTCTTTCGCCGCTTTTTTTATTCTTTCTATTTTCGGTTCCTTAATCCCTTTCAAAATTCTGTTCGCTTCATACATTTCTTCTGTAATCTCCGGAGCTTCTTTTCCTATTGCTTCAATTTTTGGAACAAACCCTCTTGCTTTCTTAAAAGCCAACCGCTCTTTCATTTTATTAAGAATTTTTTCAAGTTCTGTTGTGTTCATTTTTCTAAGCGGTTTTAAAATTCCAAACTCTTTTTTTATTTCGTTAATTGGGGTTTGATTAAATTCGCCTAATAATTTTTGATAAGATATTTTTGTTCTCATTAATCCCCTTTCCTTATGTATATTTTTTAAAATTCCTTTTTCTATATCAGATTGAATAGTTGCCATTTCTATTTTTTGCTTATTTAAAATTTCAGCAATTTTGTTTTGTATTTTTTGAGAAATACTTTTTAATTCAGATTCATCCGCTTGTTTAATTCTGGCTATCTCTTTTCTATCGGCGATTTGAGATAATAATTTTTTTCTCATTTCTCTTTTTCCTGCTTCTACTCCTATCCGAGCTCCTCGCGCTTCAGCCCTCAATTTTGCTTTTAATGCTGCTTTTTCTGTTGGTATTATTTTTATACGACCTGCCTCTATTGCCGTTGGTGAAATAACTTCACCTGGTTTTTCTATCGGTTTAATAATCTGTTTCAATGTTTTTGTGGGTTTTATCTCTGCGGCTTTAATTATCTTCTCTGACTTTATCTTTGTAGTTTTTTGTATCTCATCAACCCTATTTAGTATTTTGGCTATTTCATCGGCTTTGTTTGTTTCTGCGATTACTTTTGAAAAAGAAGGAATTAAATCATCGGCAACATTTACTTTTTTAAGAATTTTTACCACATCATCAACTTTATTCATTTTTGCTAAAATTTTAATCACTCCGCTTTTCCCAGCTCCCCAGCCGGTAAAATCAAGTCCGATTACAGCACCAACTCCTAACGCACCGAATCCTAATGGATATTTTTCAAATGGTTTTATTTTATATCTTTTGCCTATTTTTACCGCAGTTAATTCCGCTTCGGCGATGCGAGTTGAGATTGCTTTTAACGGTTCTTTACCAAAAATAAGTTCCTTAAATTGTTTTTGAAATCCTTCGCCTAATTCCTCTGATGTTAATTCCTTTTTTCCTGTAATAGGCGAAGTCAAAGTCAATCCTACACTTGCTCCTGATTTTGCTATTTCTTCCTGAATGGTTTTCAGAAATCCTGTCCCGCCTTTTACTATCTTTTTAGTTACTTCGGGCATTTCTCTAATAACATCTCTTACTCTTACTTTTGGAGTTGGTTTTAACCATTCTCCCAATGTTAGCGTTGGTTTTGGCGGAGCTTCTTTCGCCATCATCTCAATTTTCTCCTCGGCCGCTTTTTTCTGAAGAGACCCTAAACCCGCTCCCACTTCAAAAGTCATTGGTTTTTCTTCTGGTTTCTTAAACCAACTACCGACCGTTTCAACTGGCTTTTTAATTTTCCCCTTAAATTGTTGCCAAAAATTAGCCATATCTAAAAAAGATAAATAAAATAAAACTTCTAATCCTCGGTTTTTTACTTAATTCCTGGTAATCTGTGCCAAATTTCGCTTAAAAAACCTTTTTTCTTTTTTCCGTAAAATTTATCTAATGCCATTTCTACCTCTAACGGAATTGGTTTCTCTGCTTCTTTATACATATTTTCAATATCTTTCCTGGTCTTACCATAATCAAAATACTCTTTTATCATCTCGTCTGCGATTTCCTCCGGCGTTTTTTCCTCTGCTTTTTCTTTTTCAAAAATATCAGATAATACTTTTTGTGCTTCACTTTCTGGCATTCCAATCAATCCATACTTTGCAGCCCACTCACTCCAGCCAACTGTTTTTTCCGGTTCTGGCTTTTTTGCCTCCGCCTCTCTTAACGCCATTAACCTTTCGTCAAGCCCAAATCCTTTTTCCCATCTCTCCGTTTTTTCTTCCTCGCTCAATTCTTTAATCAATGCTGTCTGATAACTTTTTACTAAACCACTTAATCGTTTTTCCTCGCTTTCCCAATAAGTATATTTGGTGCCGGCGTCTTTCATTCCATATCCAACCTTTCTGGTTACCTCGTCTATGCCGGTATTGTATTGACTGGCTAAGGTATTTCTCTGGTCTATGAGCCGATTTAAATCAGCTGTCGCAGCATCTACTTCTTCTTTCTTTCTTCCCTTAATCATCCATTGAGGAATTGGCTTGCCCATTTCGTCAAGCAACATCTTATCTCTTAAAGATTTTCTATTTGTAATATCTGTATCAATTCCAGCAATTTTGGTTTTCGTATCTCCTAATCCAACCTTGCCATATTCGTCTTCGTAAAGGCTCACCTGTAGTCCGAGCATTTCATCGTAGGCGCTTTTTTTCTCTGTTCCTGCCGTGGCTAAATCGGTCTGAATTTTACTGTAATTGTAAATATCAGTCGGCTTGCCCGGTTCCGCTATTTCTTCCTTCTGAAATTCGTCCACACCTGCCCCCACGGGGGCTTTCGGCTCTTCTAAGGCATACAATCCTCTTCCCGCGGCCTCACCCCCTAATTGAGCGCTAATCTCCTCAGCTCGTTTCACTGGCTCTGTTTTCAACGGCACTTCACCCGTTCTCGGTATTCCCGGCCCAACAACCCCCGGGATAGGCGTGTAATGAGTAACTGAAAGGGGTTTAGGTTTCAGCGCTACCTCTTGTATCTTCGGTCGAGCCAAAAACTCAGCCAGAGTTCCCGGTTGTGGTTTCCTATATTTTGGTTTGAAATAATCAGTTAAAAATGCCATATTATTTTTGTGGTTGTTTCGCTAATTTAATCTTGCCCGTCTTAAGGTCTATTTCGTAGTTTTGATTCATATCTAAAGAATAACGAGGGAGCAAATTTTTAATATAAATCTGATTTTGAATTTCTAAAGCCTGAGAAATCAAGATATGCTGATTTATCAAATCAGCTCTTTTTTTTAATTCTTCTAAATCTTCTGATTTTAATTTTTTCTCAAACATAATTTTGATTTGATTTATTGACTTAATTCGACGTTTAATTTGACTTATTTTTTAATTAAGTTATCATTTAATAATGGACACAAAATCTTTAATCAGCGGAATTTTAATCGGGGCTATTGCTATTCCTACCTTAGGAATGGCCGGCTCATTTACCAGTTCTCTCATTGCCGGTAAAACTCCCGCTGAAGCTGTAGAAATCCTCGCCACTCGGATTGACACTCTCATCGGCCGGGTTGAAATTGTTGAGACCAAACAGACAAAAACCGAATTGTGGCAAGAAAAAGAAGATGCGTGTAATAAGGCAAGAGACTTTTTGACTGAAAATATGCCTACTGGATATAAATGGTTTTTAGACACAATTTCTCGTCGAGAAAGAGGTATTATGGGAACTGAATCTCAAATTAGTCTTCTAATCTGTCAAGGATTTGTGAAAGAAGAAGAAGATTGCAAAATCGGAGAAGTAAATTGTAAAGGCAAATGCATAACAGTTGAAGATAGAAAAAATTCGCAAACATACTTAGAAACAAATGCTAAACCAGAACTTTCAAGACTTATTTCTATCAAAGAACAATATTTATTGCTTAAACAGAAATGTGATGATTTAACCGACCAATATAATTCTTTATAAAAAGAACTAATCTTTAATTTTATTTTCTGTCGCTCTTTATGAGCGATTTTTTATTTGAGCTCTAAATTTTCAACTTTTTCCAAAATCTCTTTTTGACCCTTGATCAACATTCCAATAACTGGTTTTAAATCTATGCGTTTTTTATTCTTTTTCCCGGATATCTCCAACTGAAATTCTTCTGGGAAAGCACGAGTATTAAAACAAAGTCCTTCTTTCTTCAATATCGTTGGTGCTTTTATTTTCTTTAATTGTTCAATTCCCGAAGCAAAAGTAGGAATAGGAGAGCCAGCATTTCTCTCATCGTAATAACATAAATCTCTAAAGTTGTTATCGCCGTCAGCACATCTTGGTCTTCGTTTGTTAGGCGTTGCTTCCCAATTCTGAAAGAACATTTGTCCACAATATTTATTAGCTGTTGGGTCGGAACTAAGATAATTCAACCTTATTCTTGTTAGAAATTTCGTTTGATAAGAATAAAAATCCTGAAGTGCAGTAGCTCCGTGATAAATTTTTCCATAAGAAGAATTAAATTTTAAATATTTTAAAAATACATCTCTCCAATAATAAACAGAAGTGCCTAAATCATAAGATACAGATACTCCAGGTATTAAGTTAACAGCTGACATATTACAATCATTTGAAGCTAAAAATCTCGCGTTTCCATTATAAGAAAGACCTACTCCACTTGGTCCATTTAATAATAACTGACCCGCTCCACTATCTGTTATCCAACTTAATAGCGAATTTGCTGCATTCCACCATGTTAAATAATGATGATAACCCGCATGTTTTAGTTCTACTCGAAAATTTCCATCTGGCGCGGTTTGCATCTTTATAGCCGTCAAAGTTCCAACAGTGATTTTATTAGCGTTTAAATCATTTGCTATTTTTAAATTGGTGACTTGTGCATCTCCAATTTTGGCTGTGGTGATAATCGCATTTTTAATCTGGGCTGATAAAGTAATAAGCTGTCCTGTGGTCACCTTTGCCGATGTCACGGCGTAAGCGTCTATCTTCTCGGTTGTAATTGCCCCTGATAATATTTTTATGGCTGTCACTGCTCCTGTCGCGATTTTCCCGGCATCTATTGCTCCTACTTGGATTTTTGGCGTGCTTATGGCAAGATTACCAATTTTAGTTTCAGTAATCGCTCCAGCCGCTATTACAGCGCCCTGGATAGCATTCACAGCTATCTTAGCGTTTGTTACTGCTTGGCCGGCCAATTTTATTTCAGTTACCGCTCCATCAAAAAGATATTTATTGATTGCTCCCTCCGGTAAGTCATCGGAATCGTGATTTGCCAAATTCATAGCGCCGCTTTCTATTCCTGCCAGTTTTACTCCCTCTATCTTATTAATGTCTTTTAACTCTTCCGGCTTCACTAAAAGGTTTTTATAAGAAATCAATTTCGGAAAAGGTTTGTCCTCAATCGACCAGTCCGGGTAATAAACTTTATTTTTTTCTTCTTTTGACATATTTAATAATCTCTTATAATGGTTCAAAATAATTATTGATAAACAAAATTTCAGGCGTAAAATTTCCCGAAGAATACAATTTCAAACGAACTTCGTAAACCTCGCCTTGTCCTTCTAAATCAAAAATTGCTTTTGTTTCTCCAATAATTGTATATGCCTTTCCGCTGCCTGTTGTTCCTTTATAAGCTCTTGCAAGGGTTAATTCTGTAGCAGAGACCACTGCCTGAATCTCATATGGTTTGTCATCTTCATCAACCTTGAATTTTCTTCCCACCATTGACGAATCCCATGATGTTTCGGATCCCATTACCGTAACCAAATTATTAGTGACTGAAACCGTCCCTGCCTTATAATCGTCTTTATCAAAAACATCTGATTCGTCCTGCATTGCGGTTTCTAAATAATCTCCTATTCCATTGACGCGGTATTCAACCTTAACCGAACAGCCTAATGGTAAGGGTTTAGTAAGTATTTTAATGTGCCGGAATAAAGAATCTTTGTCAGCCTTAAATTCTAAAGATTCGTAAACCGCTTCGGCTTTATTGTCAGGGTCAATGTTATCTAATCCATAAGTTTCTCCATCCTTCCACGCCACAAGAAAATCATCGCCCCTGCCTAATATCGCCCCAATTTCTATGCTCTTTGAATCTATATTCGCTATGGTTATAGGTGAAGGTGTGTATTCCGCATTCAAGACCATTGGATAATTTTTATTTCTCTGATGATAAGAATAAACAAAGTTTATCCCGCCAAAAAGCATTTTTCCTTTCCAAACGTCAATTGCTCCCTGTCTAATTTGTGATGGTAATTCTCTTGCTTTATCTGTTACTCCCTGGCTAAACCAATATAATAATTCACCGGCAAAAATAAAAGTTGTCCCAATTGCTTTTAAGAAAGCGTTAATATCTCGTTCCTCCCAACCTTCCACCGGATCGTATGACTCAGAGGTTAAATCCCAGGTGACCATTTCTGCTTTCTCGTAATTTTTTGCTCCGATTAAAAGATTCGGTTTGTCCAAATCTAAGCATTGAATTTCCCAACCATAAAATAAATCCAATGCTTGATTATTCCACACTTCGCCGGCGCTTAAAGTGGCCACGTATCTCTTATTTCCAATACACATTAAATCTGATTTAGGAACAATAAAAATCGGATGTTTAGTATAGGAATATAATGTCTTCCAATTCGGTAATGCATCGGCATTCCAATCAGAAGAAGTTTCAATGCATCTACCCAATTTTGTGGCAGTTGTAAAATAAAGATATCCATAAAAATATTCGGCATCTAATATTGCTCCGTTCGGATTGGTATAAACCTTAGTGACGGTTTCATTAACTATTTTGTAAACATTACCGGCATCTCCAAATCCATAAGACTTAGTGGCCGTAACTGGCACGGTTTTAATAATTAAATCCGTCACTTGATGATCCCCTGAATCTGGCGAAATCTTTTTCAATCTTTGATTCGCCGAAAGTGTGTTCGCATTCTTTTTATGAATATTTAATCCCCACCCATTTTTAAATGAGCCTGGCACTCCCCGACCACCTTCGGAACTTTTTCCTCCGCAAAAATTATTGATTATAAAATTTGGCAATTGCATTTTACTTTATTTTTTAATTATGTATTCAATCCCACCTTGAACATTTTGCTTGGCCGATAAAGCCCCCTGCCGGTTCCTCTTCTTCTCTGGCAATCATTCTGGCTAATATCCCTCCCGATCCTTCTATTCTTGGGTTAGCTGGCGCCTCTACCTCTCTTCTTTCATCTAACGCTCCATTTCTCTTCCTTGCTTTTTGAAGACAAGTCGCAAAAGCCAGTTTCACAATTGACTCATCAAGTTCGCTAGGCGTCACTGGTTCGTCATTGTTATCTACTAATTTCTTCCATTTTTTAATTCCCCAAATATCTATTACTAAATCCGCTTCGCTGGGAGTTGGGCCAATAAAGTAAAATCCATTATGGGAACAAAAAACTTTCTTTGTGCTTTCGTTTATCCGACAGGCCTGATAATCACTCCATTTTTTAATCTTAGTATATTTTTTGCTGTCAACTTCTAAATGATAAATGCTGTTTTCTTGAAACTCGTCGGGGTAATCATAATATTCACCATCAACCTTTGTCTTTGTAAATTTCGCGTATTCTAACGCTTTCCAATTATAATAATTGCACACTCTTTCGCCTGCATTATTAAGCCATTGTTTTTTCATTGCTTCGTTCCAGAAACCCGAAATCTTAGCCGCAGAGATTCTATTGTTTAACTCCGTAAGGAATTCGCTTAGTTTCATATTTTTTAAAAATATTTATTTTGATAAAATGTATTTCGTTTGGAATATTTATTTTGATAAAATGTATTTCGTTTGGAATATTTATTTTGATAAAATGTAGGCACTTTAATCCGGTCCGCTCCCACTCCTGCCTCCTGGATTAAAATCTTGGCTAAAATTTCCGCAATCACATCTACTCCGGCCCCGCTATCAATCAAATCCACAACGCCTTTCATTACTACTTGGTCCGCTCCCGCGCCAGTATCTTGAAGCAATAACTTTGCCACAATAAGTTTAATAATATCGTTTCCTACTCCCTGGTCATCTATATCTACCAATCCCAACATTTCTGCTGTATCCTGCCCTACTCCGCTATCTTCAATTTTTAGTCCAGATTTTATGCCAATCACCTCCGCTCCTGCTCCTGCTTCGATTAATAATAATTTCGCTTTAATGGCAGAAATTAAATCTGCTCCTATTCCTGAATCCTGAATTGCTTTTACTAATTTTATTTCCAAAAATGTTTCATTTCCTATACCCGAATCTAAAATTGACTTCGCGTGAATTTTTAATATTGCGTCAACTCCACTCCCTTGATCTGCTATCGGTATTTTTCCTGTAATTAATGCTATTAAATCTACCCCTGCCCCACTCTCCGTTAAATTGAATTGTGCTTTTATGCCCGACATATCTGATCCCTGTCCTGTATCTTGTAAAGTTAATTTATTTACTATTGAAAGCGCATCTGCTCCAGAACCTAAATCGGAAACTTCTTTTTGGGTTATTATTGTATAAGTCACGCTCAAATAAGGGTCAGAACCAGTATTAGCGTATTCAGAAGACCTAAACGCCATATTTAATTTACAAACAGAAATATAAGTATCTCCTATATCCCACTCAACATCACGAATGCCGAATGCTGTCCATCCTGTTTTGTTAATCGCGTTTCTTCCTGCTTCATTAAGAACCCAAGCTACTTCAGTGCCAGCACTAGCCCAATCACTACCTAATCTATCAGTAGCCAAAGCTGTGCTTCCAAATTTAGTTCTATCCCAATCTCCTACAGCTAAAACAGTGTTAGATGTTCTTGTATGAGCCAATAGGCGGAAATAAGATGTCATTGCTCCTGATGCTGTTAGATATGCAGTAGAATGAAAAGTAGCCGCAGATATAACAGCACTATCATCTAATCCCGAAGTATCAAAAGGAAATGAAGACCTTACTAATCTACTACCTCCCAAATCTCCTATAACAACTTCCCAGTATGCAGCAGTGTATTGAGCCCACTCAGAACTGACGGCAGCCACAAGTGTATGCCACGCAGCTTCGTCCGCAATATTATATTTTCCCATACGCCCATCTCCTGCCCCAGCAAAATAACTTGTAGTAGTATCTGTTCTTATGGGATAAATCGCTTTTTCTAAAAACTCTCTTGGTATTCGTTTAATCATCTTTCCTGCTAAAAATTCCATTTCAATGTCTAAGCTTCTTCCCCCATTTTCTTCCCAAACTCTTGCATTTCTAAAATGAATATCTTTTTCTTGAAATCTCTGGTCTATTTTTTTAATAAAAGAACTATTTGTATCAAATTCTATTTCAAAGAAATCGCCTGTAAATTCGGGTTTCTTTTTAATTATTATTTCTTTTCTGAAAGAATTATATCCACAGGATAATTGAAAATCTATATTCGGTGCTATTTCGGAATAAGTAATTTGACAATGTTCAGTTTTTATTCCCTGAACTTCTTTAATCGTCGCTCCGTTTATTTTTGAAAGGGCAAAATCTATGTTATCTTGTCCAACAAATTGACTGAATTTAACTAATTCTGGTATTTCTTTCTGACGGATTTTGTATAATTCTCTACTCTTTTCAAAAATAGAGATTTCTTTTCCTATAACATCTTTTTCAATTCTCACTATCTTCAAACCATCTTTCTGTAATTCAAACTTATTGGAAAAAAATTTAATCAATCCATTACTTTTTTCAGGCAGTTTTACTTCATATCCCGCTTTTCTCATCTCCCAGCCAACAGCATTTTTAACTACATCATTATTTATTGTTCTTAATTTACCAGTATCTTTATTCAAATAATGAATATGTCCAACGTGAATGTGAGATTCTTTTTTGTTACTTTCATTACTAAATATCTTCGTATTAAGACTACGACTTTCTGTTTCTTCGTGATAATCTCTGTGTTTTTCTAAAAATTCTTGTGCTGCTGTTAATTTTTCCATACATAAAAATAAAGATAATTAGTTCCTAATCTCTGGCCCCAAGGAAACGCCAGAGTTAAAAACCAATTAACTGATTTTTAAGAAAGAGTAATTTCCAATGTCAATTCCCACGTTTGGCCGGAAGCTTTTGTGCCCTGCGCTTCTACTTTTCGGTTCAATAAATCGCCAGCCGAAGCGGCATTCAACACGCCGAATTCGTTCCACGCTTGATTTGCGTCAGCAGATCCATAACTTGATTTCCAAGTCGCTTTCTGTGAAGTTCCGTAGGTCGGAAAGCCGCTCATCATTCCTTTCTTAACGCCGGCGGTAAAAGTTGCTTCTGTATCAGTGGCGTTAGCCGCACCCGAGCCAGTCCCAACAATTAAATTGGCAAGGGCATTGCTAAACTGAACCCCACCTGTTCCGCAAATAGTTTTCCAAATATCATTTATTCCTTCATTACAAAGGCAATTGCCGTCAATTTCTGTAAATTGCGGCGCGCCGAATAATCTTAATGCTTCTGCTTTGGAATAAATCTTGCCTGCTTTTTTGTCGGCCTCTGAAGCCCATCTGCCAATCTTCCAAATCGCTTTTTCTAACATTTTTTCTATAAATGCTTTATTCATATTTATTCCTCCTCTTCGAGCTGTCTCTCTATCTCTTTAGCTGATTCAATAAATTTCTTAGCTAAAGAAACAGGAATCTCCCGAAAAGCGTCAACGGCAGGATCATACATTGAAACCATTCTCTCTTTCTCCTGAATTTTTTCTTTTTTCTTTGACATAATTCTAATTGATCCTATTTATTAATTATTTTTCGACCTTTTTTGTGGGCATTGATTCTTCCACTAAAAAGCCCGCACTTAAAAAGCAGGCTCTTCTTTTTCGTTTGATAAATCCGATTTCTCTAAAGCCTCTATAATTTTTTCCTTGTCGGCCTTTTCCCCCACTTCAATATCTCGCGCTTCCGCAATCTCTTTTAATTCTTCTATCTTCATTTTAGAATAATCGGTTTTTTCCTCTTTCTTTCCCAAACCTTCACCTTCTTCCAGCGCTTTCTCTCTCCTCTCCAATTCCTTTTCCTTAGCTTTCAACTCTGCTGTTTTGGTGTCTAAATCTTTAAACTTGTCATTCCTGGCCTTTGCCAAATCTTTATCTTTCACTTTAATAAAGTAACCCCCACAATCTCCGTGATTGTCTAAGAATTTAATTTCTTTCGGGTCGTCAGTTTCGTATACTCCTTCTTTAAACTGGATTGAGTTTCCCGGCATAGCTATAATTTTTCCATTCACTTCCTTGGTATAAGAAGATTTCATAACTATTCTGAAATTCAAACCTTTTGAAATGTATTTTATTTTTTCTTTTTTTTGTTGTTCTGACATAACGTTTTTTTAATTATGTTTTATTTTTCGACCTTTTTTGTCATCTTTAATAATGTTCGCTTGTTGACGCCCTCGGGGGAAAAGCGTCAACTTCTTTCCCCGAGAAACGAACATCACAAGAAAAATGTTTAGGAATTTAAAGTTGCTCCCTTCGTCATCATCGCATGACGCAACGCTTGTTCCATCATCAGTCCAATTTCACTCAAATATTCGTCTACTCTTTCATCATCTCCCCGGGCTTGACGATTAGTCAGAAGTTTGGTGTCTCTATTGCTCAAATAGCGATAAGTCAACATTTCCATATCAATCATAACAGCGTAGTTGCCGTATGGAGTTCCGGTCAATAATGGGTGTTTGATGATGTTAACCGTTCCGTGAGGTGAAACATATCTGGTAATGTTCAATCCGTAGACTTTTTCTTTGCTTAGAATTTCTAATTTTCCTTTGGCCCAACCGTTAATCATTGAAACCACTGCCGCTGAAGCGAAGAGATATTTCTCACAATTGCCATGAGCAAACGCGCTTTCCAACCATGTCTCAAATTCAGCTTCGGTATCTACTCCCAGACTTTGAGCAGCGCCGCCGGTAAGAACCATATCTATTATCCCTTGAGTAGTCCTTAACGGATTGCCAAGCGCCCCGGTTAAAGCAGTTTGTCCTTTACTAAAGATAAAAGCTCTTTCTATGTCAACCATATGTTCAATTCCTTTCTTTCTTCTTTGATAGTCAAAGTCATTCTCGTTAATTAAGGTCTTGGTGTTCTTGGCGGTCTCGGTAACTCCGAATGGAGTTCTGAAAATCTGACAATAACCATGCTTCAAAGCTGAGGCAGTTCCTTTGATGGCTCTCAACCCTGCTCCTTCCTCATTAGCATTACCGATAATCCAAATCGTGTCGCCGGCAAAATCAGTAGCGCCCGCTCCCGTATCTGCTCCTATTTCCGCGCCAACTACTACGGTGGTGGCGGTTACGGATGCTACCTTAAAAACCCAGCCATGTTCAGAATCTAAAACTATATCTCCTGCCTGAAAGTAATTACCCTCGGGAGTAGTTACGGTAAAAGTTCCGCCAGTGTCCGGGTCCCAGTTTCCGGAAGCCACTACTGCGCTTCTCACTCCAAATGTGTCTTCATACCAATCAAACTGAGGGTCAGTGGTTTCTTTCTTTTTCATTGCTTTTCCTTCTCCGGTGCACGACTTTCCAGCATTCGTCAAAATAGCCAATAAAGGATATTTGTTTACATCAAGCAAGCCAATAGTATCTTTCATGTCATATTTTCTTGCGGTTGCGTTTTCTGTGCTTCTTGAGTATGTAGGCATTTCAGAATTAAGTTTCTTTCAATTTGTTAATCAGTAAACTAATCAACAAATTTCAAAAACTTATTTTCGTTTTTGAGAAGCTCGACTAAACTTCCCAGGGCGATTTGGATTATCTTTAGAGTTCTTTGCCAATGGCAAGCTCCTTAGGTCAAGGGGTGCTTTCCTCCCCCGTTTTTTTTATTAAATTATTATAATCCTCCAAGTTCTCCGGTTTGAGATCGTTTCAACATCCCTGTCTTAATTTTTTCTTCTTCGGTTTCCGGAGCTCCGCCTGGCGCTGCTCCCGCGTTGGTCTCTATTTGCGCTTTCGCTTTCTTGATTTTTTCTTTTTCTTCTTCGTCTGGTGTTTTCTTGCCTCCCCCCACCAATTTATCTACTTTGGCGCAAGCTTCTTTAAGACTTATCGTTTTGTCTTTTGAGGCAGCTGCTACCACAATTGCCAGCGCTAATTCTGTATAATCATTATCTTTTTTAAGAAGAGGATGATCCTTTCGGGCTTCTGCTATTTCTGATTTCACACTGACTTTAATTTTGGAGCTGTCCGAATAAATCTTTTTTGCTATTGCCCCTGCCTTTGCCTCTGCTTTCTCATCTATTCTCTTATCAACCCATTCAGCGAATTTTTCCGGTGTCATTTTAGAAAAGTTAAGCTTATCTTCTTTTAAAATTTCTTTGAGCTCTTTTCCCTCTTCCTCTTTCTTCTCCTCCTCTTTTGTTTCCTTTTTTTTCTTTGTTATATTCTCAGCTTTTTCTTGGGCCTTTTTATCAATCATGCCCTCTAATTCCATATAGGATTTAGCGATATCCTTTGCCGACTTGTCCTTAAACTTGTCGGGCATCTTAAATTGTTCGCTTCCCTCCTCAGTCCCTTCTTCTTTTTTTTCTTCAAATGGAACAAAGTTGCCTTCTCCATCCTCTAATGGTTCACCTGGATTGTCAGAATCTTCTTTGTATTTAACTCCATCTATTTCAACAGATTTTTCTTCTTCAGGAGTTTCTTCTGTGGTTTCTTCCTCTTCATCTTCCCCGGGATTATCGAGTTGGGATTTGAGTTCTTCGGTGTTATCCGACATAAAATTATTAAAATAGTTAATTTATTAATTGTTTCGACCTTTATACTTCTAATTGTCTTTTTATTTCCTCGGCCCTATCTCTTGCTGTCACCCAAGTTTTTTTCTTTCCTCTTTTAATCTTTTTTGATTTTTTTAATCTATCAATGCAAATCGCCCAAGCACTGCTGCCTTTCGGTAGCTCGCCGGCATCTATTTTCTCCTGAACCTCTTTTACACATTTGTCTAAAATTTTAGGCATCTTTTTATTTTTTGGCTTCCAAAAATTCCTCAATGAAATCAAAGATTGATTCAAGGGCATTTAATTTTTCCCGATGCTCCAAATATTCCGCCGCTATTTCCTGAAGTCCTTTTTTCTCAATTGAAAAATCTCTAATCAAATCATACTCATCTTTGATTTCTCGTTTTATTCTTTGTTCTAAAATCTGCCACCCTTCGCTACGAAGCAAATCTTGAATCGCTTTTCTTTTTTCTATTTCGTCAACCATAAATTTATCCTTTGGTTTCGGCAGGAAGCTCCACTCCATCTTCTTCTCCTAATCCACCCAGTTTTAATTCACCGCTTTTTATCTTTTGAAGCACTTCTATTAAATCTCCCAGCGCTTTTTCAAAACTGACTGTTTTAACCTCGGGGTCACTATGCTCATAGCCACCAGTGTAAGCCGTGCGAGCAGCCTGAACAGCGTCTGATACTTTATCCCATTTCTTATTTTTGTTCTCTTTAGCCTGGTCTTTTTTGAATTTATTGAGGACAACATTCCCTGTTGTCTCTTTTTCTTTTTTTTCTTCTGCCATGATAATTAAAATTTATTTTAATTTTATTTTTCGACTTTTAATTTTAAGCAGGTTCTTCCGCGCCGTGAATGATCAATAGAGCGTCATCTGTCGCGGTTGCGTCTGTTATCACCATTTCTATTTTTTCTCCCGCCTCTAAATAAAGTTCACCCAAATTTGGTATTCTTTCTAACTGTCCGGAAGTAGGATTAGCAGTAGTTTTATAAACTGTTTTCCCTCCTGCTTTAATTTCTATTCTGACACTCGCCACTGTGCCGGTATAAGAGAAAGCAATATCAGTTATTCTCTGAATGCGGCCGGCCACGACCGCGGTAGAAGAAAGCGTATTTGTCCCTGCAGACAAATCAGTATCTTCAATTTTTTGATGAGTTGCTTTCATAAAAATTTTTATGAATTAATTATTTTAGATTGCTCGACTTTTTTAAGAATTATCTATGTCGTCTGCGCTTAAGCGCGGGAATGGTTTTTGAGCGTTCCATAAAAGGAATGCTCCAAAACATTCAACAGTCGGAGTTGTTCCGCCGGCCGTAGTTACCACTATCCTTAAATATCTTTTGGTTCTTTTAATTTCCATCGTATAACTGTGGTCCGCGGCTACGGTTATTTCTGCCCCGCCGTCTGCTACGGCCGCACCTCCGAATGCTGAATCATCATCTTCCTCAACTTTTATTTTTACTGATGTCGGGGTGCCTGTAATGTCTCCGATTTCTATTAAGGCTAAGGCGGTATCAAATGAAAGTGTCTCACTTACGGTATAGAGTTTAAATCCCTCATTGCCATCAGAAAAGGCGTCCCAGGCTAATGTCAATTGGTCATCGCTGTCCTTGGCTATAACTTTGGCGTAAGTGTGGTCTGTCGTATTGTAAGCCACCATTCCGACATAATATTTCGCATCCTCTGTAAACACTCCTGTGTCGTGAAGTTTGTTCTCCACATTTGAATCTGCTGTTCCCGTAACAATTGCATTTGATAGAGATCTGGTCTCAATCGCACGTCCATTCAATGACCCAGTGCTGGGGATTATCTGAATTGGAATACTAATTGCTTTTAAAAAATTTTGTTCAAATAATTTTGGCATATTTTTGTTTTACTTTGTCTTAGATTATTTGTTTTTTCGACCTTTGTGCAATTTTCTTAATTAAAGGAATCTTGCCTTCTGGCATTAGCACTTCTTCCGAAGGCAATATTGGTTCTGGTTCTCTCGGCGGCAATACAACCGGCTTCAGCGCTTTTGGCTTTGGCTCCGGCCGTGATTCTTTTTCCTCTTCCTCCTCTTCTAATAAAAGATCTTCATATTGGCTTTTGTCGCATTCCTCCAAAATTAACTTCTGAAGAGTTCTTTTCCTGGTCTTCCATTTCTTTACTGATTCAGCGTCATTTAGGTCCGGTTTATCTTCTGCCACAAATATCTTATAAAGCAATAGCGCTTCATCCTTTCTCTGCTCTGGTGTTCTGTAGGGCTTCGGTTCAATCTCTACTCTGGCATCTACTTTTATTTTTTTATCTTTTTGCGTAAATTCCTTGAAATCTATTTCTTTGCCAACTAATCTGTAAGCTTTTTCTTTTGTCAAAAATTCTTGATTTAACTCAATCAGATTATTTACTAATCGAGTTGTTACAATTCCAAGCTGTCGCACCAATAAACTAAATCTAATATTGGTCTGCATTAATAAGAGTTCCACTTTGCCCATTGGTTCTTGTTTTGATTTCGGCAGACCTGTTGCGTATTCTGAAATCGCCAGCGATGATTGAATTTCTTTTCTTAACAGATTATCTTTTTCTATCCATTGTTTGCTTATTTCGGGTGGTTTCTCTGTCACTACATCATCGACATTATCCAATTCCCAAACCGCTCCTGGCTTATATTTAATATCATCAGCAACTAAGTGAGCTTTTTTCCTTAATTTCCGAACAGGATCAAGAGTGAAAACAATGTCGTCCATCGCTTGATTTCTGGAATCTGCGATTTCAATAATGGTTGTTTCTACCGGCTCGATGTGTCCGATTGACCATAATTCCCAAAGCACAGCGTGGTCTGATAGTTTAAGAAAAGTCCTGCCGTTATTCACATTCTTATAGGGATTATCATCGTATCTAATTAGTTCCTCTTGGTTAACAATTACTAACAGCTTACCTTCCTCGTGGTCCCAAATTTGTAAAATCTCCAGTTTTTCTTCGGTTATCTTTTCTTCTGATTTTGTGCCTTCTTTTTCTCCGCCTTTCGCAATCTGCCCCATTTTTTTAGTATTAATTTCGTATCTCTCTTTGCGCGGGTCATCAGTAATTTTTTTATTTTGGACTTTATCTAAATTACTATAAATCTTATTATTGCCTCTTTTCTTTTCTTCTTTTTCTAATTGCCCTTTTGTTTTGTAACTTAACTGAATTTCGTATCTGCTGTCTTTCTGCAGGTCGGTCGCTTCGGGGTCCGGATAGAAAAGCCAAAGGTCTTGAATCACTAAAAAGGGAGCGCCGTTATCCTCGTCATCCTTACTTGTGCCCCAAGTTAACTGAGCGACTCCATCTCCGAATTCTAATGTGGAATTAATCAAGTCAATCTTTTTGTCTGAAAACTCTATTGTATCTAAATTGTGTTTAATTAAATCGTCCCACGATTCTAATGATTTTGATTTTACATCTTTTTTAAATCGAGGTAGTATTCTCACATTTACCTTTGCCGCTGCTAATCTCGGTTTGACTGTTTCCACAATCTCAAAGGCAATCGGAGGCATTAGATTGGTATTATAAGCGTAGTTCGTCTTATCCCGATAGGCGCGATAAAGATAAGCCATCCGCAACCATTTCTCCTGGTATGGCTTGCGGAAATCTCTGGCTTTTTTGAATTTCTTTTTCCATTTATCAACAATCTCTTTTCTCTTTTTTTCATCTAAGCTATCGAGTGTTACTTGTTTTGTTATTTGTTTTGTTTTTTCTTTTGGCATAATTTTTCCAACAGAAAAAGGGCCACAACTTCTGGTCCTTAAAATTACCCCATTTCAAAAACGGGTTTAAGGACAGAAGTTGTAGCCCCGTGCTTTGCCGTCAGGCTCTTTCCTCTGCTTCTTTAATTTTAACAAATAAGAAAAATAGCTGTCAAGCCTCAATTTGTGGAAAACATTTATTTCCTTTCCCTGTATTTGATTCTACCGTCTCAGACCTGAACGCATAGCCATCTTGAACGTAAATAATAATCCTACCAAATTCCAATCGGCGAATATCTTCTTTTACTTTTTTAATAATCTGCTCCATTCTCTCTTTTCTTCTCTTTTTTCTCTCTTCTTTTGTTTGTTTATTCTTCATAGCGCAATTTTTTTTCTAATGCGATTTTAAAATAAATTAAAGCGTGGAAAAAATCATCCTGGCCCAAACTCGCCCACTCCCGATGCTCCTCTCCAACCTTATCTGTTACTGTCCGGGAATATATTTTTTTCACGTGACTTATTAATTCATCAATCCTCATATCTCCTCTCTGAAAATTAAACTTTATTTTCTTTCCCTTTCTTAAATCATCAATCAAAGCATCAATGATTCGGTTCCTATCTGTCAGCACTTTTATTTCTTCCTCAAATTCTTTCGGCTTGTCGGTAAATTTTCCTTCGTCTCCGAATCTTATTATCGCTATCTTTTTCGGATCCTCTTTATACCAATTCATATAAACTTTATAAGGAAATCTTTTTGCGAATTTTAACACGCTATTTGTATCATAATGAGCATCAATAACCACATATCTTCCCTCATAAACTTCTACTAATTCGGCTAATCTGTCCCATTTATCTTTCCCCGGGCCATCTTCCAATTTAGCTATTCCGAATATCCCTTTTTCATTTCCAACAATCACATAGAGTTCTCTTAACTGAACGTCTACCCCTATCACGCAATCTTTCTCGTCGTTCTTTTCAGCAATCAGATTTTTCAGGATTAAACCGGCCGAGATTTGAGATTCAGGATTTAAATATTCTAACCCTAAAATGAAATTATAAAAGTATTGCTCGTCTTCCGCGTCTTCTAATTCCTTAATCAAATCCTTTGCGGTTCGATATGTTGCTATCATCTGCGGTATCCAATATCCTGATATATTTCTGCCTGGATATTTTGCTTCCCATCGTCCGCTCCTGATTGTCTCCGGCGTCAACTCCAGATGACATTTCCGACAAATGTATTTCTTAAAATCAAAATCTACATTCTTTTCCCATTCCATGTGCTGACAGCATCCACAATGAGGACAATTGAACCTCCAATATTTCTGGTCTGACTTTTTAAAAAGTGCGGCTATCCCGAAATCAGGAATGGTTGGCGTGCTCAAAGAAATTTTCGCACCAATTTTTGAGAAGCTCATTCGTGACGAATAATCCCGAATAACCGCCGACTTACTTTTATCAACCTCATCATAAACATTCCTATCGCTTGAAATAATAATCGCCGCTCTCTCGGTAAAAGTTCCTTTATAATAAATAAATCCCTTGCCTATGCCTTTAATCTCAGTGCTATTTTTATCAAGGACAATCCCATTTACTCTGATTATTTTATCTACCTTGGTCGGCACAAACTCCCAAACATCTTTATCGCTTGGCAAAGTATGAATTTGATTGATTCCTAAATATTTTAAATCGTGCGCTTCTGTCAAAATAGCGTAAGTTGACACTCCGACCTGCGCCCCTTTCTTGACAACAATCTCCTTACTTTTATCCGCATAAATATCTAAAAGAAAACGGTGATCATCAAATTCAATTAGATCTCCCTTTTCATTTTTTATCTTGTCCTCCTTTATCCACGCCAGAGTGCTGGCTCTTTTGATATTTTCTTTTAATCTGTTGTTCATAAAATTCCACTGCTTTTTTTAGTTCCGGGCTTACTTCGGTTGTCTGCTCTAATTCCACTTTACCTGAATACTCTGTTTTTGTTTTCTCAACCCAGCCCTCTACATACTGCATCCAAAATTTTACTTCCGCAGCGTTCCCTTCTCTTACTGCTGTCTGATATAAACCTAAAATAACATTCGGTGTCCGGCCCCTTACCCATTCTTTTGTTTCCTTTTTTACTCTATCCCAAAAATCTTCTCGCTTTTTCCAATCAGTTAAAGTATCCACTGAAACACTAAATCTTTTAGCAAAATCTGTTTGAGTTCTAATATTTTGAAATTCATCTGGAATATCATCCGGAGTAAAACCATATTTATCTAATCGCTCTTTTGTTGCTCGCCTTAGTAAAGAAGGCAAAGCCCACCATTTAATAAATGCTTCGTATTCCTTTTCTAAAATAGGTGGATTTTCTACATCTTTTTTGTCCTCTTTTTTATCACTCCGATTTTTTTTAGTTTCATTCTTAAAGGCACCTGATTTTTCGGATTCTTTCGGAGTGCTCTTTTTCCTCTTTTTTTGTTGTTCTTGTTTGCTCTTTTTCATAGTTGTAGTTTAGCTCCACTTCGCTTTTGAAAGCCCCGTGGTGTCTATCCTGGTTGCTCAAATTCTACCTTTATCCCAGTTTTATTGCCCTTTTGCCTGTAAATTTCTCAAACCTCGCCAATATCACTTCTCCATAAACTGGGCTCAATTCTATTGCCCGGCATTTCCTTTTCATTATCTCGCAGGCAATTATAGTTGACCCACTTCCCGCGAACGGTTCTACCACTATTCCATTTCTCGGGCTTAATATTTTTATGTATGGAACTAAAATTGAAATTGGCTTTGTGCCGAATACTATATTCTGTCCGCTTGACTTACTTGTCTCGGCTGTTCCGGTAATATGATCATTCACCTTAGCCCACCGCGTTCCTTTCTTTTTGTCCCAATAAGCTTCTTTTCCTTGCTGGCCATAAAGTATCACCTCGTAGCTATCTAAAAGTTTTTGTCCTTTCTCCTGTAAGTAATCATCTAACTCTTTTTCATATTCCTCATTCTGAACGGCTTTTCCTTTACTGGCCAAGGGCGCTATATCGTATTTATTATAAAAGTGATGTTTATTTGAAAAGCCCTGGCATCTATTTGGCAGCCACCAAATTATTTGATTTCTGATTTTCCAATACTTCTTCATTGCCTGCCATAATTCAACCGAGTTTCGCCAGTTTTCAAATATCATTACATTCACTCCTTTTGGATTTTGAAAATCTTTTGCTATTGAAAGCCAATCATCATACTCTGGCACACCGCCGCCTTTCTCTACTCCCAGGTATATCCTGTTTCCTTTCATTCCAAATCCTTTTGGCTTGCCTTGTTTATCTGTCTCGCCGGTGCTCAAATATGTTCTGCTTCTCTTTAGCCGCATTCCCGCGCTGGTCTTAACTTTTCTGGTCCTAACTTTACTATAAGCTAATTTATAGGGCGGGTCGGTGAACATAAAATCAAATTTCTCTTTCCGAAGTAATTTTTCCCAATTCTTTTTTTCTATGCAGTTTCCAATAATTAACCTATGCTCACCTAATTGCCAAACATCCCCGGCTTTTACTCTTTTGGCTTTTTTCTTAAGCGCTTTCTCTAATTCTTTTTGAACATTAAAATCCTCATCTATATCTAAGCCGAATATCTCATCCATTTCCTCGTCCAAAAATCCAACGCCTTTTAATAAATCCTCGCCGAAATCTTTTAACAAATCATCATCCCATGAGCCCTGATTTTTATTTAACCTTAAATTCAACTCCTCAACTTCTTTCCCGGTCAGTTTCCTATTCGGGACGCGGACATCTATTTCCTTAATTCCTTTTTCTTTCAATCTTCTATATCTAAAATGCCGGCCGATAATCATATCGTCTGTATTGATTATTAACGGATCTGCTAAATTGAATCGCTCTAAACTCTTATCCATGTCCTCTGTTTGTTTTTCCGTAGCTCTCCTTGGATTTTTTGCCCAAGGTCTTAAATCTTTTAATTTTCTTTTTTCGTTGTGCCAAATAATTTTCTCCATAATCTCCTAAAAATTAAAACGCTAGTAATATAAATTCTCTGCCACCATTTTAATTGTTGGACGATTGATTCTAATTTCTGCTTCATTGATATTTTCTGTTTATAATAATTATCCAACTGCCCTGTATGTTTTAGATAAAGAAATTTTTTCCTTCGCTCCCGCTCATATTCTCCTCGCTCTTTTTGAATTCTTTGTTTTATTTGTTCTTTGTTTTCCATCATTCTTCTTTGGGTTTTTCCCAAACCCAATTTTTTAATACCTCCTCCCCGCCCGGCTCTGCTTCCAACGTTTCTTTAATCGCTTTTAATCTGGCGCTGAGGATTTTATAATCTCTCTCTACCTCTTCAATCCGCACCTTTACTGTTTTATCTCTTATTATTGGCGGAAGGCCCGGGCCCGACGGCACAATTTCATTTTTTTCCATAATCATATCAGCGGGCAATGTTTTAAGGGCTTTAAGTAATCCCTCTATTCGGATCACACCCAAATAAAAATTTGAGTATTCGTTTAAAAGGACTTTGATTTTATTTTTGTCCATAGTTCTCTATTATTTCTTTTACAACCTCCAAATTTTTTTCTCTCTCTGTTTTTTCTTTTTGGAGATTTTTAAGAAGTAATTTTTTCTTTACTCCGCTCCCTTGAAATTCCTCAACCTCTTCCGAGCTCATTGGTTTAACTCTCTTAATTGTCCAGAGAGTTTCGGCTAATTGTTTTTGTATTCGATTGTATAAATCCTCAAACGCTTCTTTTAATGTGATAATCATAGCTCTGTTATTTTACTAAATACGACCTTAATTATTATTTTGATTCTATCCCGGACCATCTCTGCTTTTATCCCCCTTTTTTTTATTTTTGAAAGGTCGAAGAGGGTCGACCTGACAGAGATGGTCCGGGCGAATCCTTACTTTTAATCCTCCAATCCTGAAGGAAAACCGAAACCTACCGCTTTCTTCCTGGGTCCACGATCAGAAATTTCGCCTCGCTCTGGAACCAAAAGCTTTATATTAAATCTGGCTCTATTCTTTGCCCCCACTGCCGACATCACTGTTCTGACTGCCTGGATGGTTCTCCCTTGCTTTCCAATTACTAATCCCGCGTCTCCGTCCCCGAGCTTCACTGAAAACAAAACTCCCATCTCATCCATTTTCTTTTCAATCTTCACCTCTCCGGGTTTGGTAACAAGCGATTTAAGAATTGCCTCTAATAATTCTTTTGATGTATCTTTTTCCATGGCTTCTTCTTTTATTAATTATTTTTACTTTTATCGACCTTTTTCTTATTTCTCTATTTCTTTTAAAAACGCTTTCACTGCTTCAACAGCCCGTCGACCTTTCCATGCTACCTCTCTGTCCGGACTTTTTATTTTCGGTTCTTTTGCTCTTTTTAGTAAATCCAATATTTGATTAAAATCTATCACCGCGTAAAGTTCCGGATTGGCTTGCGGACTTCTTGGATCTCTTAGCACCAACATCCATTTATCCGAGTTAAAATTCCCGATCTCAGCTTGTCGTTTTGCTTGGTCTATGCTCCTAAGCCATAGAGGATTTTCCTGATTTTTCACTTCAATAAGAAATTCCAAACAACTATCAATATCTCCTTTTCTCTTTCCACTACCGGAACCAACCTCACGCCGCGCACGGCCAAGGCCAGCTTGCTCAATCTGCTCAGCTACGTATTTTTCAAGGAATTTCCCTTTTTTAATGGCAGATTCTGGTGTCATAATAAATTACTCATCGTAGTTTTAGTTATTTGCTCTGTCGACTTTTAATTTTATAATCTCTACATCTCTGACAAATCGTGGGTGCAGACACTCCGCACTTTTTGGCGATTTGAAAACAAGTCAAACCCTCTTTTCTCATTGCTTCTAAACTTTCAGGTTTTAATAATTTTATTTGTTTTACGGTTAGGATTTTCATTTGATTTTAATTGTGGCGCAGGGCAGGAATTGAACCTACCTATTCTGGCTTATGAGGCCAGCGTGATACCGTCTCACTCCCGCGCCAAGCGGGCTTGTCGGGTTTTGAACCCAATTTTATGTCCCTAATGGAGGGTTAATTTGTGGAAAAGCAATATCCGTTTTTCACTTTTCAAAAAGTGAGAAAACAAGCCCAGATAAAATCTTAATTCCTTTTTTATTTTAATACCTATACATCTTAAACGCTTCCTCATCGCAAGGAACTAACCTTTTAATTACTTCTTCAAAGTAGCATTTATCACCCCAATCTCTAATTTGTTCATCAGCTTTTCCTTCTTCAGCATAATAAATAGCCCAGTCGTGGATACCGCCTCTAACGGCAACCCATTTTGTATTCATTTCTCTGCTAAATTCTTCAATTAAACCACCACCTTTCGCAAAAATTGTATGTGGCTTCATTTCTTTTAACTTTTGTAATGTCAACATAATTTTATTTTACAAATTAAACAAATGTTCCGCCGCTTTTATTTCTCCGTTGGAAATCTCAACCAAATTATTACTGCGAAGAATGCTTATATAGGTGCTGAATGAACCGCCGGTATGGACTACTCCGGCTAATTCTCCCAGGGCTTCTTTTGTGTATCCGGCCGGATATGCGTCAATTAAAATCTCAAACATTCTCCTGGCGCCGCCGGTTAAATTATTCTTCCATAGTTCAATTACTTCCTCTGAAGTTTGCGGTGGATTTGGTTGCTCACCCAAATAATCAATGCCGGCTTCGGTAGCAACTAATAATCCATTATCACCATAAATAAGACCCGCGCCTTTCAGCGTTGAAAGATAAGTGCTAAAAGTTCCGCCCCTTGGCTTCATTTTTGAAAAAGTCCCCAACTGCGCTTTAGATAACTTTACCGGATAACGAGAAACTAAAACTTTAAGCATTCGTAGAGCGCCACCCTGTATTTTAAGTTCACCATCAATCTCGCCTGTTTCCAATATTTTATCTTTTTCTTTTTCAGTTGCCCCAAAAAATCTGTTTGTTTCTTTTTGAGACGGCAATTTCATATTGCTTATCAATAATTCCTTGACAACTGGTCTCTTTGAAGTTGTGCTATACCGCATCGGAAACTTTCTGATAGATATTTTAGGTTGTTCTACTTTTTCAATACTGCCGGCGAGTTTTTCTATTTGTTTAAGGACTTTATAAGAATTTTCAACAAAAATAACATTTTTCTTGTGAGCTTCTACAAATTTATTTATCTCTTCTTGCTTTTTATTTAGTGCTTCCGCAACGGCCCTTTTAATCGCTTCCGGAGAACAGGTCTCCGTCTGGCCAGCTATTCTTAATTGTCTTTTTAAATTGAATATTTCCTGCTTAAATTCAGCAACGGTTTCTGCTTTCTTTTTCGCTTCCTGTGGCAAATCAGCCAGTTTTTTCAAAATATTTTTAATTTTCTCGGTAGGAGGTATTACCTTCTTTAATACTTTAAAACCCTCTCCGGCGGCCCGGGGATGAGTAGTAAGAACTTCTCCCACTTTAGTCTTAATAATCTCGTTAGAAATCGCCGGACCATAAATAAAGAACTCCCCTGGCTCCAATTTTCGCAAAGATAGATACTGCTCTTTAGAAGTAAATCCCAATTCCTCTGAAGCGCGCTTCATATCAATATCCAATCCGGTGCGACCAATTAGTTTGTTATTACACTCCGCGGCCGCGTCTTTGTGAAGTTTAGAAAGGCGCTGTGTAGCCAAAACAGCACAATAGCCGCGCTTCCTTCCCCTTGTGGCTAAATCAATAACCGAATCCATTGCCTCTGATTGACCTTTTTCAGGGCAAAATTGGTGAGCCTCATCTACAACCACAAGACAAGGATGCCAAAATTCTTTAGGAGCGTTAATCAAACTATCTAAAAAAAGTTTTACAAAGTGCTTCCTTTCGTAATGCGGCAATTCGTATAAATCAATAATAGCCGATACATTCATCTCTAATATCTTTCGTGCCAAAAGACTTGCTGTTTTAGATTCTGCTACGACATCGCCACCCTTGCCGACTAAAATATAATCATACTTCTCCCGGAGCGTTGAAAATTCTCCTTCAAGATCAATAACGATTTGCTGAACCTTGCCGTGAGATTGTTCAAGAAGCCGGCGTAATAACCACGATTTACCGCCACCGGAATTTGCCTGGACTAAAAGCCGACTATCAACCAGTTTTATTAAGTCAATCTTTATTTTATCGTTTAATTTAATTATGTTTTTCATCTTTTTAAAACATTTTCAGAACCTTATTTTTAAAGCCCCATGTTCTTTCAAGTAAAACCCCGATAATAAATCTCAGTTTTTTGGCATTATCCATTTTCTTTGCCGCTTCCCTAATAGGAGCCTCCCAATCGTAATAGCTATAACTCATACTATTTGTCTTTTTCTCTGGTGTAATTCCGAATCTCTTGGCCACCGGTCTGAGCACGGTAGTCCCCTGCCCCTGCAAAATCATTTCAAATATGATATCCAAAGTTTTTTTATCGAGCGGCCATTTAATTTTATTTAAGGCCTCAACAATTTTTTCTTCCTCATTTTCTCTCTCTGCTTTTTGTTTTTTCGCTTCTTTTTTTCTCCTCTCTTTTTCCTTCGGACTAAGGGAATAATCGGCGTGCTGAGAATAGTGTTTTGTGCATTTAGGATTCACGCATATCCATAAAAATGTTCCTGTGTCCGGGCCCGCGGCCACTATCGCCTTTTGAGCATATTTACACTGCTCTTTTTTCTTAAAACTAAGCGACTGATATTTACTGGCCGACAAAATTCCTGAACTATCCGAACTATACTCTTTGCTTACTTTCAACATTTCAATTCCTTGCTCTTTAGCTTTGGCAATCTGATATTCTATGTATTTTTCCATCTTTCTTTTCCAACATTTCAAATCGGTGCACGCCCCTTCTTTAACTTCGCCGAATAAAGTATTTTTATTTGGCAGACATTCGATGCATTCTCCGACTGCCTCATTAGCTTCCTTGTCTTTAAGCCATGGCTGGAAAGCGAGCGGATGATAAAAAGTTCGTTCGATCCATTCTTTGAATTCTTTAACCGATGGCAACTCCCATCCTTCTTTTAAATACTTCATTGCCTTAGATTGATCGTTGAAAGAAAGTTTAGCTATAAGAACAGCGTGCCCATCAGTGATATCTCCCTTGCGATAAGCATTGGCTGGTCTCTCGATTAGATTTGTTAAAAATAAACGTTGGCGAATATAACCCTGGGATTTACCCACTTTAATTGCGATATTTTCTATGGTGTATTTTGATTTCTCTATCAGCTGCCGATAGCTAAAACCCTCATCTAAAGAATGAATGTCGGAGCGTTGCAAGTTTTCTATAATCTGAACCTCTTTGGCCTCGCCATCGGTGAGATCCCTAACCATCGCCGGTATTTCCTTGAGTCCAACTATCTCAGCAGCTCTAAATCTTCTCTCCCCGGCAACCACTTCGTAGCCGGTAACCACATTGTAGGCCGCGGCGTGTTTACTCTTGCTCGTCGGCCGAACAATAATCGGAACCAGCACTCCTTTCTCTTTAATGCTTGCCACAAGATCATTGAACTCTGCGCCATCAAAACCCTTTTTTCTTACATTGGTGTTTGATTTGCGAATTAACGAAATTTTAATCGATTGAAATTTATTCATTTTTTTCCCCTCGCCTTATTTGTTCGGCAAGGATTGATTATTTTTTTATTGCTTAAAATAATTTTCTTTGTCCTATAAGTTCATAAATCTTTTCCATTGCTATTGCTATATTTTCATATTTTTTAGGATTATCATCTACAAACTTTTCTATAATTTCGCTTGCCTTTTCTTTGCTTAAATCTTTAGAACTCTCAACTTTATAAAAATGTTTAAGATAGATTTTCCGATTAAATTCTCCAAAACTTTGGGTGAGTAAAATGTTAAGATATTTCAATTGTTTCTCAGTGATTGTAATCATAAACTTAATTCAGTTTAGTTATTTCTAATGTTCTTTTGCCCCAAGCCAAGGCTTCAGCCCGGGTCGGAAACCAAATATCTATTCTATATCCGTAGCGCGCGTTCGTCCTGTCCTGGACTTCATAAATCAATCCGTCTATTAAAAGTAAAATGCCAAAAGGAAATTCATTTGTGGCTACTATCCCGAGCCGAACTCTTTGTCCGGACGCTGTAATAAACGGGGTATCATCTGTCTGGTCCGGGGTTGAAGAATAGCCGGTAACTATTCTCCAAAATTTTTCACTTTGCCAATCCATTCTCACCGGCGATTGCCACGAAGCATAAGATATTTCATAAAATTGACTATGTCTTTCAGGTAAAGTTTGACTGGCCGTTCTCGGAATAAATAAAACGATAATACTAACAATCACAACAACTGCTATAATCACCATCCCCCAAAAATGAATTTTTAATTGAGTTTCGTAATTCATAAACCGCAAGCTTGGCAAAGCTTCATTAAATTTTCATCTTCAAGAGTTAAATCGGGTCTTTCTCGCAGTTCGGGATAACTATCAGCGTCCACCCGATTGGGCTCAAGCATTTGTAATCCCGTGAGGATATTTCCTTTTTTCATCAGAGGCCGCCAGCGCGCGTAATTTCTGAAAGTTCTGACAATATCTGTTTCGGCCCACTCGCCGGAAGGAAACATCTTGAAATAAACTCTTATAAAAACCTCTCTCTTATTTCTGGACTGCTTTGGCGGATCTATTTTAATAATTTCGCCTTGCATAAAATTATTTATTAGAACATTGATGAATAACTATTTTCTCAAATAACCGTAAATCGCTCATTCCTATCCCTGTTTTTATTTCTTTAATAGGACTTATAATTAAGCAATGCTTATCGCATCCATCGCAACGAAATTGTATGCCGCCCCTATCTCTTTTGAGAATTCTTTTCTGTGGATTTAAAAACCTTCTGAATTTTAGAACCCTATACCTATTTTTTAGAAAAATATTATAAGATGATTCTGGATTATGACGCCATTCGATGGCTTTTAATCGGCTATTTTCCCTATGTTTTTTTAACAATTTTGGACTATTTTTTATTTTTAAATAGAATTTATGGTGTCTTCTTTTGCAATCTTCTTTTCTTTTAGAATTTCTACCTCTTTCTTTATCAAAACAGTGTAAGCATAGTCCTCTTCCCTTGTGTTTAATTTTGGTCGTTCCGCATTTGACACAGGCATCATATTTCCAAGCCCATTTTCCTTTGGGAATTGGTGCGCACATAAAAATTAAATGTAAATAATTTTTGATTCTAAATCGGCAAACTCTTTCCAATCTCCTTTTTCAAGAACCTGCCATTTTCCAAACATTTTTCTCATCGGACTTCCGTTATAAGTAGGTCTTTTTGGTCTTTCCAGTTTGCCTATAAGCCATTGATTTATTACCGGCGCCGAAAGGCAAATACTCAAAGTAAATCCTAAATCCTCTCCTACCTTTGACTTCATAAATTTGTCAATCAAATCTTTTAGCTGTTCCGCGGAATATCTTTTAAGTTTGTCTTTTAAGAGCCTGCCCTCTTTTCCAAAAGCCATCTCCGGTTCAAATCCTTTTAAGATTTTACACTTCTCAATAAAATAATCTCTAATAGTGGCAACCGCCGAAGGCGGGTTGCTACCACTTTGTTTCTCTTTGTTTCCTTTCTTTTGTGGGTTAAGTAACTTAACCTGTTTTGGTAAACTTTCTTTACCACTTCTAGTTAACTTTCTTAACTGGTTAACTTTCTTAACCACCTCGTCTGCCACCTCTCTCATATCTCTATTTTCAAATAATTTAAGGTTAATTTCGTAATAATTACCTCCCGGGGTTTTAATTACCTTGACTAAATCGGCTCCTATAAGATTTTTTAATGCCTCTACTACGCTTGGTCTTGAAAGACCGGCGCCATAATCTAATTGTTTGTCATTTCTATCTTTTATTCCCTTTACAAATTGGGTTAAACTGATTCGGTCTCTTTCCTTGTGAAATCCATAAGTGCGCCGACAGATGTATCTTAAACATCTTATTTCTCCCTCTGGAATGCGAGGCTCAATCAAATCGCTAATTATATTCGGTGTCTGTGTTGAATTTGGTATTAATTTGTTTTCTTTTTCCTCCATTTTTACTACTTATATTTAATTTTATATTTCCGGTATTTTTCTTTAATCCAGATTGTCATGGTTTTCTCATCAATTAAAACTGAGATAAATTGCTTTTTAGAAGTTTCTTTCGGTTCGGTCAATTCTTTTTTAATAAAAACCCATTTTATTTCTTTGCCCCATTTTTTAACTTCCTTTGGGAATTTAGGATATTTCCGGCAAAATTCCAAACAATACCACAAATCCCTTTCGCCTTTATTTAAATCTACTGCACACCTATGCAGTGATTTTGTTATTCCTTTATCCTCGTCTTGTAAAATCCGCTCGCCTATTTCCCACTTACCTAAAATCTTTTCATATTCCGAGTTGAAAGTTCTCTCTACTACAATCGCTTTTAAATCATCAATCAAATTTTGATACCACTCCTCTTTTTGTAAAATCGTTGTTAATTCCTTGTTTTTACTCATACCTCTTGAAACGGCTTGTCAGGATTGCCCTGATGCTTCTTGAATTATTGAGTTGTAGTAATAGACCTCTAATTAGATTGCCCGGTTTCGGGCAATCTCAATCAATTGTCTATCTTGCCGGTGACTCACCTTTTGGAATTACCTTTTTAACTATCACTTGCGGTTTTGTAGGATACTTATCTAGCGGATATTTTTCTAACACCTTATCAGATAATCTCTCAATAAAATTTCTAACTTTTCTTATGTGATGGCAAACCTTTTTCATTTCCGCGGCAAAGCAATCGCATCTCATTTCTCCGTTGGTATAAATTTCAACTATGTGAAATGTGCCCGGTTCTGATTTACTCGGTATTTTTAATTTCCAAAGAAGTTTAGTATTTTGGTTTTCCATAACCCAATTCTTTTAATCTATTTTTAAGTGCCAAGCAGGCGAGGAACGCTTTTTTATCCGCTTCGTCATTATCTAATTCTTTTACTTCAAATTCCCCTGTCTCTTTTCCAAATCTAACAATTATTCTTTTATCAAATTTCTTTCCAGTTTCTTCTTCGTAAGCAATCTGATAACCGGATACTTGAAATCTCATCTCGTCATAAATTCCATTTGAACTCTTAAAATCTACAAGCACTAATTCCTTTCCCTTTTTGGCTACTGCGTCTAAAATCCCCGCATATCCATACTTTTTTGAATAAACTATCCTTTCACTGTCAATCCATTTGAATTTATGCTCTTTCTGAAATTTTAGAAAAGCGGTTATTCCATTGACTACTTTTTCCTCCTCGGGCATTTTCGGTTTCTTGCCTAATATCCAATCGCTACACCATTGATGTATCTGTGTTCCCATATCCGCGGCTTTCTTTTTGAACGCCCTGTGTTGCTTACTCGCTTCTATAATATCCATTTCTACAATCTGTCCGGACTGTATCTTTTCTAATAGATAATCCCGCGCTAAATTGACTGCCCAATACATTAACGGCCCCGATTTATCAATTACTCCGGTCACTCCGGTCACTGATGTCAGGTATTCTCCGTTCGGGCCATAGAAGACATGGCGACCGTCATCGAACCTAATTGTTATTTTTTTGTCGTATAATGAATATTCTTTTAACATATTATTTTACTTTTTTACTTGCTTAATTAATAATGCTGCCAATATCATGGTCGCTTGTGTTCTGGTCATGCTCTTCCAACTAATCGTCAATCCGATCTTTCGCTCTATTCCTCCAATGGTATTGATCCCCATTTCCCTGGCGATTTTTTTAATTCTTTCTTTCTCTGTTTCACTGGCAAACAATTTTTCAGTTTTATTTTCTGCCGGTTTCCCATTGCCGTTCTCCGGAGAAATAAACTTTTTATCTACTCTCTGAATTTCTTTGAATTCCTCTTTACCATAGATATCTGAGGCAATTCCTAACTCAGCGGCGCACTTTTTCAGAGCATCAGTGGCGGCCGCTTTCAAATCATTTCCATAATCAAGTGGGATTTTTGTGTTTTTCTTGAACTTTACATCGGCCCGGCCGAATTGCTCTTTAACTATCATCGCTTCTCCTTTCTTATTCTTAATGGTCAATCTACCTTGAACCCACACCAAATCTCCTTCTCGGCCCTTGTCTTTAATTTCAAAATCCCATAGCCAGCCGAATGTATAATTGAGAATCTTTTTAACATAAACCCCTGTCACATAATCCCAAGTTCCGCCGCCTTTTCCCGGACGGTGATAGATGTGCTCCGCTGGGGTTTGTTGAGTGATAAAGAGCAACTGCTGAGCTTTGAGAAGCCCCGGAATTAACATCATCTTTTTTGTTATTTTCCTGGCTTCTTGCGCTTTAACCAATGCTTTAGTTTTAGCCATTTTAATTTTGGTAAGATGTAGGGGCTGAAGGGTTGGGTTGCCCTAAAACTTCAGCACCCACATCTGCAACCTAACTTTTATTTCGACTTTTATAATTGTTCTTCTCTCGCCGCTTCCTCGGCCGCTCTATCGCACATTTCTTTTTCAGTTTCTATATCATGTCTTTCAATTGTGCCTCCGATTGGATTTTCTTCCGAGCAATTTTGTTCATCACGATTTCTAATATATGAAGGAATATCCTCATAATCATAACTTTCTCCGTGAACTCGTATGACTTCTTTTTCTTCTTTTTTAGTCATCTTTTTTTACTTTTTAATTTTCTACCGATCCGACTTTTAATGTTTTATAATAAAAAATCGGCAGTTCACTTAGAACTACCGATTTTTATTCTAATCCTTATAGAGTTTTGCCCTACAATTTACCGCTTTGCCCACTGGGGCGCGCGACGGGCTCGTTTGAGGCCGAATTTTTTTCTCTCTCTCATCCTTGAATCACGGGTTAAGTACCCCGCTTTTCTCAAACGTTTTTGGAAATCCGGATTAAAAAGAATGAGAATTCGGGCTGTTCCGTGCCTCACTGCTTCTGCCTGACCCTGCACTCCTCCTCCTCTTACCTTAACTAAAACCCTAAACCTATCAAGGCATTTCATTTTTCTTAAAGAAGCGCTGGCAGTTTGTTGAAGTTCTTGAGTGGGAAAATACTCTTGATAAGGCTTATTATTTATTAAAAATTCATTTTCTCCCCTAGTCCATAGCTGCACCCGGGCCACAGCGGTCTTTCTTCGACCGATTGCTCCTAAATACCGGGCCGGCTTTTTCACAAGTTTTTTTACTCCGTTAAATTGCTCGCCCTTGGGGCGAGCACCCCCGCTTTTAGCGGGGGATTTAACAGGGTGAACCTTTTTAGAAACCGCCTTCTTGGACACTGCTTTTTTCTTTAATTTTTTAGCATCCTTTGGCTGTTTTTTTAATTTGGCTGTTTTTTTAGTTATTGACATACTTATTCAAATTTTAGCCGTTTTATTATTTTGGCTCTCAGCTTATTTTTGGGCAGCATGCCAAATACCGCTTTTTTGAAAACTTCTTCCGGATTCTTTTCAAAAAGTTTTTTCATGGGCATTTCCTTTAAGCCGCCTAAATATCCGCTATGATGATAATAAATCTTCTGGTCTATTTTTTTACCGGTTAATTTTATTTTCCCGGCATTCTTGATAATAACAAAATCGCCTTCATTTTTATAAGGAGCGTAATCAGGCTTATGCTTGCCGCGCAGCAATATAGCAACTTCAGTGGCTAATCGTCCTAAAACTTTATTGGCAGCGTCTATGGTATGGGTATTTCTTTCCATATTTTACTTTAATAATTCAATAATAGCCATTTTGGCACTGTCGCTCTTTCTCTGTCCCAGCTTAATTATTCGAGTATATCCTCCTTTTCTCTCTTTATATCTCGGCGCAATCTCATCAACTACCTTCTTAGCGACTTTTTGGGAAAGATACTCAGAGAATCTTCTTCTTGAAGATAGGCCGCCCTTGCGAAACTGGGTTATAATTTTTTCCGCAATAATGGAAACTTCTTTTGCTTTGGCTTCAGTGGTTTTAATCTTTTCATTCAAAAAAAGCGCTCTAACCAATGATTTTAATAGGGCTTTTCGCTGGTCTTTTTTCAGACTAAATTTTCTTCCTCGTTTAAGTTTGCGCATGTTTACCGCTTTTTTGACGACTTGTTTTTTGACGACTTGGCCGGCTTTGTCCTCGCCGAAGAAAACTTTTTCTTGCGAATTATGTCCGGCTTTTTTGCCTTTCTGGACTTTTTCTCTTTTGCCAAAGGCTTAACTCTCGGAAATTTCTCTTTTACTTTAAATGACTCTGAAAGCAAAGAAAAATGTTCAATTAAAATTTCCGAGGCCTGAAAAAAAGCGCTTTGCGGGCTTAGAGTTCCATCTGTCTCAATTTCTAAAATCAATTTATCAAAATCTGTCCGCTCCCCCACTCTCATATTTTCAATTTCATAGCTCACTTTTTTAATTGGGGTAAAAATCGCGTCCAAAGCAATAACCCCGATCTCTAATTTTTCCTTCTTTCTCCTTTCAACCGGCTCATAGCCCATTCCTTTTTTAATTAAAATTTCCATTTCTATGGCTGCTTTTTTGTCAGTTAGGGTCGCAATATGAGCATTTTTATTAATAAGTTCTACCTGGGAAGGAAATTTAAAGTCAGAACCCCTTATTTTTTTCTCCCCCTTAATGGAAAGAGTCGCGGAAACCGGCTCCTCAGTGTAAATCTTGAATCTCAACTGCTTTAAATTCATCATAATTGTAATCACATCCTCCAGTACGCCGGGAATGGTTGAAAATTCATGTTGAATGCCTTTAATTTTCATCTGAATAACGGCCGCTCCAGACAAAGAAGATAATAAAACGCGGCGCAAACTATTGCCGATAGTAATGCCATAGCCCGGATATAAGCCGCTCATGCTAAACCGGGCATGGTTATCTCCTGTTTTAATAATTTTTGGCAAAGATGGTAAAGAAATCATACTTTAAAAATGTAAAGCTGAAAGCGAAAAATTTAAAGCAACAGTTCAAAACTTAAAACTTTTAATTAAATTTTGTTTTGAATTTTTAGTTGTTATTTTGCTTTTTTCGCTTTACACTTTACACTTTAGTTTATCGTGAATAATACTCAAATACTGCCGCGATTTCCACTGGCGGCGCCGCTTCTTCCAGGGAAGGCAAATCAATAATCTCTCCCTCTATCTTCTCTATATCAAATTTAAGCCAGGAAGGCGGCTGTCTTTTCTTCAAGGATGGAATTAAATCCTGAAAAAATTTCTTTTTTAAGGAAACTGCCCTGATAGCGATTTTGTCTCCCTTTTTCAGCGGATGAGACGGAATATTTACCGGCTTCTTATTTACAAGAAAATGGCCGTAAGAAACTATTTGCCGCGACTGGGACCGGGAGGAAGCGAAACCGAGTCGAAAAATTACATTATCTAAACGGGTCTCTAATTTTCTGATTAAAACAACGGCTGAATTTGCTTCTTCGGTTGAATCCCCTGTTTTCCCTCTTGTTGCCAAACTTTCTTTTACATATCTTTTGAATTGATGTTCGCTTAAATTATACCATTTTTTTAATTTCTGTTTTTCTTTCAACTCTTTTCCATACTCAGAAAGAGAGCGGGCTCTTCTTTTTCCTTTTATGCCAGGGGCATAGGGTTTCCTTACCATGGGACATTTAGACGACGTACATTTGTCGCCTTTGAGAAAAAGTTTTGCCCCCAATCTTCTACATATTTTACATTTATTATTAGTCAACATAATTAAACTCGCCTTACCTTTGGCGGCCTGCAGCCGTTGTGTGGTATCGGCGTAATATCGCCATGTGAGGGACACCTAAGGTTTCCCTCACCTCCCTTCCTAAGATGTAAATCAGGCATTAGTTAAAATAAATTATACCCTCCTCACTTTTGGTGGTCGACATCCATTGTGAGGTATGGGCGTAATATCTTTAATGGAAATAACTTCAAAACCTCTATTGGCTAAAGACCGAAGAGCGGAATCCCGGCCGCTGCCGATTCCTTTCACAAAAATAGCAATTTTTTCCATTCCCCTTTTTCTGGCTCTCTGGACTAAAGCTTCCGCGGTTTTAGAAGCGGCAAATGGTGTGGCTTTTTTGGTCCCCTTAAATCCAATATTGCCGGCGCTCACCCAGTCCAATACATTTCCTCGGGAGTCGGTTAAGGTTATTATGGTGTTATTATAAGAAGCCGAAATATAAACTCGCCCTTCGGTAATTCTCCTCGAGGTTTTTGTCTTGACTTCTTTCTTTGTCGCTGCCTCTACCTTTTCTCTTTCTTTCAGCAGCTCCTCTTCTGATTGTTGTATAATACGTTTTTTACCCATGATTTACTTGGGGGCGGGCGCCGCTTTCTTGCCGCTACCCACTGTTTTTCTAACATTTCCCCGCACTGTCCTTGTATTGGTTTGGGTTTTCTGTCCCCGCGCCGGCAAACCCTTTATATGGCGAATTCCTCGCCAACAACTAATATCTCTTAATCGTTTTAAGGCGAGCATTTTCTCCCGACGGAGAGTTCCTTCAATTTTATATCTTTTTTCAATAATTTCTCTTAATTGATTTACTTCCTCTGACGTTAATTTGGAGGAGCGAGCGTGAAAATCAATTTTTATTTCACGCAAAATTTTCCTGCTCAAAGACCGGCCTATTCCGTAGATGTAGGTTAGGGCTATCTCTATCTGTTTATTCTCTGGTATATTGACTCCAGCTATACGTGGCATAAAACTTTAAAATTTTTAATTTTTAATTTTTAATTTTTAAAATATTAAAGCGAGGAATGTGGTTTCAGGGACACTCAAGGCTGCGAGCGGGCATGGTTCCGAGCGAACGGAGCGAGCGAGGAGAGCGAGTAATTTATTCTGCCTTGCGTGAGCGAGCCAGCCACGCTGGGGCTGGCGAGCGACCCCTGAAACCAGCATTCCGAGCGTTCATCCTTGACGTTGTTTGTGCCTCGGATTTTTTTTGCAAATAACATAAACTCGTCCTTTTCTTCGGACGATTTTACAATCTTTACAAATTTTTTTAACCGACGGCCGAACTTTCATATGCGTGAATAATATAATATAAGATAGCAAAAATCAAATCTCATTACCCATATATTGGATTATTTTGGTCTTCTTTTGCTTTTTTCTTTGCGTCTTCTTTTTCGTGCAAATACTGCACCAGCCAATATTCAGGATAAGCCGCGTCAACCAATTCTTCAATTCTTTCTACTTGAGCAATAGAAACCTTATCGCGAGTTTTTTCAAACTTAAAAGATTGCGCTTTTAATTCGTCTGATGCTTCTTCTCCATATTCCGCCAAAATACTAGGTATTTCTTGCTTTTTGCCGTTTACTTCAACCAATTCTGTTTTAAATCCCAATTTTGCCCAATCCCTATGCTGCAATCCAAATAAACGACGCATTGTTTCCGCGTATTTTTTTTCATCCACGGAAGCTGTCTCTAAAAACTTTGCCAAATGTTTTTGGGCATTTTCTCTTTTTCCTATTTCCTCGGAATTAAGATTTTCCAGATATGATTTTGTGATTTCTTCCAATTCTTTTTCTTTGCCTTCTAAAATTTCCTGGTCTGTTAATTGAGCTCCTGATTCTTGCTTTGGACATTTTTTTTCAATTGAATTTCGCATATTTTTTTGTTTATAACTACTTTCCGCGATACACAATTCTGCCCCGGGTTTCGTCGTAAGGGGTCATTTCTACTGTTACCTTGTCGCCGGCTAAAATTTTAATCCTGTATATCCGAAGCCGCCCGGCTAAATGAGCCAAAATCTCCTTTCCATCGTCTAATTTAACTCTGAACAACAAACTGGGCAGGGTTTCCAAAACAATGCCTTGTTTTATTATTTTGCCCTTGCGTTTTGAATTCTTATTATTTTGGTCCATTTATTACCTAAAATAATAGCAAAAATACTCTAATAAGTCAATCACTCCAAAATTGCTCTTATTCTTCTCACCCCTGCGCTTGATGATTGTTCTTTTACAATCTTAAACCTGCCCAACTCCCCGGTTCTTTTCGCATGGGGACCCGCGCAAATTTCTTTAGAAAACCCGCCAATTGAATAAACACTCACTTTTTCCGGATATTTTTCTCTAAAGAATGCTAATGCGTTGGATTTTATCGCTTCTTGATAAAACATCTCCTCTTTTTTAACAATCAAATCTTGTTTAATTTTTTGATTAACTAAATCCTCAACTTTTTTTAATTCGTCGGAAGTCATCTTCCGTTCAAAAGAAAAATCAAATCTTAATCGTTCCAAGTTAATATCCGAACCCATCTGCTTTACTTGTTCGCCTAAAATCTCTCTTAAAGCAGAATGTAACAAATGGGTGGCAGTATGAAGTTCCGCTGAAAACTCTCCACCGCCCCCAAATTTCTTTTCTTTTCCTGCGCGGGAAATTTCCTGATGCTGTTTCAGCGCCTTATTAAAACCTTGCTCATCTACTTTCCTGCCACGTTCTTTCGCCATTTCTTTGAGCATCTCAATGGGAAATCCATAGGTCTGGTATAAATCAAACGCTTGTTTTCCGGAAATATCTCCTTGAGCAACTACTGAACTCGTTTCTTTCATGCCTGTATCCAGCGCTTTCTTAAATTTTTCCTCCTCTTTCTGAATTACTGTCAAAATATCCGCTTGTTTTGACTGAACCTCTGGATAGATATCTTTATAAATCTCAATTACTTTCTGGGCTAAAGGAATTAAAAATCCCGGCTTTGCTCCTAAAATTTTTCCATAACGCATCGCCCTCCTCAAAAGCCGGCGCAAAACATAACCCTGTTCCACGTTTAACGGCAAAATGCCTTCGCTGATTAAAAAAACCGCGGCCCGAATATGGTCGGCGATAATTCTATAGTTTGTAGTTTGTAGTTTGTAGTTTGTAGAAGAAATTTTTTCTAATTCTTGAATAATTGGTAAAAATAAATCTGTTTCGTAAGCCGAAGCTTTATTTTGCAAAATTGCCGCCATTCTTTCCAACCCCATTCCGGTATCCACGCTCTTCTGCGGCAGTAATTGATATTTTCCGTTTTTGTCTTTGTAATATTGGATAAAAACCAAATTCCATATTTCTATAAATCTCTGGCAATGAACACAATTCGGTGCGCAATCTTTTCTATTACAGCCGAATTTTTCTCCCCTGTCAAAAAAAATCTCTGAATTCGGTCCGCAAACGCCAACCTCTCCTACCGGGCCCCAAAGATTGTCTTCTTTGCCAAATTCCTTTATTCTTTCCTTTGGGATATTATTTTCCTGCCAAATTTTTAGCGACTCTTCATCTCTTGGAATACCCCCACTACCAAAATTTTGGTGTGGGGGTAAATCTTTATTTCCCTTGAAAATAGTCGGATATAATTTGTTTTTGTCAAATCCTAGTTCGTTCACTAGGAATTCAAGCGCAAACTTTATGGCTCCCTCTTTAAAATAATTTCCATTTTCGTCCTGGCCGATAGACCAATTGCCCAACATCTCAAAAAAAGTGTGATGGGTATCGTCGCCTATTTCTCCAATATCATCGCTGCGAAAGCATTTCTGGCAGTCAACTAAATGTTGCGAGCCAAATTTTTTAATCGGGTCTTGCTTCCCTTCCAGCTCCAAAGCAAACTGCTGCATCCCGGCAGTGGTAAATAGAACGCTGGAATCAGGGGGCATTAACGAAAACGAAGGCGCTGTTTTATGCCCTCTTTTCTCAAAAAACTTTAAAAACTTTTCCCGCAATTCCTTTGACGCCATCATATTTATAATACCCAAAAAACCAAAATAACACAAATAAAAATAAAATCTCGCCCAAAAGGTGAGATTTATTTCTATTATTTTATAATCCAAACATTTTTTATCAGATTATTCGTCTTTGTCTCGTTCAGCTATTTCTCTAATAATATCAAGCATCTGGTTCGCGGACCACGATGGTGATCTGTGAATCAATCCCTTAACATGAAGGGCAAACCAAGGCTCGTTGTAATATACATTATGGGCAACGCCTAATCTTAACATCTCCATCCGAACCTTTTCAGCGTCTTCGCTGCCATCATGATCAAGATGTAGCACGGGATGCCATTTGCTCCAAATTAAAGGTGTATCACTATCCCTATCGCTTTTTAATCCAAGTCCCTCAGCCATTCTAACAGCACTTTCGTAAGAAACGTTCCTTATCTCAAATAGATCCCTATCGCCATGACCATGACACGCATGCAAAACGAGTTTTTCTGTTTCTGGGTCATAATGTAAAGAATAATCAGATTTAATAAGAAACTCGCGAAGGGTCTCAGGATACATTGCCAAATTACCAACCACAACTTTCCTTTCAAAATTTTCCATATCTTTTCACTTCCTATTTTTTTTCCAAAAATTTTCAAAGAGCGTTATTAATTCTACTTTCTCTCTCCTCTTTGTATTTTAAGATTAGCAGAATTTGAGAGATCAGTCAATCACGCCGCCGCCTAAGAGTTGTTGTCCCGAGTAAAATACCACGGACTGGCCCGGAGTTATTGCCCGCTGAGGTTTATTAAATTTTAGGTGATAAGTTTTAGGTTTTAGGTTTTTAGTTATTATAGCTAAAGCGGCTTTGTGGCGGTACCGGATTTTTGCTTTCACTTTTATCGGTAATTTGTACGGGCTTCCGGAAATCCAATTCACTTTCTCGCAAATTAACTCTTTTTTGTCTAAATCCTTTTTATGTCTGGTAACAATTAAAATATTCCTTTTCAAATCCTTATCTAAAACATAATAGGGCCTGCCGCCGCCAATTCCTATGCCGGCGCGCTGGCCAATAGTGTAAAAACACAAACCTTGATGCTCGCCAAGAACCTTGCCTTTAATATCAGCGACTATCCCTTTTTTCTGACAGAGACGTTGTTTTAGAAATTCATTTTGCGCGCCTTGGATAAAACAGACGTCTTGGGATTCGGGCCTGACAAACTTTGAAATTCCAAATTCTTCAGCCAAATCTCTCACTTGTTTTTTGGTGTAATTTCCCAACGGAAATAAAATATGTTTGAGTTGTTTTTGATTTAACTGCCATAAAAAATACGACTGATCTTTTTGTTTGTCTTTGGCGCAGAAAAGCCGTGTATTCCTAATTTCGGCATAGTGTCCGGTGGCGATAAAATCAAATCTTCGCTTCTTCGCTTGTTTTAATAATAATTTGAATTTTATTTCTTTATTACAAACCACGCAGGGATTGGGAGTCCTCCCTCTTTTAAGTTCCTTTAAAAAATAACCAATAATTTTTTTCTTGAATTCCTTTCTCAAATCCAAAACAAAAAAAGGAATCCCCAAAAATTTGGCGATTCTTTGAGCGCTTTTTTTGGCGTCTTTGAGTTGAGAAGAATCAAAAAGCCGCAGAAAAACTCCGGCCACATTAAAACCCTGTCTTTTCAACAGGGCAGCGGCAACGCCGGAATCTACGCCTCCGGACATTGCTGTTAAAATTTTTGGGATTTTTTTTATCTTACCCATTATTTATTTTTAAGTAAACCTGTCAGCGACAACGCTAGCGACAAAAGACTCCGGCTTTATTTTTGCCTCAAAACCGTTGCCGCGAATAAGGCCAACCACTTCCTTAATCATATCTTTGGTCCTGCCGTTTTCTCCGACATCGGCATGAATATAGCGAAATTGATAATTACAAAAACCGGTTTTGCTTTTCGTTTTTTCCACAATTCTTTCCCGCAATGACAAAGCCATTTGGCAGGAAAGTAAAACCTCTTCCAGAATTCGCTCTTTCCAATTATAAAATTTTTTCTTGGAACCCCTGTAATTTATTTTTTTAAGAAAAAATCTCCCCCCCTCGCCTTTTCTTAAAACAACTATAGCTATCGGAAACCGAGGTTCTTCTTCCGAAGAAGAATCGCAGCCAACAATAATTTCATAAAACTTTTCTGGTTTTTCTCTAATATAATCTATTATTTCTTCTATCATGCTGACATCGCTCAAATTTCCCCTGCTCGGACTATAAAAATAACCTTTTAAAATATTTTCCATAATTTTCATCCTTGATGATAACAGTTTTTATAACCAAAAGTCAACCATGCCCTATGCCGCGGCTTTAATTATTTTAATGAATTCTTGGGGATCCAAAGATGCCCCGCCCACTAATAATCCGTTCATCCCCGCCTCTTTGAGATAACCGCGAGCATTTTTGGAATTCACGCTTCCACCATAAAGAATTGGAATATTTGTTTTCAATGTTTTCCTAATCAAAGCGCTCATTTTTCTTGCTTTCTCTATACTGCAGGGCCTGCCGGTGCCGATGGCAAAGACCGGCTCATACGCCAAAACTAAATTTTTGAATTGTTTTTTTGAAAGACCCTTTATGTCTTTTTTAATTTGAGACACTTTGTCAACGCACAAAATAACGTTCAAATTATTTTCCAGCGCGGCTTTTATTTTCTTATTGACGAGTTCATCGGTTTCCTGAAAATATTTCCTTCTTTCAGAATGGCCGACAATAACATATTTACAACCTAAATCTTTCAGCATTCCAGGTGAAACCTCGCCGGTAAAAGCGCCTTTTTCCTCCCAAAAACAATTCTGTCCTCCCAACTTAATAATTGATAACTGATTATTAATTACTGATAGATACTGAAACGGCGGACAAATCACTACCTCTGCCTTTTTATTCTTTATTTTCCTTAGTCCTTTTTCTATAGAACTAAAAATCCGATTAGCTTCGGCTAATGTTTGCGGATTCATCTTCCAGTTGGCTATAATAAGTGATTTACTCATAATTTTGTTTTAAAAATGAGGAATGTGGTTTCAGGGACATATTGTAAGCGAGGCGAATGAAAATTTTTAGTATGGGGTGGTTGGGTGGGTCTAATTACTAAAAATTTTCATTTGCCGAGCGATATAAAACCAGCATTCCGAATGAATTATTATTGTTTCCGAAGATATTCGGCCGCTTTTTCCGGTTCAATCGTGGAAATTTCCATCATAGTGCCGATTTCAAACCCGGCCCAGGTTGACGTTTTTGGCAAAATGGTCCAATGCCAATGATAATCAGGATATTTCTTTCCATCGCAAGGCGCGGTGTGAAGATAAAAATTATAAGCCGGGTCGTTCAATCCCTTGTAAATCTTGCTCAGAGCGTTTTGAAACGCTTGCGCCAGATGTTGTTTTTCTTTTTCTGTAATTTTCTCAAAATAAGGAAGATGCTTTTTAGGCGAAATAATAACCTCAAAAGCTCTTTTGGAGGCAAAAGGGCAAATAACCAGGAAATCTTTATTTTCAAAAATTTTCCTTTTTTTGCTTTTTCTCTCCCATTCACACATTAAACAATAAACACATTTTTTGTGAACCCTGAAATACTTTTTAGAATTGTGAATCGCTTTTTTTAAATCCGTATCAATAAGAGGGGTGGTAATAATCTGAGAATGAGGATGAACAATTGAAGCGCCGGCTTCTATTCCGTGATTATGAAAAACAGAAATATAATTCACGAATTTTTCCTTCATCAGCCATAAATATCTCTCTTGATAAACATCAATCACCTCTTTAATTTGGCTCACCGAGAATTGAGCCATTTGCTTGCTATGCTCCCGGGTAATCACTACTTCGTGAAAGCCAACCGCGCTGAGTTTTTCATACAATCCTCCCTCAATATGTTTATCTATTCTGGACCCTGGAACAAAAGCCGGATATTTATTCGGCACAACTATGGTAGTCCATTGTCGCGGAACTCCTTCATCAGCTCTAAATTCCTTTTTTTTACCATTATTGAAAACTAAAACAGGTCTTCCCTGACTGGAAATATTACAAAAAGGACAAGCGCTTTTGGAAATTTTTTCTATTTTTCTTCTCTCTTTCTTAAATGTCTCCGGCCTCCGAGCCCGACCCGTGGCAATGACAACCCAATCCTTGCTCGCCAGGTCAAAACGGAGTTCAGATGGAAATTTCGTTTGTTTGAATTTTGAGCTTGATTTGGCATAATTTGGCATAATTTGGATTTTGGATTTCTCAATCATATCTATGACTGAGCAGATTCTTTCTAATCTGGAAAATCTCTAACAGCATCTTAATCATTGATTTAAATTTCACCCTGCTTTCCGGATTATTTCTCCATATAACCGGAATCTCTTTTATTTTATATCCCATTTTTTTTGCTAAAACTAAAACCTCAACATCAAAAGCAAAACGATGAATTTTACATTTTGAAAAAATATCCTTAGCTGTACGAGCTGTAAATCCCTTAAAACCGCACTGGGTATCCCAAATTCCCCAAAGTCCTGAAATTACCTGAACGAGCAAATTAAAAACATTGCCCAGCATTATCCGCCACCAGGGCTGAGGCAAGGCAATTATTGTTCCTTTTATATCGCGCGAACCAATAACTACTTCATAACCCTTTTCAAATTGGGGCCACATATTTTCAATTTGATCAATTGAAGTAGCGTTATCAGCGTCGCTGAAAATCCGATATTCTCCTTTTGCTTCCAGCATCCCCTGCCGCACCACATAACCCTTGCCATGATTTTCCTTATTGTCAATCATTTTCAAATTTCTAATGACAGAGACCTGTTCTCTGCCAACTTCGGCTGTCCTGTCTTTTGAGCCGTCATTAACCACTAAAATCTCATAATCATAGGTTTGTTTTGACAGATACTTATCAATTTCTTTCAGAGTATTTGCCAGCTGTTTTTCCTCATTATAAGCCGGAATAATAATTGATAGATACATATATTTGTTTTCAAGCGAGCGAAAAAAAAGGTTATAGCTTTACTATATTTTTATAGTACCACAGTTAGAATTTTAGCGCCATTTTGGGTGATAACCATTTGGTGTTCAAAATGCGCGGATAGAGAGCCATCTGCTGTTTCAAAGCCGTAATGGTCTTTGGATTTTTTTATTTTCCAATCCCCTACTGTAACCATCGGCTCCAAACAAAAAACCATGCCCGATTTTATTTTGGGGCCCGTATGCCGTTTGCCGTAGTTGAGAATCTGCGGGTCCTCGTGAAGTTCTTTGCCAATTCCGTGGCCGCAGAGCTCGCGGACAACATTAAATCCCTGGGACTCCACATATCTTTGAATTGTATTTCCAATATCGCCGAAAGTATTTCCCGGCCTTGCTTTTTTAATCCCTCTTTTCAACGCTTTCTTGGTAACCCGAATCATTCGCAAGACCTCCAATTCAACTTTTCCTATTGGAACCGTTATTGCCATATCCGCAAAATACCCTTTCCATATAAGCCCTAAATCCAAGGATAAAATGTCGCCTTGTTTTAGTTTGTAGAGAGACGGAACGCCGTGAACTATTACTTGATTCACAGAGGCGCAAAGCGCGGTCGGGTATCCCTCGTGGCCCTTGAAAGCAGGTTTGGCGCCATAACTTAAAATAAGGTCTTCAGCGACCTTATCTAATTCTCTAGTGGTTATTCCCGGCTCAACTCTTGCCATCAACTGCTTCATAATTTTTGCCAGGATTCTCCCTGCCTCAGTCATTATAACGATTTCTTGAGGGGTCTTGATTGAAATCATTTGAGTTTGATTAGGATTTCTTTGAAAACATCTTCTATCGGCTGCTCGCCGTTAATTCGGATAAGCCGGTTTTGGTCCTCATAATATTTCACAACTTTCGTTACTCTTTCGTCATAATAATCCAAGCGACTTTTTATCGCTTCGGGACTATCATCCGGACGAGTAACCAATTCGCCGCCGCATTTATCGCAAACTTTTATTTTTTTAAACTCGCCAACCCATGGAATCAATCTGCCGCATTTCTTGCAAATTCGTCTTTTTGACAACCGGCCAAACGCTTCTTCTCTTGATATATCAATTAACAAATTAAAGGTTCTGTCTTTTCTGTCCAAAAAGTCCAAAAATTTGTCTAAGGATTTGGCCTCATTAACACGGCGAGGAGCGCCGTCAAGAATAAATCCCTGTCTTTCTTTGAGGTTATAAGCAAGTTTATGCATCCATAAAGTAGTTGCCATATCATCAAACGGCAATCCACCTTCTTTTATAATTTTTTTAATTCTTATGCTGGTATCTGTATCTGCCTTAGCTAAATCCCTAAATAAATCACCCGTAGAAATATAAAACAGATTTCCGAAATGCTTCATTAAAAGTTTTGCCTGGGTTCCTTTTCCGCAACCAGATCTCCCTATTAAAGTAAAATTCATTGGTTTAGACATATTTAGAATGTTTCGTATTCCCTCATTTGCAATTGGGCGTTAACCTGACGCATTGTTTCCAGAACAACGCTTACCACAATCAAAAGCGCCGTGCCGCCGATAAAAAACTGAAAAACAGTTACTCCGGTTATGCCGGCAACAACAGAGGGCATCACCGCAATAGTTCCCAAGAACAACGCTCCGATAAATAAAATCCTGTTTAAGATGTAGTATAAATAATTAGCAGTTGACTGACCGGGCCGAATGCCCGGAATAAATCCGCCCATTTTTTGAAGATTGGTAGAAATGGCTTTAGGGTCAAAAGTTACTGCCGTATAAAAGTAAGTGAACATGACTACCAGGGCAAAATACATTGTGCCGTAAAACCAGGGATTCTGAAACAGCATAGACGCGCTCTGGGCGATTTTAGCCACCATTCCGCTGCCGCCGATAAAAAAATTAGCAATCATTCCGGGAAACATCATAATAGACAGCGCGAAAATTATAGGAATTACGCCGGCAGGATTAATATTTAAGGGCAGATAAGTGGAAACTCCGCCGTACATCTTCATTCCGCGCACCCTTTTGGCGTAAGAAATCGGTATATTGCGCCGCGCCTCGTTGATTAAAACCACGCTGGCAATAATAATTAAAGCCATAACAAAGAAAAGCAAATAAATCGGAAGCTGGCTCGGCTCCCATTTAACCAGCATCTCCCGCATGCTCAAAGGGAAGCCGGAAATAATTCCGGCGAAAATTAAAAGGGAAACGCCGTTGCCAATTCCCTTCTCGGTGATTAACTCCCCAAGCCACATCAGAAAGACAGTGCCGGCCGCTACGGTAATGATTGAACTCAATAGAACAGCGGGCGAAAGAGCGTCTATTACTCCCTGCCTCTGGAATAAAGTCAACATTCCGTATCCCTGAAGCATTGCCAGGGGCACGGTAAAAATCCGTCCGTATTGATTAAATTTTTGCCTGCCCGCCTCGCCTTCTTCTTTATACATCCTTTCCAGTTGAGGAAAAATCATTGTCAACAACTGCATAATAATCACTGCGGTAATATAAGGGCCTAAGCCCAGCATCACAATAGAAAGATTTTCCAAAGTGCCGCCGGTAAAGATATTCAAAAGACCAAAAATTTGAAATTGTTCAAAAAACGATTTCAGATTTGCGCTGTCAATTCCCGGCATTGGAATATTCGCCATTATCCGGAAAATGACAAAAACACCCAGAACGAACAGTATCTTCTTTCGGAGGTCTTTTATTTTAAATATCTGAATGAGTTGGTGATACCACATATCTCAAAATGACTAATTTCTAATTTCTAATTTTTATTGTGCCGCCTGCCTTTTCAACCTTTTCTCTGGCGCTCTTTGAGATATCGCAATTCTGAATAATCAGGGTTTTCGTGAGTTCTCCTCTTCCCAAAATCTTCACCGCGGGAATTTTCCCTTTCATTCTACAAATTATTTTCTTCTCAAGCAAGGTTTGAGAATTAACTTTATCTCCTGATTTAAATTTTGTTTCCAAAACATCTAAACTTAAAATTGTAATTTTGGATTTTAAAATTTTGGCTTTGGATTTAAATCTGTATCCTCTTAATTTTGGATATTTCTTTATCAATCCTCTAATAATCGGTTCAAACCTGGCTCCGGCTCGTGATTTCTGGCCCTTCTGCCCTCTACCGGAATACGTGCCGCTTTTGCCGCCGCGGCCTATTCTTTTCTTTTTCTTTGATTTATGGATTGGAGAAATATTGTGTAATTGCATGTCTAATTCGCCTTTAATTGCTTCAACGCCTTGATGGTGGCTCTGGCGTTATTAAGTTTATTCCTTGTTCTTCCCAAAATCTTTGACGAAATGTTTTTAATTCCGGCCAGAGCGCAAACAACCCTCACTGTTCCGCCAGCCACTAACCCCCTGCCTTTCTTTTGGGGCTTCAGCAAAACCCTTGCCGAGCTAAATTTTGCCTCAACTTCATATGGAATGGTATCATTTGTAATCGGAACAATAATTAAATCTTTTTTAGCCAACCGGCTTGCTTTTTCAACTGCCTGAGCCACGTCTGTTCCTTTGGCCACTCCTACTCCCACCTTTCCTTTTTTATTCCCGATTACCACTGTTGCCCGAAACCGAAATCGCCGACCGCCGGCCGAAACCCGGGTCACCCGCGCCAAATCCAAAAGCTTGGAGTCAAACTCACTTTTTGGTTTCTCTCTTTGAAATCGTTTTCTTGGAGATTGTTTAAACATAAAAAATATAAACTGAAACTAAAATACTAACCCTGTTTCTCTTGCTCCCTCTGCTACCGCTCTAACTCTACCATGATACTTATATCCTCCTCTGTCAAAAACAACTTTTTTAATCTTTTTCTCCAGCGCCTTTTCCGCAATCATTTTCCCAACTTCATAAGCTATCGTAGCCTTCCCGCTTCTAACCACTTCTTTTTTTTCTTCTTTCTTTTCTAACTTTTTAGTTTTGGGCTGTAATTTTTTGTTTTTTGTTTTTTGTTTTTTGTTTTTGAGTTCAATGTTGCTCGCGCTCAAAATTGTTTTTCCCTTCTCGTCGTCAATCAATTGCGCGTAAACGCGCTTGTTTGACCGGAAAACGCAAAATCGCGGAACCTTACTTGTCCCGAATATCTTGGCTCTTACTCTTTTATGTCTCCTTTTTCTTTTTTCTTGTTTTATTTTAGTATCCATCAACTTAATTTTTAATTTACGTTGTGGTTATTGCTTTCTTCCCCACCTTCTTCCTTACCTTTTCCCCAACATATCTTATTCCTTTTCCTTTATACGGCTCTGGCGGCCGCGTTTTTCTTATTTTTGCCGCAATTAGGCCCACCAGTTGTTTATTAATTCCAAAAATAGTAATAATATTTTTTTCTACTTTGAATTTTATGCCTTTTGGCGCTTCAATTTTTACCGGATGCGTGAACCCAATTGTCAAAACTAAATTCTCGCCCTCTAATGAGGCCTTATAGCCAATGCCTTTAATTTCCAGCTTCTTCTCATATCCGCTAACCACCCCGTTGAGCATATTGGCTAAAAGAGCCCGCGTTAAACCCCAGAATGCTTTAGTCTGCTTAGTCTCCATGCCCGGCGAAACATAAATTTTGTCTTTTTTAATTTCAATATTAATTTCGGGTCGAATCTCTTGCGAAAGTTCGCCCTTAGGACCCAAAACTGTCACTTTTCCATCCTCAATCTTTACTTCAACGTTGTGTGGTATTTCAATTGGCTTTTTTCCAATACGAGACATAATAAATTTTTAATTTTTAATTTTTAATTTTTAAATAATTTTTAATGTCTTAATTTTTAAACCTGGAAATTGAATAATAAAGTTTTAGAATTTAAAATTTAGAATTGATTTAGAATTTAAAATTTAGAATTTAGAATTTTATTTACCATACTTCACATATCACCTCCCCTCCCAATTTTTGGCGTTTCGCTTCTCTGTCTGTCATCAATCCCTTGGTCGTAGAAATCACTAACATCCCCCTACCTCCTTTCACCCGCTTAATTTCTTGATTAGAAACATAAATCCTTTGACCTTGCTTGGAAATCCTTCGCAGTTTAGTGATAACAGGAGTCTTATCTTCATATTTGAGAGTAATCTGGATTATTTTTCTGGTTTTTTTGCCTTTCTTCTCTATTTTTTTCACAAATCCTTGTTTTTCTAAAATTTTAGCGATCTCGTATTTTACGTTAGAAAAAGGAACATCAACCGTTTGATGTAAAACCATGCAAGCATTGCGTATTCGATTAAGCATATCAACTATTGGATCAATCATAAATATTGAAATTACCAGGATGATTTTTTCACTCCCGGTATTAAACCCTTATTCGCCATTTCTCTAAAGCAAATGCGGCACAATCCAAATCTACGCATATACCCCCTTTTCCGTCCGCACCTAAAACAACGGCGCGTAATGCGAGATGAAAATTTTGGCTTTTTTTTTGACTTTATGATTTGCGCTTTGGTAGCCATTTACTTTTTAATGGGAAATCCCATTAACTTTAATAATTCTAATCCTTCTTCCTTGTTCTTAGCGGTTGTAGCAACGGTTATCTCTAATCCAAAAATATTCCTGGTCTTTTCCGGTAAAATCTCGGGAAAAACAATATGTTCTTTTAATCCGACAGTCAAATTTCCTTGCCCATCAACCGACTTTTGGTTAATTCCTTGAAAATCGCGGGATCGGGGAAGGGCAATATGAATAAGCCGCTCCAAAAAATCATCCATTTTTTTTCTTCTTAAAGTAATTGTTGCCCCAATTGGCGTTCCCTCTCTAAGCTTAAAAGCGGCAATTGATTTTTTAGCTTTGGTTAAAACCGGCTGCTGTCCGGCGATAATGGCTAAATCGTTTAAAATAGATTTAGAAATTTTTTTTTGCTCGTCCTTGGTCTTTCCGCCAATTAATCTCCCAAAGCCGGTGTTTATTACCACTTTTTGAATACGCGGAACAGCCATATCATTAGTATAGCCAAACTTTTTCTTCATCTCGGGCACAACCTCGCTTTTATATTTGTCTTTAAGGTTTAACATAGTATCTTGCAACATGTAACTTGTAACCTATAACCTAAAAATTTTTAATTTATTTTTTCTTGAGTTTCAAGTTACAGGTTACAGGTTTCGAGATTTATATTTCTTGGTTGCATTTCTTGCACACTCTGTACTTCTTTTTCCCTTCAACCTTATATCCCACCCTTGTTGCTTTTCCGCACTTTGAGCAGATTAGTTTAACGTTAGAAACCGAAATTGGACCCGGCGTCTCCACAACTTGACCCTTTTCTCCCTGTTTCTTGGGCCGAACATGTTTTTTTCTTATGTTAATGCCTTCCACCGCAATCTTCTCCTCACGCGGAAAAGCATCCAAAACCTTACCTTTTCTGTTGCGGTCTTTTCCTGAAATTATTAAAACAATGTCATCTTTTTTAATCTTCATACTAATTCTGATGCCAATCCGGCAATCTTGCTAAAGCCCTTTTCTTTGAGCTCTCTCGGTATGGGTCCGGAAATTCTTCCCCCTTTGGGATTTTTTGTTTTTCCATCTAAAATCACTACGGTATTTTCATCAAAACGGATATAAGAACCATCTTTCCGACGATACTCCTTTTTTTGCCTGACTATCACCGCTCTAACCACATCGTGCGTCTTGACAATTTTTCTTGGTTCGGCTTTCTTGACAGCCGCCACAATAACATCCCCGAGTTGAGCGTATCGGCGCCGGCTTCCGCCAAGCACCTTAAAACACTGGATAACTTTGGCTCCGGTATTGTCGCACACTTTTAACATTGTCCGAGGTTGAATCATAGCTTTTTAATTTTTAAATCTTCTTTATCACTATCCATCGCTTGTCCTTTGATAAAGGTCTTGTTTCCTCAATGACCACTTTGTCTCCGACTTTGTATTCGTTCTTCTCGTCGTGCGCCTTATATTTCTTATGCGTCTTAAACCGCCTCCTGTATTTAGGATGTTTTTTTATCCTTTCTACCTTAACAACTATTGTCTTAGCCATCTTATCTGAAACAATTACGCCTTTTAATTGTCTTTTAATTTTTAATTTTTCTTTGTGGTTTTTCATAATTGCGAGTGAGGAAGAAAAAGAAAAATTCATTTTTCTTTTTCGACCGAACGAAGCAATTAGAAGCTTCGCTTATTTTTCATTTAATAAAGTTAGCGTCCTGGCAATATCCTTTTTGATTTTCCGTATTTCCCTTACATTTTTCACTTTACCCGAAGACAAATCAAAACGCAACTGCCGAAGTTTCTCGCGACTGTCTTGCAAAAAATTACTTAACTCTGTTTTGGATTTTTGACGAATTTCGTTTGCCTTCATCTTTTTATAAATTTGGTTTTTATCGGCAGTTTTTCCGAAGCTCTTCCCAGCGCCTCTCTTGCCATTTCTTCTTCTATTCCGTCTATCTCAAAAAGAATCCTGCCCGGTTTAACTGAAAAAACATAATGGTCAACACTCCCTTTTCCGCCGCCCATTGGAATCTCAATTCCCTTAAAGGTCACGGGTTTATCAGGAAAAATTCGTATCCACAGCTTGCCTCCTTTTCGTAAATATCTAATAATTGCCCGCCTGGCCGCTTCAATCTGACGAGCCGTAATCCACCGGCTTTCCATACTCTTTAACCCAAAACTGCCGAAAACAAGATTGGTTCCTCGGGTTTCAACGCTCTTATTTCTTTTTCTGCCTTTATGCCATTTTCTATGTTTTACTTTTTTGGGCATCAACATATTAAAATTTGTCGCCTTTGTATATCCAAACTTTTACACCCACTACTCCATAAACGCAATGGGCCTCGCAATGGCAATAATCTATTTCAGCCCTGATAGTCTGACGGGGAAGACGGCCCTTTTTCAACCACTCCCGGCGGGCAATTTCCGCTCCCATCAATCTGCCGGCGACTTCTATTCTGGCTCCCTCCACTCCCTTGGAAGACATAATCTTGTCTATTGAGCGTTTCAAAATCCGGCGATGATGTATTCTTTTCTCAATTTGCTGCGCAATCCACTCGCAAGCCAAACTTGCCATAGACCAGGGTTCTCTAATTTCCCGCACTTCAAGTTTAAGTTTTTTTTGTTCTAAAACTTTCTTTCCGCGCAACTTCTTTTTAAAAGAAGAATCTCCAAAATTTAAAATTTTCTCTAAATCTTTTTTTAATTTCTCTATGCCCTCTCCCCCGCGACCAATAATAAGGCCGGGCCGGGCGCTATTAATGATAATCTTTACTTCTCCGGAAAATCTTTCAATTTCTACGCCTTGCAGCGCAGCCTCTTTCAGCCGTTTTTTCAGAAATTCTCTAATTCTAAAATCCTCCTCCAAATATTCGGGAATCTTTTTTTTATTTAACCATCGGGAACTCCAATCGCTTGTTTCCTTTATTCTAAATATTTTCGGGTGAACTTTATGCGCCATATTTTAGAAGGCTTTTCGCCTGAACATTTTTTTAGCCGCTTTTTCCATTTTTGGCCTGAATATCTCTTTCCGTGTTTTTGGTTTAATTTTTGGTTTTTCCAGTTTGGAAACTCTTCCTGCCTTATCTGCCCCTACCGCCTTCTCCGCTTTCTTGGGTTTCTGAATTTTTTTAACTCTTTCTCCTTGCTTATTTATTTCCTCAACCACAACAGTAATATGAGAAGTTCTCTTCTGAATTTCAAACGCCTGTCCGCGGGCCCGCGCCCGCCATCTTTTATTTTTCGGACCCGCGTCAACGACAATTTTAGAAATGTAAAGACCGCTTTCCTCAAGTTGAAAATCATTCTTGGCATTGGCAACAACTGATTTTAAAAGTTTTGAGAGCGGCTTGCACGCTCTTTTAGCCGTAAAATTTAAAATCGTTTGAGCCTCCTCAATTGTTTTTCCGCGAACCAAATCAGCAACCAACCGAACTTTTCGAGGCGCGATATGGAGATATTTTAATTTCGCAATTACTGCCATAATTATTTTAGCTTTTCGGTTTCTTTCTCTTTTGCTTTTGCTTCCTGCTCACGCTGCATCTTGCCTCCATGCCTTACAAATTTGGTGGTGGGAGCAAATTCGCCAAGCTTGTGTCCAACCATATCCTCGGCCGCGCTAACCGCAATATGCTCTTTGCCATTATGAACTCCGAAAGTAAAACCAACCATTTCAGGCGTAATAGTGCAAGCCCTGCACCAGGTTTTAATAACGGTTTTATCGCCTTTTCGGAGCTTGCTTATTTTCTTTAACAATTTTTCGTTTATATACGGGCCTTTTTTTAGACTTCTTGACATAAATTTCTAATGTTTAATGTTATTTCTTTTTTCTCTTTTGTCGTCTCTTGATGATAAGTTTATCTGTCCACTTCTTTTTTCTTGTCTTCACGCCGCGAGCCGGCTTGCCCCAAGGCGTTTTTGGGCCGGGCATCCCGATTGGCGCCCTGCCTTCTCCTCCGCCGTGAGGATGGTCGGCAGGCACCATCGCGCTCCCCCGCACCGTGGGTCTTCGGCCTTTGCGGCGCGACCTTCCAGCTTTCCCTATTTTTACAAAAACATGCTCGGGATTTGACACCATCCCAATTGAAGCAAAACAATCTTCCCGCACTCGCTTTATCTCAGTTGAAGACAGCTTAAGATGGCTGTAACCCCCTTCCAAAGCCAAAACCTTTGCCGAAGTTCCGGCTCCTCGCGCTAATTTTCCTCCTCTGCCAGGCTCAATCTCTATATTATAAACCGCAGTTCCTATTGGAATATTTTTTAGCTTCATTCTGTTGCCAACGCGGATTTCGGTTTTTTCGCCCGCGATTATTTCATCGTCCTTTTTCAAACCATGGGGAGCAATAATATATTTTTTTTCTCCATCCTGATATTTTACCAAGGCGATGAAAGCGGCTCTATAGGGGTCGTATTCCACAGCCGCGACCTTTGCCGGAACATTTAATTTTTCCCGTGTAAAATCAATAAGCCGATAAAGTTTTTTGACACCGGCGCCCTGGTGTCTGGTAGTAATCCTGCCCTGTGAATTTCTTCCGGCTCTCCTTTTCAAAGCCAAAAGCAAACTCTTTTCGGGTTTCTTTTTCCTGGTCAGAACCGAAAAATCCTCTCTCGTGGCTCCTCTTCTTCCCGGCGTTGTTGGCTTGTATAATTTCATGCTCTAAATTTCTAATTTCTAATATCTAATTGACCTAATCAAATCCCAAATCCCAATTTCTAATGTCTAACTTTTTTGGTCATTGGTTATTGGACATTGGGTATTGATTAGACATTAGGTTAATTAGGAATTAGGAATTTTTAACTTTTTTGTTGTAGTTTTGGCTTTTGTGTTTTGTGTTTTGTATTATCTTGGTAAAACTTCAATCTTCTGCCCCTCTTTGACCTTCACAATGGCTTTTTTGTATCCCTTTTTCCAGCCTGTAATTCTTCCCAACCGCCTATGACGTCTATGAACGTTGATAATTCTAACGCCAATAACGTCTACATTATAAAGACCTTCAACTGCTTTTTTGACTTCAATCTTGTTGGCTCTGGGCAAAATCTTAAAAGTATATTGGTTCTTCGCGACTAAATCCGTTGCTTTTTCGGAAACATGGGGCGATTTTAAAACTCGATAAGCCGTACCCGAAATTTTTGCGCGCGGTTTTGAAACTTTCGGCTTTACCCTGTTAAATTGCTTTGCGCCAGCTTCGCTGGATTTAACAGGGTGAATTTCTTTTCTCTCTTCAACCGCCTTTTCTTTTTTTATTTTTCTTGGTTTTTCCTCAACTCTAATCTTAGGGGCTTTTTTCTCCTCTTTTGGCTTTTCCTCTTTCTTCTTTTTTCTGAAAAAATCAAACAAACTCATTTTATAAATGTATCTTTAATTATCTTTATTGCTTCTTTCGGGAGCATTAAATACTTATAACTCAATATGTCCAGACAATTCAAGTCCTTTGCAAGAATTGTCGTTGCCTTTGGCAAATTCCTCGCTGCCCTGATTATATTTTCATCCATTTTCGGCAAGGCAATTAAAAAACTTTCTTGTTTTTTAGTTTTTGAGCTTTTTGCTTTTGAGTTGCGAATCTGATTGATGGACTTATTCGCGCGAATAAGTCTTACGATATTCGCCGCTTCCTTTGTCTTTGCTTTTTCTAATTTCAATTTATCTAAAATAATTATTTCGCTGTCTTTCGCTTTTTGGCTCAAAACCATAAATAATGCCTTTCTCCGCATTTTTTGAGGAATAATTTTTTTGAAATTTCGTTCATTCGTGGGCCCGAATGTAATACCGCCGCCCCGCCATATCGGCGAACGCCGCGAACCGGCTCGCGCCCTGCCTGTTCCTTTCTGGCGCCAGGGCTTTCGTCCCCCGCCGCGAACGTCTCCCCTGCCTTTTGTGTGCGCTGAAACCTGCCGCCTGTTCCCCATTTGCGAAACAACAACCTGATGGACCAGATCGGAATTAAAAGACACCTCAAAGAGCTCTTTGGGCAATGCTGTTTTTCCAGTTTCTTCGCCTTTTTGATTATAAACCTTGACAAACATAATATAATTTGTTATGATAATTTCAGGAGGTAAAATGGGATGACAATAGAAATAACCGAACAAGCGAGAGGCGCGTTGTTTAAAGTAATAGCGGAAGGCATGCCCGAGAAGTTAGGAATGTCTGAAGAGGAGCGCATAACTCTTGGGCTGGAACTTTCGCAGAAGCCAAAAAAGTGAAAAAGTAGGCAATCGGTCCTTCGGGACAAGGATATAATTCTCACTTTTAGTGATTGTAATTATATCCCTTTTTATTTTCAAATTTTATTTTCAAATAATTTCTACAAACTTTTAACGGGGTTGACAAACATAATATAATTTGTTATGATAATTTCAGGAGGTAAAATTTATTGAAAGGAAAAATGTAATAAATAAGAGTGCCGTCAAAGGAGGTTAGCAATGCCACAGAGGGTTGGCAAAACAAAACCAGGGCGGCGCTTTTTTTTATTATCCTCTGATTTCCAGAAATGTGCCGCGTCTGCCCGGCACAGCGCCCTTTACCGCAATTATGTTATTTTCTTTGTCAATTTTTACTATTTCCAGATTTTTTGTTGTTACTCTTTCCGCGCCCATTCTGCCGGGCATTTTTTTTCCTTTAATTACTCTTTGCGGATAACCGCATCCCACCGAGCCCAATGTCCGCTGTTCATGTTTAACTCCGTGAGTAGCGTTCCTGCCGTGAAATCCCCACCTCTTTACAGCTCCCTGAAATCCTTTTCCCTTGGAAATCCCGGAAATCTTCACTTTATGGCCTTCTTCAAAAATACTCACATCAATTTTGCTTCCCATTTTGTAATCCTCACCATCCTTAAACTCTCTTAAATGCCTAAACTCTTTTCCTTTCATTGTTTTCTTTATTTTATTTTTTTTCTCTATTTTCTCAAAACCAACCTGTATGGCGTTATATTTGTCCCTGTCTTTTGTTTTAATCTGCGTAATAAAACAAGGTCCCGCCTCAATCAGAGTCGCTGGAATAACTTTTTCGTCTTTCCAGAGCTGAGTCATTTCTAATTTTCTGCCTAATAAAAATTTCATGTATTTTCAATGAAAAACTGGGCAACTGCCCAGTTTTTCCGGCAATTCGCGCTATTTTTACATATTTCACATCTTAATTTCAATATCAACTCCGGCTGGCAGGGTTAAAGACGTTAAAGCGTCAAGAATTCTTGGATTTGGATTCAGGATATCTATCAGACGTTTATGCATCCTCATTTCAAACTGCTCCCTGCTGTCTTTATGGACAAAACTGGATCTGTTAACAGTATATTTGCGGATTTCAGTGGGAAGAGGCACGGGCCCGGAAATCTCGGCTCCATATCGCAAAACAGTCTCAACAATCTGTCGAGCGCTGTTATCAATAACTTTATGGTCGTAAGCCCGCAATTTAATCCTAAGCCTGGGCTTAATCTCTTCTTCTACGGCTTTCGTTTTTTTCGGCATAGCTTGAAAGAACACGCTTTATCAAAATTCTATTTTATAATTTTGGTGACTACTCCGGCTCCAACTGTCTTTCCCCCCTCTCTGATGGCAAATCTCTGTTTTTCCTCAAGGGCAACCGGCGCAATCAATTTAACTTTTAAATTAACAGTGTCTCCCGGCATAACCATTTCCGTGCCTTCGGGCAAAGTGACATCGCCGGTCACGTCAGTGGTCCGAATGTAAAACTGAGGCTTGTATCCCGCGAAAAACGGAGTATGGCGGCCTCCTTCCTCTTTACTCAAAATATAAATTTCTCCTTCAAATTCAGTGTGAGGGGTGATTGAACCGGGTTTTGCCAAAACTTGGCCTCTTTCCACTTCTTCTTTCTTAAATCCTCTTAAAAGAATACCAACATTGTCTCCTGCCCTTCCCTCATCCAATATTTTATTAAACATCTCAATGCTAACAGCCGTAGTTTTCTTGGTTGGCCGCAATCCTATTAATTCCACCTCTTCATTGGCATGGACTATTCCTCTTTCAACTCTCCCCGTGGGAACGGTTCCTCTTCCGGCAATAGAAAAGACATCCTCAATAGCCATTAAAAAGGGCTTGTCTATGTCCCGTGTCGGCTCTGGAATATGCTCATCCACGGCTTTCATCAACTCAAAAATCGGTTTGGCGACTTCGTCGTCTGCTGTTTTCGCATCTATGGCCTTTAGGGCAGAACCCCTGATTATAGGAATCTTATCCCCGGGATAATTATATTTCTTCAAAAGCTCCCGCACCTCGGATTCCACTAAATCAATAATTTCCGGGTCGTCCACCATATCGCACTTATTCAAAAAAACCACTAATGAAGGCAAACCCACCTGGCGCGCCAGCAAAATATGTTCTCTGGTTTGGGGCATTGGCCCGTCCGGCGCAGAAACCACTAAAATCGCGCCGTCCATCTGAGCCGCGCCGGTAATCATATTCTTGATATAGTCGGCGTGGCCCGGGCAATCAATATGCGCGTAATGCCGCTTTTCGGTCTCGTATTCCAAATGAGCGACATTAATGGTCAAGCCGCGCGCTTTTTCCTCGGGCGCCGAATCAATCTGGTCCACGCTTTTCTCGCTGCATTTCCAGCCCTTTAACTTAAAGACGTGGAGAATAGCCGCGGTGAGCGTGGTTTTGCCATGGTCAACATGACCAATGGTGCCGATATTAAGATGAGGTTTCCCTCTCTCAAATTTTTCTTTCTCTGCCATAATAAATTATGAAACTTGAAACTTGAAACTTGAAACTTAATTAAAAGGTTACAGGTTTCAGGCTGCAGATTTCAAAAATTTGTTAATATGTTTTTATTCTATTAAAACTAAAAAAAAATGTCAACCTTTATATTTATAATATAATTATACTAAATTATAGTTAAATGGGCAAGCCCTGTTAAATGCCACTTCGCGGCAATTTTGCGTGTAGCAAAATTATTTAACAAGGCAAGTCCTCTATCTTCAATGGTTCGTTCTTTAGTCCTTCTGGCAACTGCTCATTATCTTGGTCTTTTTTAATTTCCCCGAGATTATTAGATTTATCCAAAATTTTTTTATAGTCCTCAAATTTGAGCACTGCCAACTCTGGCTTTCCGTTTTCCACAATAATAAGTCTGCCTTTATCTTTCTCTATTAAATTCTTGATTTCATCTAATTCCATGAATTTTAATTTTACCTTAGCAAACTCCTTCCAAAAAATCAAACTATTTAAATCTTAGAAATTACTTTTGGTCCTCAAATTTCGGCGCTTTCCCTTCTTTGACTAATTTTTCTAATTCCTCAAGAGACCTTTCGTAAGACGTTCCTCTTGAACCCAAAGCGGTTTTTGTTAATATCTCTGTGATTCTTTTATCTATCTTCTGCCAATCCTCAAACGCGACACCCATTTTCTTCATTTTTTCTCGCATCAACTCCTCAAATCTCTTTTCTTTCTCAAGCCCTTCTCTTTCCTTTGCTTCTTTGTTCACTTGCCTCCAAACAGAAAAATCCAGTTCCTCAAAATCTTGAATACTCATCTTCCTTAATTCTTCTACATTTAATATCTTTTCTTTTTCTTCTTCAACTTTCGGTTCTCTTTTTTCTATTGATGGCATAATTTTTATAATTTTTTATTGATATTGATATTAAACCCGACCTTTTAAAAATTTTAAACTTCTAATTACATTTTAGATAGACTCTTCTTTAGCGCTTCTTGCAATGCTAATGATATAATCTCTTCTAATAACGAGTAATCATGTTTATCGGCAAGTTGCATTGCTCTGGTATAACGTTCTCTGTCTTTTTTAATTTCAACTTTAATTTCTAAAAGCGGAAGTCCCAATTTCAAAAAAATAAGATTGGTTAAAAGTCGCGCTGTTCTGCCGTTATAGTCATTAAAAGGATGTATCCAAACAAAACGATGCTGTGCCCAACTAGTTAAGGATACAATTTCTTTAAGATATTTATCCACTTCTGTTTTTGGGGGAATATGTTTTAACCTCTCATTCAAATCATCGCAAAATTGTTTTATTAAAATCGGCACTTTATAAAATTTTGGCGGGTGATAACCGGAAATCTCTACTTCAATTTTTCTGAATTTTCCTGCCCATTTTGGAAAAATCCAGGCAAAAGATTTTTTATGGATAGACAAAATCATTTCGGAAGAAATTAAAAAATCCTTTTTTGATAAAATTTTTATAAACTTTAATCCCCTTTTCACCCCTTCGCTTTCTAATTTTACTAATTTAGAACGAGAAACAATTCCAAACTTTGTCTCCTTGAAATTGGTAGCGTCTTTTGGTTTTGTAGAATTTTTCTTTTTTGGCATTTTACTTTGATTTTAATATCTTCTTAATATCCTTGCGGCTTATATTCTCGCCCTCAAGTTTCATTGTCCGAAAAATCACTTCTGGAACTTGTTTATTGAAAAATTTCTCTTTTTCTGCTTGAGAAAGTTTCAAAAAATTATACAAAAGAAAAGCCTGCGCAAGCTCTCTGCGCTTTTGCGATTGACTCTTTTTAATAATTTTAATTTCAGATTTTTTCATCTTGTAAACTTCTCCTAAAAAATCAAATCAAATTTCTATACAACAACAGAAATGTTTAACTTACGATGTTAAACATACCGATGTTTAAAAATCATTTCTCGCCCTCATCCTTGCCGCACGCTCAAATTGCCCATCACGTCTCCTAAAAAATCACTTAATTAATTTAGGCCTTTGGTCATTTTGGCAAAAAGTTCGCGAAGTTCTTCGTGATCAGCAAAACTTTCACCTTCTATATTCAACTCGTCAGTTACATCCATCACTTCCAGCCCCTGCTCTGTAATAGTCCAAAGGCCGCCATCCCTTTTTTTGTAACGCTTAATACCTTCCTCTATTTGCTCTCGGGAAAGCCCAAATCTTTTCACAACCGGCAAAGAGAGAATTTCTTCAATGTTTACTTCCTCTAATTCTTTTTTCTTTTCTTCTCCTTGTTCCCCTTCTTTCTTTTCGATTACTGGTTTTCTTTTTTCAATTGATTCTGGCATAATTTTTATAGTTTTTTATTGATAAAATTTTAAACCCGACCTTTTTATCTACTATTTTTATAGTATCTAAAAATAGCATTATGGTCAAATAAACTTTGGGGTTTTAGCGAAGAATGTGGTTTTTGGGATAAATTGTAAGCGAGGCTAATGAAAATTTTTAGTATGGGGTGGTCTGGGTGGGTCTATTACTAAAAATTTTCATTTGCCGAGCGATATAAAACCATATTCCGAGCGATTACCGGCGTTTGCCTTCCGCGATTTCCCGGGCAATGTTGCCCGGGACTTCCTCATATTTGTCAAATTCCATAGTAAAGGTTCCTCTGCCCTCTGTAAGAGAGCGGAGCGAAGTGGCGTAGCCGAACATCTCTGCCAAGGGAACCTTGGCGTCAATCACTTTCAAATTCAAGCGGTCGCTTGTTTCTTCTATTTTGCCGCGCCGCGCGCTCAAATTGCCCATCACGTCTCCTAAAAAGTTTTCCGGGACAATTACTTCCAGTTTCATAATCGGTTCCAAAAGAATCGGCTTGGCTCTTTTTGTCGCGCTTTGCAATGCCTGGGAACCGGCAATTTTAAAAGCGATTTCCGAAGAATCAACTTCATGGAAAGAGCCATCATATAAAGCAACGCTCATATCTATCAATGGATAGCCGGCAACCACGCCTTTTAACATTGCCTCTTTAATTCCTTTTTCAACAGCCGGAATAAACTCCTTGGGAATAATTCCGCCTTTAATTTCGTCAATAAATTCAAAGCCCTGTCCTCTTTCTTTTGACTCAACCCTGAGCCAGACATGGCCGTATTGGCCCCTGCCTCCTGACTGGCGAATATATTTTCCTTCGGCTTCGGCTTCTGTTTTTATCGTCTCTTTGTAGGCAACCTGGGGCCTGCCCACGCTCGCTTCAACTTTAAATTCTCTTTTCATTCTGTCCACTAAAATATCCAGATGAAGTTCGCCCATTCCGGAAATAATGGTTTCTCCCGTATCAGGGTCGCCTTTTATTCTGAAAGTCGGGTCTTCCTCGGCCAAACGATGAAGAGCCATGCCCATTTTTTCCTGATCTGCTTTTGTTTTCGGCTCAATGCGAATAGCAATAACCGGCTCAGGAAAAGTAATTTCTTCCAGAACAATCGGCACGCTGTCCGGGTCGCATAATGTATGGCCTGTGCTGGTATTTTTGAGGCCCACGGTAGCCGCGATGTCGCCGCTAAATAATTCATCCACCTCTTCTCTTTCAGCGGCATGCATCCTTAAAATCCTGCCTAAACGCTCTTTCTCTCTGGTGGTGGTATTCAGGATATAAGAACCCTTGCTTAACGTTCCGGCATAAACCCTAAAATAAGTAAGGGCTCCCACATAAGGATCTGTGGCAACCTTGAAAGCCAGCGCGGTGAACGGCTCGCTGTCATCGGATTTCCTGCTTATTTCTTTGCCTGTTTTTGAATCAACGCCGATAATCGCCGGCAAGTCAACAGGGCTGGGAAGGTAATAAACAACTCCGTCCAGCAAAGGCTGGACTCCTGTATTTTTCAAAGCGCTCCCGCAAAAAACCGGAATAAGTTTGTAATTTATGGTTGCTTGTCTTAAAACCCGTCTTAAATCCTCAATGGAAATTTCTTCGCGCGCCAGATATTTTTCCAGCAAATTTTCGTCTTCCGCAGCGATTTTCTCAACCATTTTGTCCCGCCATTTATGCGCTTTTTCCAATAAGCCAGAAGGGATTTCTTCTAATTTTACTTTCTCACCCAAATTGCCTTCAAATTTCAGCGCTTTCATAGAAAACAAATCAACCACTCCGCTTAAATTCTGTTCTTCTCCAATTGGAATCTGCACGGCGCAGGCGTTCGGAGAAAGTTTCTGGACAATGGAATTAAAACTCTTTTCAAAAGAGGCGCCTATTCTGTCCAATTTATTGATAAAACATATTCTTGGCACCTTAAACTTATCTGCCTGTCGCCACACGGTTTCTGATTGCGGCTCTACTCCGGCAACGCCGTCAAAAACAACTACGGCGCCGTCCAGCACTCTAAGCGACCTCTGAACCTCAACGGTAAAATCAATATGGCCGGGTGTGTCAATAATGTTAAATCTATGCTCGTTTGTTTTTTCTTTGGTTAAATATTCTTCCGGCGACCAAAAGCATGTTGTTGCCGCGGAAGTTATGGTAATCCCCCGCTCTCTTTCCTGCTCCATCCAATCCATAATCGCTTTTCCTTCATGCACCTCGCCGATTTTGTGGGAAATCCCTGTATAAAAAAGCACCCGTTCAGTCACGGTTGTTTTCCCTGCGTCAATGTGCGCTATAATGCCAATATTTCTGTATTTTTCTATTGGATACTTTCTCATGAATTTTTAATTTTTGATTTTTCAAATTATAAAGCAAGGAATGTGGTTTTTGGGACATTCCTTGCGATTTATCGGGCGAAGTGGGCAAAGGCGCGGTTCGCTTCCGCCATTCTGTGGGTATTTTCTTTTTTCTTTACCGCGGAGCCGGTATTGTTTGAGGCGTCAATTAATTCCTGGGCTAATTTTTCCTTCATCGGCTTGCCCTTTTTTGCTCTGCTTGCCTGAATAAGCCAGCGAATAGCCAAAGTCATTCGCCTCTCTCCTTTTACTTCCCGCGGCACCTGATAAGTGGCGCCTCCCACTCTTTTTGATTTCACTTCCAACACAGGTCCCGCGTTTCTCAAAGCCAAATCAAAAACCTCCAAGACATCTTTTTTTGTTTTTTCTTTAATAATGTCAAAAGCGCTGTAAACAATTTTTCTTGCCGCGTTCTTTTTGCCGCGCTCCATAATCCGGTTGATAAATCTGGCAACAGTGATGTTGTCATAAACCGGATCGGGCTGAATTATGTGTTTTTTTATTTTTTTCGGCATAGTTATTTTTGTCGTTTGGTGCCGTATTTGCTTCTCTGCTGCTTCCTTCCCTCCACTCCGCCGGTGTCTAATTTTCCGCGCACCACATGATATCTTACTCCGGGCAAATCTTTCACTCTTCCCCCTCTAAGCAAAACAACCGCGTGCTCTTGCAGATTATGTCCTTCCCCGGGAATATAAGCCGTCACTTCCATTCCGTTGGTAAGCCGGACCCGGGCCACTTTTCTCAAAGCTGAATTCGGTTTTGTGGGAGTAACGGTAAAAACCTTAAGGCAAACTCCCCTTTTAAAGGAAGAAAAATATTTCCGGGGCTGGTTCTTCAAAACATTAAACCCAAAACTCAAAGCCGGCCCCTTAACCGGCTTTTTCATTTTCTTCCTGCTTTTTTTCATCAATTGATGAATGGTCGGACACATATGTTTTTAATGTAGCAAACCAAAAAACAAAAGTCAAACCCTCCAAATAGAAAAGCGCGGGTTTACGCCTGCGCCTTTTTTAATTACCTCCTAAAAATTTCTCCTGTTTCAAAACATTTATTTTTCATCCGGAGAATTCTTCAACCAGGACTTTCTCATTGCCTCTCTTTTTTTTATTGCTTCTTGATAAGTATGCTTGTTGTCAATCAAAAAGTCCAGTTTTTGGTCTCTGACAAACTTGAAAATTCTCTTCGGCGGAACGAAAAATCCCATCCAGCTTACGACATTTGTCCCGAAACCCAATTGAACACTGGTAATTCGAGCCGGAATGCCAATAAATTGTTTTGTATCTTCCAGAAACACGGCTCCTCCTGAATTGCCGAAAATGCTGTTGGCATTGGACATCCAGTATTTTTCGCCATCTATAATTTCTTTCAGGGAAGAAATTTGTCCTTTGTTGGGAAACGGTTCGTGGAGCAAAGAACAACCTACGCTGTATATCGGCATAAAGACCTTTATTTTGGAAATTTCTTTTGCCGGTATTAATTCTGCGACATAGGGCATTTTCCGCGGCGTATCAATCTTTAAAATAGCCAGATCATTGGTCTCATCATAAGCAATAATGGTCCCCTGGTGTGTATTGCTGCTTACTACTTCGGAAAGCCGCACATAATCAAAAATATCTATATTAACCTTTTCAAAGATTTCCCTTCTAACTTCTTTTTTAGAAAGGTCATCCCATTCTTCCTTATAATGTATGGCACCTTCTACAACGTGCCAGTTGGTAATAATAATACTAATCCATTCTCCGGGATTTTCCGGGTCTTCTTGAGAATAGATAATTGTTCCTGAACCGCCGGCTGCACTGGTTCTTATCCTTACCACCGGATACAAAATTTTCTCATGCAATTCTTTCAATTCTTTTTCTTCCATTTTTTCTCACCCCTACTTTTTCCTTTATTTCGTTTTACCCCCACACCAAAATTTTGATGACGGGAATAAACCCACATACCACTAACTAAAATTTTGGTAGTGGGAGTTTTCAACGAACTTTATTACACAATAAACAATTGAAAAATCTTGTCAACCCCCACACCTATTTTTAGGTGTGGGGGGTCAACCCCGCAAAGTAAAAATCCCCAAGATGGGGATTTGTTTTATATATAAATTCTACTTCTATTCTTTGAGCAAATTCTGTATTGCCGACTCGTCCGCCAATGTGGACAAATCGCCGAGTTCAGTGATATTTTTTTCTCCGGCGGCAATCTTTCTAAGCACCCTCCTCATAATTTTGCCGCTTTTTGTTTTGGGCAGTTTTTCTGTAAATTTAATTTCTCTAATCGTATAAATCGGCCCCAATTTTTCTCTCACATGTTTAACTAAAACTATTTGGAATTCTTTATCCATATCAACCTCTTTTCCTAAAACTACAAAAGCGTAAAGCTCGTTGCCTTTTATCTTATGCGGTTTGCCTACCACTGCTGCTTCGGTCACATACTGATGAGAAATCAACGCGCCCTCTGTTTCAGCCGTAGATAGAAGATGACCGCTTACATTAATAAGGTCGTCAATTCTCCCTGTGACCCAGAAATAACCGTCTTCATCTTCAACAGCGCCGTCGCCGCTAAGATACTTTTCAAATTTATGCCAGTATGTTTTGCTAAATCTCTCCGGGTCTTTCCAGAGCCCTTTCAGCATTCCGGGCCAGGGCCTGCTAAACATTAACTTACCCATTTCTCCGACAGAACATTGAGAACGACGCAAATCCGGTTCATTGCATTCTTCGTCGGATTCTTTATGTTTGATAATTTCCGGGACTACTCCGAAAAAAGGAAATCCCGTTGAACCCGGTTTCATTGAATGAACTCCAGGCAAAGTGGTAAGTAAAATTCCGCCGGTCTCTGTCTGCCAATAAGTATCCACTAACGAACATCTTTTCTTGCCAACATTCTCGAAATACCAAAGCCAGGATTTTGAATCAATCGGCTCGCCAACAGAACCCAACAATCGCAAACAAGACAAATCGCGCTTTTGAGTCCATTCTGTTCCTTGTTGAATCAGGTCTCTAATAACAGTGGGCGCTGTGTAGAAAATTGAGATTTTATATTTCTCTATCAGCTCCCAATATCTGTCCGGCTCGGGATAAGTGGGCACGCCTTCATACATAAACACGGTCGCGCCGCAGGACAAGGGTCCATAGACAACGTAACTGTGTCCCGTAATCCAGCCAATATCAGCAGTGCACCAGAAGACATCGTTATCGCGGATATCAAATATGTACCACATAGTAGTGTTGACGTAAACCAAATATCCGCCCGTGGTATGAACAACTCCTTTAGGTTTGCCTGTAGAGCCGCTCGTGTACAACAGAAATGAAATATCATCGGCGCTCATTCTCTCCGGCGCGCATTCTACCGGAAAATCATAGTCATAAAATTCCATTTCTTGCTCCCACCAGGAGTAAACCGGCTTTTGGCATTCCGCGCAACAAGGAAGGTGCGTTTCTTTGTCTATTCGTTTCACCACTATTACGGTCTCAACGCTGTGGCAATCTTTTATCGCTTCTTTCGCTATTTCCAAAGAATCTTTGATTTTTCCTGCCCGGTAATAACCATTGGCTGTTACCAACATTTTCGCTTCAGCGTCCTGAATTCTTATCTTTACCGCTTCCGCGCTGATGCCGCCAACAATTACGGTATGAATCGCGCCAATCTTTGCGCAGGCAAGCATTGCTATCGGCAGTTCCGGAATCATTGGCAAATAAAGCGCTACCCTGTCCCCCTTTTCAACCCCGAAACGTTTAAGCGTGTGAGCAAACCGATTAACTTGTTGCTTTAATCCGTCATAAGTAAATGTCCTTACATCCTCATCTGGCTCGCCCTGCCAAATAATTGCTAATTTTTCCGGCTGAATCTCTGCCCAGCGATCTACACAGTTATGACAGATATTAAGTTCTCCGTTAACAAACCACTTATAAAAAGGCGGATTTGTTTCGTCTAAAACCTTATCCCATTTTTTGAACCAATCCAATGCTTCTGCTTGTTTTCCCCAAAATTTTTCCGGGTTTTTAATACTCTCTCTATAAAGCCGTTCGTACTCGTCTACGGATCGAATCCAGGGCATCCTTCTCATAAACTCTTTCGGCGGCAAAATCGCCTCATTCTTTTCTCCCATTTTTTCTTTCCTCTTTTTATACTCCTTTTTCCCGTATTTCCTTTACTTCTTCTACTGAAATGCCAAGTCTCGCCGCAACTATGGTATCACAATACCCAAATTCAAATAATGCCCGTATGTCGAGTTCTTTTTGTTTTTCCATTTTTTCTTTCCTCTTTTTCCTCTTTTTTTTCTCTCCCAAAAAATTTTCAAATTGCTGTTATCTGAATTATATTACAACGCAAACCAAAAAAAGTCAACCCTATACGCCTAAAAACCCCATTACAAACTAATCCGATCGGATTAGTTTGTAATGGGACAAAAAAGATGTTTCTGCAAACACCCGGTGTTTGCAGAGTGTTTGTAAATAAATTTAAAAACAGGAACTACGTTCCTGCTTCTTCTGTTTATTGCTTTTTTATTAATTCCATTCTCAATCCTTTTGAGCTACGCCTGTCATAATCCATTTTGCGGGCGACAAGATCAAAACCGTGATATGGGCCCTCGCAGGATAACAAATCTTTATTTTCCCGCATTACTTTAGCGACCCTATCCAAGCTTAGTATGTTTTTCTTTTTTGATTTTCTCCCGATGGCCTTCTTAACCACATCAATATCTTCCAAAACGCTTTCTATTATCAATATCATATTGGTTGGCGCGCATTTCGGGAATTCATCCAACATTTCTTCAAAAAACGCTTCTACATTCTCTTTTAAATGGGTCCTCTCCTCTGGCTTACAACATCTTTGTGGCATTTTTTCTCTCCTGTTTTTTTTGTTTTCTTATATTTCCTCTATTCTGTTTTTAATTCCCTCCTTTTTCTTTTTCCTTTTCTTCCTTGCAGGCCTTGCCACATCTTCTATAAAGCGTTTCTCTTGCCTCTTTATCTGATAAACCATATTTTTTTAACCTCTCTATGAGACTAAATATAAATCCATCTACTGCTTTTCCTTTATCTATCTCAAAGAGAGCTTTCTCCCTTGCTTTTCTTGCTCTTTCTCCCATTGTTTCTTCCTCCACTTCTTTTACCATAAATCAAAATACTTGTCAAGGGGCATTGCTTAACCGAGTTAAGCAACGCCCCTTTAATTTTAGAATAGCAAAGGCATTCCGGTGATTAAAACAAAAAGCGGTTCCAGAATAAATGGAATGCCGATATAAATCATAAAGAAAATTACTCCAAGCAGCAAAAGAAGGCCATTTTGAGAAAGAAAAATTTTTGTTTGCTCGGACAAGGGAAGAATCGCAAAAAGAATATGATGGCCGTCTAACGGCGGAATGGGCATTAAATTAAACACGCCCAGAATAAGATTAATCCAGACAAAAAAACTAAAAAAGAAAAAGAGCGCCGGGTTGGATATAACAATAAAACGCAATAAAAGCCCGACTATAAGAGCCATCATAAAATTAGAAGCCGGGCCTGCCAAAGCAACTAAAGCCGGACCGTATTTTTGATTTCTAAGATTATAGGGATTAAAAGGCACTGGCTTGCCCCAGCCAATTCCAACAATAAAAAGAAGAATCGTCCCCAGAGGATCCAAGTGGGCCAAAGGATTGATAGTTAAGCGGCCCTGCTCTTTTGCAGTTGGGTCGCCCAGAAAATAAGCTGTCCACGCGTGAAAATATTCATGCAAACTCAAGGCAAGCAAAATCGCCGCTGCCACTATAACAAACATCAAAGGATTAACAAAAAGAAGTTGAATAAGCATTGAATTTAATATACCAAATATTTAAAATCTTGTAAAACTAAAAAATCTTTGTTAGGATATAACATATGGCAAAACAATGCGCTATCTGCGGCAAAAAAAGCATAATGGCCCGGAAGTTAAACAAGCTCCGGGGCAAATATAATCCGGCTCCGAAAAAAAGAAAATACCCAAACCTCCAACAGGTGCGGATTCCTTTTGATACCCAACGAAAAAACTTTAAAAAATTCGCAGGCAAACGAGTTTTGGCCTGTACACAGTGCATCAAGACCCTTTCTAAAACCAACTGACAAGTTGGACCAACTGACAAGTTGCGCGCGCTTGCCAGCCAAACTTTTTTACGGAGTGTTGTATAACGGTATTATGCGCGCATGGGGTGCGCGCGACCCGGGTTCAACTCCCGGCACTCCGACATATTCAAAAAATCGCTTTCAAGAGCGATTTTTTGAATGGTCCTGCCCGTTTCCCGAAGAATCTTCGGAAAAAAATCCAAGTGGGTGTCCGCAATTCCCGACCAAGGCCGAGAAAAATATAGGACTCCCTCAAAAAACGTTTGATCCAGAATCTTACAGGAAAGTTATGGCAGGACCACTTTCATTATAGCAAATTTAAAAACAAAAAACAATTACTCGTATCTTAGCGCTTCAATCGGAGAAAGCCGCGCCGCCTTGCGCGCGGGATAGATTCCGAAAATCAAACCGATTATAAAAGCCATGCCAAAAGCCAAACCGACCGCGGGCAGAGAAATGCTGAAATTCCATCCTACGTCTAATAAATTATTCAGAACAACATAACCAAGATAAGAGCCAAGAATGCCAAAGATTATGCCGATTATTCCGCCGACAACAGTCAAAACCACGGACTCTATGAGAAACTGCTCTAATATGTCTTTCTTGCGGGCGCCGACCGCTTTTCTAAGGCCGATTTCCCTGGTTCTTTCCGTTACAGATACCAGCATAATATTCATTATGCCGATGCCGCCGACCAAAAGGGCAATGGCTGCCACGCAGGAGAGAAAAATAGTGAAAACATTAGTGACAGTAATAAGTATCTCGGCTGTTTCTTTTTGGCTCATTACCTTAAAGTCGTCTTTGCTTAAGTCATTTTCCGGATTATAGATATTATGCCTTTCCCTTAAAATCAAACGGATGTTTTCTACTGCCGCGTCTATTTTTTCTTCGCTTATGGCTTTTGCCATAATCCATCGCACATGGTCAACGCCCATTAAAAATTTTTGGGCGGTGAAGAGCGGCGTATAAACAACCTCGTCAAGATTTAGAAACATCTGAGTTCCCTGTTCCTGGGCAACGCCAACCACCCTGAGGTTGGTTTTTTTGAGCCGAATTGTTTTGCCCAAAGGGTCTTGTTCGCCGAATAAATCCTCTTTGATTTTAAAGCCCAGAACCGCTACCTTTGCTCTGCTTTTAACATCGGCTTCTGTAATGCCTCTTCCAACAGCCAAATAAACAGTGTTAATTTCCAGAAATGAAGGCGTGACTCCCATAAAAGTAATTTTCTCGTCAACGCTTTGATAAACCGCGCGCGCTACGCCAAAAACAACCGGAGCCGCAAGTTCTATATTGGGGTCTTTTTCTATTGCCAGAGCGTCTTTGTATTTAAGCGTGGTGATTTCCATTTCTTCAATCATCCCCTGCATCATTCCCTGGCCTCCGCCTTTGGGATCCCATGTGCCCGGTTCAATAAAAATAGTATTGGAGCCCATTGAAACAATCTGGCCTACAATAAGATTTTGCGCGCTTTGGCCCAAAGATATTATCATCACCACCGAAGCAATGCCAATAATAATTCCCAGCATTGTCAGCGCGGAACGGGTTTTATTTGTCTTTAAGCCCCTAAGGGCTGTTTGCAGAGAATCAATGAATTTCATAAGCCTGACACCAATACACTGATAACACACCAATGTCACTAATAAAATTATTAGTGACATTCGCGCCAATTCGTGAATTAGTGTCGGGTTATTTAACTAGGCCGTCGCGGGCAAATCTTTGATGGCCAATTTTTTCATCGCTTATGAGTTTGCCATCCTTCAGTTGGATCACTCGTTTTGCCATTTCCGAAGTGTATTTTTCATGGGTAACCAGAATAATAGTATGGCCTTGATTATTTAATTCCTGTAAAACCTCCATTATTTGCTGGCCCGACTTGCTGTCTAAATTGCCTGTTGGCTCGTCAGCGAAAATTATTGAGGGATGATTAACTATTGCCCGGGCAATTGCGGCTCTTTGCTGTTCGCCGCCGGAAAGCTGGCCCGGCAGATGTTTTAAACGATGAGAAAGTCGCACTGCTTCAAGCGCTTCCTTTGCGAATTCGTCTTCTTTTTGCGAAGGAATTCCCGCGTATATTAACGGCAATTTCACGTTTTCCAAAACACTGGTCCGGGCTAAAAGATTAAAGGTCTGAAAAACAAAACCCATCTGCTTATTTCTTATCCTTGCCAATTCATCGTCAGACAAATCATTCATACTCTGTCCCCGAAATTTATAAGTTCCTGAACTGGGCCTGTCTAAAAATCCCATAATATGCATCAAGGTTGACTTGCCGGACCCGGAAGGACCCATTATTGCCACGAACTCGCCTTCTTTTATATCAAAACTGACGCTATCCAGCGCCGTGGTCTTCACTGTATCCTGCTGATATTCTTTTGTAAGTTCGCGCGCCTGAATCATTTACTTTTGTTTTAGAAAAGTGATAACTTTATCTCCTTTGTTTAAACCGGAAATAATTTCTATCATCCCATCGCTGCCTCTGAGGCCGGTTTCTACTTCAATTTCCTGATATTTTTCATTGTCATCAGTCAAAGGGACCCGGACTATTTTTTTGCCCTCTTTTTCCTGAATTGCTCTTTGAGGGATAATTAGCGCGTTTTCCCGCGAATCAGTAATAATAGTGATGTTTGTAGTCATGCCGGATTTTATTTTCTGCTTTTCACCATCAAAAGCTGTTAAGTCAAATCCAATGGTTGTTTTGTAATAAATTACGCCCTGAATAATTGTTTCTACGAGGTCTATCTCTATAACTTTGCCCAAAAGTTCTTGTTCCGGAAAAGCGTCCAGCTCAATTTTTGCCAGTTGGCCCGGGTTCACTTTTCCAATATCAGCTTCGGAAATATCGGCCTTAATTTGGAATTCGCTTTTATCCATCATTATCACAACCAGAGTCCCGGCTTTTATTATTTCGCCTATTTCTCCCTGAATATTTGTAATCACTCCGTTAATCGGCGCTCTCAAAATAGTATCGCTGATTTGTTTTTGAATTAAAGACAGGTTTGCTTCGGCTTCTTTAATTTGGGCATTGAAGAGCGCGATGTCAGTTGCCCGGGGTTCGGCTTGGGCTAAAAACAATTTATCTTTAGCGGTTTGAAGAGCGCCTTGCGCTGCATTCAACGCGGTTTGCGCCACGTCTTTCTTGGCTTTGTAGGTATTGATATTTGTCTGATTGGTTATTTTAGTTGAAGAAATGGTTTGTTGGGAGTTAATGATATTAGTTAGCGCGGTATTGATGTTTATTCTTTCAGTATCCACCAAGAGCTTGTTAGCGGAAGAAATAACATCGCGATAAGCCGGTTCTTCCATTATTTCCCGGACAGCAGTTAATGCTTGGGCAATTTCCCCAAGAAATTGTTTGGTTTCAAAAAGAACCGTGTCAAAAACCTGATATGTCGCTGTTTCAAGTTCAGCCGCACTAAGAGAGGATTTTATTTTAAATAAATTATTTTCTATTTCGTCCCTATTCGCTTTTACTGTTATTGATTCCTGGTTGTTGATGGTAAAATAGGTTCGCTGGATTGAGTTAATTATTTGGAACGCGTTATAACTTTTGAGTTCAGAATCATTCAAATCCAAAAGAGCGTCTTCATAGGCGTGATTTAAATCTGTCTCTGCCTTGGCTTGAATGTCTTTGAGATTTTGTTGAGCGTTTTCCAAAGCGATTTCCTTATCTTCAACCGTTTTTTCCGCGTTTTTTACCGCTGTTTTGTAAATTTCAATTTGCTCCGGACTCTCGCCAGCCAAGAGCTGCTCAAATTTCGCTTGAACCAATTCCAGAGAAGCGTTTGATTGCTGTTCCTGGATGTATAAATCAGCAGGGTCTAATTTTACCAGCGTTGCTGTTGCTTTAACCTCGTCGCCGATTTTCACAAGAATAGATTTTATTTTCCCGGCTGTTTTAAACTGCAATTCAATTTTTTTTGCCGGAGTCACCGCGCCAGTAGTAGAAACCTCCTGAATAATGTCTCCAATTTTTACAGCAACAAAATCATAAGGCAATTCCTTTTCCGAAAAGAAATACTTATATCCGCCTATAGCTCCAACAGAAACCAAGACAATTGCGATAAATGTTAATATTTTTTTCATATTTTTTTCTCTTTAATTCCTTAATTGTATCAAAATAAAATCTTTGCGTCCACTATTGACCCCCACACCTAAATTAGGTGTGGGGGTTGACAGATTTTACAGAATATGTTATGTTTAAATTGTAATTGAAAAAGCACCTTGAAAGCGATTAAAAAGGAAGGAAGAATATATTTATCTGCTCGCCGAAAGGGACTTTAAACAATTGGAATCTCTTTCGGCGGACAGATGAAGATGAAGTCTCTAATGTTCGTTTAAGTTTCTCCTGACTTCAAAAAGGGGAAAAGAGGTATTAGTTATGGTAGTTTGCGTTATTTGCGGGATGCGGCTCGACTTGTGGGCGCGGTGTCCAAACGGCGGTCCGGGTTCTGGTCATTTTGGCTGGGAGGAGGACACCCCTTACGACGATTGGGATTAATCTCTTTTTTTTCCTTCCTTTTTCTTTTTTTCCAGTTGAGAATCAAAGGATTGTCGGTTGGAAAAAGAGGAAAAAATGAATTGAAAAACTCCGTTTTTTACGCGGAGTTTTTCAATTGGAACGAGCGTTGTTTTTATTTTATCGATTTTATTGGTTGCGTTAAAAAGGGGTGAGGGGTAGAATAAAACAATGACCAAGGAATCAGTTACAATTTTGAGCGTTTTGGTTAACGCTTTTTTGGGGGCAGGCAAAATAGGCATAGGTCTAATGATTAACAGCGCAGCCCTATTAGCCGACGGCATACATTCTATTACCGACTTTATATCTTCTTTGGGCGTCTACGTCGGAATCAAGGTAGCAAGGAAACCGGTTGACAAAGAACATCCTTACGGACATTACGCCGCTGAAACAATAAGCGGCTTGTTAGTGGTTTTTCTTTTGATGGTTTCCGCTGTCTGGATTGTTTATGACGGCTTGAACAGCATTTTAAATCAGGAGATTGTTCGCTTCGGCGCGCTTGGGCTGGCAATTATTATTATTTCCATAATTTTAAACGAGGCAATGTCCCGCTTAAAATTTCGCTGGGGGAAAAAAGAAGAGAGTTTGGCTTTGATTGCCGACGCCGAACATTCCCGGACAGACGCTATCTCTTCCATCGGTGTTTTAGCCGCCCTGGTTGCGACCAAATATTTTTTATACGCCGATGGCTTGATTGCAATCTTAATCGGCGCTTATATTTTAAAAAAGAGTTATTCCTTGGGCAAAGAAGTAGTGGACAATTTATTGGGCGTGAGAGATGAGAAAGCCGAAGAAATCATCAGAGAGTATTGCCGGGAAAAAAATATTGCCCTGGTTAATTTGAAAACCCGAAAAATCGGAGCGATCACTTTTGCGGAAATCACTATTAAATTAGACGCCCGGTTAAAAGTAGAACAAGCGGAAGCGGTTTCTAAAACCCTACAAAACGATCTTCTGGAAAAAATCAAAAATTTAAAATATGTAGTGGTTCAGATAGAGTCCCATAAACTGAAAGCCGGCCTCATCAGGCCGCGATGGGGAAGGCAAACCATGCAAATGCAACAAATAGAGTCGGTCCCTGTTTCTGTTTTCAAGAAAAAGGGCTATCGTATTATTATTCCAATGAGAGATAATGAAATTTACAATGATTTTGGGGCGCCGGAATATTTAGTGGTGGACTTGTCCCCACACCAAAAATTTGGTAGTGGGGGCAAAGACGATAATCAAATTTTACAAAAACAGCTAATAAAAAATCCTTATTTCACCCCGCAAGCGGGCAGCGGAATGAAAATAGTAAAAATAGTGGGACCGGATGAAATAATTACCCAAAAGATTGGCCCGGGCGCGAACCAAAGAGCCCAAGAACTAGGAATAAAAGTGACTATCGCGGACCCAAAGAAAAAATTGAGCGATATTTTAGGGGGTTGACCCCCACACCTAATTAGGTGTGGGGGTTGACTACCACTCTTGCCTAATTTAAAGTATAATAAGGTTGTGGAAAACATTTATAATCCAAAGGTCGAAAATAATTAGTAATTAATAATTAGTTCAATTATCATTATGTCTAAAGAAACTACGGGCTATTGCGTAAAATGCAAAGCAAAAAGAGAAATGGACAACCCGAAAGAAATCGCTATGAAAGGAAAAGGAGGCGTGAAGCGGAGGGCGATGACCGGCATTTGCCCAAAATGCGGAACCAAGATGTTCAGAATTTTAGGCAAAAAGGCCTAAGAGTTGAATATTTCTAGAAGTTTTTAATTCAAAGTCCCCCGCTTTTAGCGTGGGACTTTGAATTAAAAAAAACAAAAAAGTCTCGCTTCCAGCGGGACTTTTCATTTTTTATCTTCTTAATCAATCAAATCATGCGTTTCTAAAATGCGTTTTTGAAGATCTTCCCGTATTTCCTTTTCTTGTTTCTTATTTTTAAGTCTTTCTTTTCCCTCGGGCCAGCCCAAATCAGCCATCTTTTGATTTACTCTTCTCCTTTTTGCCATTTCTTCTTCAACCCATTCGTCTAATTCTTTCCTGGTTATCCGAGGTTTTACTTTCTCTCTATTTTTCATTTTTTCCGAAGAATGCCGCATATTTTGTACTGATATATTCCCTCCTTTTATTTTTTACCCTAATTGATGCGTTAAATCAAGTACCTAAAGACAAAAAAAATTAATCGGGCAAAACCTCTGCCATCTGCTTAATCAAAGAAACCGCTATTGGCGGAGCCAATAAACTATAAGAAAGAATCCCCTGGTCGTCTTTAATAGTCCAGGATTTCTCAATTATTTTTATCCTGCCTGATTTTTCATCCCATTTATAATGATACTCCGGAGTAATTTCGTAATCATCAACATATTTTTTTGACAAATTTTCCGGAACAGAATTTCTTAACAGAATTTTGGGGATGCCGAAAAGAGAAAAAGCTTGTTTAATTAATTTTTCGTCCATCTTCAGCCGTGTTTGAATTGGTTTTATTCCTAAATTATCTCCCTCTTTTCCCACCATTCGCGTTTGCGAACATTTTGGATTGTCGCAAATAAGATAAAATTCTTTCATTTTTTTGTCAAAGCCGATTTTCAAAGTGGGCAGTAATTTCAGGTTGCGCGGGGTCTGGCATTTAGGGCAAACCCGGCGATATTTAATCCGCTCGTCAATTACCTTGAGGGGCACGTCAATCAAAACAAAAACATCCGGATCGTCCCGATAATTTATCAGGTCGCGAAAAAACAACGAATAGGAAATTTGGTCCATATCCCTTGGAAACCCGTCTATAAATAAAGCCTTCCTTTTCAGCCCCTGAATTTCTTTTTTCACTAAAGCCAGAATAAATTCCGTGGGCAGAAGGGTTTTGGTATCTCTGGCAAGCAGGGATTTAATTGTTTCTTCTATGGAAATATAGCCGCGATAATTCTGGTTCAAAAAACTCAGCCACTCTTTCTTTTTGTTTTTGTCTAACATTTCTTGATGGGCTTTTCTTACCACATCTCCAATGGAAATATGGGCTATGGGCCCTCCTACTGCCTCCATAAACAATTTGGCGTAAGTTCCTTTGCCGGAATTTTTCTTGCCCAGCAAATAGGCGATAAAGGTTTTGCCCTTGCCCAAATAATTCCGCAATTTTTTAATTTCCGGGCCGGCTTTCAATTCAAAATACTTCCTGCGCTCTCGCGGGTCCGCAAGATTAAATTTTCGGGTAAGTCCTTTTATTTTTGTCTTAAAAATTGGAAAAAACATAATTAATCCCATCACTGATGATTTTGATATCACCGTGTAAATCTGTTCTCAATATCTTTATACCAAATTCTTCAAGAATTGCCAATGTTTGCGGATGCGGATGGCCGTAACGGTTGTCTTTGCCGCACTGAATCACTGCCATGCGCGGCGAAACCGCTTCTATAAATTCCCTTGAAGTAGAGGTCTTGCTCCCGTGATGGCTTACCTTCAAAACATCGGAAACCAAATAAATCCCCTCTTTCGCGAGTTTGCGTTCAATTGATTTATAAACGTCGCCGGTAAATAAAAAGGAACGCTCGCCGAAAACCAACCGGGCAATAACAGAACTATTATTAGTATTTTTTACTTCCTGCCCCTCTAAATTTTCAAAAGGCCACAATATTTCAATAAAATATTGAAGTTCGGGTTCAATAGATTTATCGCAAAGGAAAATTTTCCGGCCTCTTTGGGCAATTATGATTTCAGCTCCCTCTTTCTGAATTAAATTTTGCCATTCCTTATATTCGGCTGTCTCGCGCTTGATGCCGGTCCATAAAATATAATCTACTTTGTATCTCTGCAAAACTTCAATTAAACCAACAATGTGGTCGTGCTCGGGATGGGTTAAAATTATTAAATCCAGGGTCCTGTCCCAGAAAGGCATTTCTCTGCCCAATTTTTCCAAAACAGCGGAACCAGGGCCGCCGTCAATTAAAATCTGACGCCCTTCGGGCGTCTCAATAAAAATGGCGTCGCCCTGGCCAACGTCAAAAAAATTCACTTCCAGAAATTTGGGCTTGCTTAAATCAAAAACCGCAAGCCATGCCAGGATATTAAAACAAATCAGGCCCGCAAAAATCCCAAGGACAAAATTTTTCCCTGCTTTAGTCATTGTTCTCTGTTTAGTATATCAGCCAAAACAAAAAACTCAAAAGGCGCGGGGTTGACCTTTTTTATAGAAACAACTATTCTAATAAAAGAAAGGAACCTTAACAATTTTTAAAAAAGGAGAGAAATGAAAATGACGAAAAGAAAAGCTGTAATTTTTGACATGGACGGCGTTCTGGTACAGCAAGGGTCAAGCTGGAAAATGGTGCATGAATTTTTTGGCGGCATAGACAACGTCAAGGATTTAAAAAAACACATTAAAGGCGAAATAGATGACAAAGAGTTTATGCGAAGAACCATTGCCAAATGGCCGCCTCCTCTGCATATTTCAAAAATCAAAGAAGCGCTCTCGGGTTTTGAAATAATGCCCGGGGCAAAAGAAACAATCAGGGAATTAAAAAAGAAAGGGTTTATAATAGGAATCGTGAGCTGCGGATTGGATGTCCTGGCTGAGCAAGTAGCAAAAGAGCTGGGCATAAATTTAAACTATATTTTAGCCGAGGGTTTGGAAATAGATAAACAGGGATATCTCACCGGAGAAGGCGTTTCCCGGGTGGAACTCTTAAAAAAAGATGAAGCGCTTATTCGTCTAACTAAAAAAATGAAAGTTTCCCTGAAAAGAACATTTGCCGTGGGGAACAGCAAATATGATATTCCCATGCTTCTGGCAGCCAACATGGGCATTGCTTTTAATCCCGAGGATGAAGAGATAACGCAGATAGCGGACGCAGTTGCGCGAGATAAAAATCTCTGCGGAATTTTAAAATATATTCTTTAAAATGGGCCCCGTCTAAAAGGCCCTTTTACATTGGTTCTTGTAAAATTAAATTTTGTGTGATAATGTTGTAATTAGTAATTATGGCTGTTCCCAAACAAAGACATACTAAATCAAGAAGAAATAATCGGCGAATGCACCTTTTCATTAAGGCGCCTGCTTTGACTATCTGCTCCAAATGCAAAAAGCCAACTCTGTCCCACAGTGTCTGCTGGAACTGCGGATATTATAAAGGCGAAGAAGTGATTGACGTCCTGAAAAAACTTACCAAAAAGGAAAGAAAAAAGAAAGAAAAAGAAATCGCGGCAAAAGAAAAAGAGGGAAAGAAAGCCAAACCGTTGAATATGGAAAACCTGTCCAAGAAACAAAAAATTTAAAATGCTCTTCTTTCTAAAAACTAACAACTAACAACTAAAAACTAAATTATGGGTAGTCGTCATTTATCAAGAAGTATTGCCATGCAATCTCTTTACGAATGGGACTTTTCCGGCAAAAAACAAGAAACTCTGAAAAAAATTGTTGAGAAAAACGTAAAGGAATTCGGGCCGGGTATGGAAAATCAGGACTTTGTCTGGCAATTGATTAACGGCATAGTTGAACATCTGCCTAAAATTGATAAAATTATTGAAAAAGCGGCTCCGGAATGGCCAATAAACCAAATCACTGTTGTGGACAGGAATGTTTTAAGGATTGGGCTCTACGAACTTATGTATGAAAAAAAAGAAGAAGTTCCGCCAAAAGTCGCTATTAACGAAGCCATTGAGCTGGCAAAAACATTTGGCGGCGAATCGTCCGGAAAATTTATTAACGGCGTACTTGGCACGGTGTATAAACAAATTCAAAATGAAAAATGAAGGACTTCTCTGCTCTTGAAAAAAAATTAGACATAAAATTTAAAAATAAGGACTTGTTGATTCAGGCCTTTGTTCATCGTTCTTTTCTGAATGAAAATCCTGATTTTCATCTCTTTCATAATGAACGGCTGGAATTTTTGGGAGACGCGGTTTTGGAACTGATAGTGACAGAAGAACTTTATAAAAATTATCCTCAAAAATTAGAAGGAGAATTAACCAACTGGCGGGCCGCTTTAGTGAACGCTAAAATGCTTGCCAATATCGCTCAGAAAATAGAGCTCAATAACTTTATTTTACTTTCCAAGGGCGAAATCAAAGAAAAAGGCAAAGCCCGCCAATATATTTTAGCAGACGCTTTTGAGGCGCTCACAGGAGCAATTTATCTGGACCGGGGATACAAAGTATGCCGGGAATTCATTAAAAAATATCTAATGGAAGAGCTCCCTAAAATTTTAAAAGAATGTCTTTTCAGGGACGATAAAAGCCGTTTTCAGGAACAAGCCCAGGAAAAAGTCGGGATAACGCCCAACTACAGGGTCTTAAAAGAACATGGGCCTGACCACGCTAAACAGTTTGTTATCGGAGTTTTTCTTGATAAAGAGCTTATTGCCTCGGGCAAGGGCTCATCAAAACAAGAAGCCGAAGAACAAGCCGCTAAAAACGCTTTAGAAACTAAAAATTGGTAAAAAATATGTTAGTTATCAGATTATTGCGAACCGGTAAAAAAAATCAGCCATTTTTCAAACTTGTGGCAACAGATAAAAGAAAATCTCCCAGGGGAGGCCGTTTTAGGGAAAAACTGGGATTTTATAATCCCCTCACCAAAGAAAGAACGATAAAAAAAGAAAGAGTCCTGTACTGGCTGAGCAAAGGAGCGCAGCTCTCAAATACCGCGCATAATTTGCTTGTGAAAGAAGGCATTATAAAACAAGCGAAAATAGCGGTTCATAAAAAAAGTAAAAAGGAAGAAGGAAAACCCTCCTCCGTCCCGCTAAAAAGCGGGACTATGGCGGGCAAGGAGGAAAAACCAAAAGAAACTCCAAAAAAGCCGGAAGAACCGTTGAAACAAGAAACTCCGAAAAAAGAAACTTTGGCAAAGCCAGAGGAACCGTTGAAAAAAGAGGAGGCAAAACAAGAAAAACCAGCAGATATCAAAAAACAGGAAGCGCAAAAACCGAAAACTCCGAATAAAGAAGAATAAATCCAAATATCTGGAAATTATTATGCCTCAATCTAAAAGAAAAAAAACAAAAAAAAATCGCCCTGTTAAATCCCCGCCTAAAAAGCGGGGCGCTCGCGCAAAGAGCGGGCAATTTAACCCTGTTAAATCCCGCAAAGCGGGAATTTCGCCAAAAGCGAAATTATTTAACAGGGTAAAAAGAACTGCCAAGAAAAAAAGGAAAAAAATAATCCTGCGAAAACGCTCCCCTGCCGCGAAAAGGCTCGCAAAAAAAGAAATTTTCTCAGAGGAAAAAGTTAAAACCCTTATCCAAAAAGGCGAACAGCGCGGTTTCGTCACTTTGTCGGAAATCCTCTTTCTTTTTCCGGAAGCCGAAAGAGATATCACTGGCTTGGAAAAACTTTATGAAGATTTGGAAAAGAACGAAATTGAAGTGAAAGAAAAAAAAGAATTTTTGGAAATATCAAAGAAAGACAAACCCGATGTCAAACGAAAACAAAAATTGCTGAAAAAAGAAAAAACCGTGTTAGACTCGGTTCAAATGTATCTGCGGGAAATTGGCAAAACTCCTTTTTTAACGGCGCGGGAAGAGCGGGAATTGTCTCAGGAAGTTGAAAAGGGAAGCAAAGAAGCAAGAAAAAAAATGGCTCGCGCCAATCTGCGGCTGGTGGTCTCCATCGCCAAAAAATATATCGGCCGGTCCCCGAATTTAACCATTCTGGATTTAATCCAGGAAGGCAACATCGGACTGTTCCGGGCCGTTGAAAAATTTGACTGGAGAAGGGGCTACAAATTCTCCACTTACGCCACATGGTGGATAAGACAATCTATCACCAGGGCTTTGGCAGACCAGGCAAGAATTATCCGGATTCCTGTTCATATGATTGAAACCATAACCAAATTTACCCAGGCGAGACGTTCTCTTTTGCAAAACCTTGGCAGAAACCCTTTGCCAGAAGAAATCGCGGCTGAAATGGGGCTTGCGGTCGCCAAAATACGGCATATTATGCGAATCTCCCAGGAAACCGTGTCCCTGGAAACACCGGTCGGAGCAGACGAAAAAGACAGTATTCTGGCTGAATTTATCAAGGATGAAAAAATAATCTCGCCCTCGGTTGAAGCGGCAAGAACTTTGCTCAAAGAACGACTCAAAGAAATCCTGCGCGACCTTACTCCCAGGGAACAAAAAATTCTGGAAATGAGATTCGGCTTAGACGATGGAATAACCCACACATTGGAAGAAGTCGGCCAGGAGTTCAGCGTTACCAGAGAAAGAATCAGACAAATTGAAGCAAAATCCCTGGAAAGAATACGAGGACATAAATCCCTGAAAAAACTAAGAGGATACTGAAACGAATCATTTATCACTGATTATTAATCATTTATAATTAATCAATTAGCAAATTATCAATTATCATTTATAACAAAACACATTCCGCGGTGGCGTAACGGTAGCGCGAGGCCCTGTTAAGGCCCAGGTTGTAGGTTCGAATCCTACCCGCGGAGCACCCAAAATGAACACCCTTTACGGGTGTTTTATTTTGGGTAATTTCGCGGGCGCGGCGAGAACTGTTTTCAAAAAAACTTTGAAGTTGGCATTTTTTGTGATAAAATAATAATGGAATATGAAATGGCCAAAGGATTTCATCAATAAAATAATCTGTGGCGATGTCATTGAAGTAATGAAAAAAATGCCTGACAGAGCAGTTGATTTAGTGATTACTTCGCCACCCTATAATATCAAAAATTCTACCGGCAATGGTTTGAAAGATGGACGCGGCGGCAAATGGGCAAATGCTGGTTTACAAAAAGGATACTCACATTATGACGATTGTATGCCGCATAAGAAGTATGTAAAATGGCAGCGAGATTGCCTCAACGAAATGATGCGGATTATTCCGGAAAATGGCGCAATTTTTTACAATCACAAATGGCGTGTGCAAGCCGGATTGCTGCAAGATCGTCAAGATATTGTAAGCGGTTTCCCTGTACGCCAAATTATCATTTGGAGACGCAAAGGTGGTTTGAATTTTAACCCGGGTTATTTTTTGCCGACCTATGAAGTGGTCTACCTCATTGCTAAACCAAAATTCAAACTCGCGCCGAAATCAAACGCGCATGGCGATGTGTGGGAATTTACGCAAGAAATGAATAATGACCACCCGGCCGCTTTTCCGGTAAATTTAATTGACCGGATTGTTTCTGCAACGAACGCTAAAATCGTTTTGGATCCATTCATCGGTTCTGGCACAACCGCGATTTCGGCCATCAATCTCAAACGGGATTATATCGGCATAGACATGTCGCCTGAATATTGTAAAATGGCCGAAAAAAGAATTAAGGATTACGAAGCTCAAGCAAAACTCTTATAATTTATGAAAAAAAAGAAAAAACCAATTATCTATACCAAACAATCTCTCATCAAAAAATTAAAAGAAAT